>CAWBHQ010000001.1:0-172454 GCA_963788755.1 uncultured Nitrososphaerales archaeon
AAGATTTAATATATAGCCCAAATTGTCATCAATAACATATGACACAAGTAAATGTTCCCTGAAAGAATGTAGGGGTTGTTGCCTGGAAGGTACTGTTGTAGGTTAACACTACTTCATTAAAATATACGATTACACATACTACATCAAATAGTCTTTGCACCGTTGCTTATGCTACATCCACCTAACGGTTTCAGTTGGTCGACTACACCCCTGCGGAGAATAACAGCATGAGGTATTGGTGTGATCATATCCTCTAAATTACAATGAGAACACATAATAGTATCTAATATTATATTCGTTTATGGCTGCAACCACATTTCTGGTCTTTTATAGATTCAAGAGTATGAACACTGATGAGGCGGCTAAAGCTAAATCTGAGTGGAATGATCTAAGGAATAATTTGCCATCAGGAATAGAACTAGCTGGTGAATATAATCATGCTTGGGGAACTGAATATAATGGATTCTTACTATTTGAATCAGAAAGTAGTGATGCATTCCTTGATTGGTGGTCAAAGTTCAAAGACAATATAAGATGGTATATAGAACAAACACATACTATAGCTGCTAGAAGACGTTAATTACTAGCAAAATATTAGATCTTAGTATAGCTCTATAATTGGTAACAGCTAGATTTGATATTTTGTATCTTTGAGATCAATTCTGCGGTTGTGAAATCTGATTTCATGTATAAATATCTATACATATTAGGATCATCTTTGAACGCCTTAAGAGCTGACATTTAAGATAAACTCTAATAATTGGATGTTAAGTGAATTTAATAAGTGACATTAAAGATAGAATAGGCCGGATCCACTATTGGCGTACGGTATCCCTTTCTTTAGGTCATGAAGACTCATTACCGGGTGCAATTCTACAGATATTTGATTAGAAGACCTAAGTCATATCAATACAACTTAGGCCAAGTAAGCAGGCGAGCCGCATATTATTGTTATATACTTGCAATACACAAATATACATTAATAATTCCATTTATATGATATGTTAGAACTCTAAGAGTGTAAGTTTTTTTCCATTTCGACTGAAGTAATATTACTATCTTTATGTTCAGTTGGAAAAAAACCATGTCTAAATTGACAATTTTGAAAAAATATAAAAGTTTCTAGATTGCACCTTTTCTTTCCCCCCAGACGTAGCAGGGGCAGTAGATTTCCTCTCTTCCGATTTTCTCTTTGCTCTAGAGCTAAATAGTATCCCTGTCAGTCCTGCAAACTGTAAATAGTATCCTTATCAGATGCCAAATAAACAGGTTAAACTTTGATGGTGAATATTGTGTAATTTTATTGATTATTATGGAAATAAACTGTTAATTAATCTAATTGTGAAAGTGACTGAATTCACTAACTTAAGCAACTGTATTCATATTCAACTGCAACAGCAACAGTCGACATCTTGTTACCACCAATGTACTACATGTGCAATAATATTTCATTGTGATCATACGTAATAATCTTTAGATAATCTGCCAAACTACTAATTTCTTTTATATCATTAGATTCATCTCGCTGATGTACTGCTATTCCTAAGGAATGTGATTCATTCAACATGCCTCTCATTTGAGTCGAACTAACTATCCAATAACCATTTAAGCTTTGAATAATAATGATTCATGGGCTTTACATTATATAAACTAAAGATGAAAATATCAAAATAATGCCGAGTATTAATCACTGGTTATATTTATTAAATCATGAAGATGGGTCGGGTTGATAAGCTAGACTGGACGTTAGAAGTAACCTAATATTCTCTACGTGATTCTATAAAGGAATCAAACATCGACAAGAACAGCAACTAAGAAGTAAGAGTACAGTATTACGGTGGCGTTTGCTGACAGATTGGACTAAACATTTGGACTGGTCCCGATACATTTAGGAACTAATTAATGTTAACCATTTCGAGATCCTCTGACTATAAAGATCACAAAGGAATGACTGACGAGTAATTATTATTAGCAAGAAAAGGTAATAACGAAAAGAATGTATCTTCTATACGATACCTGAAGAAAGCCCATAGAGCAGTATCACGAAAAGATGGATAGAATCGATATGATAAACAAAAGTTCTGTTTATCTTATGATCGCTGCGGTACTCAGCGTATGTTTAGGGACTATAAGCAATGCCGAGCTGGTTATTGCTTCTACCTCTCCTGAATCCGACAGTGGTAACAGTAGTACAGAAGGAACAGGAGGAGGAGGAGAATCAGATCAGGTTTCGGTAGCGCCTGAGGAGGATAGCAGTGATACAGCTCCTCCAGAAGAGACTCCGGCAGCAACAGAAGAGACTCCGGCAGCAACAGAACAGCCAGCAGCAGAACTCCCTAAATGCGATGGTTCATTTCAAGACTGTGTAACAGATGACGGTAATGTCTGTAATGCAGGACAGGGAGGGCATGAGTGTGAATGTGCTGAAGATTTGAGCGACTGTCCTAATCATCCATCACTACAGGACGAGCCATTACCATACTGCGATTTAGTAGACACAAATGTACAAGCCTGTAGTGACAGATATGACTATGATGAAGAGACTGGTCTATACCCGTGCAACGATGGAACATTTAAAGAAGACCTATTAGACTGTGCTGATGCAACAGTAACACCAATACCAACACCACCAGAACCAATAGACCCATGTCTGTCAGACCCTGATAACAGTCCCACATGTCCTCCTCCAGTTGACGGACAATGTCCAGAAGGTTATATTATGAATGAGAACGGCAACTGTTTTCCAGAACACGACCAATGCCCAAAGGGATACCATTCCCATGAAGATGATGAATCGGGAAGATGTATTCCAGATTCAACTCCTTGTGATGAAGGCTACATAATGAATCCTAACTTTCCATCATGTGACCTTAAGGAAAGAGTCTGTGAGGAGAATCCGTGGCTGGTAGCATGTGGTGGCAATGGACAAGATCCAGATGACGATGACGATGACAATGGAGACGATGAGCGGCATAAGGTCGTCATCAACAAGATCAACATTTACAAGACCATACATAATACAAAAGACTTTCCAGACGTGGACATCATTGGCTTGAGCATCAAAGACAACGGAGATGCAATAGTCTGTATGATGAATATCGATAATGGTTGGGTTCAATGCCAAGACTTCAGAGTACCTGATGATAGAATCGATCAGGATATTTGGAGAGTCATTGAGGCAGACAGTGACAAGGATTATGACAATGGCAATACCGGAAGCAATGATGTAGACGATGCCATTAATGCAATAAAGAGTCAGGACTTTAGCGAATTAGATGATCTAGATAATCATAACTTCAACGTTGACTTAGCAGCACTAGGAATCAATCCCGTTGGAGATGGATTAGTCTGTTTGATAAATGACAGAATAAATGAAGGAACTGCATTATGTGAACCGTTCAAAGTATCAACAGAGGCGATATCAGGACAGATAACAGAGATAACAGAGTTCACTTAGTAAGTTAGCTAATCAGCTAACTTACTAGCTGCATAACATCAAAAAAACCAAATCTTTTTAGTCTTTACAGCTAATACTAAGCTTAAGGTAATACAAATAGAATGCCAATTTTTGTAAGTCAGAAGAAGGCCTGAAAGCCTATCAGCAGATCAACTATCCATGCTTCTTATGCAACCAAGATGACAAGCATTTACAGTAACTTCTTACTATTATTGAATCAAGCATTGACTCATACCTTTCCCCAATTTCCCAGATATGATCGTTGAATGACTTTGTTGGTTCTGATTATTTCATAAACAGCAATCTGAGGAATTCGCGGACCGGAATCCCTGCTTTACACACATGTTTACAAATTTGTTAACCGTTAACAGATAATCACTACTATTAGTGATGTTTCACGCTCAAAGCAATTGAACGCTGAAAGTCGGTTAACAACTGTTTACAGATTTCGTTAACAGATTTGTCCTGCGTTTACAAATTTGTTAACCGTTAACAGATAATCACTACTATTAGTGATGTTTCACGCTCAAAGCAATTGAACGCTGCAATTGAACACATTTTTGTTCAAGACGCTAAGTTAATTTACCTTATGGGCTGTTTAGATGTTTTGTTCAGAACGTTCAAATAGACTGTTCAATACTAATAAAAGAACCTCTTGTAAACTTTGACCTCAAACTGGAGAACAGAAAAGGCCCCCACCACAACCAATTGGCTTTACCATTACGGGATCTGGAACAGGAATAACATTAACGTGTCTCGAAGGGGAGTTTCCTGGCCAACCATATTCAGTGCAATTCTCAGCAGAAAGTGATGGAACAACAACATCTGGAACCTATACTATTTACTTCACCGATAACTCTGGGGAGCCTCGTGTAACCAGAGAAGGTGTACTTGCAATTGGAACTACTGATGGAAGCACATTTTCATTAAGCGGCGTTGAAAATCCAGGCTTCTGTAATGATCCTGACGGCGTTCCCCCTATTGATGTTGCGGTGGGAATAACTGGGGATTGCGGAGACAATGTAGATATACTTTATAGCGATTTCTGGACTTTGTTAACCCTTACAGGTAACGTAGAATGCACGCTAACATAGGTTAAAACAGACTACAACTCAGTGATAGTAAACCTCAGGAGTCTAATGCCAGAACATTAAACTTAATCTGAAAGAATCAAACAAATCATCAACGCTGGTGGCCTCCCTGTCTAAAGTCCCATCACCTTTCTCTACCGCTGTTCTAAGTGCAGTGATTAACTTATTGTGCTATACTTGCAGTACGTGGACTATTTCATCTAACAGTTTTTATCAGCTGTTATGCAAGCTGCGAAATACATTCAATAGTTTACCATTTGAGGGAGTACTTTCCATTCTCTATTGCTTCATGAAACTGGCGTGGTGTAAGTACATCTATTACATTCTTTTTGCTTCCTGAATCAACTACATACCACATTTCCTTCTTCTGTTTCCAGACAGCATTCAGTGTTGCTCCACCAATAGTAGACAAGTTGATGACACTTATCTGGCCACTACTATCGTTCCAATATATGTTATCTCTCATTTTGTACATTTATCCAAAGATTATGAACGTTACAAAATAAAATATCTTATATCCACGAACGCTGAGGAAATATAACCCATATTGAGAAGTTAGTACTTATACTGATAAAATAGCAAACAAAACATTAAACTCAATGCCAGAACTGAATTGCAACTGTGGAGGGTACTCCCTCATCGTCCTACGTCTTGATGGCAAATGACCGTATATCGATAGAATATCGATCCTCGGCTACTGATGGGCATAGACATACCTGTATCCACTACCGAAGCAATCCCAGGTAAGCATAACGGTACGACGTGGGCCAACACTGCAGCCAATAGACCTTTAGCCGTAGCGATTAAAATGATGCAGGAGGCTTAAGGAGAGATGGCAATAATGGTAGTCGATCATAATATAAAGGCAGCTTATAAGCTATAGCAGACAGGGAATGATGAGTTAACAGACGTTAAAGAGTTGAAAACTCATCAGAGAACTAAAGGGTAAGAAAATCAAGGCCCGTCCACTCTTGCAAGATGAAAAAGTACAGACTATTTTACGAGCTTGTACAATGGATTTGATTCGTGCCTTAAGTAACATCAAACTCAATGACAATAATGATTCGTATGATGTGATAATCCTAAAGTTGCTATTATCATACAACACTGTGAATGAAGATAGGATAAAGCAAGCTGACCTACGCAGTCAGTTTATATGGCACTAGATAATGCAATGATCCGAAGTGGAATAACAGGGTGGAAACAGATCTAGATGGATGAGCGACGATATACTATATCGATTAGAACCTTTGTGACAGTACTTGTTTTGTCTGCTACCGCTCTGGTCGTAGCCACAGTTTCTGATGCCTTAGGTCAGGTCGAAATGACACCTGAATCTATGGCTCAAACCTCAGCCTCAGTATTTATGAATGTAACCTTTAGTAACGGGTCGAGCATTGTCATAGAAAATCAGTCGGTTACTGAGGAGAAGGGTTCGCTTCTTGTTCTAGCTGCAAATCAGATCAGGGCTAACAATGAAGAGTTGAAAGATCTGCTATTAGAAGGCAGCGGAGGAGGAGGAAGAGTTACCAGCAGAAGAGATCGGGGAGGAGTCCTCTGATGACGGAGGAACGTGATTGATTCGTATTTTACTCGTGGATTTATATTCTGATTCATCTTCGAACATCATTCAACATAGAGGTAAATACCGGACGTGCTAAATATCATAGAGTAAAGCAGTGGGCTACTCGAAAGGTTCAAACGTACATAAAGAGACTCAGAAAGATAGGATATTTTTTCGAAGGAATCAAGTTATTTAGTTATATAGTAAAGGTAATCGCAATCAGAGAGAGAGATATCCTAGATACTTTCAGACTCAGCCTACAGTTTTATGATCGGTATATTTTAGTATCTTCTAGAACAATAGTGTGAACAGACTTCACACTATTGATATTGATTGATAAAAGGGTTAACTTTGACAAACAAAAATCAGTATCTTTTCGGACGCTAGCATGCATCGCTACTACTCTTACACCTTGCCTGATATTATCATTGCGAATGGATTAGTCGCATTTGTCCAAGTTCCTGCATATTTCTGGCATGCGTAGCCACTTGATCAGTGGCATCAAGATTTGTCATCAGTTCTATTCCATCTGTTGCTGAAGCAGGGAACTCTACAGTAACAATGTCATCTGCCACCATTGGATAAGTATTATCTGGATTGAAGATCCAGTATTTGTTTAATCCTGTATCAAAATCTCGTATATTCCATGTTCTAATAGGTACAAGTGTACCATCAGATTTCTTTCTTACTCCAACAGTGACATTTCCAGGTGCACCGTATTCCTAAACCTTACAAATACAGATTTCACTGCTGCATTAACCCCAGATGCACTAGAATCAAATCTAGCGCCTACGCTGCCGATACCGTTGTACTGAATGTGCCCAGGTGATGCACCTAAAGGAACGTCGTAGAATGTGGATAATCCGTCGTCGTGTTGACCTCATCAGTTCTTTGCAATGTGCCAACATTGCCTTATGTTCCTTGGCAAAACGGCACTGGAAGGCCTTCAAACAGATAACAACCTTGTGCAGCACAACAGATCGCAGAAGTTTTTATACAAGAGATCTAAATAATAAGATATAGAAGCGTCCAGCCAAGGTAGATAACAAAGTTAATCAAAACTTATTTCTCATGATTAGAATTGTACGGTTTGGAATGTTTGAATATTTGTTGATGCAAGTATTTGACATAAAAGAAGCGGCCGTATTTATTCCACTTGGATTTGGATTATTAGTTGGATTGGTATATGCTATAATCTCATCAATACGTCGTAAAGACTAATCATAAAACTACTTACACAAAAAAAGTCACCCACTACCTACGCTACTGATGCCAAAAGATCAAGTATAGGCGGAATGCGTCAAAAGCCTCATCAAAATGAAGTAGCATCTTTATCTAGTGAACCTCCCCCATTTTCTACAGCAGTCCTCAAAGCAGTGATTAGTTTGTTGTATTTATGATGAATAGCCATTAGTCCATTTCTGTATTCTAAAGTAATCCTTTTATTCACGACGAAGTATGGGCTGATTATGGGTACCGAAGACGGAGGAAGTGCAGGAGACGCAGTATGTCAAGTAAATGGATGCTCTTTGAGTATAAAATGGCATGCTACAGTGAAAACTACCAACAGGCCAATCAGTCTATGCGAAAAACACGGCACGGAATATAGTCAAAACGGACTCATACGTGAGATGGTGAGCGTATAACCATACTCGGCTCATTATCGTAGTTGCCTCTCCCTTCTCTACTGTAGTCCTTAGTGCAGCGATTAACTTTGTGAATTTATGATAGCCACATGTCCATTCTGGTACCCCTAGACTTAAGAGTTCGAAGACCCTCTCCAAGCAATCTATTATTTCTGCAGCAAGATCCGTGTCCCTATTTGTACTAGAGATTAGTAGGCTCTCGATAAAAGGTAATACTCCCCTTATCGCCTCTGGAAATTCACGGGCATCTTCCATCTGCTGACATAGTTGTTCGATTGAGGTTACCTGGGTTTGGGTTTCCGCCGATAATAGCGCTTCAAAAGCTGTTTCCTGATCCCCAAGCATAGAAAAGCAGCTCTCTTGTTCTTATTGCGACTTCTATGGAATGCTGCAAGAGAGAATGCTTCGGCTCTTCAATAGGATGAGATAGATATTCAACCTGATCGTCATTATCATTCTTATTTTCATCACGATTGAGATCAAAAAATGCAGACAATTTTGTCATCATCTATCTTGTAGAATTTCGATAGTTGTATACTGACATATCTGTCGTTGGCAGTAGCCTGGCATTCACTGCATGTAAAATCAAAGCAAATAATGAAATTATGGTAAAGCCGTGTCTCTTCAAGCAAGTTAAACTGGTAGGATATAATCCGAGTAGATAGCTTGCCTCCTTGTAAGATGAGGCTAAGTAAATGCTAGAAGTATACTTTACATTTGCTCTAAGTTAGTGGTTAGCGTAAAAGTAAATCTCATTTGCATGCTCATTAGCGTATATCCAGAGATGATACGTTGCTTCGATTGCAAACGCATTTGTACCCAATATAGTGATTATCTAGTTACAGTTTAAGTCTAATAATACAGTTAATATAATTTACACAGTTATAGATAATATGGCGTGAGCGAATCGGGTAGTTTAGGCTCAACAGAAATACTGAAGCTAATCGAATACATACCAATCAGTGGCAATCTTCCGACTAATGGTCGGTTTGCAGAGAATATAACGATTGACTCTCAATTTTACTTTGACAGTTTGCGTCATAATGGCAGCTTGAGGGATATTATAAGGCTCATAAATGAAGAACTAGAAAAAGAAATACGAGAAGCAAAGTATATGAAACAATGGAAGAATATCTTACTTCTTCAATCGGCACGGCAGCGCTATACCCAGCTGCATGAGATAGGTTGCTCATATCCGATCGAATATTTGTTATTCGATTTCTGCTTAGCAGTATTAGATGAGGACTATCTTGATGCAGCATTATATCTATTACATTCATTTCATATTCTCGGTATTTCCAAATCATTCAGTTTGTTGTTATCTGTAATCGTAAATGAACAGTTGGTTTATGATAAGGATGTAAAACGATTAATCATATTACTTGCAAGAGCAATTGAACCACGTAATGCAGATCAATATATTGATACCCTTGGTAGTGGTTTTAAAAAACGCTACCTTCTATATAAAGAAGAATCAGATAAGCGGCATAAGAAATGAGATAATAAAATTATACTTAGACGACCCACCAAGTTATGATTGACAAGGACTATTACATAAATCTGCCAAAAAGAGGACACATAGTTCATCAAGATATTATCAAGAAATCATTTGAATTTTTACTCAATAGACTATCCAAAGATTCTATATTTCAGCATTTTGAAATCACAGATAGATAGTTACTTCCCTGAGTTTGGAACACACAACAAATTCCTGGATTTAATGGCAATGGCACTGTCCCAGCAGAATTGGTGATGACAAATCTTGGTATTCCCCTAAACTGGAAGTCTTGCAATAAGATTTACTATCGGATTTATGAGAGGATGATATTAAGTTGTAGGACAGTACTCGAAGTTTTGATGTATGCATATTTACATAATTAGACTGAATATGTTAAGATCATGGATCAGATGATCTGGCCGACTCGAGGAATGTGTAGAAACGTATTGGCCGTCCTACCATGTATGTTTGTGACGAGCCAATCCAGACTTTGTGCTTTGACGTAAAATCTATTTCTCTAACTGGTTACTCCATTACATGATTGTAGCGCCGCAGTAATTTCGTTTGCAGATTGGTATACACCTATCCTTACCTGTGATAACACGTCGTACTTACATAACACATATGCCTCTGAAAAGTGACCCGAGGTGTATCCCACATATGCGAACCCGACTCCTATCAGTATTGACAACCCTACGACGACTACGATCGTGTGCATCAATGTCCTATGGTTGGTCGTTAAGTGTTTATCTGTAGGTATTGGTTCCTTCTTTACTTCTAGTTTTTTTACATACATCAGTTTACTCATATCTCTGATACAAGAGCGATGCTCAATAAGTTTTGTATATTCCGGGTATGATTAATAGAGAATCCTCCTTCTTTGAATAGGATATTATGATTTATAATAACTCATCATTCACATCAATATGAATAATAGACATATATACACGGTTGCCGGAAAAACGTTTCCTAATTGTAAATTAGGCTGTACCTAATATTCACCATTTCTCACAATATGGGCGTTCATGATCACGAACACAAAGCCTGCAGAACCTGATTCGTTCTATATCGTATAGGTGTGGATTATATTTCTAGTGCAGTGCAAACATATGTTGAACGGACTGCACTATCGTAAGCCGGGACATTGGTGAAACCTAAGGCCAACCAACTAACAAATTCCATTATTTCTATAAAATGGTTACAATGGGCACCTTACAAAGATTAACGCTCCTACATATTATCTTTGATCTGCCAAGATTGTTCGTTACTGATTACCAAGTAGTATGTTTAATCATAATTCATCAACATACATGATAAAGGATTATAATTATACTACTTAAGAAATTGATGCCATTATATGGTATGAACTGTGAATCAATCAAGAATGACATAGTTGGAGGTTTGTGGTAATTGTCAAGTGTCATACGGTTTGGCGTAAAAGCTGTTTTGTTAGAAAATCATGTTCTATTCTATATAGCAGCAGCAACTACTATGATTGCAGGGATTCTACACCTAATGATGATCGGGCCTTCAATGAAGCCTCTTAATTTTCCCATGGAATTACTTCCATACACTGATGGCTTATTCCTTATATCTGGAATAGCACAAATCTTCTGGGCGATACCAATGGCTTTAAACTGGAATACACGTTGGTTCTATGTAGGTCTATTAGGTACTATTGCATTAACCTCACTTATAGCATTAACAAGAATTCCAAATGGACTTCCGCCTATAGATTCAGGAGAGAGTTTTCATCTCAGTAGATTCTTCAGTCAGCATAAAGACAGAGTCTCCTATTTTGAGATCTGCATGCATGATAGTCTTACCATCTAGCCCATGCATCCGAAAACGTTCTTCAGCACCGAACACCTTTTTGTAGAACTCTATTGCTTTAGCTGCATTTCTCACAACTAAATAAGGGCTGATAGAATGAAATCCTTCTGGGGCTATCTTATCACTTTGGCCCATTATTATTTAATTAGTATGATGAAGTTTATAAAGCTATTATTGCTTATGCAGTAATTACTCAATGAATAGTGATTACTTTTTCAAAAGATCACTTAGTTAAGTGTTGAGCCATTCTGCCCACTTAGTTCAGCTGAGATGAGTGTTGAGCCATTCTACTATTCTTTTTATTGCAGGAACGACATACTTTTCATTATCGTAAAGGTCAATATGATTAGTAGTGTCCATCCACAGAATTTCCTTAGGTTCACCAGCCTCGTCATATACCTGCTGTGCAAATTTTGGAAGGCAATATTTATCCTCCCTTCCGTGAACGATCAATAAGGGAGTGGGTGAAACGTGATGTGCATAGGGTACAGCATTAAACGACATTAAGTTTTCAATTGATTCAGTCGTATAACGATTCACCCAACCAGGACTCCAAGCACGTGAAGTTCCGTAATATTCAAAGGGCTCGTCTCCTGGCATTGCCGCTGGTTTGTTGTCTGTAGCTACGGCAGGTATATATTGAACTTCTCCTGTTTCGTAATGCTTCTGTCTAGCTTTGTTATGGTCTTTTAGAAAGTTAACAAAGCCTTCTTTTCCAAGCATCTCCAAGAGAGTATCACCAAGATTGAGACCTGAAGCGACAATTGAAACCGCTTTTACCCTTCTATCAAATGCAGCTAGTTGTAACATGTAGCCGCCTCCCATTGAAATTCCGCAAGCTCCTATTTTTTCTCTGTCGATATCTTCTATTGTGGACATGAAGCTTACAGCATTCTTAAAATCCTCGATTTTCTTTGCAATATCTTCATGCTGTCTTGGTTCCCCCTCGCTTTCACCAAAATGCCTATGATCTAGCGCTAAAGTAACAAAGCCTGATTTGGCGAGGCGCTCTGCATAACTACCCGCAATCTGTTCTTTAACGCCTGTCATTGCACCAGCTACCAATATTGCTGGTAATAATGAAGATTTTTTACTATAGTTATCAGGTCTAAACATGTTACCAACAACTTTCAAGCCTTCGCTTTGAAAGGTTACCTTCTGTTTTGACATAATACCATTAACCGTCCTGATTTATCTCCTTTGCAATTGCATCTATATTCAGATCAAACATAGTGTCCAATGGCATCAAGGCAACGTGAAGATAATTGGGGTATAGCCTCTGCAATTCGCTCTTGATCCTAGTCTTACCTTCGTCAGTAATATTTGCTGAACTTTCGACTCCTACTTCTCCTGAAGATTGCATTTGTTGTTCAACCAATGATCTGAATGTATTGATATATTTCATTTGTTCGTCTAGTAAAGTCACAGGTGATCCGGGTTGACCATGTCCTGGAAATAGTATTATTGCATCTGGATAATTCTCCCCAATGTAATGAATTTGTTTTATCCACTCCATAGAGTGACCTTCAATTAAGGCAGGATGCATCTGATTGTTGACGATGTCACCAGTAAACAACAGCTTCTGCTCTGGAAGATATATCAACATCATATTACCACCCTCTCCCGGTCCAATATCTTCAAAGTTATAAGTGATTCTGTCAATAGTGAAATTTTCACCTGATTTTACGATCCTATTTGGCAACATTACTTGATCAGGATAGTCATCCCCGTGAAGTTGTTTCGCAAAGGCTATTAGTCCTCCAGTATCATTCTTCATAATATCATAGGTTGATTGAGTTGAATATATTGGAACATTGGATGTTCCGTTTAGTAGAACTGCTGTTCCACCGATGTGGTCTGGATGAGGGTGTGTTATTATCACCCCCAGAATAGGCTTGTTTAACTCTTTGATCTCATCAAGAGCATTGTTTGCTTCAGATAAGGTACGTTGAGCATCTATTATGACTACTCCGTTTTCACTTTCAATAAACCATGAATTGACTGGAGCAGGAGGTGTAGAAGAAAAGTTATGAATTTGAGGAAAGGTTAAACCAGTACCCGTCTTTTCTGACGTTAATGATGATGATACATTTGTGCTCTCTTGGCCAAACACATATTGCTGGAATGGCCTTTGACTTGTTGGACTTATTAGATTAATCGAGATTGTTATAAGAAGACCTAATGTTGTTATAATCATCATCTGAATTAGTAACTGACTGCTGTTAGAATTTAACTTTCTGAAATGTCGTCGTACGTTACTTGAGCTGATTCGTACAGATGCAATTTGTCCGTCTTGCATATCTATACTAACTATAATATAGAAAGTATTTAAATTGGTAAGTGAAGATATCGTTAGCAAGTGAAGTCCTGGTAAGTTCAGGCAAGCATAAAGTTCAGGATTATTTCAATTTATATCAAGCGTGTTTAGGATTGTCAATCAATCTTCATCCAAATAATTTAAACTTAATCTTATCTGAAACGAGGCACTAACGTACGATCGGGTATAGACCAATTTGTGTGATGGATGAAAAATAGGCACCAACTTCTAATTAGGTTTTAAACCTTCTTATTCAAATTTTGACCATCCGGTTACACTGCTCGACTGATTTGGCCAGCTTAGTCCATTTTGGAAGTAATTACTTGCAAATTGTGAAAAAGAAGTTGGCTTTTGTCCGGTAATCTGCTCTATCACAGTAGTCTCGAGAGATCTATGACCTGATCTATACATGTCATACAATTCCAAAGCATTATCAATATACCAATCTCCTATGCCCATATTTTTCAACCTATCACGTAAATCTTTTTCAGATATGTTCATATACGATATCCGACTGCCAGTCTCCTTTGATAGTATCTCGGCAACTTGGTCATGTGATAATGCTTCGGGACCAGTTATATCGTATACTTTATTTACATGGTGGCTTCCGTTTCCAGTTAGAACCTCAGCCGTCACGGCCGCAACATCTCTTGCATCTACAAGGCTGATTTTTGCATTCCCAGCTGGAAGACAAATCACATTCTGATTTTTTACTGTTTGGCTTGAGCGAGTTATGAAGTTTTGCATAAATGAGTTTGGGCGTAAAAACACATATGGTATTCCTGATTCTTCGATTATTTTTTCCACCTCCCTATGAGATCGTCCACTTGAATATCCAGGTTCCAGATTAGCGCCCATAGCAGATAATTTTACTATGAATTTTACACCATTTTTCTTTGCTTCCTTTATGAAATTAGAAGAAACATTTACCATGTCAACTGCGGGAGGAATTCGTAAGAAGAGTGTATTGACATTATTTAATGCATCAGCAATGGTTTCTGTCCTTGTGTTATCAATAATAGCGATTTCATCTGCATATCTTATTTTAGCAACCTTGTTTTTGGTATCAACAGCTACTCTTATGATGTTCTGACCTAAGGACGCAAGCCGCTTTATTACTGCATTGCCAACAGTCCCTGTCGGATCTGTTAACAAAATTGTTCTTTCATATTTTTTGGCCATTTAAATGTATTATACCCAAGATCTACTATTATGGAGGATGTCCACAAAAATGATACAACATTCATAATGTATTACAAAGAAACATGTTTTAAATTTGGATTTAGATTTGTCTGTTTGACTACGTATCACAAAAGTATTCTGTTATCTCCTTTGATGTAGCAAAAAGCCATCCTTCAATCATCACGATTTGAATCTGATAATTAACGAATCACGGCTTACCTCAAATCTAGGTACAACCCCAGAAACTGATCTCATTCCCTCTTCTACAACATACCTTAGAAAGTTAGACCACTTTTCCCCCAGATCGTGTACGAGTATAATAGTATGATCTGACCCTTCACTCTCATGCTCATAGCGAGCGTATCCTTTATACTTGCAAATCAGCTTGAGCGATTCAAGATAGGTCTCAAGGCTTGTTCTCTTGAACTTGAATAGTACGAATTCTTTTGGAAAGCGAGAGCCACTACGTTTAGCGATATCAGCAAGCCTATCCTCATCAATCTCTTCCAGAATCTCCTTAAGTGCTTGTGGCTTTATTGTTATACCCCCGAGTCTCTCAATATACCTATCCCATTCTGCATACTTGGTCATGATCATGGAAATAAGGGCATTAACACTTATTCCCTTAGAATCAGCATCTTTTTCAAGAAGAGTATTAATATAGTTTGGGATTCGCATAGTTTTTAATACTGTCTTCCTGCTGTCAGACTCCTTTTTTAAAAGAACCATTTTTGATCTATTGATTGTATTACTTTGTTACACATAATAAGCTTAATGTTGGTTTAGTGCACATCCAGGATAATAGTTATTACGCATAATACTAGTCATATGGAATCATATTCAAATAAGTATACTAGAATTAAAGGCCTTAATCATATAGTTGATGATGGGAGACATGGTTCATTATTAGTGCATGGAAGTTGCAAGTGTAAAAGTAATTTCAATAGACGAATTAAATTCAAATGGGACGTTTGAGCTGGTCATGGCGAAATCGTGGGAGAGTAATAATGACAGAAAAAATCCTATAAGTAAGACTAATCGGACAGCTTGGATAACACTTGCAATTTTGAGTTTTACACAAATAATCACTATGCATAGCGAAACTATGTTACTACCTGCTATTCCTGATATAATTGTAGACTTCAATCTATCATTTAACAACTCATCCTGGATTCTATCATCATATCTTATTGCAGGAGCGGTATCTGCTCCGATTGTCGGTAGGTTGTCTGATAGCCATGGAAGTAAAAAAATGTTAGTAATAATAATGCTGATCTATATTTTTGGTATTACTATGGGAGGATTCTCATCTGATTTTACTTCCCTTATTGTATCTAGGATAATCCAAGGTATAGGTATCTCTATGCTACCCACCGCATTCGGTATCATAAAGGGCCAATTTCCTCAAGAAAAACTTGCGATAGCTGTTGGTATATTTACTTCTATGTCAGCCGTTGGATCGGTAATAGGTTTGGTTATAGGAGCAAGCATAATCGAAAATCTTGGATGGCGTGCCACATTCTTTTCGATTATACCCGTTTCTATTGTTTTATGGTTTGTGATTAGGCGTTTCATATATGATGATCAAAAGATATCAGAAGTTGTTGGTAACGATTCCAAAGACGTGATAGCCTTCAATAATTCTGGTAATAGATTTAAAAAAGGAATGAAAAGCAGTGATGATCAAACTAGATCAGTAGACGTAAAAGGGGTAATTGCCCTTTCAGCTACAATAACTTCATTTCTGATGGCACTCTCATTTTTTGATACGGATGATGTTACAAGTTCCATACAGATCATAATTTTTCTGTCTATAGGAATCATTTCATTAATGCTATTTGTGATTATAGAAAGAAGGTCAGATTATCCTATAGTCAATTTACAGTTGTTGACAAATAAAATTATCCTTTCAGCTAATATCATCCTAGTACTGATTTTCCTTACTAAATTTGCAATCTTTCAAACTATTCCCGTGATAGTAAGAAGTCCTGAGCCATTAGGCTTTGGAGGAGGAGCATTAGATATTGCTGGTATTCAATTCCCATTTATGATTGTATTTCTATTATTTGCACCATCATCTGGTGTTATAATTTCTAGGTTAGGAAGTGCTAAACCAACTATACTAGGAGCCATAATCACAGTAATAGGATGTTTTGGTCTGTTCGCGTCTCATTCTACAGGGTCCTTAGTATCAGCAAATATAGCAGTCATAGCTGCTGGAATATCTTTAGTGCAGGTCGGGAGCATGAATATTATTTTGGAATCTACTCCTAGACCATTTAGTGGGATATCCCTAGGAATGACTGTCATCTTTAAAATGGTTGGAAGCTCTTTAGGACCAGTTATTGCGGGAATGTATATGCAGACAAACCAAGCCACTCTTGTAGATGGAAATGGTTTATTTCCTTCCCCTGTTTCTTACACGTTGATATTTTTTACTTTATCTTTAATTTCTATCATAACTCTAGCACTCTCAATCTTCATAAAGAGAAGACTAGAATGAGTATGAGCATGATCATGATCATTATCATGACTAAGAATGAGTATGAGCCCGTCAGTTGTCGAGGGTGCTACTGGTTGAAAGGAACTAATAATAGAATATAGTTATGATTAATGTGTTACTTGGTAAATTTTAAAGTGTTGAATTATTAACTTTTGAAATTTGTAAAATATTGTAAATGCGAGCTGGAGAGTATTAGAAGGGATAATTTTGACGAAAAGGACTTGGGGGAACTTTCTTTCAACTACGTGAACCTTAATGATACCTTTGATGATTGATATGTCAGTTTATCTCCTTCCACATTTTGAGAAATTTATCGTACTCAGGAGATATAGCTTTCACAAGTCCCAGTTGTAACATGAACTTAAGATCGTCTCTTATCGCTCTATGCTCAATTATTTTTCCATCCTTACCGATGGTATGGACGTGTACTGCTTCATAAGAGATTTTATTTCCTGTTGGAGGAATAAAGAAAAAACTTCCTGTATGTGTACCTGTTACAATTCCGATAAATACAACCTTATCATCTTGAGAAATAATCTCCTGTTCTTCATAATGAAGATCAGGAAAAGCACTTCGCAAATTCTTGATTGTATCTATGAATTCTTCAGGCCCTCTAAGTTGGGACCTGTACGAATCTTTAGCTTTTTGTGATTCTCTATTAAGATAATCTGGACTTACAAAGTCATGAACATTACTTGTATCTCCTGTGTTAAAGGCCTCAATAACCCGTCTAACTATTCTTATGTTTTCTTGAGATGACATAGTCAAACTATAATAGTCTCCTTAGTTCTTCGGTCAGCTCTTGAGCCTGCTCTGGCCTTCCCAAGTATTGTGCCCTTGTATTTTGAAATGCAGCCAGGCGCCATTCTCCTTTATTGTCTTTCGTAGCCACAAGTGTCTGTACTGAATTTCGCTCTGGCTCTATGTCTGTCTGACCGGCCATGATCGTCCCTCCGACCACATGCATTAGCGCAACATCTGAAGTCAAAAATCGCACACTCCTAATCTTTCCAACCAAACGAGTACCTTTGACGTACGTATCAAAGAGTTGCTGATGAAATGAGTTGATTTCTTGGCGTCCTTTGAGATGTGTGCCATCAAATCCAACAAGATCACCATCTTCTGCAAATGGGGCCGCAAAGACTTCGCCACTTCCTCTATTCCAACCGTCCATCGCTTGTTGATATAGAGCACGTATCGGCAGCTTCATCGGCGGCGGTAGAGGTTGGTTCAGTCATGTTATGTTCTTTAATAATATCATTTTCAGTAATAAGGGTATTTGCAATTCATACTGTTATGATTGGCAACGCAAACTAGGATGTTCAGTCCTTTGCTTTTGCAGATCAACTGTTCGAGTTCTATACTAGCATTACTACTATATGTTATATGCTATAGATGAACTGAGGAATATCAAACACTAACGAGACAAGAGAGAAAATTAGACTAACATTGCTACAGGATCTATAAACATAATGAAATAGTAGAAAGATATATGCCCAATTGAAACGACTTTTAGAATTATTGGAAAACGATGGACAGCACTCCATTATGAGAGGGATGCATTTAATGGTTCCTTAAGCTATTAATAAAAGTGTGCCTTAAACGGGACCAAGAACAGAAATAATATTATAGTAGTAAACCTAAGTAGCACTGAATTATACTACAGATTTAGAAAAGCGATTAATAGATATAAAAGCGATCTGGAATCCAATACCGATTATCAAAGAATGTTCCAAACGGCTTAGACCTTAAACCTGACAAGGAGACAATCAGTATATTAGAAAGCTGAGATTTTACATCGATATTATCTATGGAATCTCAGCTAAAAGATTGCAGATAATCTCTTGCAAATTGATAAAACGGAATTGGTTTTTCCCCCGTTATTTCTTCAATGTCATGAGTTACTTGGGCTGCAATACCTGTCTTATAGTAGGAATTCAACATCTGTAATACTATATTTATGAACCATTCATCTACACCAGCCTCTCTTAAGCTACTTCCAAAATCTTCCTTTGAAAGATTTTGGTAAGATATTTTTCTACCAGTTACGTCTGAAAGTATCCCGGCAATCTGGTAATAAGACAATGCTTCTGGACCTGTTATCGTATACATCCTATCATTAAATCTATCATTATTTCTGCCGTTGGTAAGTGCTTTAACTGCAACTGCGGCTATATCTCGAACATCTACAATACTAACCTTAGAATCTTCTACTGCCATATGAAATGAATTATTACCCTTTATAGACGTTGAATGGAAGTTAGTAAAATTCTGCATAAACTCGTTTGGACGAATGAAAGTAAAAGGAATTCCGGATTCCTCGATTATTTTCTCCACCTGACGATGCATACGTAAGCTGAGAGATTCTGCTTTAAAATCAGCGCCCTTTGCTGATAATCTTACAATATTTCCTACTCCACTATCTTTTGCTAACTTAATTGCTTTGGATGCGAGTTCAACCATATTAGGAGAGTCCCTGTTGAGCAAGAATAGTTTGTTCACACCTTCTAATGCCTCTCTCATTGTCTCAGGCTTATTGAAATCCATGTGCACGAATTCAATCCTTTTACCCTGTTCTTTTTTTATATTATCTAATGAATGAAAGCCAGCTTTTATTTTATGATTTGGCGTATCTTTAGAAAGCTGCTTTACAACTTCACCCCCAACTGTACCTGTAGCACCTGTTACTAGGATTGTTTCTTGTTTAGTATTCATATCAATGTTTTACATACGAAACTATTTAAGTTGGCATGGGTAAAATAATGCACTAATGGCAAATGCGGAAACTATTAGTGCAGAAGGTAACAAAGCAGTATCGCATGATGAAGTTATGTGCGAATTCGAAAACTATGATGCTCTTTTGCTGATGTCTGAAACATTAAAAATGAGGAAGCTAATTACAAAAAGAGGGACACTTGAAATTTTGATTCCCTTATGCTGCTCCACAAATCCTGTAAGATATAAGACGTTCAGAAAAACATTGAAGGGTTTTAGCACAAGAACCTTGTCAAACAGGCTTAACGAATTAGAAAAGTATCGTATAGTTGATCGACGGAGGTATAATGAAATTCCACCACGAGTTGAGTATAGATTAACAGCCAAAGGTATGGAACTCGCTGAATCCCTTGTAGATCTATTACGATGGATGCGTAAATGGACTAATCCAAAGAGTGCATCTCTTCGCCAATTACGTTAACCAACTTTCAAAGATCTGAGCAGGAGTAATGAAAATGGATTTTTGTTACTAACACTAGGGTTTTGGAGTGGCATCTACTCTTCCTTCAGGTAGTTGATTCGACCTGAATTGTTTGTAGATAGACCTAACTGAAAATTTAGAGTGTTAGAGCTTTCTTGATGCGTTATCATTAGTGGTATACCTGACGCATCAATCGCTTAATTCATTTGAAATATACCAACATTTTTGCTTCGCATTAATTTTATTATATGACAATGTAGTAATCAGAATGTGTAAGTAAATGAAGCATTTGACGTTTTTAATACTTGCATGATATTACCCCTAGCTTCATTGCCATAATCAAATCATAATGGAATTTAATCCAAAGACCTACCAATCCGCTCATCTATCTCTTTTAGTCAATTCCCCTTTATCGAAGCCGCATCATGTTTTCGTTAACCTTTCTGGCGGTAGTAAAATGTAGGATTCTGAAGTTTTTGCAAGCCCTCTTTCCAATCTATTTTGTTGCTTTTGCTAGTCCATTCCACAAACGCAGAACCTTCACCAGCCCATATTTCAAATTTCTTGATCGCAGTAGCATGTGGTTCTTGAGACGTGAACCGATACAGTGAATCCTTATCCTTCCAAATGGAAAAAGTCCAAAAATGCTTCTTAGGGAAATCAGCTTTTACAGCATAATTGACTATACCATCACTTCGTTTGATTTGTTTTAATACCTTCCAAGTCATAAGCTGAAAAGAAATCATATGTTTCCAGCTTCTTAGTGGAAGAAAAGTAGCAATACATATGAATCCCATTCCACTATCTGAGCCCAGAGCTGCTGATTCTCCTTTCTCCATTTTACCTGATCATGGGAATTTCCTTAAATACATTTCCATATCATAACAGGGACTAACGATATCAGTTGACAATAGTGGCATTTTTGTTGTTTCATTTGATACAGAATCGCATAAACAAGTAATATAGTACATTGGTAGTTAATAAGCTGGGTACTCTCTCCTTACCAACAGAGGACAAGAGCCTTTAAAATCAGTTACAGGTGGTCAAATACTCTAACGAATATTTCCATCCTTATCCATGTTGCCAAGACGATTAGTTATCTCCAAATTACTGTGACAAAATATAGAAGTATAAAAAATATAGAAGTCTATTCCCGCATGTTGTAGCTGCCATAAAACTAAATGTATCGGGTAGTATTATGAGGAAATCCTAACAATAAATATTTGTTAATCTATAGTCAAATGTGGATGAACAACGACAAGGACAACAGCAGCAGCATATAAAAAAAGAAGCCTATCCCATTGACCAATAAGACAATATCTTTTATCCAGTAACGGAGTGTTATAACTCTGACTATACTAAGCGGTCCTACAGGGTTAGTTTCAATCGGTTTCAGAAGTATATCAAGGTCTATGATATACACGACAGAGTTAGTAAACTCAAGCCCATAAGATAGTTGTGAAGATTTGGTAAGGACTTTCAGAAAAAAGGAAAAGAAAATGGCTGTGGACGCCGCACAGTTTACCTCGCTGCACTTCGAGCCAACCCGTCGTCCGTGGGGATTAGGGTCACTGCAAACGGGGTACCGGCATCGTCTGACACGAAAGGCAATGTACCACCGAACTCATTGCCGCCGAGCATTGAGTTTTCGTAGTATGGAGTGAAGACCATCATGTGCGGGTGCCAATGACCAATTCCCGGCCCTAGATCCTGGTCAGCAGACCACATGTAGGCGAATGACACCGTCCCTATTCTCGGCAATTCGCCTTTGGCATATGCCGCTTCTATACTATCGGCGATCTCATCCGGGTTCTTTCCCTGCAATCCTAGCTCGGTGCGCAGCTCATAATACAGCATCATGGTCTCTGCCGCTACCGGGTTAAAGCAGATTGGCGCACGGAGTGGTGCATAGTAGACGAAGTCAAGGAATGCCACTGGCGTATATGTTGGAGCGGACCACGCACGCATGACCATGCATACGAAGCCATTATCACCTTCGATCGCGACTTCAAATCCGGACTCATTTAATACCTTTATAGTGGCGCGGTCTGAGACATTGGCAGGAGCAGCGCTCCTCGCCAACGCAATCTCTGCGTCCTGCGGCATCATGTACTCACTGAGCGGCGGATATTGCGTCTGGCCCTGGGCAGAGGTGAGTATAGCTGCAGCGGATAAGAGTATTGCCGCTCCAATTGCGACAAGTTTCCAGGCCTTTGCATCAGCAGACAGCTTTAGTGGTCGTTGGAGCATTTCCGTTAGGTTTGTTCTTATCATTGGTATTAATATACTAAGTATAGTTATAAACTAGTAAGGGACTAAAAGTATAGTTGAAGTAACTGGGATTAACTTCATCGTCTCATCTCGTCTCTCCCATAGTGGCGGCTGAACATGTTTGTCATTCCTGTCGCATTCTCGAAGGACATAAGAACTTGTTAGCACATTGAAAAGAAATGTTGGAATATCATAACGGACAAGTGGATATTCATCCAATACATGACAAACTAATCACTGCGTTTAAGACTACAGTAGAGAATGGTGAAGGGATGCTAGATAAGGAAGCAACTTCACATGATGACCCCATGGATGCGTTTAAGATATCATTGCAGTTCTGGCATTAATGCTATAAGTAGCCCAGTATTATCAAACTATATGAAAATGACTTGCGTCGATTGTGGCTGCAGTCTTAAAGAGTGTGTCGAGAGCATATCACCAACATCTTGTCCACATTGTTCCCTATCTGAGTGTTGTTGCTGGCCCATTATTCAAGCGAATCGTAATCACATATCCAGTTCGAGTGAGAGGGAAATGGTACTGCTCTGTCTTAGTAGAAGACTAGGTTACGGACTGGACGATGATATCAGAAGGGCAGGGAACAGATTAAGAGATATCTTGGTGCGTGACTTTGATAGAGAGATTGCTTTGGCGTCAGTATTTGTTGGACGAAATGATCTTACTGTGGCATCACAGCATAAAGCAATGGCTCATGCAATACACAATACTCTGAGTGATCTTGAAATGATGATTAGATAATGACGAGACGCACAGAATGCTTCTGGTATTAATCTTCTGGCAGAAGACGCTAAGCGTGGTATAAAACCTTCGCTTCCTGGTTGCTATTCTTGTCGTTATCACTTTCTTTTATGAACTCTGACGATTACTACAGAAATTACTCGGTTTGCAATGTCAGTTAATTTCATCTCTAACCGACAATTGTTGTAGTAGTACGACAGATGATCAATTTTCGGGGGATACATTACACTCACTAGGTCATGGACATTCGATTTCAAAATTTATTATTTCTCATTCCTAAGTCTAGACTTAAACACTCAGACGAATCCATCTATTCAACATTTTCTGGAAAAAATGAGCCCTCTTCTACTTTCCTGCATCTTTCTAAGAGAGTTTGAAAAGTTATCAGTGGCACTATCTTTAGTGTATTAAACCTACCTCCTGTCCTGGCCATTACTTCTTCTATTATGTGAGGATTCTCCGCTTCTGCAACCCACAGAAATGTGTGCTCCAAAGACTGAATGGAACTGATTTAATATATTGACATTAGACTTTTCTGCATCTTTTGCCATTGTAGGAGCAACCCTTAACAAGTATTTTCTACTTTCATCATTGTATAAAGGACATGCTTCTTGTGTGTGAGTTCCATAAATTCCATATAAACCCATACATCAGTATACAAAAGAAAGTCTATAAGTCTAACGTATCTATTTAGTAACTAGATTTCCAAAAGGAAAGTTATTACTCTTATCATAAGTATGGGCACAACTTCATCATGGAGTTGTTGGTGGCAGTATCTTCCGGAGTCCCAGTGAAAAGAATGTCATGATTATTGTGAGTCACTTCCTCTCTCCTATTGTTAGACATAAGAGCTACCCCATCTGGTGGTGGAATATGTTCGATATAAAGACTCTTGATTCTATTGTTAATTTCCAAGAGAATTGAAAAACATGGCTGGCAGAATATGGGCTGAGGATAACAATAGGCACAGGAGCAACGTTTGCTTTAGTTTGCCACTCAATATGGATTAATAATAATATCAAACAGCATTAGACGTACGTGTTTAATAACGATAAAAAATTAATCTAATATGAGATATAAATATGAAAAATAAGCAGAAGCAGAACTATTGGACTTTCATATATCTTAAAATATACATTTTGTTACTAACTACAGGTGGTTTCACAACAATAGCCTTAAGTTCAAACTATGAAATAAACGGTGCAAAAGGAGAAAATACAATAGAAGATATAAACTTTGATGCCCCACTCAATAATACTTTCCATCTAGATTCTCCATTCCTAGTCGACCATTCGACTACGACAGGACTAAAACCAATAGGGATCAGAACAACAGATATTGCTACGGAGGATTTTGAAGTTACCTTTTCTGGATTTGGGACAATAAATTATGGTAACAAAACTATTGAACATACTAGTAATTCTACAGGAATTTATGTTACAAATCCTGATGGGATTGTTTACCAAAAAGGAATAATGGAATTAAGAACAGAAGAAGGAAATGATACTACAAAAGCTGAATACGAATCCATAGGGTATCAAGTAGGTGAAGATATAGTTTTAGACAATGGCATAATATTCTTCAATCCATCCAGTCCTGATGGAGAGCTATCATTTCTAAATAATACGATGGCTGTCTATAAAGATATGATAGAAAGAGGACAAAATATTACTACAATTGCATGGCAGTGGAAGTAGAACCAATAGGAGGAAGTGGAAGTGATGTTGAACCCTCCTTGATCTCAGCTGCATTCACAATCATCTAGTTTCAACTATATAGGAGTGACCAGTGTTAAAATCTATTCATGTTGTAAGATATTGATAAGTTTCCCGAATGGATCACGAAAAAAACTTGCACATCGGAATAATCAAAAGTTTATTGAGGCTTTTGTCTAAGCCTAAAATATTTCCGTCTTTATCTTTAACGCTTGCAACCAATAATCCTTTGGCAACATCTTTGACATCTTGTTGCAGAGTTGCGCCACATGCTATTATTTCTTGTAGTGCACTTTTAATATCTGCAACATCAATATAGGTTACAGGTCCTGCATTCTGAGCATTCGGATCAAGGCCAATCTCCAAATCGCCCACCTTGTATCCCACGTAATAAGGCCCATCAGCATATGGTTCTACGCCCAAAAACTCACTAAATATCTGGTTTGTGCTTGTTAATTCCTTAGTAGGATATACGATTAACGAAACTTTGTTCAAGCTCGATCTTATCTCTTCTCGTTGACTACCGTCTCTGCCATATATAATAATATAGGGGTAGCATCTCATGTCATCATCATCACCATTCATGCATCAAACTTATTATTCCACTTCTTCATTGCCACTGCCTCACCGTCATTGTTACTATCTGATTCACTCCCTCCGTCTCCAGAATCATTATCACTACCTGTACCTCCTTCTTCTTCATCTCCATTGTTACCAGTGTTGTTTCCACTTGCATCTTCTGCTCCTTCCGCTTCTGGATTACAGTTCGTCTAGAACAATCCTCTGTCCATTTATGCCGACTAATGTGTTAGAATGAAGTATATTTTGTTCAGAGGCTCCATCACGTAAATACAGCGCCTCGGATGGGTCGGGTCTTTTTATCAGGTTCTTTTGTCTATTTCGACGTTTGGCTTACCCGATATCTAAAATAAATAGGATAAGAACGAAGAATAGCATATGTCGGAGGAACGAAACGAAGTGCCTATTATGACTGACATATTGGAGGAAAGAGGAGTAGGACCTACCTTACTTGATGAACAGACTCCAATAAGGCATAAGCAATCCTCCGGTGAATTAGCAACAAGCCCAAGAAGTCGATGCGTTGATAAGTCAACAGTCCCCAACTTTGACGGCTCCGACTAGACAGATAGATAATTTCTGGTGTGCGCAAAAAAATCATCCTATTGTCCCCTACTCGACCATTCGGGAGGGTGCACACAAAAAAATAGTCTTATATGGTGTAATACCCATGCGCGCTGTTAGTCGCCAAGCTAGGATAGTTTGATTCGCTACCATCATTTACTGAATCACATTTTGATAAAATATTCGGCGTTAACATCATGGGACTATTTTTTCAGGTACAAAAAGCGGGTCCAATGTTTAAAGTTGGAGGTTCGATCATTCTAAACGCTCAACTTCGTATTTTTCAAGTGTACCCTCATTTAGTGGTCCTCCAAGATGGGTACTTTTATTTCCTATTGCGTAGTAGTTCCCCAATATTAACGATACATACTCTTTTTTTGAAGGCGGTAATAGGTTTATGTGCTTTATCTATACTTAAAATTTTATATCGACGCAGCGTAATTAACAGCGATTGTCATCATCAAAGACACATGAAAAAGCTGTACCTTCTGGAAAGATGTCGGCTTATCCTCTACATTCTAGAGAAAAATTTGTAACTGAAGGAAAGACAACTGTTAGATCAATATCAAAGGTAATACAGAAAAAGAAAAGATTGGATTCACCGATCCTAATAGCAGGTTTTCCTGGGCCGGGTCTAGTAGGATCGATAAGCACTAGTTATATTATCAACAGACTACACATGGAACAAATTGCCTGTGTCGAATCTGAGTTTATAGTACCGGGGGTTATTTATGCTGAAGGAAAACTTAGACACCCATTTCGGTTGTATTCCAATGAGGTGGGCAGTGTCTGCGTACTGGTATGTGAAGCTCCTATAATGGTAGAGGGCATGCATTCAGTTTTGAATACTGTTACAAAATGGGCTTTAAATAATAAGGTCAAGCAGGTGATGGTGTTGGATGGTATTGCTGTAGAAGGCATACCTAATTCGAAGAGAACCCCTATAATTATGTCAAGTGATGGAGCGGTTGCAGATGAGGCTAGTCTAATTCAAGATACGGAGGAAGAGTCACACGATAAGGAGGCTCAAGCAGAATATACTTCTGAGCAGAATGTATATCCTAATACTGCATATATCGGCGGATTGGCAGGGGGGTTATTATCTTCTTGTCTATCAAATGGGCTGGCTTCTAAGGCCTTATTCATATCTTCAACTAGAGGAATACCAGATCCTGAAGGAGCTGCTATTCTACTAGAATCACTTGATAAAATTACAGATGAGAAAAGCCTAGAAATAGATACTCAACATCTTAGGAAGCAAGGAGCGGCTCTGCGGACAAGAATGGAAAAGATAATTCAATCTCTTCGCGCTCAACAACAGCAACCGCAGGAAAAGGGAGCACAGGATTCGGATCGAATCAGGGATGGGGTGATGTACGGATGAGTATTGCAACTACAGATAATTAAGATGACAGATGTGATCGCTCTTAGATAAAGCTATTGTACTCTATTAGAACCCTAATTCATAATTAGATCGATGCTATAGCGGCGGCTGCTATTATCCGTACCCTTTAGTATTAATTTATGTCTATCTGAAAAGATGCGTAACCTTGATAGCTAACTAAAATTGAATAAGCCTTTAAATCCGTGATTACATCTTAAATTATATAAGATGATTTAAGCATGCCAGCTATTGCTCCATTAATAGGTATCATAGGCTTTGGTCTCTCGCATGGTGTAAACCCTTCTCATGGGTGGCCTATGGCTTTATTGTATGCTATGCGCAGTAGGAGACCATTACAAAGTGGTATCATTAGTTCTTCGATAATAGCTGGAGCACATTTCATATCTTCACTGGCTGTTGTAGCTGCATACATTATTGTAGTTAATAATCTAGACATTCAGATACCTGAGGCTTACATGAGATATGGTGCTGCTATTGCATTAGGAATATTAGCATATATATTCTGGAAAGAGAAAGACGAAGATCTTGTTGAAACCCAACACGGACATCTACATAATGGCAAAGATAATTCCCCTTTAGAACATAATCATACCCATTGGCATCATGAATTAGGATATCATTTGCACACTCACTATCACCAAGAAAGGGTTACTCCATCCTTGAGATCCATTGTTAGTTTTGCCTTTGTATTAGGATTTGTACATGAAGAAGAGTTTGTAATTCTAGCACTCACAGCCAGCCAGAGCATAAATCCGATAATACTAATTTTAGTTTATGCAATCTCAGTAGCAGCCGCATTGGTGGGCGTAACCGTGATTTCACTGAAATTTTATCAACGCTTTCAGTATCGCATGATTCAATATAGCAAATACCTACCCAAGATTTCGGCCTTGTTCCTTATTTTTATGAGTGTAGGAATTTTTATTGGGATTATATGAGTACGGCAGTATCTACTCACTTATTCAAAAAAGTTGCAGTGCTTTAGTATGGTTATTCATTCATTTTCCACCAACAACGTTCTGCCAAAGACAACACAACTCAATTTTATACTCATAAATCACTATTACTAGCTCTGTCGACGTTGGAGTTAGTTTATAACAATTTCTTTTTTACAGCATAGTTTAACGGATTCTTACGCTCTTTAGCTAATTTGAATACTTGATCTATTCTTTTCTGTCGTGTTTCCTCTTGTTTGGCACTCTGAATCCACCAAAGTATCTGCTTCTTAGACGACTTACTGAGTGACTTGAAATGTGTAATTGCAACCTGATTTGCAGACAATACTCTTTCCAGATCGCTTGGAATCCTTAGCTCTTCAATCATATCATACGCGTACCATGAACCGTCTTTCTTAGACGCTTCGATAACATCTATGCCTTCCTGAGTCATAAGACATTGTTCTACAAGCTTATTAACTCTAAGTTTGTTCAGTTTAGACCAAGGGCTTTTAGGTCTTCTAGGAGAGAACAGTTGTATATAACTCTCTTCATCTAGAGCGTTTGCTTTGCTGTCTATCCAGCCGAAGCAGAGCGCTTCCTCAACTGCTTCAGCATATGAAACTCCGCGTTTACTACTATTCTTTTTGAAACAAACAAGCCACACACCAGATGAAGTATCGTGGTTAGCTTCGAGCCATCTCCGCCATTCCTCACGGTTATGTGTATAAAAATGTGCCTTTTCTTTGGGTAGCAATTTACTAGAATCCATATTAATTTATTCTATGATAATCAAATATATGAGTTAGAATCCCATGTTTCCTATATTAAGAGCGGAAACCTAGAAGATTACAATAACCCAACATCACAGGACTAGTATTTATCACCGCCATTGATCCGGACGAAGGTGAAACAGGCAATAGTTCTTCGAGCAAATTCCACGATGAATTCTTAAAGGGGTCCCATAAAGTATCATAAGTAGTTTGGAGAAATACAATTTCTAGAGCAGAATATCTCTGGTCGCAACTATACTTCTGATCCCTTACTAAATTTTACAGAATACTTAGTATACTATTATTCATAGTTAAATCATATGTTGGAGAAACGGATCAACAAATTAAAAGTCTAGGCTCGAAGAACCCTTCAGACATCGAAAAATATAGATCAATGTCGTAGTACCAGCATGAAATATCCATGAAGTAGAGATCTATGTCACTCAACCATTTTTTTAGTCGCCCATTTATGGTGGCTTTCACAAAGGAATACTTCGAATTCCTGTCTAAACTCGGTTGTTCCACGGCACCCATAATTGAATAGAGCACATACAATCACAATCTCTTTTATTGCCCTTGAAAACAACTTCATTTTTGCTAGTTACACACCTCCTATTCTTTTTCTATTAATGACCTCAAGCGGGGAGAATGCTAGTGGTAGTGTTAGCCGCCAATATCAAGTATTTTCCATTGTAGTTGCCTATTAATAAGTTATACCTCCACTGACACATCACGATGAACCTCGGTACAAAAAAGAAAATAGTCGGTTGTGTGATTAGGAGTGGAAGAACAGACGTCTATCTTGTAGTCCGTTTCCATCCATTTGCTCTTTTATAAGTGCTTTGGATTGTTTTACACACTTACTGCAGATTACGTATTGTTCTTCGTTGGCGCCATCTGGCGATTCCCATCTGGATTCACAGAACGGACAGATCATAATCAATGCAATAAAACCCTTCACTATTGTTGCTATTGTAGCAGCTATCTGAATCTTACGGATCTTTGTTGTCATTTTGGTCTTTTTCTTCGTTCACCATCCGAAGTTCTGAATAATCCTTGCTCCTACCAGAAAGTCTCGAAAGTTGCGTATTCTCCTCATTGAATATTTAGCCAATATTTATCGTTGGGTTGAAGTGATACTACGAATAATGGACATGATTTCAAAAGAATGTTCACTATTTCGGAGTATTGGTATAACCAACGATAAATAATACGAAAACTATTTAGATCATATGACAGATTCAAGGGTTGCGATCGTTGCGGGCGTTAGTTCTAGCACTGGGAGTGCAACTGCAGTCGCTCTTGCAAAGAAGAGAGTCAAGGTTACGGTAGCGGCCCGCCACAGTCAAAGAAGGGGAGGAAACTGAGCGTCCGATTAAAGAAGCTGGAAGTGCCGATATCTTTGTAAAGACAGATGTAACTAACGAGAAAGTTATTAGGTCAAATGTAGAGAAACCCGCCAAAACGTATGGTAGGATAGTTAATGCATTTGATAATACTGGGATAGTTAGCCCGATGAACACTTTACAAACATGAATGAACCGATTTTAGTGAGAGGTGCACTTTCAAAAAATGTTGTATGTTTCTCTATCTTAGTACTTGCAACTATTATGGTTTCCTATACTACTACTAGTGGTAAGGTATTTTCATCTTCATCGTCACCCTCAAATCCATTAAGTATTAAGATCGTTAATCCAGATAACGATCAAACTACAAATATCAAAGGTAAGTTAGAAATATCAGGAGAATCTCGATACGCTCCTGGTCACAACTGTCAAGTATCAGTTATTGTAAATGATGTGAAGCCTTATCAAAAGGCTACTCCCACAGGTGCTGGAAAGGAGAATGATTACTCCACATGGAACTATACCGTTGACTCAGGTTATACAACTATCAGAGAAGGAGATAACAGGGTTACTGCCAGGTTAATATGTTCAGATGAGCAGGGTGAAGATTTAAGAAAGTGGTATAGTGTAAATGTTGTCGGACAAACGGGTACTGACCGAACTAAAAGCAATATGATCTCCATACCCATAGACACAGAATCAACATCAGAGGGATCTGCTACAATAATTCAAATAGACCGCGATGTTGTTGTAGATCTAATAAATGATAGAATCGGTAATAACACTGAAGCCATTAAAGAAACTATTATGTATGCTTATACAGGTAAAAAATAGGTCGGAATAGAATGGAATCGTACAAGATGAACAAAAATGACTATTCTAGATTCAAAACAGTATAAAGATACTGAACGTCAGAGCTGGAATAGTGCAGCTGCTGGTTGGCAGAAATGGTGGAAATCAATTGAAAGGGGAACTGAAAAAGTTAGTAGACGGTTAATAGCCCTTGCCGAGATTAAATCAGGCTCTAAAATTCTAGATATTGCAACAGGCATAGGAGAACCAGCTATTACCGCCGCTAACCAAATAGGTAACAGTGGCCATATACTGGCCATAGATATTTCACCAGAGATGTTATCTGTTGCAAAACAGAGAGCCATCTCTTTAGGGCTTCAAAACGTGATTGAATTCAAAGAAGAAGATATAGAAACAATTGACCTACCTTCGGCGACATTTGATGCAGGTACCTGTAGGTTCGGATTGATGTTACTACCGGATCTTAAGGTTGGTTTATCCAATATTTATCAATCATTAATAGAAGGTGGTCATTTCGCAGCAGCTGTATGGGCTTCACCAGCTCGAGATACTTTAATTGCCAAGACAATGAACATCATTATGAAGGAAACTAATAGTAAAGCACCTCCACCTGGAACTCCTGGACCATTTAGTTTATCTAACGAAAATAGCCTAAGAAATTCATTTGTAACATCGGGATTTAAAGACCTTAATATCGAAAGGATGGTTGTTTCATTTGAATTTAATTCGCCTGATGATTTTACAGCCTGGGCCAGTGAGACCGCTGGTCCTCTCCTCAAGATGCTAGCAACCCAAACAAGCGAAAGAAAAAAAGAAATATTAAGATCAGTTACCGAAGTAGCAAAAAAATATGTTGACAAGAATACAGGAATAGTAAGCTCCAAATTTGAAGCTATACTTATTGCTGGTACAAAATGAGTGAATGCTCCGTCCTGATGCGGGATCCTTTGCTGCCAGGGATTCATTGAACGTTTAGCCAAACAAGACAGAAGTTGCATGGAAGCCGCATGCTAAGTATTAATGAAGTCCCTTGGTGTTATTCCTGCATATGGATCTAACAAAAATTTAGAATGGACATCACAGCTTTGACAATTCCGCTAATGTGCTGTTTAGTAAATAGTAGTGTAAGTGATACTCAAAGCAAGAACAATACAATAAGATGGCCTCAATTTTAGTGGCCGTGCACAATTACACAATATGGGGGAAGAATAAACCATTGTAAAAGCGGCTAGAATTAGAATTGGAGACTCCCAGTGTATGATAAAAATTGCGCGTAAGATGACTGACTACGAAATAGAATCCACAATGGATGATTTAAGAAATATTCAAAGCAATTACTGATCATTTAATCCGGATAATCGGTTATAGGTTTTGGGAGAAGCCAATTCATAGGGGAAAAGTTATGAGTCATCTATGAGACCTGTCAACCTATTATTCTATTTCGCCAATTCTCCTTTTTCCATTATTATTCTGAAAATAGTGTCAATAAATCGTTCTCCGTTCTTTCGTTCAATGACTAAAATCTCCTCAACTCTTTCATTTATCCTTACATGCTTGTGAAGTGATTCTAGCCTCCGATGGCTCATTTCCAAAAGTAGTAGCAAACATAGTTTTAAGAGTATACATTGCAAAAGAACCGCAATGGAGATATCTGGCTGGAGGACGCTGAAACATTATTTAAAACGAAAAAGACATGACAGATCCTGAATTTGAAAAATTCCTATGTAAGACATTGGGCCTGTGATCAATTTAACTGTTGGTAACAATTGGTAAATAAGAGTCGATTATACTAACTGAAAGTCTTCCAGATATAAATCATATTTATTTATCTATTTATCTACTCATTTCTTGAAATTAAAATGCTTTAAGTACATTTGATAACTTAAAGGAAACAACCAGAAAATAGAAATCCAAAGTAACTATTTATCTATTCGATGCTGAAGTACAGGATTGTTGTGAGTACTGCTATAAACCAGAATCCATTCTTTACTAGTTCCTTGCCGATTTTTTTTACAGTTTCAATACTGTTGAATGATTGTAATATATTTCAACTTGATTACCTATCTCTAAACTTTTCAATGTTCTGATTCTCCCAACTCGCTCAATTTCATGTTCAGAGCGGGGATCAGGGCCGTTAGTCATACATACATGTTCCAGACATCCCATGGTATATCAATTCATTCATATTGCATACCGGCTAAACAAATGGCAATAGAATATGCCTTGCAATTGAAATCAAAAAAGTATCAATTTTAGGTACAAATTTAGATATAATATTTGGCCAATGGAAAAAATAGGTTTAAGTCGCATTCACTTTTTGTGAATATACATGCGATTTATGGCGTCATTGCTGTAGGAGTTGCCATTCCGCTTCCTGCCATATCAGCGCCGGTCATATTTCCTTCCGTAGCATTTCCTCCGCCCGTCATATTATCGCCCTGTGCAAATGCATCGATGTTTCCGCCGCTGTTAAGGTTACCGCCGCTGATGCTATTGCGGCTGCTGCTACAAAAAATGTAGCAAATATTCTTCTGTTTATGTTAGAATTCAGTAGATGGCCTACATAAATTGGTAAAGTGATCAAGATAGTGTCACAAGTTTGGCCAGAATATAGAAAAAAAGAAGCTTCCAAAGATCTTAAAACATTGTAGAGATTATATCAAAGATTTCTATGAAGTGTTCCTGATAATGCAATATTTACAGCTGCTCCAGTCCTATCGAGGTATAAGGGTCGTATACCATACCCCCACAGTCCTATCGAGGTATAGGGTCGTATACCATACCCCCACAGTCCTATCGAGGTATAGGGTCGTATACCATACCCCCACAGTCCTATCGAGGTATAGGATCGTATACCATACCCCCACAGTCCTATCGAGGTATAGGATCGTATACCAATACCCCCCACAGTCCTATCGAAGGTATAGAACGCGTATACCACACTACCCTATCATAACCCCAGAAGCGAAAATGAATCCTTTAACCTTCATAGGATTCTTCATATTAACACTAATTGAATATGCCTCGTTGCATGAGAAAAGATAGCCACACTCGTCTCGGATAGAAAATGATGACTCTTAAGTTAATTTAACATTTTATTATGGTCTTAGATTTAAAAATAAAAATATAATTTGATGTGCCTGTACTCACTTTTTTAACTATAAGGCGATCGCATCTGATCGCATCATTACATGGTAGAGATCTGGCGTATCTCCTCTAGTTGCTATCTCTCTAAGGTTGCATATTACCACTCAATCTTTAGGGATCATTATATATAGAATAAGAAGAATGTGCATAATTCAACGCCAATGTACCGGGCAATGCATCCGTAATGGTTTTTTGGCTGCATTTCCTCACGGTGCAATTTATCAATTTAGCTATTAGATCTATTATTGTGCTGTGCTGGAACAAACTTTTAGCATTAAGTCACCCAGATAACATGTAGAATTCAGAATAATTTGATATGTCATATACTCTTCGCTAATGTCATAGCTTATACTTTGAGGTCGACTTGTCCTCTGTGAGTAACCCAATTCCAAGTCCAATACCTACTACATTAATTGTTACAAGAAGTATTGCAGTGAACTGAAATAATAACCCCCACAAATCATTGTTCGCAGTAAATATATTATCTGAACCTGGAATAATGATGTGATAGATAACTCCAAATATGAATGAGCCCAACATTGATCCCACTAATAGTATTGCGCCTACGTGCTGAAACCTGATATTTTTTACGAGTATCATTATCAATGATATGATAGGAATAAATAATATAACTAAAGTAACATACGCAAATTGAAAACTAGAAAGATTAATTTCTAGTTTTTCATGCATCTCTCCATGGACTATTTCAAGTATTATGTGCAATAAAACAATAACACATACCGAAACCTTTAGCCATTTCATTTTAAGTTTTTCTTTGCTAATTGTTTTATCTATCAATCGTAGAACCACCGTAGCTATTGCCCAACTCCTTTAAATCCCGGACACTTGGACCCGCAGAGTACACTGCCTGTGGACTTTGTTTTAGATAAAAGCAATTAACTAGCGACGTTCTCGCTCTATCACCTAGTTCACTCGACCTCTCCATGATCGTTACACACACCTTCCCCCACACGAGCAACAAAAATAGAAGTAGTCAAGCCAGCAATTCCCCCTCTTACTATTACCATATCTTTCTCTATGTCCTGATTACTATTTTTTAAACCAACCAAAATTTGGTTGTTCATCCAACTTAATTTGGATGTAGCAATATATAAACCATTGGTTGGCTATCCAACCATATTTATATATTTATGTTACCTATTTCTTAGTGATGCCTAAAAGTCGTGAACAAAAAATAAATCGCATTTTACAAGCATCGTTAAAGATACTTTCTGCGAAAGGTTATGAAAATGCTACAATAGCAGATATAGCAAAGGCAGCTAATGTTAGTAGAGGAATACTGCACTATTACTTTTCAGACAAGGAAGATTTAGTAAGCAGGGCGTTGGCAAGTAGTTCAAGTAGTCTTGTAGAGGATTCTTTAAAAGCCGTAAAGGGAAATTCTGTGGAAGAAGTGGTAGACGGTATGATCGATGCTTTCAAAAAGAATCTTCAAAAAAATCCAGATTTCTACGCCTTCCTCTTTGAAATGTGGTGTGCTGGTAGACGTAATAAAAGAATAAAGAAGGAATTACATAATTGTAGTCGAAAAGTGATAGGTGCTATCAAAGAATCATTAGAGATTGCCACGGTAAAGGGTGTCATTGAACCTAGCCCACATGGGTCAAGTGAAACAGCAGCCGCTCTTCTTGCTTTATCTGATGGAATTGCCTTTCAGCTACTCAATAATCATCCAGAAAATATAGATGCCAAATACTGGTTACCAATAAGAACTATGATGTTAGCAGTCTTGAAGAAATGATAAAACCAAGAGCCATTTGCAAAATAAAGAAATATGGCATTATTTGCTGTTCTATTATATTTCTCTGTAGTTCCTTGAAATATTCAGTAGTAGAGCGTAATCACGAATGCGATCATCAATATGACGTCGTCCACCTGCCTGTGGCTTCTAATTTTTCTTTGGACTTGCATTACAACTTCTAAGTTACTGTTTGACTGCTCGTGCAGGACTCCAGAGCGCCCACCCAGGATTGACCCGATTCAGATACAACTTCAACATCCTATCATAGGGCTCTCGTGCGATTGTTGTCGATTCGGCCAATCAGTCGAAATCGCGGATGTATTGCCGAGTCTCCTCGATGATCCGGGAATTGTCGTCGTTATAAGGTCGCTTATGTGCGACTGCTATAATATTACTTGTGATATTTTTGTGTTGAAATCTAATGGTCCTCTTAAATGAGAGGTTGAATACATTCTTTCAGCTCTATAATAGAACAGTGGGCACGATTTATATAATTTGTAAACTACTGTGTTTATAAATCATCAACGCTATTTATTATAGTATGAAGAGACTTGAAGGAAAATATGCTATGATAACAGGTGGCTCTCAAGGTTTAGGAAGACAATTGGCCATTGATTTTGTAAAGGAAGGAGCTGTTGGCATCTCCATTGTTGCTAGGCGTATTGAACCACTAAGTGAAGTCAAAGCAAAGATTAATGAAATTAATCCTAACGCGACCGTTTTAGTCATGGCAGCTGATCTGAGTCTAGAGGAAGATATTGAAAGGTCTGCTGCGATGACGCTAAACGAATTTAATAGTCAAGTGAACATACTAGTCAATAATGCGTCAAGTATAGGTCCATCTCCGATGCCTTACCTATTGGATTATCCACTCGATAGCTTTCGCTACGTAATTAACACTAACCTTATTTCTCCATTTCTGTTGATAAAAAAAGTGCTTCCTGCAATGATCGAAAATGGTGGATCAATAATTAACGTAACGAGCAACGCTGGGATAGTAGGTTACCCAGGATGGGGTGCATATGGGATTTCAAAGTTCGGTATTGAAGGTATGTCGCAGACATGGGCTGCAGAATTGGAAGGAAGTGGAGTACGGGTTAACTATGTTGATCCTGGAGATATGAATACTGCTATGCATAGGGCTGCGGAACCAAATGAGGATCCGACACAATGGGCCGATCCAGCAGCTATAACAGAGGTTTTCATATATCTTGCATCTGATGATTCGAAAAAAATCAATGGAAAAAGATTCCGCGCTCAAAAAGATGATCAGGTAACAAGAACCGTAGAGGAGCCTAAGGGAGAACGCTATGATGTTTGCAATAATGAATATGAAAGAAGAGTCAAGTTATCACTTTCTCAATAATAGTTTGATGCTTGGAGACTTAGATCATCGTCGAGAAGTTGCTAGACCTATTTCATGTGCTCCTTCTTCTCCTCCTTTTTCATTTATTCTACCGCCAGAACTTGTTGCCAAAGAGCCGCCTGAACAAAGGGGTATCTCGCGAGACGAGGTCAAATTGATGGTTATAAACCGCTCAAACTATCAAATTGAACATGCCCATTTTTACAGCATAGGAAAATTTCTAAGGCCAGGCGATCTTCTTGTATTTAATGCAAGCAGTACCTCTGCCTGCCTCTCTAGATGGTTATATCGTATCGTCTGCAGGAATTATTCCTATCGAAGTGCGACTAGCAGAACACCTTCCTGACGATTCTTGGCTTGTGCTTCCTTATTATAAGGCTGAGGAATTGAATAATAAAAATAATGATAATGCTAATCCAGTATTTCCTATCTTCGAAAAAGGTGTAAACCTACAATTTGGTAATGGTCTATATGCTAAGGTCTATGGACCTGATGATAATATCCCAAGACTCTGGAAAGTCCGATTTTCAAAATCCGGCACTCAGTTAATGGATCTACTTTATCGTCTTGGTCAACCGGTACGATACGAGTATGTCTCAAGCGATTGGAACTTGGATTATTATCAGAATGTCTACGCTAGACAGCCTGGTTCTTCTGAAATGCCATCAGCAGGACGTGCATTTACATGGAAGCTTCTATTAGGATTAAAGCGTCGTGGCATTGAAATGACCTATATTACTCTTCATACAGGACTGTCATCTTATAGGGATGATACCCTTGATCTACAACATCCTATTTCTGAAGAGGAATTCGCAGTTAATTACAAGGCAGCTGAAATGGTAAATAAGACGCACATTCGTGGCGGACGAGTAATTGCCGTAGGCACTACTGTAGTTAGAACATTAGAATCAGTGGCGTCCGATAGTGGAAATATTGGGGCTGAACATGGATATACTCGACTTCATATCAGTGCTAATCATAAGCTAAAGACGGTTGACGGTTTACTAACTGGCCTTCATGAACCTGAGGCTACTCATCTGGATTTGCTTACGGCTTTCCTCTCGACTGAAGGAATTCGGAAGGCATATGATGAAGCTATCCAAAGAAAATATTTATGGCATGAATTCGGAGACCTGAATCTAATATTATGAGTCGCTAGCTAAATGAATGTGTACCGTAGGGTCATCTAGAGATCACAAGTAACGCTGTAGGCAGTACTTTCATAAGATTTGAAGCATGTATATGAATCCTAGTGATCAGGTAGGATCAAATACGCATCATTGGGAGAGAAAGATGGATACAAGGGGTTAAAGAAGTAGATGTTTTCTTCGAGATTCCGGGTTGGTTCTGCTCATGGTATAAATCGGTTCTATTGCTTCGATAGCCTCAAGTTTACAAAATCATACAAATCATCGATTGGTCCACCTCCACTATCTCCATGGGTTCCAGCAATCATGTCGACTTCTATTCCACTATCATTGACGAACTTGAACAACTCCTTACTGTATTTTCTAAATGGTTCAGGTGTACTCCCTGGACTATACAAATCACTATTTAGTAAGACGCGTTCTGATGGCAGATACACTGCAAGCATATCATTTGAATGAGTATTATTGACAGTGTAGATATCTATGCTCCTATTTCCATCACTTAAACTCATTTTTTCATTTTCGGGAACTGTTTCAAACTTAATCTGTTCAGGAGGATTAGTTTGAAGAGACTCTGGTCTAAGTGTATGTGAAGAATTCAGGATGTGTTTGACTTCATTCAGAGCTGCTTCTGAGCTAATTATTGTTGCACCTTCGGCTGCATACGCACGCAATCCACCTATATGATCATCATGGGCATGCGTAGCAACGATATACCTTATCGGTTTGTCAGGCCATCTTTTTGCTACTTCACTTATGACTGCCTGTGAACGTTCTTCATAGAGTGGAGGTTCGACTACTACTATGTGATCATTCATCTCAACGACCAGACTGTGGTGAGTCGACCCAGTGATATGGTATACACCTGGCACCATCTCTGTGAAGTTAGCAAAATGACTGATATCATAGTGTGGAATACCAAATGCATGCATTCTCTGGTACCACTGAGACGCCAGCCACCCGCGGGAAGAATCATCTTCTGCATCTGCAGAAAGATTCTGCAAACCTATAGGAAGTATATAAGTAATGTCTGGCCAGTCTACATTAACATCAATCAAATTCCTTCTTTCTTCAATTACTTCATCATTTAGTTCATGAGTTACTAAGAAGGGAAACATTATTCCTTCTACTTGTCGCCAATCGTCAAAAAATACTTCTATTAGCACATCGCCATGAATTGGATCATCCTCAATTGTTTCTACCTTAGTCGGTAAAAATGTACCGTTGTTTAAGAAAATCCTAATCGGTGGCATGTCTTCCTTTGGAGACAATGTAACTACATGATGTTGTGAACCTCGATACCTCTGATCTGGTTGGACTTCAATAAAACCTGGATTTTTAATGGCTGTCTGCAACAGAAGAAGAGGAGATGAAATCAATTGTTCTTTAAGTATAGCACTGATCGCAGATTGCCTCATTGGTGCTTTCTCTGGTGAAAAGAGTCCGTCTTTTCCATACGAAAGCCACTATTGTTAGATATCATTACCGAATAATTCAATTTATTCGGATAAGGATAGATGACATCCCTATGCCAGTTCATTCGGAGCTCATTAGAGCCTAAATTCTGCGTGAGATCGTAGCTAAAATTAGAGACTGGGAGAGGCTGTTCAATGGGTTCAAATTTTTGTCCAGGTTCAAACCGTTTGCCTTCAGCCATAATGAGTTGCGTCTTTACGTCTTGAATTGTTTCCAAGCCACCCAACGCCTCTATGGCATTTGACAGAGGAGCATTATCGCCTTGACCTTCAGAGAGTAATTCTTGGGCTTCTGCGGATCGATATGAAGTGATAATCTGCAGTATAACAACAATCAATAAAACCGTGACTAAAGCTCCACATATAGGCGAGCGCAAGATATTTTTAAACATGACAAACAATACAATTCTTAGATTAATATTCTGGACGTATACATTTGTCAATCTACACTTATATCTTAATCACATGTAATACAAGTGAAATCTCGATTGGTCAACAAACATAGTAGGACAGTGTTGAGGACAATCCGAATTGAAAAAGAACTCGATGACGTTCTGCGGCAAGACGCAGAAAGAAATAGGCTTAGCTTTAATTCATATATCTCCAAGTTAATGACACGATACTCTGAATGGGATCGCTTTAATGAAAGATGGGGAGCAGTATCGATAAGAAAGGAGGCATTCAAGTCCATTATTGAAGCAATTGAATCAGATAAGCTTGTCGATGTGGCCAAGGATATTGGTAGTCACGTGCCTAAGGAATTCATTGTCTTTTGGTTCAAGAAAATCAATCTCGAAACCTATCTTGAGTACCTCTCGTTAGTATGTCATTATGCAAAATTTGCTGAATGTGAAATTGGTATTGATGGAAATGATTATACTATAATTCTTAGTCATGATATAGGGCAAAAATGGTCAGACTTTTTGGGTATATGGTTAACAGAGGGATTAAAGGTTACACTCGGCGTTCTTCCGAAAATTGATACTACTAGGAATTCGGTAGTCGTGAGGTTTCGCATGTAATAATTTCTTTGGATATTCTAGATTTCCCTTCTGACATTCTCGCTTTTCGTAAATTTGTAAAGATCTCCCTCTTCCTCCCCTCTTTTATTTATACTATTGAGATGGGGTTGAGGAGATATTTCAGTGTGTACTATTTCTCTTGAGAAACATAAATTCCGTGAAATACACTTAGCATATTCGACTCATTATCTGATTCACCTGTTAGACCTTGTGAGATACGCGAAGACATTTGAGGTGATTCGACAACCGAAGGCTCATCAGATACCTTTTTTCTCACGTATGATTTATTCATAATGGTAATATACTATGTATAGTATAAAAGTTGGTAAGGGAAAAAAAGTATAGTTGATGGCCCCCAATGCTCTAAAGATCAATAGCACAGTTATCCATTAGTTTGCAATTATGGTATAGTTTGCACTTAATGAATAGTTAGCAGATAAAGGACAAAATTATGTTGCACAAATTCTCAAGATGAAGATATTTCACGAATACGTATCGTATTTGCACAGTATTGTAGTCATGATAGTATTTTTGATATTTCTTTATAAGTTCTAGGTTTCCCATTCTTGAAAACATCATTTGCGCAATACCTTGAGGAAAATATAACCATCTGATCTAGAATAGATTTAAGCTCCATCCCCTTTTCGGTTAGGTAATATTCTATTCTGATTGGCGTTTCATGATAGATTTTTCTGCGTATTAAGCCATTCTTCTCCATCTCCTTGAGTCGTGTAGAGAGGGTCTTTGGATTTATTCCTTCGATAGATTCGATAAATTGGTTGAACCTGGTCTGATTGCTCAACATGTTGCGTAATATTAAAACAGTAAATTTTTTCCCGATAAGTTTAGAGGTGATATCGAGTGGACAATTTTTCATACCTTCCATGCTATACATTATCTCACCTGGTTGCAACTTACCAAGACTTCACCTACTAACCATATCATCACTTACCAATTTAAATATCTTCTATAGTATAGTTAATATAAATATGAGATCGGATCAAGATGACAATTGGCGATACTGACAATGATCTTCGTTATAGGTTTGTTTGTAAGAACACGAATCCAACTAGGCAACAATACTCGAGTCTGCAAAATTATATACCTCTAACATTGTTTTCAATTTTGCTGGCAGCAGCAATTTCACAAATGATCTCTTGTCAAACTGTAAGCGCTAGCAATGTATTGATGGATAAAAGCTTATCCTTGGACAATGTTACATCATCATCATCATCATCATCAACCAATAATATATCTGAAAAAGCTGGCTATGGAGTAGGTATATTTCCAAAGGTCCACGCGCATATGTCTGGTGAAATGGGTATCTTCGTTAATGCTTACCTTGTTGAATCTGCTAATGGTGTGGTGGTAATTGACTCGGCACTTACAGTTAGCGAGAGCAAGGCACTAAAAGCGCAATTGGATTCTATCAAGAAGCCTCTTCTCGCCGTCCTCCTTACACATCCACATCCAGATCACGTTGCTGGTGTGACATATCTAGTCACACCAAAGACATCATCATCAACAACAACAATACTGACACACATTCCTATTATCTCACTTGAGTCGGTAGAAAGGATTATGAATGCTACGGAGGAAGCAAAGCGCATTCAGTGGACCCCTATTTTTAAGGAAGAATGGATTAACAAATGGACATACCCTAACCAGAATGTGAAAGACAAGGAGATCGGTCACTTTTGATGGTTTAACTTATAGGGTTCACGATCTTGGTCCCGGTGGAGATTCAGATGCCAATTCCGTTTGGATTTTGGAAAATGAACCGAAAGTTGCATTTGTAGGTGACCTTGTCTTTAATGGGCATCATCCGTACATAGCAGATGACCATATCTTTGACTGGCTGAAGAACCTTGAGCGGGCTCGAGATTTGCTTGCCAATATCACTACAATACATCCAGGCCATGGGAAATCTGGTTCAATTGAGCTTATCGATTCCCAGGAAAGATATCTATTAACCTACATCGATGCAGTAAGGGAACTTTCAAGAGGCAATTCAACTCTGACAGAGGAAGCGAAAGGGGAGCTAACACAAAGAATGGAGAAAATCCTTCCTGGTGGCGGTCTATCATTTCTTATTGCGCAGAGCGCCGATTCAGTAGCAGCTGAACTGGCAAGAGCAGCAGCAGCGGCAGATGGATGAGGATTTTAATCATGCCAACAAGAAAAATTGGTGAAATATTCAGCGTGTCTCCAATCAAAATGATTATCATCATGGGAATACTGATATCGGATAACGACTCGTCAATGAGTGACTATGTGAAATTGTAAATCTGAAATAGTTGAAGGTAGTAGTATTAATCATATGATAGTAGAGTATATCCGTTACAAGATCGAGAGTGAACGACAAAAAGAATTCGAGGTCGCATATGAACAAGCTGGAAGATCACTTAGGGACTCGCCTCATTGCATACAGTATGAGCTTTCTCATTGTGTAGAAGAACCTAAAAGTTACGTACTTAGAATCGAATGGGATTCGCAGAATGGTCATCTAAAAGGATTCCGTACAAGTCCGGAATTCCAGACATTCCTTGAAGCTGTCCGGCCTTTCTTTAATGATATAGAAGAAATGCATCATTATGAGGTAACGAAAGTCACGAGTACTTGAGATCGAAGCACTTCCATTAGCTAGAGTCTATTTTAACTAACTTTTATCTCATAATGGTATATCATAATGCATGCCACTGTCATCATTTTTGAGATTAGTATTACGACAATAAATACGGATTATTCCAGTATTTATGTTTCTAACCGTGCACTTGTCACCAACCTTTCTGTTTTGCGCTTATTACAATCAGATCCATAGATTACTTATCGCCAGTCATCCATAATATATACATCGGGCCTGTTGTAGCCGACGTCACCACCATTCTGCATCACAACTCCTAACATATCGATACGAAATCCTTTTGACAGCATCTTTCCATATGCTTGCCGACGACTAGTGTTGACACCGGCCACTAGACGGGACAGTCCTTGCTGTGATGCAAAAGTCGTGCACGCATCAATTAATCTATCAAAGTTATTCGCAGCAAATAAAGCATCATTATCTGATGTTGGTGGCCGAACTGCAGCAAATTTGATATAGCAAGTATTACTGCCAGCCTCAGTTCCTGCGCCACAGTGACATATTGCAAATCCTGCGATGTCTCTATTTTTACTACTAAAAGTATTATTAGTAGAATCAGGATCCCAAATCAACACTATATCTCCAAGCTGTTGCTTTATGACAGACATGATTTCAACCTTTAAATCTAATCCGTCGTAAATACTGGTTGTTAACCTACGGCAAGCCCCTACTAAATATTCGTCACTTTCTTTCTCCTTTTTAGATACGTCCGAGTACTTTGACCATTGTAGGCTCTCCTTGTTAACGCTATTAGCCATTTTCGGACTCACTACCTTAGACATAATCGCAGTAAGAAAATATGGCCAGAACCCATATTTCTGATATAGGGATACGTGTTTTGGGCTTTGCGCAAACGTGAAGAGACCAATATGTTTTGTATTCCATTTAGAAAAAAGTTGCATTGTTGGTTCCATCAGAGATCTAGCGACACCCTTGTCCCAATAATCTGGATGTACAGTAAGTGGTCCAAAGAACCCAACGCTTCCCCAATTGGCCGTAAAGTTTGAGCCTACTAGTTTTCGATTGTCATTACCATTACTCGTACCTACATCCTTATCATTAACGATCGTTGCTCCATAGGCGGAAGACGGGTCAGCAAAATAACGTGTTCTTACGTAGTCTGCATCCCCAGCGAAACTCATGGGATCTGGAAGCCCGAAGAAAGTACCAAAAGCCAATCTGAAGATATGATCTGCTTCTACAAGATCATATTCTCTGAGCTGATGAATCATAATTTTCATGGCAATATTTACTCCAGAGCATTAGCCAAAGACATAGTTTCCTCTCCCAACAACTATTTTCTAATCATTATTTCATCACCTGGCAAACCTTGAAATTTCCTTTGCCACTCCAATTACTTTGTCCAATTCCAATCCTATGAATGCAAAAACTATTTGTTCGAATCCTAAAGCCTTTACAGCCTCAATATCTTGGCCGATTTGATCTATTGTTCCAGATAATGGAAATCGTGATTGACTACCATTAGACCCTTCGCTAGAGGGAGCTGAATTTGTTACTGGTTGAGGAAATGTTAGCACAGTATTTCTAAATTCTTTTGGATTTCTATTTATCCTGACCGCTTGTTCATTCAAAGATGCTATACTTTTCTCTAGAAAATCAATTGGACCTGCGTGAGATGCCAACCATCCGTCACCATATCTGGCAATACGAGCAAACGTGTTAGGAACATAGCCACCAAAATAAATTGGAATTGAAGGTTTCTGAACAGGTTTGGGTCCAATCTTTGAAGATGGTATGCTATAGAACTGGCCATGAAACTCTACAATATCATCTTGGCATATTTTCCTTAACGCTTGTACAAATTCATCTGCTCTCCTACCTCTATCTTTAAAAGGTATATTCGATGCTTGATATTCATCCTTCGACCATCCGATACCAAGTCCGCATATAGCTCTACCATCTGAAAGAACGTCCAGCGTAGCAAACCTTTTTGCCAATACTACAGGATTGTGGAATAACATATCAATTACTGAAGTGCCTAATGCTATCCGTTCAGTCTTACCGGCTACAAAGGTAAGTGTTTCTAACGGATCAAATACTCTTTGATAATAAGTGGGTAGGCTTCCATCTTCCGTGGCCGGATATGGTGTCTGTGGATTTATCGGCCAGAGAAGCCTTTCTGCAACCCACAATGAATCAAAGCCTTCATTTTCAGCACCAACGGCTATTTTTTCTATATTCTGTTTTGTAGCCTCAGTGCTAAGATGAGGTAATACAAGACCAACCTTCATAGAATTTGTTTCACTTATTAGTTGTAGTTCTATTTAACTATTTGACTCATTAAGCTATGCTTGGATAAGAAGGTAAAGTACAAGCTCAAAACGAGTCACAACTCCTTCCATTTTGCTGAGTTAGTTAGATGGATATTTGCAGGCCGAAAATGATAGTGTATTTAAGGTTCCCTGATCCTATTGGCGATATTCATTTTTAGATTCACCTCAACTTTTTTTTCAGATGGCTTCAGCGGCAATTGTCGTTCAATCATCTTATTGTGCTTCGTTACGAATTTTAAGTCAAGTTTAACTTTGGCATTCTAGGCTTTCCATCCTTAAAGATGGTTTTAGGCATATACTTCATTGAAAAGGATGCCGCACTAAGCAAGACTGGCTCGAATCCTTTACCCAAATCTGTCAGGCTATACTCTAATTTGACGGGGTATTCAGATACGATTTTTCTCCTTACTATTCCTAGGTGTTCCAGCTCACGTAACCGTTCTGTAAGAACTTTTGGAGATATACCCTGTATATTTTCCATGAATCGATTAAACTGTTTATGCCCTCTGAGCATCTCTCTTATTATTAAGACTGTCCATCGTTTTCCAATAATTCTAAAAGTCGTTTCTATTGGACAAGATTTGAGTTCTGGCATATTATAGACTGCTTCTATAATAGAACACATGGTATCTGTCACTTGTCTCATCACTTCCTTCTTGGTAACTTACTATAGATTTAGTTACGTGAGACTTATAAACTATACTTTTGATACCTAGTATGTTAATGAATCCTTTATTCGAAAGCACGAAACAAACACAGTACAATAAAACGACTTCCATCTTAGTTGCTGTTCACACTTGGAGAGTCGTAGGCCTTGCCTTTCTGTGGGGAGTGTCCCAGGGAATTTTACCACCAGCCTTTGGCATACCCGCCGGAGTTGGAGACGTGATGATAGGAATGACAGCAATTCCTTTTGCTTACTTCCTGAAAAGAGGCTATGGCTGGTCTAAATACGCTCTGATAATTTGGAGTGTTCTAGGCATCGCGGATCTAGTCAATGCTGTATGTCTGGGATTGATCACGGCCCCAGTATTTCCAGGTTCTACGATGACAACATTCCCATGGATTCTAGTACCTACATTGGGCGTCCCACTTGCTTTGCTTTTACATGTAGTTACCCTTTACCGCTTACGGTATACAGGAACTCTTTCCCCCACCTGAGTCAAAAAGCCATTCATTTCTTTCTTTTGCTTTCAACCCTTCTCTCAGTCAAATGGGATAACACACTAAGGAATTATCCTGAACGGTCCTGTCACATGTGGACGAATTTGTTTAAACGGTATTTTTCATCATCCCATCCTACACTTGCATACTATCGATTACCAATGATCAAGTTTTCCTCACTGAAGACGTGTATCATGCTATTCTCGAAAGATCACTTGAGGCATAGGATAAATCTCAAATTTAAAACCCACATCAGCTTCGATCGCAGGGTCATGAATACCATACTCATTGACAATCCCTTCATCAGCAGCCTCAACGATCGCCAAACCGTACGTTCCTTTTGGATCGGCGACGGGCCCAAAGAGGAGTACAATTTTTTTGTCAGTCAATTCTTTCCAATATACGACATGCTCTTTCATTATTTTCATTTCCATGCTTGTAATGTCTTGGGGAAATGTTGTGCGAGGAGAGATTAATTTGTAAAGAAAGTAAGTCACACAATTCTAAACGTTATTTTAATATTAAAAAACATTGGATTTAGATCAAACAGACAAGAGGCAACTGTCAGGATACTATCAGATCAGAATCTACTAGTCATAAATCAGAAAGTATGCAAACTATCAGTATATGATGGCTTTGCTGCTTTAATGATGCATTGAAATGAATTTTTAAGATGTGAGATGTACAGTATCAAAGTTTTTTTGTAATAGGTTATCGCAATCAGGCCAGCCATTGCTTGAACTCTTGTTCCCCTATACTGTAAACAATAGGTTTGATTCGGGGTTCTGAGAAAATTACTTTAATTCTTGAGAAACAAGACTGAAAAAGTTGTTAGTCTTAATTTATACTAGTAGATTAAACCACAAATATGATCATTGTTTCAGTCTTTAACATACTTAATATTTCCATCTGTCGATCTAGATTCTGTTTTTATTTTAATCACTAACGTATTGCTCGCTCTGTTGAATATTCTCTGCCGCTTTTCATTTGTAAAAATCCATCCTAGAACCACATCAAAAGGAAGTAGGAAGGCCTTTCCAAAAGCTGCTAGAGCAATCCATTTTCCTTGTGCAACTGTTCCATCTAGATTAGTTGTCTTTAGATTCATTACCTTTTTTCCAAGTGATTGCCCTGTTTTCGATTCAAAATATGTCCAGTATAGAAAGAACACTAAACTTGATATTAGATAGTGATAGGATTGTGGTCCTCTATACTGCTCATCAACGTCCTCAGCTGCGTAATACATCCAGAACGGAATAGACAATAGGAAGAACAGAACTGCTAGACCAATTGAAACAATCACAAAATCAATAAGCCAGGCAACGAATCTTTCAGTCCACCTAGCTAATATTATCTCACTTGGATGTACTTCATTTGGCGACGGTGATGATTCACCCATTGCTGACATATCTACTTTATATACGTATTAATCTTTGTAGTCATAGTCGTAAGCTGTCTTTCGAACTTTCATCGAAGGTTATAATAATTAACATACAAGTGTCGAATTTTAACATTGAATGCGATTAGATGACAAGACGAATCAACTGGTTACTAGACATGTTCATGTCTTGATCAGAAACTGATTGTTATTTGAATATAAGCCTCTTGCAGAGAAAATTTTGAGTTAAATAAAGTAAAGGAGTAATATAATAATAATTCTACCCATGGGTGAAAGCAGTGGTTTTTCAAGGATTTAGCGTGTAAACCTTGTACGGTTTATTAGTCCCGTAGCTGATATATTTCCACTGGTCGTCAGATATTGGTAACTCGTGAAATTCTCTCTGTACTTCGAGACCTAGTGATTTGTATACATTGTCTCCTATAGATACTTTATTTGCACCTGTTGCAGAAGTTATCTTTGCTGCCTATATTCATACTGTACCCCAATATATCAATAGGAGCGACTTCATCATAACCGTACTGAACAATTGCATTTTCTCCTGCGTCTATTCCTATCTTGGCAAATAGTTCTGGATACCCGTATCTTTTGAAGATTACATTGACCTCATCCTTGATAACGTTAATCATTGATTTTCCACATTCCACTGACATATTTGAAGCAGGGTATTTGTTCTTGATGACGGGACCAGGGAAAAATGAGATTACCGCATCACCTACATATTTTAAGACATAGCCACCATAATTATCTACAACATGCGATATCTGGTGGGTAAAAGCTCTAATTATAGTAACGAGGTTGTCTACGGGTATAGTCATGCTAATATTCGTTGAGCCGACAAGATCAGCGTATATAATAACGAGCGGAATCCTCGAACGGATGTGGTCAAGAAGAAACCTTTGACCGCGTCTGATTGAAGGATGGATTATCTTTGGCCATAGATTGTCAAATATTAAAGATGTATGCATTTTATACCAATATGCCATCGATTCTTCCTCTTGCATACTCTTTTCCAGTAAAATTGTAATTTCATGCTCCTGTGGCAAATCTGTCATTTGCGTAGTCTTTATTAGTGATTCATAGGACACTAATTCATCATGCTCTATTATGAAATCTCGCTTTAGTTGCACTAATTCGCCTTCTTCCGGAACGGAATTTTCTTGATAGTTGCCTTCTGCATTTGACCTTGTGGTGATTAAAAAATTCTTTCTCATAGGGTTCGCAGGAGCTTCCTATTCCTGGAGTACTTTATGAACAAACGAGATCGCAATTGATCCTTCGCCCACGGCGGAAGCCACACGCTTGATGCTGCCGCCTCTTACGTCACCCACCGCAAAAATTCCAGGTAAACTGGCTTCGAGCAAGTACGGCTGACGAACAAGAGGCCAGTGTGCAGCACTCAGGTTTTCAGGGGAAAGATCTAGCCCTGTCCTGATGAATCCTTTAGAGTCAAGTGCGATGCGAGCCATCTAGCCAACCGGTATTAGGGTCGGCACCAGTCATAAGGAATACATGTCTGATCTTGTGGTCCTCCGTCAATCCTGTTTGATTATTTCGCCACCCAACGGATTCTAGATGATCGTCTCCTTGAACTCCTATGATCTCCGTGTATGGCCGAAATACTATATTAGACGTCTCTTCGATTCGGCGAATCAGATATCGCGACATCTTGTCGGCCAGACTAGCAGATCGGACGAGCATGTGTACACGCTTTGCATTCTCAGCAAGGAACACGGCTGCCTGACCGGCAGAATTTCCTCCGCCAACAACGATCACCTCTTCTCTATAACATAATTGCGCTTCCATAGGAGTCGCAGCATAATAGATACCTGCGCCTTCAAAGCGCGGCAATTTTTCGCACTGCGGCTTCCGATAGGCCAGCCCCGGTTGCAATCACAACGGCACGTGCGGGAATTCTAACTCCATTCTCAACTTCGACAGCGTAAGGTTTATGGTCGCAGTAGAGCCGCATGCCTCTGGTGATGAGAATCTCGGCGCCGAACTTCTGTGCCTGAAGATAAGCCCGACCTGCAAGATCCTGGCCTGAGATACCAGTTGGAAATCCCAAGTAGTTTTCGATTCTTGAACTTGAACCTGCCTGACCACCCGGTGAACCGGTCTCCAACACCAGAACATCTAGACCTTCTGAAGCCCCATATACTGCGGCAGCCAATCCAGAGGGACCAGCGCCGATTATGATGAGATCGCGCACCTGGGTCTGATTAATAGATTCGTTGAAGCCAAGACAGTCCGCAATTTCTTGCTTACTGGGATTCCTAAGTACCACTTGGCCACGGCAAATCATCACGGGTATCTCGCTGGCTGCGAGATGGAAACTGTCTAACATATTCTGTACGTCAGGGTCATGTTCGAGGTCTATGTAGGAGTACGGATGTCCATTCCGCATCAAAAACTCTTTAATTCGAAGTGTATCAGCAGAATATGCCGAGCCAATAAGAACAATATCTCCAACACCAGCGGTTATCAACTCCGCTCTACGTAGGATGAAAGCCCTCATCAGAATCTCGCCAAGTTCGGCATCATTCTGTACTAAAGTAAGCATATGCCGCCGATCAAGTTCTATCACCTTACCCGGCTTAGAGACACGCGCACGGAACATGGTCCGTCGGCCGGACAGTGTACCGACCTCGCCAGTGAACTGGCCAGAGCGATGGACGGTAACGAGAGTCTCATTGGCTCCCGAAGGGCGCAGAACCTCGAGCTCCCCAGAGACAACCACAAAGAATGACGTGGCGCTATCTCCCTGCTCGTAGAGTATTTCGCCACGCTCTATCTTACGTGTGCGACCGTGTGATGTAATACGACGAATTTGTGTCGGTGTTAATTTTGGAAATATTTGCTCTATGCGAGCTCTGGCTAACGGAAGACCCCTGTATGTATTATTCATATTGGCGGTCGTTTCCAGTATATCGCTCTTCGAAAATCATCGCTAGGAATTTTCCGGAATTGTCCATATGGACAGCAATTTTATGTATCATATTCTGTGATATGGCCCTCATTCTAATATGCTTGACGTATTTTTAAATCGTATGAATTGCTATAGGTAGTATGGCTGGATCAACTAGAAAGCGATACTAATAAAGCGCAGCAAGCACTATAACTGATGATGTTATGCGAGAGTATATTATTTTTAATGTATTTGCTGCTCACTTTGTATCATCAAACTTTTTATTTAGCGCTCGCGCTGCTTCTGTATCTTTTTGCTTGCCCGTAATGAAAAATCAATCAATACCACTATAAACAAGAATTGAAATTATTGCAACAACGATGACTGGCCGGCGCCGCCCTACCCGTAGTGCTTTACTAATTATAGGTGAATATTATTTATTAAAGTATATCTATGACCAGGCGTCAGCCTCGGTGTCCTCCTTTTCTAGTCGTAAATGATCCTGGATCTCAAAATATGGTCGTAAATTATCCTGAATCTGAGAGTAAATCTGCAGATAGCGCCGCCCTTTCTCGGTGATTTCGTAATATGGATAAGGTCCGAATTTTGTTTGCTTCTTCAGCAGGAATCCGGATTCGACTAATGACTTAATGTAGCCAAGCGCCTGCTCATAGGTCAGCCTCGCCCCATATGCGATGTGCATAAGCTTACACATGTAGAGAGAGGAGGGAGATTGATTTTTTAATAGAACTATCCACAAAATCTGGTTAACTATTTCATCTTTAGAGCGATGAGGTTTATTCTTATTCTTATTCCTCTGTATGTTGCTCCGTATCACGACTCCTTTTTTTAGGGACATATTCATCTGTATTCCCCTTATGGGGTATGTTAGCAGTAGGTTGTATATAAGATAGCTCTATACCGGCTTAGGCGTTGTCGCGATGTCTTCTGAAACTATGGTACTTCCTGCTATTCCAGAATTTATTGTAGATCTGAATATATCATATGGAGACTCATCATGGATACTGGCTGCGTTTTTGGTCACTGGAGCAGTCATCACACCAATAGCAGGTAAGTTATCCGATATATCCTGTCTAGTTCATGAGTTTAATCGATCCTTTAGTAAAGACATGTAGACTCCGGCTCCTTCTCTATTCTTTCAAAGAGGCCTTATGGTGCATTAGGGGGTCGATACCATGACTAATCAAGAACTTCACAATGTATCTCAGATACGTCTCTAGCATCCTCCTGTTGTCCCAGAGGGGAAAAGTCTACCTCATCCAGGTAGATGAATGATGCATCCGTTAGGACACTCACTCACACTATCAAGATGATGAGATAAACCGGATGATTGACAGAATATGATTAATGAAAAATATAATAAGTCAGATTACAATTCCATAGCTTATAATATCCATAGTAGGTTATGTGACTTTGACAGATGAAGGCGGCAATTTTTGAGAAGCCTGGTTTAGAGAATTTAACAGTCATTGATAATATAGAAAAGCCAAAAATAGATGACCACTCTATACTGATAAAGGTCAAAGTAACAGGAATAAATCCGATAGACCATTTCGTAGTTTCTGGCGCATTACCAAAAATAGAACCTATTCCGCATATACCTGGAGCAGAGTCAAGTGGTATAGTAGAACAGATTGGACAACATGTCGATGATAGTCAAATTAAGAAAGGAGACAAGGTGATTGTACATAATAAGGTCTTTGATGGAACATGTGATATGTGCCTTAATGGTCTTGATATGATCTGCAGAAATGGTGGATTGATTGGTGCTGTCACGAATGGAGGTTTTGCTGAATATATGGCAGTACCCTGAGAAAAATGTATTTAAGATACCCGACGATTTGGATTGGGACATAGTGCAAGCTTGCCTGTGACCTCATTAACACCGTATCATGCCCTAAAAGAAGCTTCACTGAGAATAAATGAATATCTTCTTGTATTTGGGGCATCAGGTAATACAGGAATGATAGCAGTACAGCTAGGAAAAAAGATGGGGGCAAAGGTAATTGCAGTTTCCAAGGATAGTTGGATAAAAAATGATTATGGTGCAGACTATGTTATAAGTGATTATGCCAAAGTACCAGAGCAAGTAAAAGAAATAACAGAAGGTAGAATGGCAGATGTTGTTCTCAATTCACTTGGTGTTAGAACATGGGATAGCAGTTTTGCTTGTGTTGGTATGAATGGAAGATGGGTTACATTTGGTGGGTTAACAGGGGCAGATGTTAAATTGAATGTTCAGTCTCTGTATACAAAACAGATTAAACTAATAGGTTCAACAGGAGGGACTAGAAAGGACATGCACGAACTTATTGCTAACTCCAAGGAATTAAAAGTCAGAGTATGGAAAAGGTTCAAACTTGAAAATGTTAAAGAAGCGCTACAATCATTATTTGCAAGTGATAGAGACGGAAGGATTCTTTTAGAGGTAGCCTAGAGAATCCTTAACTTGACAAACGATTTTTTGTGTATAATTTTATCTTGAACTGATTGAATATGATGCTACGATAATGATGTCATCACCCAATCCTTAGCGGCTTTTATATCTCTCTGCGTTAGTTCATGTCCACTATTCTGCCATTGAATTGACACTTTAGCCTCGGCTTTCTTTAGAAGATCAAAAAGATCTTCGGTCTGGTATCTGGGAACTATGGGATCATGTAAGCCAGCAGATATGAGAACATGCTTACTTGATAAATTAGGCAAGGTATCAGGAACAAGAGGAATCATAGGTCTAAAAAGAATAGCACCAGATAAAATCTCTGGGCGAAGTAAGAGCATACTTGCCGCTATATTAGCCCCATTAGAATACCCTATAGCCATTGTTCGATTCAAGTCAAACGTATACGTTTTTGATGCTTTCTGCACAAAATCAGCTAATTCATTTGTACAAATCTTAAATCCTCTATATCGAAAACTCCTTCAGCCAGCCTACGGAAGAAACGTGGCATACCATTTTCTAGCACCTTACCCCGAGGACTAAGAATTGAAGCATTCGTAATATTTAACATCCTGGCTATGGAAATTAGATCATTTTCATCTCCTCCAGTCCCATGTAACAATAACAGGTTTAACGAATCGTCATCCTTCCTACTACTATCTGAAGGGATAAATGTGTGAATGAATCCAAGTTGGCTTTTATTGTTCAATTACTTTTCTTGATCCTACCAGATTAAGAGACACCATCATAATCATTAACATAATTATTGGTTCCCCGATTGTCTTTTTGGGAGGTTTACAGGAGGCAAAATTTTCTCTAGGTCACTTCGCATAGATTCAAGCCACGGAGGAAGAACCAGACGTGTGCCTAGCATTTCGACCTTTTCATCGACTGCAAATCCAGGAGGGTTAGTTGCAATTTCGAAAAGGACTCCACCAGGCTCACGGAAATAGACAGAATGAAAGTAAAATCGATCTATTACAGGAGTAGCATTTAATCGAGCTTTTACTATATTTCGGCGTAGGATCATTTGTTGTTCATCAGTCGGAGTACGAAATGCTATATGATGGACTGATCCAATACCTATAAGCGCCTGTTGTGTATAAGGCAGACAGAGAACATCTACAATCCTGGCGCCACCTATCCCTACTTCTTCCTTGCCTATACTAGTAGTATCTGAAGGTGTCTCAGTAGTAGGAATCTCATAACGAAAGCGGCTGCCGTCCTGGCGTGTGGGGATAAATCCCAATTCATCAGTCAAAACAGAAGCAGTACGTTCGTATCCTTCTTCCGACAGAGTTGCAGAATAAAAGCCTCTAATAGCATGTTCAATCGGTATGGGACCCTCTTTCCATATGTTATCACTTTTATATTCTGCAGATTTATGCGCTACAAGTTCTAATTCTAACCCATCAGGGTCATATAGCGTTATTACTTGTTCATCATCAAAACGCTTGGATGGCCCTCGAAACTCTATCTGTTTGCCTTTGAATCTATCTGTCCAATAGTTTATAGAATTCTCGGGTATCAGAAAAGCTGTAGCAATTACTTGGCTGGTTCCTCGGCGACCTCTAGGAATATTTGGCCAGTGGAAGAAAGTAAGAATTGTACCTGGACGTCCTAGCGTGTCACCATAATAAAGGTGGTACGATGTTGGGTCATCTTGATTTACTGTTAATTTTACTAATCTAAGTCCCAAGTCACCGGTGTAGAAATCTATGTTTTTCTGGGGATTGCTAGTTATCGCAGTAACATGATGTATTCCAAAAACATCTTTATTCGTCTTGTTGCTACTTTTCAGCGATACTCCTTCCGCCGTGTTGTTTGTTTGCATTATCTCTCATCATTCCTGCTTTCTTACTAGTATGTTATTGTCTTCTACCTTTACTTCATACTTTGGAACTGCTTGCCTTGCAGGAGGCTTGGTTGGTTCGCCTGTCCTAACATCAAATTTGGAACCATGCCAAGGACACTCAACTTCATACCCTTCAAGTGTCCCTTCATCCAAGGGGCCACCAACATGAGTGCATACATTTCCTATGGCATAATAATTTCCTTCGACATTAACAATACAGACTCTTTCACTACCTAGATCAACTGCTTTCATAGTAGATGGTTGAATGTCTTTTGTTTCAGCAACCTTTACAAAATCGTTATTCACTTCTGACACCTCTCATATCAATAGAAAGGGAACTAAAAGTTATATGGTTTTCTCCGCCGCACCAATTTAGAATAGAGGACAGGATCTTATCACATAAGAAATTATATTTAACTGATATCATTAAAAAAATGATAATAGTAGAAGGTATTCATAGCAACAGTATATGAAATCTCTGATGGAAGAATTGCAATTGAAGAGAATGTGCTACGGGTAAACCTAAAATACTCAACAATAACATTTGGTAATATGGCTGCTTCCTCAAATATATCGGAGACTACTGAAAAGAGCATACCATCCTGGAAGATCACTGGAGATTGGTTTGATGTATGTAAATGCAATGTACCGTGTCCATGTACTTTTGCTGAGACTCCAACTTATGGTGACTGTGATGCAGTTCTTGCATACCATATTAAAAATGGAATTTATGGTCAAACAAAGCTCGATGGCTTAAATGTTTTAGTTCTGTCATACTTCAAAGGTAATATCTGGGATAGGGAGACCAAAGCTACCATATCTATATTTTTTGAAGAAAAAGCTAACGAAGAGCAGCGAGAAGCTCTTCAAATGATCTTTAGCGGAAAAGCAGGTGGTTTTATGGCAGAATTTGCAAAGCTCATTAAAGAGGTCAGACAAAGTGAATACGCACCAATTAATTTTGAGATAGCTGATGATCTTTCTCAATGGAGCGCTGAGGTACCTGGAAAAGTTATTGCTAAAGCTGAAGCCCTAACGGGACCTATGACTCCCCCAGGTAAACGAGTGCAGACTATTAACGCACCAGGGAGTGAAATGGGTCCTGGCACGGTTGCGACATGGGGAAGAGCTATTGCCAATGAAGTTGATGCGTTGGGTTTTAAATGGGAATGGAACGGCAGATTCGAGCAAACACATTCCTTTTGATTGGAATGGGCCATGAAATATATTACAATTTCATTGCAATAAAAATAAGTATACACTTTAGTACTACTAAGTCTCTTAAGAAATAAAATAATGTTGAACACCCCAAGAAGAGACCACTGCCCCACTGCCCAACATGGTGGTGTCTAATGCTGTCGTTACTGCTGGAAGACCGGATGAAAGGATTGCAGATTATTTGTATAAAGTAGGAGACTAGGGTAGGTAAGGAGGGATTATTGTCTAATGCGTCAGTTGCAAGTGCAAAGCACCCTACCCAGACACTTTTCATGTTCTACAATATTATTTAAGATTATTTCTGAGTCATCAAGTTATTATTTTTATGTTGATAATACTAATTTCAGCATTTGAGAAGCTTGCTCAATCGCACCTCTTGGCGCCGGATCATCGGTAATTGTATTCAACATCACAAAGTCCATGAATGGTACCATGATATCGAACAGCAGTAACACGAACACCTGCCTCCAATAGCTTGAGCGCATACGCTTCGCCCTCATCACAAAGTACATCATTCTCGCCATTTATGATAAGTGCTTGCGGCAAACCACTAAGTTGTTCAATTGAAGCCTGAAGTGGAGAGACTATTGGGTCCTTTAAATTGGTCTGATCGGAAGTGTAATTTTTCCAGAACCACTTCATTCCCTCGCGGGTAAGCCAGTACCCTTGTTCGTATTTCATATACGATGATGCATCAAAGCTAGCATCAGTAACTGGATAGAAAAGCACTTGGAATCTAATTGAGGGACCTCCACGCTCCTTGGCAAGCAATGTAAGGGCAGCAGTAAGATTACCTCCTACACTATCTCCAACAATGGCCATACGAGATGGATCTACATTTATGGATTTGCCATTTTGAGCGACCCATTTCGTAGCAGTATATGCCTGTTCCAGGGCAATAGGATATTTTGCTTCAGGAGACGGGGAGTAGTTGACAAAAACAATAGTAACGTTCGCTTTGTTAGCAATCTCTCTAACCAATCTCTCGTGGGTATCAAATCCACCAAGAACCCCTACTGCTCCAGTTCTTTATCGGATAATTGAGCCCTCGTTTTGAAGATAGACTCTGCATCTTTTCCTACTGGATTCCTTAATTCTGGGTTCGGTGAATTTATAACTTCTAGTATTGTTTGAGCCACTTTGGAAGGATGAGACGAGTATGCACCACCAATTGCCTCAAATGCCTGAAAGACTTGTTGTACCAGCTTGACGTATGGAGACTTGTTTGGATCAAAACCCTTACGGTCTTAATATTCTTCACAATATTAGTACTGATTGCTCCTGGTTCGATCAATACGATATTTATGTTAAAGTCAGCAAGTTCTTGTCTTAGAGACTCTGTGAATCCTTCTATCGCAAACTTGCTTGCGTGATATGCAGTGCCAAACGGTGGCCATCCTGCAATTCCACCGATAGGATTTATGTTTATTATTGTACCATTACTCAGTTTTCTCATTGTTGGTATCACTGCTTTAGTGGTTCTTATTACGCCGAAAACGTTTGTTTCAAACTGCTGCTTTATCTCCTCAAGGCTCGACTCTTCAAGGGAACCAAAAAAATCATAGCCTGCGTTATTGACTAGAGTATCCATCTTACCGCTCTCTGACAATATTATCTATGGCATTATTAACTGAGGAGTCATCGTTTACATCTAATTGAGTAATTTTTAGAGCTATCTCTCTCTGTAGATGCAAGTAATATTGCTTTACATAATCTATTCTCTTTTGCACATCTCTAATTCTTATAATGTACGTATTCTTCTGAAACGGTTACTATGAATGCATACAAAAAATCATTTCAAAACTTGACGTCTACGATGATAGGGATGCTCGCTTTAAATCTATGACTATTTGTGCAGTACATATGGCAGCCAATATGCAGACAAGCAATAATGGTGACAATGGAATACGCAAAATAGGAATTAAAAGAATTATAGCCGCAGGAATTATCCTGTATATCGCCCAACTTACACTTGAGCGATAATCTTGGGTTGAGCCAGTATACAAGTAAGAATAAGCAGAGGAGAGGTGTAATACCCCTTGAGCGACCAAAGATAATGCGACGCTGCCACAGACAAGCCACTGTTCAGGGTATGATAAAGCTAACGCATGTACATTTGATATGACATATCCTAATCCAATCCCAACCAATGTGATTGCAACGACGAGTGGAAAATGTCCAAATAGCCAAAGAGAGTATACGCCAATTTTGCCTTTTTCTCGTAGAGCTCGAATAGGTGCACCATCTACACTATCAAAGTACAACCACCACAAACTAAAGGGTATGCTTAGACTTAAGCCTAATATCAGCATAGAATAAGTATCGAATTCCATGCTCGAGATTCCTGGTACAACTCCTAGGACGGACTCTCCTAGTACTATTATTGTGAAAAGACCCATACGTTCAGGTAGATGCGATATATGTGGTGCTAATTGTGAATGCAATTTTCCCATTGTTATAGGCGTTGCAAAATCTATTGCCAGTCCGATCCCCCATAATACGAACCGAAATGGTGGAGGAATAAACACTGAGATAATCCACACAATTGCAGCACATGAGTAACCTACGCTGTATCGCCGTATAAGAGGGGTAGCAGAAGAAAAAGATTTGCTAGTACCTGTTCGCACATACTCTATAACAAGAATTATACGAATGGCAGCATATGATAAAGCAAAACCAATAGAGCCATCTCCAAAGGCGTCAGATACATATACAGCCAAGAAAGCAGCGCCCACCATTTGCAAAAGTATTAAAATTCTGTGCCCCAAATCGTCGGTGTCAAATCTAGTAGCATATAAGACAGCACCAATCCACGACCACCACACAGGAACGAGAGTGCTAAAAAACCAAGAAAACCGCTTAATGTGAAATTTTCCTCTAAATAATGAGTAAGTTGAAAGATAACGACTACAAAAACAAGGTCATAGAAGAGTTCTAACCATGTTGCATGACGGTTTGCATTGTTGCTAGTGTTTGCTTCTTCACTCAATACTCCTGTACCACGATTTTGACATGAAAGAGATGAGCTTCCACTGAATAAAGTTCCATGGTTCCTCTTTTATAATCCTAATTGCTCTATAGCTAGCAAAGTGAGTGTCTAATAATTGCAGTAAATATGATCTCTTTTGTACGATTAGGGTACCGTAAATCCTAGTGACACGGCTTTGTCCTACTCGTCAGCTTATCAGTCTTGTCAGTACCCGGTAGGCAATATCATCATCAACTTCTTCAACTGGACGAATATGAAGCAATTCATGATATTTAGTATCAATAGTGCAAAATGACCTCCAGAAGTCATTAGTGTGAACCAACAATAAGGAGTATCCATTTGAGTAATAATCCTATATTAGGATAACTGTTGGCAGAAAATAAAATAGGCACAAAAGTAATATTTAGACATGATATTCCCTTCTTTTCTATCCTATATGTGTTGCCAGAATTCTTTATATTTAAACACTTAGAAGATTAAGATTGTTATGATCCTGCTGCGTATGATTTAATAAATCTATATAGTGTTTTATGCTTTCATCTTTATAAACTTAAATACAACGGCTTCGTTGAAACGTCGTTGAGAAGTAAGATCGACACAATACTATATTTGTCTCTCTATACACCAATTGCGATCGTTCTGGCTATGTCACTTGATATATCCGAATTTAATACTGGCTCCATTTCACCCCAGAAATTGATGGCACAACAACAGTCGCAACAACCTCAGTCTAACTTAACATCTAGTGGACAACCACCACAATCCCAATCTAATTTCACTTCAGCTGAACTACAATTACTATCAGAAGGAAACTCTTTTAAAATTGATAATGTAACGTTTTCTCATCATACCGCAACTGTAAACGACATACAGCTACATTATGTAATAGGAGGCAAAGGGGATCCTGTAGTTTTACTACACGGCTGGCCAGAAACATGGTATCAATGGCGCCATGTAATGCCAGACTTAGCAAAGAACTATACTGTTATTGCACCTGATCTACGTGGCATTGGAGATTCTTCAAAATCACCAACAGGTTATGATGGTAAGACTGTCGCTGAAGACATACATCAACTGGTTACTCAGCTAGGATTCAATTCAATTTATCTCGTGGGTCATGATATCGGAGTACTTGCGGCCTATCCCTATGCAGCTGAATATCCATCAGAGGTAAAGAAGTTAGTAGTCATGGAATCTCCGATTCCAGGTTTCTTCCCTCCTCCTACTCCCGGGTTACCTCCAGTATGGCATATCTTCTTCAATCAAGCACCCGACGTACCAGAAGCTCTTACAGAAGGAAACGTGAGAGAATACTTATCATGGTTCTATCGAAATGAAGCTTACAATCCAGCTGCAATAACGTTGGCAGATGTCGATGAATACGTTAGTCGCTATTCTGCTCCAGGCGCAATGCGTTCAGGATTTGAGTACTATCGGGCTGTTCCAGAAGATACAATGCAAAATCTGAATTATTCAAAGACAAAGCTTACAATGCCAGTCCTTGCAATGGGAGCAGGATATAGTCCAATATTGGGAGGTAATGTTTCTATGCCTGCTGTCATATACGGAATGCAACAAGTAGCCGAAAATGTAACAGGTGTTAAAGTTCCAAATTCAGGACATTGGATTCCAGAAGAGCAACCGAAATTTCTCGTTGAGCAACTCAGAAAGTTCTTTAATGAGTAACTTTTTATTTTACTTTACTATTTATGGTCACAGTAGCGTCATGATTGGGGAGGCTAGCCTTAGACATCAAATCTTGAGATTACGAAAGGTGCTAAAAGTTAGATATTGAAGTATTGGCCTTTCTAGTATACCCAACCCCCAGTCTGTTAACAAATTCAATTTACTTCCTCCAACTAGCTTGCAACCACTTATTACTGCAATACCATAGTGTACTAAAAGTTAAAATCACCGCCAACATCCATTCCAGAACCTCCAGAGCTGTCAAAACCTCCCCCTTCGAAGTCTCCGCCTCCACTGCTACTTGAGTCAGCAGCGCCAGAGTCTTCTTGACCCGTCGTATCTGAATTAGAAGCGGAATCAGAAGCAGAATCAGACTCGGCTGCCCCTCCAGTATCTCCTGCCATTGAACTTTCCTGAGGGCTCATTGCCATACCCAAAAATGACATCGCCGAGGCGAAGAACAAGACATCTATTAAACCAGAAAACAAGAGAAAAGGCATCCAGGCCCTATCCGCCCTCATAAATGATTGGAACTGAGCAGTGTTACCGCTATCGTAGGCTTGCTTAATATCTCTGGTCTTTTGCTCCAACTCGCGCTTCTTCGAATTCAACAAGGCATTACCAGTTTCATTAATCGTAAATTCAATCTTGCTCCTTAAGAAGCCTCTTTTTTCCTTTCGGTTAACCAAACGCTGAACAGCAAGGTCGTTAAGTATCAATTCAACCTCTGTTTTATCAAGTTTAGTCACTGTACTAATCTTGTCAGCTGTTGTCATACCTCGACCAATTGCATCTAGGACCATAAAATGATTAGGGCTGTCGTTAACCCGCATCTCTTTAGACATATCCAATATAGTGTATAACACAAATTATAATAATTTATTGATTTACTATGTGTTGTTGCTCGTTGACTCAGGCGTACAATATGTTAGTTCATTCTGGACGTCTAATGTCAGAACATTGAACACAATTTGAACCGCCCGATTTCTGATGGCATAAAGAAGGTATGTTGGAAGGTAAACATTTAGCTTAACGGCTATGCGATATGGCAAATTATTATGGCTATAGCCAGAAAAACCAGTAGGGGAAGAACTCTATTAATGAAAAGTGCGTTGAGTTAAACCTTGTTTCAATTTCTATATGCAAACACGACCTGTCAGCATAAGTGTAACTAGCGTCGGTATGCTAAATTATGATTGCCTCACACGAGTGGGGGGTACAACACTTGGTTAATCAATTAATAGAATATATCAGTTAATTGTAACGATTAGTAAGAAAAAAGACGATAGTCAGTTTTCACCATGGACAGAGGATATTCCTCTACTTGCATCGAAGGCATTGAAGGCGAAGCTACTATCCCTGCCACCGGTACATCCTCTATCCTCACCATGAGTTGCATAGTAATTATCAGAATAACTATATCTAATGCCAAACATCCCAGAACTAATATTGCAAGGATCACTAATGTATTCATTATTCATGTAATCCTTTGCTGAAGATATAAATATTACCTATCCTAGCCGCATTCATAGATTTTTAATAAAAAGTATATATCATGGCATAAGGATTGTAATGCATATATTCCACCAATGCTACTACACCTAGATATCAATATAAACATCGAATTGTTATTCGAAAATCTCAATTTCGATGTCTACGAGCATTTTGTGGACCAAAAATAAAACAAGGGCATGAAGTATATGTTTAGTAGCGGAGTCAAATTTATGATGAATCATGACAATATTAATACAGTAGTAATCGCAGCGACACTTGTTTTTTCTGTTATCATTGGTTTTACAATATATTTCAACGACCTTAGCCTTAATCAAGGCTGGGCAGTACAACAACAAGAAGATAAAGGCTCGGTCGTAGGTGGTGTTCATTCACCGGCATTTCAATTCGAGAAAAACAATGAGATTGTAAATAATACTATACAAACCGAAATAACTCATCCGGCAACCACAGCTGGCATGGTAGAAAATCGCAATATAACTACAATGAAGTTTAATGCTACTCAATTACAGCAAATTGATAGATCACAATTCATGAAGGCTCCTGAATTTGCTCAAATCAGTGGTTATTTAAACACGCCTGATAATAGTCCACTTACACTTTCATCTCTTAAAGGAAAAGTGGTGTTAGTATACATTTGGACGTATACGTGCATTAACTCTATTCGTCCGATGCCGTATATTCATGATTGGAATCAAAAATATTCTGATAATGGTTTGGTCGTAGTTGGTGTTCATTCACCAGAATTTCAGTTCGAGAAAAACTTTACTAATGTGAACGATGCGGTCCAAAGGTTTGGAATAAAGTATCCTGTAATACTAGACAGCGATCGAGGAACCTGGAACGCATATCAAAATAATTATTGGCCAAGATTTTACTTGATTGATACTCAAGGATATATTAGATACGATCACATAGGTGAAGGTGATTATGATCAAATAGAGAAATCAATTCAGTCGCTATTGGCTGAACGTGCTGCTCTGATGGGCGCAAAAGAAATAAGCTTTAATACACAACCTACCACAGTAATTAAGCCAGACAGTTTGTATCATGTAGATTTAAGTCAGAACATGACACCAGAGGTATACATAGGATATAATACAGCCAGAGCTCCGCTTGGAAATCCTGAAGGCTTCAAGCCGGATCAGACAGTTTCATATTCAATTCCATCAACTACAAATTTTGATCCTCACATTGCATATCTTCAAGGCAAGTGGAAAAACAATCCCGATAATATGGAATTACAAAGTGACACTGGGCGCATTGTTTTGACATATTATGGAAAGTCCGTAAATATTATAGCGGGAGGAAAGGGTGAAGGAGTTGTTTTTAATGATGAAGGAATGGAAGGATCACCTGCAGCGTTAACATCAAACAAATCTTTAGGCAAGGATTTATCATCTGATGGTAGTTTCAGAATTGACGGACAAAGGCTGTATAATTTAGCTATACATGACAACTATACTGCTCATAGTATCGTAATTGATGTTACGGGAAAGGGCTTTCAATTCTATACCTTCACTTTCGGATAGATGGCAGAAACGATATGATAATACCAAGAGCGTATTTACTAGGCGCAGTTATCCAATCCCGGGACCTTGAGTGATTATATTTAGTATGGGATCACAGGGCAGCTTTCAGTACAAAAGAAAAATCTTATAACTACAAGCCACTTATATGGATAGTATATGGATCAGATTTTCAAAAATTCCGTTGAATTTGTAATAACGTTGTTACTGATAGGCCTAATGATATCAGTATCAAGCAGCGAGTTTACCGCAATTCCTCAAGTTACTGCACAAAATACCAGCGCTGGAAACATGACAGCTCCAATGTTGGAATCAGCAAGATTTCACTTAAAGTCTGCCGATGAATTAATAACAAGAGGAGATACAATAGCAGCACTTAGTCAAATAAACCTAGCAGAGATACAGCTGTCATTGTTAAATATGGGCTCTCAGGGTACACCAATGAACCCAGCTCAAGCTACAGAGTTTGTTACGGGTGGCTCCTTATCAAGCACTATGATGGAAGCGAACTGTATAATCGATAATCAGGCAATGGTTCGTTGTATGCGGTGAACTAAGGCCAATCCTTCACCCTATTCTATTTTCCAACTTATCCTTCCCTATAAAACCTGATTCTATATGCTATAAAAAGACCTTGACTTGGATATGGCTTTGTTACAAAAAACATAATTAGTAAAATAGGAGAGAAGTATGGAATACTTTATTTTATTTTTCCACTACCTTGAAACAAATATGGATGCTTCCAATGAGATAAGACCTTAAATGAAAAAGGCCTTAGAATCTACCTAACCTTTTTTTGCTTTCAAATCATTTCTTAAAATTGGTATAGTTATGATCAAAAATAATAAACGAATACATTTACTTCTCTCTAACTAGCTGATGCCAAGGGATATTGTATGCATTGTTCTCTCACTCTATAACAAATACGCTTGTAGCATTATTCTTTACAAATAGCTTTGTGGTGTGTGGTAAATAGTTGTGAAGGATAATATCAAGAGACTATGCAAGTTAACAAATGAAAACTATGATCTTGCTTCTGTAACCCTTTATAACGTTTCTTTCATATTGCATAATATCCAATGATATCGTCCAAGCCTTCAATCCATGTCGAACCTCACATAAAAGAAAGTAATTACATTAGAGATCTAGTATTCGGATTCGGTGATGGAGTTAACACGTCGTTAGGAATTATAGCGGGAGTCGGGGGAGCAATAATAGCTGCTGACATTGTTATTCTTGCCGCACTCATAGGAATGTTTACAGGTGCAAAGGCCATGGCAGTACAAAATTACCTTGCGGTAAAGTCTCAGAGACAAATATTGGAATCAGAAATAAAGCGAGAGAAGTTTGAAATAGAGAATACTCCAGAAAAAGAGAGACAAGAGATTGAACTAATATACAAATCGAAAGGATTTGAAGGTACGGATCTGAAAAGAGTAGTCGATAAAATAACTTCTAACAAAGAAGTCTGGCTTAAGACTATGCTTACGGAGGAACTAGGCCTTAATCTGGAGATACTAGGGAATCCATTGAAGGGTGCGTTAGTTATGTTTGGTTCATTTTTGCTAGGTGGAATTCTTCCAATTCTTCCGTACTTTGTGGTTAAGTTTGGACTCATGTCATCAAGTACGGCTATTATAATAGCAATTTTGATAAGTATTACTTCCTCTTTCATAGTTGGTGCATTAAAGGCTCGTATCGCGCAAATGAGCATCGTAAAAGGCGGAATCGAAATGGCAGCACTGGGTACCGGAATAGCACTGGTTGGCTATGGTATAGGGGCTGAATTAGCCAGATTGGGTATAGTAACTGTACAATGATTTTTCATTGTTCATCCTAGTACCTCGGAATCTCTATATCGATGAGTCGGGCTGACAATAAATTAGATTAAGGATTAAGTTTAGCTTGAGGGGTAGCTTGATTTACGAATATTCTTATGAAAGCAAGTGAGATCAATAAATACCGTGAAAGAAATCCTAGTGTCAGTATCAGACGAACTATACTCGGCAATTGAATATGAAAAAGATTCACGCAAACTGAGAACTGCGTCTGAAATGGTAAGAATAATAGTTATTGAATTTTTTAGGAATAAGATTGATTAATATCCTTGGATATTCGAGACAAATTCGGAATTAAATCTAGTAAATCCTACTTCACTGTCATCCATCACTGTTCTTCATAGTAGATGAAAAAGATTCGACTATTCCCAGAGTGTCTTTTCTATTCTCGTCATCTTCTCTCCTAATTGCATTCACTATTGGAATTCAAATCTTTTGCGTTAATCGTTATGATCTATATTGAAAGCTCGATAGACAGCTATAACTACAAAGATTACTACGTATAGGAAGCAGATTTGTCAGTCCTGAAGCGTAGAGGCTATAGATATATTAGATAACCGTGTCTAATTAGGCATGACGAAATAGAGATATAAGCTCCGTTTAGGCTATACATCGATTGCTTGCCTCCTAAACGTATAGTACGCCGTTTCTTCTTTTGTATCTGGATCTTGAACTAGTGACTGAAAAATCTTTCGTTGAGATACGAGCATGCGAAGTGATTCTTTAATCTCCGTCAACTTATCAAGATCCTTTGTAGAAGAGGGGATATCATCATTGGTGTCCAATGCAGCTTTCAGAACCTCTTTGGCAATATCGCTTTCCGAAAGTGAGACCATTTCATTCTCAAGATACCGTTCAATAATTGCGGCATACCTGACTATATTTTCTCTTCTGTCAGTAGTTACCCCATTATCACCATTCGGCTGATTATCAAACATGTCTTAGTTGGGAGTTTATTATTTTTATAGGTATTGTGCTTAGGTTTTTGAATCACATCCCAGCACCCCCTTGAAACGGGATTAAAGATATTCTTATAGCTTTATTCTGCCTTCTTCTCAGCCTACTTACGGAAAACTCATTTCCTTGGGTAAGTATGGTTTTATGAAAAGATTGCAACTCTAAGACTGCTAATGGAATGCAATGAGTCCAAGTTTGCTTTACTTGAAAAGGGTCCCTCAGTGCTAAATTTGAAAGGAATGGAAGAGAAATTGGAGAATATTCAAAATATAAAGATTAGTCAATAATGTGCAGTGCTTAGCTTGGAGTAACCCGGTAATACATAAAGATTATCTAATATCTAATATTCCTGCCGTTAACAATAAAAGTAATCTTATATTCTTAATGGATGAGAGAAATTCATGGACTTACCTTGGAATGATGAAAGATCAAACAATTTCATTACTAACGTAGGACTGATTACAAGTGACGGTCCTTCCGGAGCAGATGTGATGGCCTGCGAATGGACTCATCATGTATCTTACAGTCCTGGTTTGATAGCTGTCTGTATAGCCCCAAATAAGACAACCCATGAGAATATAAAACAAACAAAGGAATTCGGAGTGAATCTAGGTAGCACGGATCAATCAATAATGTCTAGCGTGGCCGGTGGTTATACAGGAAGTAGATACAACAAGATTAATGCACTAAAAGAGCTTGGGTTTGAATTCTATGAAGCTAAAAAAATTAGGGTTACCATGATAAAAGGAGCCGCACTAAATATTGAATGCATACTATCAAAGGAGATTACTCTTGGAGACCATACTACATTTGTAGGTGAAGTCATTGAAGCATCTAATAATGCTGACAAGGTACCATTGGCCTACCACAAAGGAAGGTACTTCATCATGAACACAAATGTAGTAAAACCTTCTCAAGAAGAACGTGAAAGAATAAGAAAGGTGCTTGAAAAGCATAGAAAGTAAGCTCTCATAGTTATAGTCCAATACTTAAATCAGGAAGCTAGATTGATTTACCATGAATCAGTAAAGAACCTATTGTATGAAGGTATGGTCAAGCAAATCAATGAACTTATCTTTTATTACAGGCCTTTGTGAGATCTTCATGGATGCTTCAGCAGCGAACTTATACAAACCATTGGCATATACTCACGAGTCAAACTATATAGATTATGAGAGATTGAAGGGTAAAGAGCTAGAGGATGTATTATACAATTCAAGATATGGAGGATGAAGATCTCCATTAATTGTGCAAATACTTTAACAAGGAACATGAGAATATGATGCGTATGCTTCAGACCTTTGTTAAGACCAATAAAGCTGCTGGTACATCCTGTCATGAAAGACATCATAATCGGCCTGAAATCAGCCAAGAATAAGTCTAATTAACCGTATTCCTTAGACAAGCATAAAAGTGCATTTGATGATAGCCTGGATGCGTTACGGCTTGCGTTATGCTGCATGAAATCAAAGAATTAAAGCAGCAGAAATTGCTAGAAGAGGCTACAGAAGAAATATGTACTATATAGTAGAGACGGGATAAGTTGAACAATTGAGCAACTTATACTGGGATAATGGTGAAAGGGTTCTATAATAGATAATAGTGATGTATACATTGGATAATTTGGAGTGGCAGCCCAACAACAGTAATGGAATGACGGGACTGGCACGGATATAAGGTAATAAGTGCCAGTCCCGAATTGATTTAAGACGTTCTATCTCTAAATAGGAGATTAAGAGATTTAAGCCTGCTGCGTAATCGTGTAACATCATTATAACCATTATTAAGAAAGTTGACCTATGGTAATTGCAAACCTATCGAACAAGGCATCGTGGGGTTGGTTGGTGCTGTTCTTGTCTCAACTACCAACATCAACCAACTCCTTGCTACTATTATAAGCGAAGTTGCTCTATTATGAGCAATCTAAACCTAACTTCATTCGTTGACAGAGGAGTTGGCTGGTGTGCATGCCGGTCCCAACCTGAAGCATCAGCAGCCAATTCCAATTGTCATTAATACTTCCTCTGACAAGAACAGTGAACCTTGGTTCCAATCGATAGGTGGTAGAAGCAAATTATTTATCATCACGTTAAGGCCAGCGCATACTATTTGGGATAGAATCTTTGAATGTCACAGGGATTTAACTGATAGCAGATATGACAATGTCTGGCGACAATAATCAAAATGAGTGAAGTATGAAATGCGCAATCTCCCCTTCCAATGCAGGTATGTGATTCATAGATAATAATATAGTAACCTGTCCTCAGCTTAACAATATATAGTATAGATTTTATTCTTAGTAGTGTGCATGCAGGTATTATGCATGATTTTGTTAGAAATAAGAATACCGAACTATGTGCTCTTTGCGGTTATATTGCAAGATCAATTTGTGCTAGCTGCAGGAAATGTTCGGTCTGTACAAAAAATTCTAGCCTGAATAATTGGAGCGATTCTCATCAAGTTGTTTATTTCTTGGATTGAGAATAATATTTGTCAAATCTTAGATTATCATGAATTGTACTATTTTAAATGGATAATAATGATCTCATACCTATCCTTCATAAGCCCAAGAGAGGCGGGGTAATGCCTAAATCAACTATATAGAGGATCTTTATAGATAATGAAAATATATGAATAATTGAGTTTTTGACTACTGAAGGTTTAGTAAAAAATGAGAATATAGAACTAGGAGATAGAATCGGTAGAACAGTCGAATCAGAGAGATTCCCCATAACTATGGACGAATTTTGGTTCTCTATTATTCCTGACGTAATTGTAGGACCATTTGACTTTGTATGTGTCGACAATATTTACAGCACCCGCACAATTGGCATCGTAAAGGAATTGCGAACAGTATCTAATATTCATGGCATCGAGCAGAAGTCTAATGGAAATACGCAGCCCATCTCTGATTATCATGAGTCAGCAAACGCACCAGCGATTGGTGGTAGTAGAAATTATCAAGTTCATGGAACTAGGATTGCAAGGGTAGCCGTAATGGCAAATGTTCAGAGTAGGAAGGAAGGGCAAGATGATGATGACAGGAATAATGATAACACTAGTAACGTAATTGTTAGGATGCCAGTCGGAATTAATTCATCGGTGACATTTGCAAATAGCGATGAAATTCTTTTAGCTCTTGGGATCCCGAAAATGGAAGACCCGGTCATGGCGGGAGTAATAGAAATGACCAACAGGAATAAAGTAGCAATACCCATGGCCATGTCATATCTAGCAGGACCAGATGCGAGCACACATCAATGCATCAGGAATCTCAGGGAATCTGAAAACATCCTATCTGCTCTTCCTTTTACATTCCTTATACCAAAAATTGATCAAGAAAAACGAAGTGGCTATCATTGTTTTTAATACACGCGAGGACGATCTCTTGTATTTAGATGAGGCACAGGGAACGGTTACTGACAGAGATAAAGAGTTGTACGATCTCTTACAAATATCCCCTGAACCCTTCAGCAAAGTTACCTATTTCCTTCCCAGAGGTATAGATGGAAAGCCTATATCAGTTCACATCCCTTCAAACTATCATACATACTCCTATGAATTGAGTGACATTTATGATAGACTTGACCTTTTACTTTCCTCCGAAACCTACGATCCACGGTATAATCTGTCTGCAATAATTAATTATATTTATGAATCGTGGCCACTTAAGGATAAGGATGGAATAGCAGTAACAACGTGGTCAGATCTGGTTAAGTACAAGGACTACCCTTCAGAAATAGTAACTCATAAATCGACATATCTTCATTTCTCTGGATTACTGCAGAAGTACATGAGATCTTCAATGTTTACTGATAAAAGAGAGACTAGTACTTACATAGGAAATGAAATAAAAAAAATAAGAGCTGGAGACGTATTCGTCATTGATATTGCTATGATTCCTACTCTTGAGGAGCAGTCATTAGTTGTCGGCGACGTCATGAAAAATATCGATGAGTTATATTCCTCTCGCTCTAATTTTGAGGATGTTAGGCATGTTTATGATGCCGACGGTCAGATTACAATGAGCGTAGGACAGAGTCGACGGCCAAAGTATCTTTTAATATTTATAGACGAGATAAATCGATTTCTTCCACAGGCCTACCCTATGGGGAGACGGACTTCAGTAGCAGAACAGATTACAAAAACATTAATAGCTGGTAAATCGAGGGATACCATCCTTTTATCAGCTCAGCAATTTAAAAGTGCAGTTGATCCTATCTTACATGACAATACAGGAATCCACATGATTGCGAAACTAGGAATGTCTGAATTGTCAAAAAGTCCTTATGCAATGCTAGACGACATAACCAAAAACAATATTATTCACTTGGACAAGGGCGAAATAGTAATGATCCAACCTGCGATTCGACATCCTGTGAAGGTCATATTTCCAAGACCCCCTTTCAAAAGATTTAGCAGATAGACTATTCATTACCATTTATTGAACAATTATGTGCTCTATTGCTTGAAGGGAAACCTACGTGAATGCTACGAGTAAATATCATCATCTATTAATGTTCCAGTTCCGCTACCACTCGCTAATACCAGAACTGAAAAGACAGTCTGAAAGCGTCCAAGTTATCGTTGTGGAATGTAGCTCCTCGGTCACTTCACCTCAACGGTTCCAGTCATCCATGGATGTACTGTGCATATGTATGGGTATGTCCCTGGCTTTTCAAAAGTCACTGTGAATGAAGTTATTGGTGGGGCTCCAGGAAAAACTTGCCCTTCAGGCCAGATCCATCCCGAATTAATGTAAGTTTCCGTTCCATCCATCGTATAGTGAGCATTTATGGGAAGATTTGTTATATTCTGGCCTGTCGAATCAATGACTAACGGGTTAAACACTCTTCCATTATTTATTATCACAGTTTTTTCAGTTTCGTTGTTTGCCCCGGCAGGATTAGGAGCAACGAGAGGTTCTATGTTAGGATTCGGAAGTAGGGCTCTGAATTCTGTGGTGCTTGGAACTGCAAACGGAACGACAAATGGAGGAAAGAGATTACTTTCTTTCATAAAGGTGACAGAATGTGGCTCTCCAACAGTTGTAGGATTAATCCAGTATATAGACTGCCCTGCATTTACTGTAACATTGCGAGGGATATAAACAGTTAATGGGCCAGTTGCATTCCCTCCTCCCGCATCAACTCGTATTGTATCATCGGTGGTAGCCTGAGCTATCACCGATTGTCGTGTGCCTGTGGATAAAGTTGTAGTTGTCGGCATACTTGATATGAGTACGTCAGCAACAGTCAATATCAAGACTGCAGCAAAAAGAAGTATCACTTTGCCATGATTAAAGATGTTTTTCATTTTCGACTCGAGTTATTTGGGAGTACTATATATAAAATAGTTCTCTCCATCCGCAGGGTTTTCATTGTAAGAAACTCCTTTTTTTAATGCCAGAATTGAAGAGAGCCTAAACGCATCTCCGTCCCTCAGAAGTGCCCCAATATCAGCAATAGTTTCTATGACATACCATATAGAAGGTGTCGAGGTTGGAGGGTATCAACAACCAACCCCGAAGTGAAATTATTCAGTTTCTTTTACAGAACTGACTTACTGTACTTACGTTAACATTCTTTATAACAAATTCGACTTAGGGAGAGATTAGTTAGTGCCAGAACGTAAGACAATCGAAACTATCGTATTCTCAAAACAGAAAATAGAGGAATCTTATATATGAGTAATATCTGCAGACAGCGTATTTTACAGTGGTTGATGAGATGATTGAAGAGTTAAGGTGGAAATGTACATTGTAACAGTGCAATGGACACGAATAACTTCACAGATTTCATACGAGAATCAGACGATGACAAGAACAGCAATCAAGAAGCACGAGTAAACTATCATAGTTGGCGCATGCTGCCAGACTAAAATCTATTCTACGCAGAGACCTGAAACTGCAACTTTCCTGAACAAATGAGGGGATACTGTTGTGCTAGGTGGAAATGCGGAGACTGGATCCTGTGGGTCTATAACGTTAGTAACTGCCTTCTTGAAGTGTGTAACAGATTCCCAAACTGCATAGTTAATGAAGGTGCCACTCTCTCCGATGCCTCTATGTAGTTGAGTCGTGATATAACCTGGTTGCTGCTTAAATTTTTCTGCTTCCGTTGTCCAACCTTTTAGAAACTCATCAATCTCCTTAGGGGCTACGCCGAACTTATTTATCAGTATGATAGGCCCGTCATTGTCTTCTTCCATTTGTGCAAATATTGAGAGTCGTTCGTCCATCTTGACCAACTTGGCCATATCAAACCATGACTTGATAACAAACTATTTCAAACTTCCATCTTCGTTAATGGCAAAACTGCAATGATTGTCTGAAGGCAATCAATAACTCATCATGTGAAGTTGTTTCCTTATCGAACATGCATTCAACATTCTCAAATGTAGTCCTTAACGAATTGATTAGTTTGCATTTAAAGCCGAAGAGAAGGCTAATAATCTAGGCCACTTATAAAACCAGGGAAGATATACTTGAATAATCAAGAAATTCGTGCTGCACTGGAACGTCACTGGGAGGCCGCAGTGGCACTTGATTTAGACAGAGCACACGACATATATCATGACGACGTCATAGTTGAATTTCCACAGTCGGGTGAACGAATTTCTAGTAAACATAACATTTATGAACTCAGAGCGCATTACCCATCCAAACTTACTTTTAAAATCCTGCGAGTTCGGGGAGAAGGGAACATCTGGGTAACTGAATATATCATTACATATGATGGGGGGCGTCCAGTTAATATAGTAAATATCATGGAGTTCAAGGATGGTAAGGTCGCACTTGAAACACTCTACTTTGGAGATCCTTTCGAACCACCAGAGTGGCGATCTAAATGGGTCGAGAGAATATAACGGTCAGTAGATCGAAACTTCTTTCCTTTTTAGCGTAGGGATCTTATTCAATACTTTGGGTCTAGGTCTTTGCCTAGGCTCCAATGTCTGGTTATACAACCATTTGAAAAACCTAACTAAATTTGTAACATACAGATTATATGTACCGATCCATCTGTGTAATGGGTCTACCTCATTTGATTTTCTAAGGCTATTCAGATAAGACACTATGTCCTCCCTTGTCATATCCCTAAATGATTTATTCTTGTGAAATCGTGATAACTTACCAGATTGCTGCACTAATAAAGGGTCGTATAGCTATGCACTTGTTCCTTGTAGTCACATCTATTAAGTAGTTAGTCGTATTAGGGTTCGAATCCAATATGAAGTTTGGCTTGCAGCATCCCAATTTTAGCTATGACTATAGCAATCAGAATACATCTCGGATTATCGATACCCTCAGTAATCTGGTGGCAAAAGCGGAAAACAAGGGTTTTGATTCTTTTTGGGTAATGGATCACTTTCATCAGATTTCAGTTTGTGGGAAGGCAGAAGAGCCGATGCTTGAAGGTTGGACAACAATATCGGTACTTGCCGGCATTACCACAAGAATAAAACTGGGTACTCTTGTAACAGGTGTCATATACCGCCATCCTTCCGTATTAGCTAAAATTGCTGCCACGCTGGATGTTTTAAGCAAGGGAAGACTCTTCTTAGGAATAGGTGCATCTTGGAATGAAGAAGAGTCACTAGCATATGGCATTGGAGAACGTACAAATAATAATAATAATAATAATAATGTGAACAACAAAGGACTCTCTCGTATTTCTTTTCCATCTACCAAGGAACGACTACTTCGGCTAGAAGAGGCTTTACAAATTATACGCAAGATGTGGACAGAGGAGCCAACTGCTTCATTTGAAGGCAAATACTACCAAATCCACAATGCTTATTGCAATCCCAAACCAATACAGAAACCTACTCCACCGATTCTTGTAGGAGGGAGTGGTGAGAAAAGAACTTTAAAGATAGTAGCTAAGTATGCTGATGCATGCAATCTCTTTGGATCTGCTGAAACAGTAAAGAAAAAGCTCGACATTTTGAAAGCTCATTGTAAAAGTGTGGGTAGAGATTATGATTCTATCTTGAAAACCAAACTTGGAGTCGTAGTAATTGATAACGATGGGAGGAAGGCTAAGAAAAGGGTACAGCAGGCATTCATGGGTATGCCAGAGGCCCAGCTAAGAGAATTCGCAACTTATGGTTACTCCAGAGGAAGTATTAAAGCAGATAAAAGAGTTTGAAGATGCTGGTATCCAGTATCTTATTGTCGACTTGGAACCACAAAGAGAAATTGAAGCGCTAGAAGTATTTTCAGACGAAATTATCAAGAGATCTTGAATGTAAAAGACAAAAGAAAAAAAGAGTTATGAGTATCTTTACGTGATCGCTGCGATTCTAATTGGCGGCTGCTGCTGCTGCGGATGCACCACCGGCTGCTGCGCTGCCGGCAGCTCCATGGTTACCCGCTGCCGCTGCGGCTGCAGCATTTCCTGCGACTGCTACTGCGACTGCGCCCCCGTCTTTACCATTGTTTTTATGCTTTTTTTTACCTGCCATTGCGTCTTGCGGATCTGCTACTGTTGCTGTGATTAGCATTATTGCTACCACCGCTATCGCAACAAGTGCCAAACTTTGCGATTTATTCATACGTACAAATATCAATAGAACACCAATATAGTTACTTTAGAGATATGTCATGAATAATATTTCAATGTAATTATGTTATAGAATTAAACATAGAATATTAGATTCCTACTTAGATAGATCTGGTTTCCCACTCATCATTATTGACATATGGGAAGCCATTCCTCATCGATTTAAATACCATGAGATTTCATTGCGGCGATGATGATGATGAAGATAATGGTATCGCAATTACAATCACCACCATTAAACAGATTATCATGGTTATCGTACCGCCAGTCATAGTACATCTACTAAGACTGTCATACAATTATTATGAAGATGGTAACTTTAAGCCTTAACCTTTGGAGGCAGTAGTATCAAGGAAATAAGTTATCTTTTCTCTTCGCAATATTGAAATCATGAGTTCTACAGGTAATCCGATCAGTGTCATGACTACTGAATCGTATATCTCCTTAAATTTTCTACAATTTGCATTCATGACCTATAGTCGACATTACATGCTTATCTGACATCAGAAGAATTTGATTAGCTATTTTCATCTGCCGAAATTACTAGTACCCTTAGCACATCGAATGTTCAATAATTACTATAAACGAGAATCAATGTTACAGTTCTAATAGCAATGAAAATCCTCCATCTATCTGATAGGGGTTTACCTGATTGGAGAATAGAAAAAGCAGCTACCACCGCTTTAAAGGCAGGGCACGAGGTTTTGTTCGGGGGAGGGGAGGAAACTATTGGTTATAATCGGAATATTTTCTTCAAAACTTATAAAGTAAATTGGAGCCCACGATCAAGACGTGGAATCCCTTTTTACTGGCATAGTGTAAAAAAACAGGTTGAAAGAGTACCTGAGAGAAGCAAGACCCGACATAGTACATGCACACGATATTTTTGCTGCTAAAATGGTATCTGGATTCGGAGTCCCATTTGTGTATGACAATCATGAATACTGGTCAGAGTACATCGAAAATACTAGCTGATGGCAATAGAAATGCATCTCAAAATCAGAAGTCGTCTCTAGCAAGAAAAGTCTTCAGAAGACTAACAAGGAAATTTCTAAACGATTATGCTGTAAGATTATGGAAAAAGTGGGAAACAGAACTAGTCTGTGCTAGTACTACAATTACGGTTTCACATGAAATTGCTGAAAAACTAAGAGCTATAAACAAAAACAATAACAACGCTTCTGCTAATAGAATTTTTGTTGTTCCAAATTTTCCGTTGAGATCGGAAGTTGAGGGCTTTGAAAGACCCCGATACCACAGCAAATTGTCTTGTGTGTATGCGGGTTTGTCAGGGAAGGCACATATTTCACCTCCTCATACAAACATTGATGGCTTAACTGAGGCATTTATCAGTAATAATATAAGTGATTTGACCATTATTGGCTGGAATAATAAATCATATGAAAATGTAAAGTATACAGGCTTTCTTTCCAGAGAGTCAATGTATAAAGAGATGTTTACGCATTCAATTGGTTTGGTTCCATGGAGAAGACATTGGTCCCATTCTTATACCAATCCTAACAAAGTCTACGAGTATGCACATGCTGGACTATTTGTAATATGTACAGCTTCGCTTGAACCTGTTATCAAGACCTTAAAAGAACATTGTACTACATTTGAAGATCATGCGGATATGGTCTCAAAGTTGGCATATTTCAGGGATAACTTGGATGAATTATATAATAAGAGGCTAAAAATATTCGACTATGCTCGTAATAATCTAATTTGGGAAACTTACGAGAAAAATATTAATCATGCTTATCAATTGTGCTGATTAATGCTAGACAAGACAATTAAGGGTTAGCGCTTGCCTTGCTCAATAGATAATTCAATGCATGCTGTTTCCTGTTAAAATCCTTCATTTGGGTAAATTCCCATTAGTAGTATAGTATAATCTAAAATATAATATTCATGCCTGAAAATATGTGCATTGAATCTTAAGAGTATTATAACTCGAAGTAAAAACTGGCTGAAATACTCTCATTCACATATTGTCATCATGTACCAGGTACGAAGCCACATCAGCACTGTCAGAACTTACCAGTTTGTCAAGTTGCAAAATTGTGGCGATGGTTAAATTAGCTACCGAGGCAATGTATTTGTAGTCCAACGTGTCAAAGGTATCACTACTCTTATGATAATTTGGATTCTTTGTTACGCCATCATCATGAATACCAATAACGGTATACCCTAAGGCTTCAAACGAGAGATAATCAGCATTTCCCAATATGCCCAAGGTTGCGTTCAAACCAGTATATTTTGAGGCTATATCTTTGATGAATTTAGCAATTCTTTGAGAATATTTGTCATTATCCTGCACGACATTTCCGTTATCATACTCAATTAGGATACTGTTCGATCCCTCCGACGGAAATCCAACCATATCTAGATTAATCAATAGATCAAGATCTACGTCTGCTTTATCAATCAAATCTGCATAATACTTTGACCCCCATTTTCCCTGTTCTTCACCGGAGAACAGCACAAAGCTGATGCTATGATCAAGACTAAGTTTGGAAAGGATTCGCGCGATTTCCAATAATGCTGAAACTCCACTGGCATTATCATCTGCTCCTGGTGCCCTTGCATCAGAGTCATTTAGATCCTCTGCTCTGCTATCATAATGAGCAGAAATTATTATTCTATTGTTTGTTGAACCGAGCTTGTCACATGATATATTATTCTGGTTGTAGAAGGGCTTTTGACGATGAATATTACTGAAATCATCGTCGTCTTCCTCACTTGTTGTATTGCCTGGAAAATATGTAAAGTTTTGGATATACACATCTGTACTACAATTACTTTGAAGTTCCTCTGCCAACCAGGATGCCGCATCATCAATGAATTCAGATTCACTGTGACGTGTGTGAAAGGAAGAGAGATCACGAACACTCTTTTCAAGGTTGTTCAACTGTACTTTGTCTATTACCGGTTGAGGGATCTGAGAGGCAACTTCCACTTTCGCATTGATGTTAGGAAGGGAGATTCTTGATAAAATCTCATCTCCTGTATCTATGAGATTAATATGAGATTTAATTTCGCCTGCCAAACTAATAGAACTAGCTGGTAGGCAAACCAATTGAATTAAGAGTAATAATGGGAAAGTGAGGCGGGCTATACTATATTGTAATCCTTTACCCCGACTACGAACCATCGATCAGCGCGCACTTAATCCATCACATTACCTATTATGGTTTTGTCCTGATTAATTTAGCACATTGACAATCCTAAATCATATAGTTTAGTTGAATTCACTGCCATATTCTCACTTGCCTATGAGCGAAAACTTAATTAATAATCTTCCTCCCGACCCGATTTGACCCTGGTCGTCATACTCATAGTAATTCTAACATTACCTTCTCCGGGCTCTTATCTGCATGAAATAGCGTCTCAGATCTTCAAATCTATAAGGGGATTTCACTATTTTATGTAAATCTTAGGATTCATTTGAAAAAAATAGGAATCAATAATTATTGCCAGGGTTTTCCAATGGAATTAATTTAGTGCTACTAAAAAACGTCAATTTGAACCTGTTTTGACAAAAGAAGCCCGTTTACAGCCGTTAACAGATCTTGTTAACACGAAGAAAAAATGTTTACACAATTGCAATTGTTAACAATTTGTATTGAACACTTTTAGAAATTCACGCTCAACATTTTGACTGATTCTGAACAAGAACGTTGAATTATAAAATGTCAAGATGCTTCCCTAGCCGGCATTTGTCAGGATTGTCAACGTTGTCAATCAAGAATAACCAAGCTGCCTCAAATTCGCTGTTCAATTTCGCTGTCATTTGTTGGAATCACTCAAACAAGATCTTATGGAAGGCATGTCCTACGGGCAACAATTGCAAGAGGACTTTCAAGACCTACTTGGGATCGTCGTGGTTCTGCTCTGGATAAAGCCACTTAACCTAGTTCCGGAACACCTTTTATTCAAATTCACGAATAAGAAGACACACTATCTGTAGGCATGATGCATGTAGGACGGCCCTTTCCTTCTGATCCAACCCCGGTCGTCCTACTTTTAGATATTCTCATATCATCCTGCACTGTCTTACAAGGTCAACCTTCTGCCCATTGGCCTTGCTACTCCTTACCAGTTCAAGAGTATAGCAGCTTCCCTAGTGGACGGATTTAATCTTTAAAAAGATCGTCTAATTCAGATTCCTTGCGCTACTTTTTATGTCCAGGTTGAAAACAAAGTTGTAATGAATAATAGTCAGACGATCTTTGGTTTAAGAATTTTAACATCAGATTCTTCTAAATAGTAACCTGCTTTTCCTGGGGTTAGGGTATGAATCATTCCTTAAATAGCGTTAGTGTGTACATCTTATGTTGTACGGTGGAGATGAAGCATGTCTTTAGATATAACACGTGAAACTGAATGGAATACTTTGGTATCGGATAAGAACCTAGTGGCAGCTGACTTCTGGGCCCCATGGTGTCCATTTTGTATGAGATTAAAGCCAATATTCGAAACGATCGCTAGCAAATACCCTGAGATAAGATTCGTCAAAATCAATGTCGATGAACAACAGGAATTGGCATCTAGGTATGGGATACGAGGCATACCAGTGATAAAGTTCTTCTGTGAAGAGAAGGAAGTAGGTGAAATTGTTGGATACTTGCCCCAGGCTGAATTGGAGAAAAAGGTTGGTGAAATTGGTAACGAAGCTCATAGTTGTCTGGCCAACACTTCATTAAAGCGATAATGATAGTTACACAGTTAGCATAATCCACGAAGTGTACCTTGTCTCCACTCTTATTTCGTTTGCTGACTACATTTTAGCTAAGCTTAATGTTACTAGGCGATCTATTGACGCAATGGTGGTATCTTTTAGAATTCAAATATAATTAGGATAGGATAATTAGAACTTTTTGTGTCATATATGTAAAGTACCGGCATTCAGGGTACCTAGTATGAAATTAGTAAAGGCAACGGGACGCGACACGGAAACAATTGAATTAAGTTCTGCTGCTCATCTTCTCCTCATGATGACAATATCTCTACTATAGTAATATCAACAATGACTCGGGTTGTGGTTCCTTTGATGCATTTATAATATGTTTTAGAACTATGCTCAGATGAAGAATAAGAGAGCGCAAAGGTAATAGAAAGATGTCCAAATTAGTAAATGATACCCCTAGCTCAGGATGGAGCATCCTTGTCATCTTGAGCTGCTTGGGTCTGATTGTTATGTTTGATGAAACAATGATTTTGCCTGCCATTCCGGATTTCATCCGAGAGTTCAACATCTCATACAGTACATCATCTTGGTTACTGTCCGCTTACATAATTGCAGCAGCCGTCATGACACCAATTGGAGGTAAGTTGTCTGACATCTATGGCAAGAAAAAGATATTGCTCATTATAATGGCGGTCTACGCTATAGGTATTATGGCAGGAAGATTTTCCACCAACATAGAATTCATGATTGCCGCTAGGGTGGCACAAGGAGTTGGAATGGCGATGTTCCCTATTGCTTTTGGTATCATTAGAGAGGTACTTCCGGAGAAAAGGCTTGCGATAGGTCAGACAATATTTAGCTCGACCTTTTCTGGAGGTGCAGTCATTGGACTGGTTGGTGGCGCAGTCATAATCCAAAACTTTGGTTGGCAGGCGACATTCCTAGCTATACTTCCTGTCACGATAGTACTCTGGCTGATAATAGTAAAGTTCGTACGAATTGAAAGTCAGCCATCCGCAAAGCAAGGAATAGAGGCGGGTAATGGTAACGTGCCAAATGATCGAACAATTGACATAAAAGGAACACTGGCCCTAGCGGCTACAATTATTACATTTCTAGCAGGAATATCCTTCTTGGAAGATAACAGCAGCGATAATGCTGGTGCAATATATCATACTACCGGACTCTTTGCTGCATCAGCATTATCGCTTGCAGCTTTCATAGCAATCGAGAAGAGGGTGCATTCTCCACTGCTTGATTTCAAGATAATGACAAGCAAAAGTTTCCTCTTTCCGACAATTATTCTCATGTTAGTCTTTATGTCCATTTTCATGGTCTACTTAACAATTCCTGTTATGGTAAGAAGTCCTGAGCCATTTGGATTCGGAGGCAATGCAATAGCAGTTGCAAGTGTACAGTTGCCATTTATGATTGTGTTACTAGTAGGGACCATAATGTCAGGCTTTATCTTGAATAGAGTTAAGAATACAAGGCTAATGCTAATTGGCACTGTGATAAGCACGATCGGGTTCTTTGTGCTGCCTAAACTTTCATTCCACCGAGAATATGGTGTCTATTGGACTCACAATACTTGCAGCTGGTTTAGCTCTTTCTATTAGCGGAGGTTTTAACGTAATCCTTCTTTCAGTACCAATGCAAGTAACCGGGATCGCGCTAGGGATGACTCTGCTTCTCACCCTTGTAGGAATGTCATTGGGCCCCGCCCTCTCTGGAGCATTCCAGGAGACGTATAAAGGAACGGCACCTGGTGTTGCTGGCTTTTTCCCAACCGATCACGCTTATAGCTTGATATTTATCACAGCTGCATTTGTGTCGCTTGCCTCAGTTGTCATGGCGATCTCTGTGTCAAGAATAAGAATTAGAACAGAGACTATAATGACCGATTAATGAGCTTAACTGAGATCGCCATATGGTAGAATATACAATCTACCTTCCTCGTGTCGAATTGTTTTTTTTTGTCGAAGGAGTAGTCTTCCATCATATTTTCTCTATGATATTATCCTTCTACATTCTTTAAGTGAATGACTTGGAGTTAGCATTTAAGCCGGCAGATTATTCGCAAGGGTGGCTTCTTCTTCTTGTAACGCTATGTTTTCCCAGCCATGGACATGTTGTCCTTCATCCTCCTCCTTCGGGGTTGCCGCAATCAGATCCATAAATGACTCACCTTTCAAGACCATAGAACACCATATGCATTTCCACCCACCCAAGTCTAGTTCTAATACCTTAAAGGCAACATACCTTATTAACTTATTCACAATAGTATAATAGCAACATGTAGACGGTCACTAGGAACCCGAGTTGAAGAGCAAGATACTTATCCCTTAGCTAAGTCTGTCCATACTAATGTTCACTCTTCCTACCAAGATTAGCCTTAAGACCATACATTATATTGATTGAATACTAGAATCAAAAGGTAGAGCGACCATGTTTAACATGGTCATGGTAATAATTGGTCGCCTACCTGAAAGAGATGAGGTGCTCGTTTGCCAACTTGTACTATAAGAAATAACTTAAGGGTATTGTGTTATTAGATCCTTTAGAAGTATAGATATTGGGCTACTCTTCCCTTCCCATCTCCTCTTCTTCACCACCCAGCTTTGATTCTTAATTAATTGGTTCAAAATTCTGGTTAATCCAACAATCTCTGCACACGGCGAAATCGTCTTCAATAAATAACCCACTTTCAGTCACCGATAGTGGCTTACGACAACTATTACAGTATCTCAACGTGACTTCTTGTATTCTTGTAGTTACTTTCATATAAAAGGCATTATGTAATTTGGGCATTATGTAATTTGGTTATTTCTCAAATCTTATTAACTAATGCGTATCGAAGTAACAACTTTCAATAGTGTTATAACTTCGGATAATTTCATAAAGATCATTTTGATTTATGTAGTAAATATCGCTAGTGATTCATCCTGGTAAGCTTAGGCTATTATTTGTGTTTCAATATCTCTCTGATCCGTGTAGATACACAGAAATCTGTCCTTTCTTTCATTCAATGGCATAACTCCGATCTTCACAAATCTGTTTACTGGTGAAATCATATCAAATAGGGGTATAAGCTCTTTCTGAGCTTTGTTGGCAGCGGCACGTCTTTCAGCGTTATCGCAAAGTTTTATGACAGGGACAAGGCAGTTATTGAAGAATTGATAAGCTTCATTTTTAGGCCCATAAAAGCATAATGAATCATTTGAGGATGATGACCCGATTTGTCCGGTTCCTCTCACACATGCAGCACAGTTCTTGATAGAAGACTGACCAAATAAAAGCTTGCCACGATTATCAACGACAGCCGCAAAATTGACCATCCTGTTTCTGTGTATCATCGTTGCACACACCTGGCGAAAATATTCTCGCTCTTGCATTGCCAACCATGACTACTGGTTATGAAGATTTATCCGTTCTGTATAGTTTTCATTTTTTCTATATACCTACAATAGTTATCGTTTCAATCATATGCAATCAACAATCATCAAGTGCCTTCATCATCATTTCTAATTGTTGATTTTTCCAACAACTCGACTAGTTTTTTAGTCTCCTCTATGGATAACGCAAGCTTGACAATTTTAGTCATAGAGTCCTCAAATTTTTCTATATAAACCTCCACCCGAAGTGTAGTATGATTGTAATATACAACGACTTGATCCCCTTTTCCCATTATCCTTCCTATTAATTCATATTCGTGTTCAGACTGCGGCTCATAGGCGTTGGTCATGCATAGCCTCAAACATCCGCGTATATGGTAAGGTATATTAATTCTTTCATTCGCTTGTTGAGCTTTAATATTGTTATAAAATAAATGAATGAACAAATCGATCCCTTCATGGTGCATATGCTGCAGCATAAATGCATTTGCGCTAAGAACTAGCACAATTTCGCAAGCGGTTCTACGCTCAGCACTTTGTTACTCTTGAACTAGTAACTTGAGTTGATATGGAAAAAGTCCTCAATCCAATGGCTTCAAATCATCGTCTATCCTGCCAAATAACTCCAGACACCGGCGCCCTCTTTCTGTGATTTCGTAATAAGGATGAGGCTTGAAATCTGTCTCCGTCTTCTCAACAATCAATCCACGATCTAATAACTCGTCAAGATATGCGGTCGTTTGGGTATGCGTCAGGCTCGCTGTAAAGCCTAATCTGGTCTTACTAATATAATTTCTATCGAGGGGCTTGATATTATCATATTCATCATTTTTATTATTATTGGCCCCCTCAAGGAGATTTCTGACTATATCTAACCTGTCACGGTATGCCATTGAGCAGTATCATATGTTCTTACTTTAGCAAGACATTCAAACTTTAGATCATTTTTCTCTATCCAAATGTTCTAGTAATTAATGATAATATATTTTGAGACGCATATTATGCCAAAGTTGATCAAGGAATACAGATAGGCTCGCACCAGGAAGGTACTCTTTCACCTGGTTAAGATTAGGAATTTGGGCAGACCTAGAGACAAAGAGGCAACTCAGGTTTGGAATGAAATAACATGCACGATAAGACAAACCGCCTGGTCACTAAGGGATTGGTTGAAGAATTAAAAGGGCGCGAGGTGGAAAATATCAAATAAGCGACTTTCGTATAGAAGGTTGTTGCTCATCAAATAATCTAATCAAATGTTAGGTAGAATAAATATTACATTTCTTTCTTAGAAGTTCATAGGTCATGTTTGTGTATTATATTATCAATACAAATGAGAACGTTAGTGGCCGTGGCGGTTATGGCTATATTGGTATCGATTGTTGCAGTACTAAGTGCACTTGCCGTAACCGACAACCTAGTAGATGCAAGGACAACAGAAAGAGTTGATAGTGTAGCGGCAGGATCTTCAGGTGGTGAAAATGCAGGTTCGGGATTCTACACCACCGTGTGCGGTCCAGATCCAGTACATGCATGCCAAACGTCTTCTTAAACAATAGTATCTTATAACCCCACGCTTCTTTTTTTAGTGTCAGAAGATTAACTTCAACTTGAACCCATCCAGTAAATCATCATGATTCGTTGCTTTCTAATCGAGTCCCTTTACCTATCTCTACAGCAGTCCGTAAGGCTGTGATTAGTTTGCTATGCCTTGGATGTATTGCCATATACCCACTGTTGTATTCCAACATTTCCTTGCAGTGAGCAAGCATTTTCTTGTGTTCCTGGTTAAATAACATGTTTTGCTGAAGGAATTGCAAGTCGTATGTTACTGCTAACTACGATTCTATCAACTAATACATTGGTACTTCCAAATCTGTGAACTACAATAGTTCTTTAATTCCAACTCCAGTCATATTGAATCATTTGTTATAGTTTACATTCTAAACTCAAATATACTAATTTAATCAACTCTGTTTTTTAGATTCTTTATAGATGCGGATGGATCTCCAAGTGGGACTCATTGAATGGACAGTTATAGGGCTGCTAAGAGCAGAATTAGAAATTGCGGCATTGGAAAAAAACTCAAATCACGCAGTGTAAAGGATGGGATTGCGATAGCATCAATAGGACTTTTACATCGAATTCTCAAAGTATCATATTCAACCATGTGAAAAAAAGTAGAAATATCGCGCTATACTACTGGAAGAAAAGAGGTGAAGAGTGAGAGATACTTGCACATGTATGAGATCTTTTCTGAATCTACTTTTCAATTTCCAAACCATTTTAGACTCATCAATTTTCTTTATTTGCATAAACGAGTCCGGTATATTCTCCAGCTGAGGTTAATCTTGTCAAAGTACATCCATCTGAACTAATTAGCACTACCTAACATTATTCGGTCGATTACTTTCAAATAATTGTATAACCCTCATCCAAAATGGAAATTAATTGTTATTTAGCTTGAACTAATGTGTCAATAAGTGATATACTATGTTTAAATATACTAAATAGGCAATTATCGATCGAGGAAACCTGTGCTCGAATATTGTTTATCTTGCAAATTTCAATTTTCATCTACTATTTTGGAGTATCAGCGGTATTACAGAAAAGTAGATGTGGGCATGATCTTTGATAGTGTAAATAGTGAGAATGTCCTAGCTGATCGGGTACTTTTATCACAGAAACTTGATTTGAGAGGGTGATTGAAACAGAATTGAACATTAGTAAAAGAGACGTGTTATTTTATGGGGCAGACCGTTTGTACCGGTATAGCCGGAATTTTGCACCTGATCCTTGTGCCAAATGCTATCGATTCTAATATAAATAGTGCTACTCTCTTCCTTGTAGGCGGCATAGCGCAGCTCTTTTGGGTCTTGCCGATGTTAAAGAGATGGGGTAGAATATGGTATGCCGTGGGAATTGCAGGAACAGTTATACTGATTTTGGTATGGGTGATTACTCGAATTCCTGACAACCCAATAACAGGCAGGGGTGGACCAATCAGTGAGAGGGCTATTGCAGTAGAGGTATTTCAGATCGCCTACGTTGCAATAACTGCATTAATTATAGCAACGGAAAGGATAAGAAAGCCTCCATCGATTGAAGAAAAGAGATAGTTTCGAATTTACTCAAGGTCTACCAAAGTTGGATAAATAAAGCCATTGTCCCTAATAGTAGTAAAATAATAATCACTTTCCCTGCTCAACAAGGTACGATCTTTTCATTTTTATGAGCACGTAAGATCTTTATGTCGCTTTCAAAAATCTTTTATTAGCAGATGAATATTTCAGATGCTCCTATACGTATAAATGAATGAATGTCACGCGCCGTAAAAATTTTTGTGATGAGTCCTATTTATGAGCTATTCGCCTTTATGCTCATGATTCTAAAAAATAGAAGAGACTTGTGTAATGCATAAATCCTTGAGTAGGTATAATATGTTCATGTTATTCACCAACAAGATTATAGTTGGTTTTAGTACCTGGTCTTTGCCTTGGGATACTAGTCTCGTTCATTTTGTCATCCACCCACGTGATGGGCCAGTCTACAGCATTCACATACTATACAAAGTGGGGATCGCTGGGTGAAGCTGATGGGCAATTTGATGGACAAAATGATGTAGATTTCTACAATGGAAAAGTATACGTTGCAGATTATGCTAATCACAGGATTCAAATTTTTGATCCTGAAGGTAACCTTATTACAAAGTTCGGCGAGGGGGGCGAGGGTGATGGACAATTTCATAAACCATCCGCATTATCTATAGATTCAGATGGGAATATCTATATCGCCGATCAATTCAATTATAGGGTTCAGAAGTTTACTAATGATGGCACGTTCATCAAGGCTTGGGGAACTGAAGGCTCAGCTGATGGGCAATTTTTACATCCCCATGTACCTGCAAATGATGCAGAAGGAAAGTTATTTGTAACCGATAGAGATTTGGCAAATGTTCAGGTATTTGATGACAATGGGATGTTCATCATGAAGTGGGGCTCTGAAGGCGAAGCAGATGGGCAACTATCAAAGCCAGAAAGCTCCATAGTTGATTCCATGGGAAACGTATATGTTGCAGATTATGGTAATGATAGAATTCAGAAGTTTACAAATGATGGACAATTCATCAAGGCTTGGGGAAGCAAAGGCACAGCTGATGGGCAGTTCCGCGGACCCTCAGGCCTTTCGATTGATGCAAATGACAATATCTATGTAACTGATAAGAACAATAACAGAATACAGATATTTACAAATGATGGACAATTCGTAGCGAAGTTTGGCCAAGTTGGTGCTGGTGATGGTCAACTAAGCGGTCCAGAAGGTGTGGGTGTTGATAAAGAAACTGGTACAGTGTACATAGCAGATACTGGTAATTCTCGTATCCAGGTTTTTAAGCCTCTGTGATGGACATAGAGATTACACGTTAATTGCATTGGCGGTACATCATAATAGGTCCTTTCAAATGTAATTGATTTCTTTTCGGATAGACATGAAAAAACTTGATGATAGAGTTATATTTTTTTCATTGTCTGTACATGGTGTCGATTTTCTGCATGTAATTTAGTTTGGGTTCTATAGTTTCTTTGAATATGCCAATATTTTGTTCTTCGATTTTGACCCACCGGTACATAATGCTATGACAACAACATACTCTTCGCGATTACTTTCTTTTTGGAATTTCCTTGATATGGATATGTTCAATATCTGCATTTTGCAGTTGTATCGAAAGTAGATTAGGAACAGAAAGTTAAGTAAGTGTGAGACTTGTTGATAAGTATGTAACCCATCTTATTCAAGTGCCTAAAGTTCCCCAAATACTGGGCTATGGATTTTTGATTACATGTACCTGTACTTGAACTGTTATCTGCAACAAACAGACTATCAGTATCTGGATTATACAATATACCACTTGGAGTACTGCCGGTTCCCAAGGTAATGGTGTCTGTTATATTATTCGTTAATCCATCAATAACTGATATGGTTCCATTCATATAATTTGCTACATAGACGTTTCCATTACTTTGATCATAAGCTATACCATTAGGTCCCAAACCTACCAGTACTTTTTCAACGACAGCATTGGTCGTACCATTTATTACAGAGACATTATTAGACCCTGCATTAGTAACGTAAATGTAATTGTTTGCTCCATTATATATAATACCAGCAGGTGCAATAGCATCCAAGGTTATCTCGTCTACTAGTAAATTGGTAGAACCGTTTATCACAGAAACTGTATCTGAACCCCTGTTTGCTACATAAAGGTTACCGTTATCAGAATTATAAGCAATACCTGCAGGGCTGAAGAAACCACTTCCCCCTCCTTCTTCAGCAGAAGTAGAAGTTACATTTGAAACAACAGCATTAGTCGTACCATTTACTACAGAAACTGTATTTGACCCCATGTTTGTAACATAAACTGTGTTATTAATCGAGTTAGTTACTATTCCTGTTGGATTCATTCCTGGAAATTCACCTACAGGTATAGAGCCTATCAGAGAACTGTTTGTTCCATTTATTATGGATAAAGCATTTGATAATGTGTTTGCAACATAGAAGAATCCGTTGGCAAGATTGTACGTTATTGCCTGAGGATTTTTGCCCACAGATAGATTACCTATTACGGGATCTGTTGTATCATTTATTATTGAAACTGTTCCCGTTGTATTGAATTGACCGTAATTTGAGACGTAAACCAACCCGTTATCCGGATCTAAGGCAATTCCATTCGGTGCCGAAAAACCACTTATTGTTACTATTTCATGTGGTGGTTCAGGAGGCGGAGGTGTAGGAGGGACTACAGTTTCTTCATTTGTAATTACACATACCCTAGTGTCTCCAGCATTTATGGTTCCTTGACAACTGTTTGAATAATCTGCTGTATATCCGTCGACTTCCTTTTCAAAGATGCTATATCTCCCGGGGTTTAGATTAACAACTACGCCTTCTCCTGATTTACCTGGAAAGGATCTTGGTAATGGATCATTACCCTGTACTACTATAGTAAATGCAGAAGGTTTTAATGCAAGATCAGAATCCTCTTCCTCCGTGTTAATAACATTCTTTATAACTATTAGCTGCGCAGATCTGTCATTGGCCTGGTAGTCATTGATAATTGTACATTGTTTTGTCTCACCAGCTTGTACAGTACCGGAACAGTCATTAGAACTGCTTGAAGTATAATCTGGCATAGGATTCTCGGTGACAGAATATGTGCCAGGTTCCAACGTTACAGTAGTTCCAGAAGAGCTTCCATCAAATGATGAGGGAGTTGGATTATTGCCATCAACTGTTATAGTAAAGTCTGATGGTCTGGCAGTACCACCTCCTTCATTGATCACTCTCTTAGTTACAACGATCTCACCTGTTGTAATAGGTGCAGAATAAGTGTTGGTAATTGTACATTGTTTTGTCTCACCAGCTTGTACAGTCACCGGAACAGTCATTAGAACTGCTTGAAGTATAATCTGGCATAGGATTCTCGGTGACAGAATATGTGCCAGGTTCCAACGTTACAGTAGTTCCAGAAGAGCTTCCATCAAATGATGAGGGAGTTGGATTATTGCCATCAACTGTTATAGTAAAGTCTGATGGTCTGGCAGTACCACCTCCTTCATTGATCACTCTCTTAGTTACAACGATCTCACCTGTTGTAATAGGGGGAGGTGATACAGAATACGTGTTGGTAATTGTGCACGATTTTGACTCACCTTCTCTTATGCTACCCGAACACCCTCTCGATAACGTAGAATCATAATCAGAAGTAGTAGAACCAGATTCAGTAACTCCATATCTCCCCTCAAAAAGCTGAACAGTAGTTCCAGAAGAGCTTCCATCAAATGATGAGGGAGTTGGATTATTGCCATCAACTGTTATAGCAAAGTCTGATGGTCTGGCAGTACCTCCTCCTTCATTGACCACTCTCTTTGTAACAGTAATTGTTCCAGGTTGAGGTTCACCATTAGTGGTTCCATTCGATGACGCGGATGTTGCATAAGAATTCCGCTCTCCGATGCTGGGCAACACTAGTAGTGCAAGAGCAATTATGAGTACAAAGCTTAATGCGAATAACCAGATTATCTTTGGGCGTAACAACTTATCATTCACTAATGTTGAAACCGTGGGATCTAATATTTTTCCTTTTCCTATCCATCATAATGTGCTATCCAAAAAGCAACACGATACAAGAAATTATTAAATTTTTCTGCTATCCCATAACAGGTGGGAGATCCGAAATTATCCTAATTGAGGTACAGGAACTAGAAGAAGGCTGACTATCAAAATGCGAAATTTTCTATGAGTGGAAGGGATTTTCTTTACCATGATATTTGAAATAGATGAATAATTTTCATATAACTATCAACTAGCCTAGGTCCAAATGGTTCAAAAAGTTCTGTCAATGATGTATCTTCAGATCTGAACTTTGAAGAGTTTTCGCTGCAGCATTAGAAGTTAACGTTTGCACAGACCGATAAAGAGTTCTAGGTGCGGCTCCGTCTAACGCTATTGCTCTCAGCGTTAAGCATAAAGGAGTGAACGCGCATAAAGATATACATGAATCAAAAAAATAGTGACCCATCTTGTGTTCATTTGGATCAAGCAAATATAAATCTCAGTGCAAAAACTCCTGATGGTTGTGAGGAGTGCTTACAAATGGGGTCTGAGTGGGTACACTTACGTCTATGTTTGAGTTGCGGCCATGTTGGATGCTGTGATCAATCTATTAATAAACACGGTACAAAACATTTCCATTCAAGTGGACATCCAGTTATAAGATCATATGAACCAGGGGAGAAGTGGAAATGGTGTTTCGTAGACGAAATATTCAAGGAATAATTACTATTTGCGTTGATTGCATTGTTGCAATGGGACACTGGATAAGGAAGGAAGCAACTTCACATGATGATTTACTGGATGTGTTTAGGAATTCTTTGATGTTCTGGCAATAATAAGTCTAAATAGATGTAGTATTTGTTCAATAGTAGGGAAATAGTATGGTTAACACATGGGTTAAGGCTATAGCCGCTATTGTCCTCGTATCGATATTTGTACTTGTGGTATATTACACTTTTACTCATTATCAATGCAAGTTTGCAAAAGAGCGCTATGAAGATGCTGCGACTACACTGAGTGTAACGGAGATTCCCTTCTACCTCAACGAGTATCAAAAGGCTTGCAGTGTAGAGTAACTAATGCATTGTTTTACTCGGCTGTTTTTGCAGTTCTGGCATTAGATCTTGACTGTTTCGCTCTCTTATATGCTGCCGGTGCGACCACAGTAAACGCCCTGCTAATAGCGCAAGTGGAAAAGACAAGATTATCTAAGCAATACGGTCTATACTTTGGTACAGATTCAAAAAATGATGGAAGTACATGAAAAACATAACATTTGCAGATGAAGGAAGCATTTAATCAATCATACTGCCGCCCATCATACTTTGTGTAGTATTTTCATCCATTACAGGAGAACATTCCACAAAATCCATCATCTCCTGCAGATTCTGGTCTGTCATGTTCTGCATTTGTTCTTTCAACATGTCCATCACCATTTGTCTTGTGCCATTCGCATTAGTATCGCCTGTAGTGTCAATCAAATTGGATGCCGCTGCAATTAGTTGATCGACTGTAGTTACATTTCCAAATGCTGATTTTACTAAATCACCCACTATGACACACTTTATTGGTATATCCGGTGTTTCTAATACTCCACTCTTATATGGTAACGAGGTATCGAGACCTATACCAGTCATGTTCATCATATCTTGCATAGTTTCTGTTGGAGATTGGGCAGCTGCTTTTGCTACCGAAGCAAATCCTGGGAAGGTATATCCTAAGAGTCCAACGACAAATAGTGTTGCGCAAATAGTATTTTTGTATGAATCAACCATCGCTCGAAAATGCCTTGATAGAGTATATAAAGAATCGTCCGAATAGGACGAGAAATTTGAATTTGATTTAGTTTGATTTATCTTGACTGGGCAGGGGTGTGCATTGATACCTTCAAACTAGAACCCTTGGGAGACGAATGAAATCGCTTGCGATATGACGGACGGAATGGAAGACTAGAATTGATTATGGATAGGAATCTTTATCCACTATTGACATTAGTGTTACTAAGCCTAGAGTGAACTCTCTAGTATTTTCTCTCCTTACGACTAGAAGTCTTCTAATTTTCTTATTTCTCATTAGGGACATTGCTTCATTTACTGAAGACCCTTTTTCAATAGTTAATACGGGAGAGCTCATCACCTCCTTTAATATAGTCTTGTACGGTCCTTTATTGCCACCAATAACCCTATACAAGATATCTCGTTCAGTTACAATCCCAGTGATAAGTGGATTTTCCGCTGAGGAAGATAGTGATCTAACAAGAATTGAAGAATGCCCGCCATCTTTCATTACCTTTACCGCGTCTGCTATGACTGCATCTTCAGGAAGAGTTATTAGTTCATTTTCCATCAGATCCTCAACGCAATCTCTTGATGAAGCCAAATATGTCAGAATATCTCTTCTCATAGTATATTTAGTAATCGATCCCTTATCATCCTGTAGTTACCAGGATCGATTAATTTACATGGATGTGGCCTCACAGTTCTACGAGTATAAGTCTTCGATATGACTTGTTGTATTATGCAGTATGTAATAATCTCATTATCTTGTTAGGTACGATTGAATTGCATAATCACACATGTTTATTGGCTTGTTTCATGCAAACCTATTAAGAATTATTAATTTGTTTCCTCCAGTTGAATACACTAGCCTCGTCGAGTGCACTGAGAAGGCTATCAAGGTCCCATGAGTCGTCATAACGATCTCCATTGATAAAGAAAGTTGGTGTTTTTGTCACTCCGCTTTCCTCACCACTTTGTATGTCTTCATCCACATGCCTGCTATAGGTACGGTTGCGAAATTCAATGTCGAACTTGTTGATTTGTAATCCAAGCTTGGCCCCAGACAGTCTCAAATTGTCATCGGTAAGACTTTGTCCATGTTTGAATAAAAAGTCGTACATCTCCCAGAACTTTCCCTGAGCAGCTGCAGTTTCCACTGCCAATGCAGATTGATAAGAATGCGGGCGAAGTTTGGACAATGGGAAGTTTCTAAATACGAACCGTACTTTGTTTCCTAAGCGTTCTTGGACCTCCCTTACGATCAAATAGGCTTGGGCGCAATAAGGACATTCATAATCTCCGTATTCTACCAAAGTTACGGCAGCAGTTGCAAGTCCCTGAATATGATCTCGCGATTCGCTTACAGGTAAACTAAGTTGTGTGTTATTACTGTCTTTCTCACTCATGCGTTTCTCTATCAGCATGATAAAGATTTAAACTCGCCGTTGCAGTATGGCACATGTTTGATGTATGTCTATTCCTTTCTTACTTCCTTCTTCCTCTTAACCTTCTTCTTTAGGTATTTGACGGCTTGTAAAACCAATAATAAAGTTCTCCTTAAATTACTCCGATAGAATATGGATACAAATCAAGATCATATCGGATTATTCCATTCCTGTGAGTTGGGAGAATGATAGATGGGAAGAATGAAATAATCAAATACGGGATATGTGAGTTAAATTTAACTACGGATATACCACTGGAAAAGGACTAACATGGTAAACATACGATAGCAATCTAATAATTACTTTGATTATCCAAAATCAGAACTCTTTTCCTTCGAACTTACTTTTTATTGATCCCATCATTTGGAACTGATAGAATTGATAAAATGTAAGTTGGCATACATACACTATAAAAAATACCGTTCAAAATTCGTAAACTTGAAAACATGAGGATCCCTCATAGTGGATCCTTTACAAAATTGAAAATCCAAGGTAATTTCAATCCTTTCTTGATTCTAAACCTTGCGTACTGGGTTGGTGGGCATGTGCTGCATACTGTATCGTTTTTCCTTATCGTCATCATCATCATCATCTTCTATTCCCATACATCTCCTATTCTTCCATTCAAGTTCTGATTTCGTAATAATATCATCCACAATTTCAACATCAAACATTGTCTTGATTAGCATATTATAAAAGTGACACCAGGGTTGGAAGGTATCAACAACCAACCCCAGAGTGAAACTATTCAGTTTTTCCTTGGAAAGAAAACTGACTTACTGGACATTTGCCAATATTCTTTATTTAAGTATTCAGTGTTCTCACAAAAGGTCGGTATGTTGATTGCTATCCTACTTGATCTACTTCTTCGGAATACGTTCGACTAGTGCCAGAAGATCAAAGACATTCGAAATGCATCAACTACATCTCCATGGGAAGTTGCTTCTTTCTCCAGAGCTCATTCTGTAGTTTGGGTTGTTCTGCTTCCTGTTTCTGTTGCTGTTTCAGTCGTACCTGCTCTTCCTTTTCATGCGGCTTCCTCTGCTTCTTCTCTTCCTTATCCCTTTCCTTATGCTGCTGGTTTTTTTCTTTAACTCTAAAGAATATCATTGCTTACTTTGGTTATTCGCTTTCTCTAAGGCCTCTGGTGCTATGTTAGGTTTAAAACCACATTTGCGCTCAGAAAGAGATTGACCTGCTGCTGTCTCTGGTAAGACTGCGGTATCAGGTGGTAGCATTTCATTTAGTTTCGCTAACTCTGCGCATAAGATTTCTGTTTGATTTTGTTCTGCCTCTGATTGATTGGCAATAGGTGAGGAGTAAGCCATTTGTAACTGCAGCCCTAAGAACATGAAGATTAAGGCTATTATTATTAATAATGAATTAGTCATCTTTCATTTCCTTCTGTGGTTGTGGTGGCGTCTGTCTTATTAATAATCCTCTCTTGACACTCTGCCATTTCCTCACCTTCTTCCATTTCACTACTGGGTTTGATTATTCCACATTCATCAACCATTCGACCTAGTGTGTCATTCTCTTCGGCCTGATCTGGTGCGCCTAGCATTAGTGACTCTGGATCTACAACCTTCTCTGCTAATGATTCCTTTGTATTATTACTAATCAAACTGCTATTTCCACTTGATACATTTTCAATAATCGACTGACTATATACCAGTTGTAATTGTAATCCCAAGAAGAGTATCACAAAAATATTAACCAGGCCAAGGATGATTATATAGTCTTTCCGGTTCATTCCTCTAGCTTCCAAAGAATGCTGTTAGTAAAGGTAACAGAAAAGGCTTGTCTAGTTTACCACTAGTTACATCGTAAAATGAAATACTGAGAACTGCATATACAATGAAAATGAGGGCTATTACAGTCGAATCTTTCACCACTACTACTAGTTCAATAGGCTAACTCTATAACTGTTTACATCCTCGTTTCCTATCAGTGCAAATTATGAATATTTAATACAAAACGTAGGTGCTTCACTACTTTAACTTCTTCTGCATCTGTCTACTTTTCTGCGAGTATTGGTCTAGAAAATATCACATTGATCCTTCATCCAAGTCCTTCGATATTCCACCTCTTGACATCTGTTAAAAAGCCAATCTTAACTGGATATAACCAAGACTTGGTGGTAAGTCAATTTCTATGTTTCCAAGTTCTAAATATTGGCTCAAATCTGGCTTTCTATGTCCAAAAGTCGTTAAAACCCTCTTAGATGCTGTAAAATCTACTTATCGCAAGCGATATCACGATGGAGATTGATACGCTCTAATTAGTAACGCTCATCAAATACTCTAGTAAAATGTTAGGTAGAACAAGTATTATATTTCTTCTAAGAAGTTATTAGGTCGTGCATGAATATTATCTTATGAATTCAAATGAGAACGATTGTAACCGTGACGGTTATGGCATTATTGGTATCAATTATTGCAGTCAGCTCACTTGCCTTAACAGGCAATATAGATGCTAGAACAACAGGAAGTGACAATGCAGCGGCTGGAAACCCTGGTGGTGAAAGTGCAGGATCTGGAATCTACGCCACCGTGTGTGGTCCGGGTGCAGCACTTGCATGCCAAACGATCTGATCAGAGTAGGCGGAAATCCAGCATTTGTACATCATTGGATCCCTTGGTCTGTTATCCATCCTGATTTTTGCCATGGTAAAAAGTAAGAAATGACTACTGAGGTGAACAAGGTTATAAGTGAATTATATGGCGCCATAGTAGGCTTTCCAAGTAACGAGGAAGAACGCTTTCAGAAAATAATCTCAAACTGGAAAGACATCAAGATAGATGACACATTGAATGATTTACACTATTTAATACCATCACTTGTAAAATTTGAAGAGTATCTTAAAACAGAACGAGATATAAGAAAACGGAATGCAACGCCGCCAACGGAATAAGAGTAAGAGTAGAACCTAAACCATAGAAGCCCCTAGTATACAAAACAGACTGATTGGGTCAAGGCCTTGCAACTATGTGCCTGAGTTATCATCTAACTAGTTCCTGTTTCAGTCGGGGTAAACGTAGAGCCCTTCTAAATACTAAGTTTGTTAATGCCAGAACTGCAAAGACATCCTAGTTCCTAGTTCGAATCATCTTCCAATCATCATTTCAAGATCCCTCAGAGTGTTGTGTATCGCATAAGCCAATGCTCTATGGTATGCTGCTTCGGTGAGATCATTACGATCAACAAATATGTCGGCTAGCGCCATTTCTTTATCAAAGTCACGAATCAAGATGTCCTTTAGTTTGTTCCCTGCCCTTCTGAAATCTTCGTCTAGTTCGTAACCGAGTTTTCTGCTAAGGCTTTCCAGTCTCCCTTCTCTCTCAGATGAACTTGACATGTGGAACTCTTCTTAACACGTTAAATATTTAGAGGTTTGTTGGTGATGAAAATCATAGTCAATGCCAAAACTGAAGGCTCATCCTAAAAGTATCAAACAAGTCAGCATGGCTAGTTACTTCTTTGTCTAGGCTACCTTCACCGTTTTCCACTGCAGTACACAAAAGAGGTTATGAGTTTGGTATGCTTAGGGTTAATAGCAATCATTCCATTTTGGTACTCCATAAGTTCTTTACAATATGCTAACATGTTCTTGAGTTCTTTGCTAAATGCTACTGGTATTACAAACATGTTTTGCTGTAAGAATTGCAAATCATAAACTGATGAATAATTCTTTTTGTAATATGCAATCTGTTTAACATAATCAGGGTCTTCACGCAGTATGAACTTTGGATTCGTGAGGGAATGCATTGCGTCTAGGTGATGCGACGGAATTACTTCAATATGAACCCCATTTAGTTCAAGGACAGTCTCCTTAGTATCAAACTTTAAGATCTTCAAATACCAGTTTAGTCCTTTTTATGAGTTCAATAGCAAGTTCTATCCTAGGGCCAGTAACAAAACATATTTGTGCCCCTCTTAATAAGTCGTCTGATCTGTCGTATTTCTATCTTTCATCAAATTTTTGAGATTTTCCTGTCGCTTAGCCATTTCTTTCTCTAGTCCCCATGGTCGCTGAAGTATTAATTTGTATCCCATGGTACACTCGTAATATTTAAAAGGCATAAACACAAGGTTTTAGCGACACTAGAGTATGTCAAACCTGGCTTTAACAGTTGGCGTAATAAGGCCAGTTTCTATGAAGATTTCACGAAATGGACCTGCGCCCATCCGTTAACAATGAATGAAGTATGGATACATCTTACTCGTCTAACTGAAAGGACATATGTAATAATGCATTTCTAGAAGAATAGATTATTGTATTTTTTCAATAGAAAAGGTCCATACTTATACCTCTGTTTTTCTATTAATTGTGTGTAGAGAGGACATGGCAAAAGACCCGGTATGTGGCATGTTTGTTGAAGAGAAACCAGACACGATACGGTATAGTAAGGAAGGCAGGATATACTACTTTTGCAGCACACAGTGTCTAAATGAATTCATTCAGCCTGAAAAAGAAGTGCGAAGGCTCAAGCAATATGTTGCCATAAGTATTGCCCTAACCATTCCCATAGTATTCTTAAGCTTACCTCATATGTTTCCATCACAATTTAGTCATCTTTTTCCTATGGAGATTATGAATTATACTAATTATGTAATGCTAGCACTAGCTACTCCATTACAATTCTGGATTGGTTGGCGCTTCTATAGAGGGTTATGGGATGGAATAAAGGCGAAAGCATCCAATATGGATACGCTTATTGCAATAGGCACAACAGCTGCTTATCTGTATAGTGCAGTAGTCACAATAGCCCCTGAATACTTTCCATTTGAATCGGTGTATTTTGAAACTGCAGCAATTATAATCACGTTGATACTAATTGGAAGATTGCTTGAAACGAGAACAAAGGAGAAGGCCTCTGATGCTGTAAGAAAATTGTTGGATCAGAAACCAAAGATGGCCAAGATCATAAGAAAAGAAGGAGATGCAGAAGTTGAAGTTGAAACTCCGTTAGAGCAGGTGCTAGAAGGAGATGTTATGATCATAAGACCTGGAGAGAGGATACCAACAGATGGGATTGTGATAGATGGATCATCCTCGATTGACGAATCGGCTGTAACGGGTGAAAGTATACCTGTAGATAAGAAGAAGAACGATCAAGTAATAGGGGCTACAATAAACAAGAGCGGTTTGCTAAGAGTTAAAGCTACCAAAGTAGGACAAGATACAGTGCTATCTCAAATTATTACATTAGTAGAGGAGGCTAGAACTGGAAAGGCAAAAATGCAAAGATTGGTAGATCAGGTAGCCAAATATTTCGTACCAGCAGTGCTAGCAGTTGCAATAGGTGTAGGCCTTGGATGGTACTTTATTGGTGATATAGGCATTACTTTTTCACTTTTAGCATTTGTATCTGTGATAATCATTGCATGCCCATGTGCTCTTGGTATAGCAACACCTGCGGCATTGATGATGGGTGCTGGAAAGGCGGCTGAAAATGGTATATTGTTTAAAGGGGGAGAATATCTGGAGATAGCAAATAAAGTAAATACAATTGTATTTGACAAAACTGGGACCCTGACAAAAGGCAAGCCATCTGTAACCGATATAATTGATTTATCAGGAATGGGTGAAAACGAATTGCTGAGGCTTGCTGCAATTGCAGAGTCTGGATCAGAGCATCCATTAGGTCAAGCTGTTGTTAATTATGCAATGGAGGGGGGCATCTTGGTATCGAATCCAGATTCATTTGAAGCTGTGTCTGGACATGGTCTTAAGGCAAGACACGCTGATCATACAACATTTATCGGAAATAGAAAGTTAATGAACGAGAACCATATCCATGTTACTGCAACTGTAGATTCAAAGCTCAAAGATCTTGAAATTCAAGGAAAAACAGCGGTACTTGTGGCAATTGACAATAAACTTGCGGGAATCATTAGTATTGCAGATACTGTTAAAGAGAATGCAAAAGAAGCTATTGATGCACTAAAATCAATGGGATTAGAAGTAGTAATGCTTACAGGAGACAACGAAAGAACTGCTAACGCTGTTGCATCTAAGCTTGGAATTGATAGAGTTATTGCAGAAGTATTACCCCAAGAAAAAGAACAAGTAATCTCTAAATTAAAAAGTGAAGGAAAAGTGGTGGCGATGGTTGGAGATGGAATCAATGATGCACCAGCACTGGCAAGAGCTGATTTGGGTATTGCAATAGGTTCTGGAACGGATGTTGCTAAGGAGACTGGAGGTATTATCTTGATCAAGGATGATATAAGAGATGTAGTCACAGCACTCGATCTTGGAAAGAAGACCGTATCCAAGATAAAGCAAAATCTATTCTGGGCATTTGCGTACAATACTGGTTTAATTCCAATAGCGGGGGGTGTATTAGTGCCATTTCTGGGTGTTGGGATATTTGGATGGTTACCTATGTTAGCGGGCGTAGCAATGGCCATGAGTTCTGTGACTGTTGTAGGAAATTCAATACTGCTTGGAAGATACAAGCCAAGGTTTGCAAAGAAGAAGTTAAGTAAAGAAAAAGAAATTGATGCCAGTGCAGACCTGAAAGAAGTTGATCCTATCCATCAAAGCGTCAAGAGACAACAATAGAATAATAGTAATAGACAAAAGTTGAAAATTGCAAGAGATATTTACTACCGTATACTATGATGCTGCCTGTCCTTACAAACTTGTAGCCTGACTTTTCTAACCTATTTTTAATCTGTTCTCTAGTTATTAGCGATGAATCAAATTCAATTATAACGCTATCGGTCATATAATTAATATCAATTCTCTGTACTGCTTTCTCATCTTTTAGTTGCTTTTGTACAATGGGTTTACAGGTAATACAATACATTCCTATGATCCTGAATGAGATTTTCTCTATTTTCTGGCTCATGGTTGTGATACTTGTACATATTACTCAGTGGTTCATGTAAATATATGCTCGTCTTCAATTTGGAAAAGCGTATAGCGAGCGACTTAAAATCGTTATTGAATAAAAGAAGGCAAAGTTGCTTTTGACTAACACAATATAACGGGTATAAAATAGCAAATGAGAATGATGCAGGACATTAATTAATTAAAGATACGTTAACAATAGATCATAATAGAAAAAAGGTAATGACAGTTCCTTTCTAATTACATTGTATCATTGCTCTTACGTTGCAAAGATTTTCAATCAGAATAGGATGCTACCCCGGATATTGTTCGCGCATTCGCTAGTAACAATAACTAATTAGAGTTGATAAAATAACCCATAAAATAGTAAGTTAGGCAAATGGTGGACGAATAGGTGTTGGAAGATTAGATATCGTGCCTGATTCATTCATATTGTCCTCATCGGTATTGTTGTCCTCAGTCTTATTTTGAGCTATCACAACTTGTTCGGTCAGATAATTGCTACTTCCAATCATAAAACTAGCTATTGCTAAAAAAATCAATACGAAGGCGTTGAGATTTACCATTCTATTCACTGCATTTAATTACTTAGTCAGTAAGAGATTCTCTTTAATGTCATATGAAGAACTTGAACTTGGCCATACTGCATAGTTATCTAATTTTTGAATGGTGTTATCTGGAAATGTCACTTCAAATTTGTATACCCCAGACGGCAAGCCAGTGAATAGGTAAGAACCATCAGAGTTGGTTACCACAGAACTAGAATAACCTACATTCTTGACTTCCGAATTAATCAGTTCCATTTGTTTGTAAGCTACTACTGAGGCTCCACCTACTGGTGAACCATCTGAACCAATTATAAAGCCTTTTACACTTCCGAGGTCTATATCTGATGTAGGCGTTACTGTTTCTTTAAAAGAGAATGGAGCCATGAAAATGATAGGCCCATACAGTTCAGAGATCATGATAACTGTAAAGGCCCCCAAGCAACTTATGAGAATTATGAGAACTGTTAAGCCAGTATTTAATTTATGAGAAATTTCTTGATCAACTAGCATTTTTTCATCATGTCTAGCATGTTTTGTAACTAGTGTCATCTAATCACACTCACCTTCTGTCTCGTCATGTTATGTTTCGTTTTCGTTTCCTTCATGACAGCAACACATCCATATGAAAGTGCCTGTAGTTCGGATATCACGTTAATTGTTAGGTGAATATTGCTTAATTCTTCTCGTATCAGAAAATAATTAGGAATATCGTCGAACCATTGAATGCAATGTCATATGCATATTAGTAATATTAGTTCCGCAAAGTTCAAGGTAAAACGCTACAACTCATACCTAGTGTTTAAGCTTCTTAATTAATAGGGCTCTGTATTTGGCCATTATGGAAATAGAACCTATTTTAGGTCTGGCGTACGTAGCAATTGGATTCATACTGACATATCTGTCTTTGGAAGTAGCCTGGCATTTCACTGCATGTAAAATCAAGACAACAAGTGAAAAGTTGATAAGACCATGCTTGTTTAAACAAGTCAAACTAGTGGCTCTTGCATCAGCACATCATAGTGCGCATAGCTGATTTTGCAAATCAATATCAGGCAATGTTTGTTATCACTTTGCCATCTGTTAGCCCTTAGTTCTATCTAACAGAAAAAATATCAGATATATGAAAGCGTTCGAAATTGCTTAACGCAGATAAACATGACTTCCGCTAAACTACCAAATGAATACCAGATATATGGTCGTAGTAGCTGCAATGGCAGTAATGCTCATTGGAGCAACAGCACTTGCAAGCGAAGATGCATTCGCAGACAAGAAGAAGAGAGGGGGTTATGAAAAGAGCCAAGCAACAGCCCAGGACAATTACTGTGGCAATGGTGAGCTTCCATTAAACGTTGGATGTCAAAATACTGCCTCTCAGATTCAGGGCGACGATAACTCAGTAGCCCTAGCATCAGAGCAAGAATTCGAAGAAGCTGACGACTGAGGAGAACACATCGCTTTAGTTGGTCTAAACCAACCCCTTTTTTTGAATTTTATTATCAGTAACTATAAACTTAACTTAGACTTAACATACTTAACATAACTTATCTATAATGACCTTCTGCAATAATTCAACGCGAGAAGATATATGTAACTGATTGACTTCCTTTCGGCTTTAAGATTGATCAGTGTATTTTGCGTTCTTGGATGATTCCTTCGAAAGTTTCCATCGGAAAATAAATTTGGCTGCTATTATAGTCCCGATGATAATCGCCCAAAGCCATAATGGAGGACCTTCCATTTCTGTTAATGCTTATTTGATTTACTATATATGATGATCTACCATTATTTGGGCTGTTTTGTTTTCTTGTAAAATGCGCCTAGGACCTAGGGACGAGTATGGAGTTAATCCTTGAAACTAAATACCTTGATGCATAATATTGTGACTGTCAAATAAAATGTTGTCGTTGCATTGTATTGATACTTACTTCTAGTAATATGGGGGGAAGGAGCTACTTTAGTTTTATTTTTTCCTTATATGGTAGTCGAACTACTTTTCCTTCTATGATAGGCGTATTGTCCTCAAGCCAACCCACAACTGTACCACACTCTACGCATCTTAGCCACGTCATTCTCTGACTCTTCTTTTCGTAGTCTAGTACGTGAGATATGCAGGTCCCCATCGTTTAATGAAAACTCTCTCCTATAGAAGGCTTATCCGATTTATCGAATGAGATTGGAAGAAACTTGATTTCATCGTCAGTTCCGCGCGCAGGGCAGCTCGCATTTGGCGTGGTCATATCTTGTGCCCTCCATGAGTTCTCATAGCCATAATATAGTTTTTCATAATAAGAAGCGCACCAAAAGCAAGATTCACATACAAGAAAGTATTTCCGAACATTTTCTTTCAGAACCCCACGGAGCTGATTCTTGTGTTGTGCCAGATCAGCTGTCGCTACCCTCTTCTTGTTAGATATTATTTGAGCTTCTTCAATGACTATGGACGACATCTCTTTCCCTACTATTTTATGTACTCACGGGAATATAACCGCATTCAAATATGAAATTTTGGCAAAGAATACGTAATTTTACACGACTTATAGATAAGTAACTAGTTCAACTAGTATCTGATGGGTTATCATTAATGCTTAAAATGCGGTTTACCGAGAAATAAGTCGGTGTAGGCGGGCATTATTCTCCCATGGTTTGCAAACTATCACAAGTTTACCCCTTGTATCTTAACAGTCTAAATGATAACACAAAAACTCCAAATATTACACCTGCACTGATCAAAAAAGTAAAACCTCCAAATGCATTGTACAATAGTCCACCCGTAGTTAATCCAATGATACTGGCTATCCCTGTAACACTACCTGCTACGCCTTGCACCGCCCCCTGATAGATGGTCCCTGCACGTTTGGAGAGAATCGACATTATGGATGGCCACATGAGCCCATTACCAATTGCAAATAACACTGCCGCCAAGTAAATCAATGAAAATTCTGATGATACAAACAAAACGAAATTCGAACCCAAAACCACACTACCAATAATTACTAATTTTTCTTCTGAGAATCTTTTTAATGCTCTTCGAAGTACCGGTCCTTGCACCAATATCATAATGCCGCTTAAAACGGCATAGAATATTCCCATTTCGGTTACTGTCCACCCTAAACCAGATACTGCATGAATTGGAAAAGCGGTGTAAAAGATGTTAAATCCAACAAAAATAAGGAAGTATAGGATGAGTAAGAATGAGATATATTTTAGCTTGAAAACATCTCTCATTTTCAGTCTCTTGGGGTTAGCGGCTTTGTAACATTCCTTGCATTCAAAGGCAAAAACCTTACCGACGTTATCTTTTTCAGGTATTTCTTTAACGATCGAAGTTTTGGATTCCTTTAGTACAAAGATTATTACCACTAATACGACCAAAGAAAGGATTAAGGCCACCAATACAGGCAGTACCTCTCCGTACACGGTTGCGCCCAAAATTCCTGCAATTGCAGGTCCGATAACAAAACCGAGATTAGAAGCCATTCCCATTTTCCCAAAGTTTCTGCTCCTGTTTTCATCTGATGAAATATCCGCAACATATGCATCAGCAACGGAAACGTTTCCCCCAGTGAGGCCATCAAGGGCTCTTGCTAGGAATAGAACAGCCAAAGGAAGAGTTATAACAAAGGTTCCAAATATTGCAGAGTCAACATTAAAAAGATCATTAACAGGTAAAAATAATGCGAGAAGGAAAATTGACCATCCAGCAAGTGTACCTATATGGCTTACCAACAAGATTTTTCTTCTTCCATAAATATCAGACCATCTTCCCAATAGTGGAGCCCCGATTAGTTGAAATGCAGGATATGTGGCTGATAGAATGCCGTAAACTAATGCGTTTCCACCAAAATCAGTAACCAAAAAAACCAGAAAAGGCAGAACGATACTAAAGCCAAGGGTCCCCACTAAGTTAATCAACAATAACGGTAAAATTGAGGCTCGTTCTCTATGTACAGTGGTCACTGTTTACCTGTAATCAAGAATATTATTTTAAGTATTAATTTAAGATTTTTGCGCCCTCAATTTGTGCATATTACAGCCTTGATGTTTCATAGCGATCCTCACTAAATTTTCTGTTGTCCTATGAGATAAAAATTCTGCACATAACTAGAAAGCGAATTACTTATAAGTATTCTAATAATTTGTATGCGTATGCATATTACCTCAGATCCTGTTTCATACCTGCCTAAGATCATGTTTTTTACTAAAGGTAAAGGGATTCACAAGGATTATCTTACAAGCTTCCAGTTAGCCTTAAATGACGCCCAAATATCTGATGTTAACCTCGTCTCTGTTTCCAGCATAATGCCCGCACAGTGCAGAATTGTTAGTGTGCAAGAAGGAAGAAGGCACATTATACCTGGCCAGATTGTATTTAGTGTCATGGCGAGATCTGCTACCAATGAACCGAATAGGTTGATTGCAGCGTCTATTGGATTAGCTGAGGCCGTCAAACAATAACCACTACGGGTTTCTTTCCGAACACCATTCAACTGGAGAAACAGCTCAAAGAGCAGGTGACTATGCTGAAGATATGGCAATGGAAATGCTTGCTACTACTCTGGGTTTGGCAAATGATCCTACACTCTCATGGGATGAAAGAAAGGAGGAATGGAAATTATCAGGTAAAATATACCGAACACAGAACCTTACACAATCTGCAGAAGGTAATAAGGACGGTCTTTGGACTACTGTTGTGAGTGCGGCCGTCTTTATAATCTAGTAGCTAATTCAAGCGACATCATTGTAAAATCAAATGTAATCTCGAATGTAATCTCGAATCAAAATTAGGGAATGAAATGAAATTGATGTCAACTTACCTATATTTGCAATTTTGACATTTTGTTCTTATTTAATCAAATATTGGGTACAATCCTATAGATAGATCCTTGGCTTTTATGGAAGGTTAGTATGTATAAATAACCGTCAGGTCCAACTTCTAGATCGGTAACACCAGCAAATCCAGTTGCAAAAAATACCTCATTAATTTCCTCGGTTGTATTTGCAATCTTATCAGAAAGCTCGCCGTCGAGTAGTAGTGAATCCCTAATATTGTCGGATTCGTTTTTGATAGTGTTGCTGTTGGTATTAATCAAATCAAAATGATAGACGTTACCATTATTAATATCTGCTGCAAATAAATCATACTGATAGTGATCACCTAATTGTTCACTATCCATAAATCTTATTGCGGTAACACCGACAGTTTGGTTCCACGCAAATTCAGGGTGCCTGTACGTACTATTTATTGAAAGGTGTACCAGATCACTTTCAGGAACCATATCAACTGGCACATTCTTACCTCCAAAATATGTATCTGCCCTCCAAAATCCCTGAAGCTTATTCCATCCGCTATTGAAACCAGGATCAATCAAATTAATTTCATCGCCAAATCCTGGTCCATTTTCACTATCCCATAGTTTTCCTGTTAACGGGTCAAAATCCATTCCGTAGCTGTTTCTTATGCCATATGCATAAACACCACTTGGGACGTTAGAAGCATTAAATGGCCATCCGCTACAGGATGACCATCTTTGTCTAGTCTGTATACGACACTTCAGTTATCAAATTCCACCCCTGTTTTCACATTCTGAGTGTAGGTCGCATGATCTTCCAGATCGCCTATAACAACATACAACCTATCATCGGGGCCGATCAGAACTATACCCCCATCATGATGGGTGCCTGGACTGGGTGGAACACTCAAAAGAAGCTCAGGGTTTATTAGCTTGATGTTACTTGAATTATCTTCAGAGAGTTCATACTTGTAAAGACGATTGCCAATTTCAACCGCGCCTTCCTTCTCTACTTCACCCTGAGCTTCGGTATAGTAAACAAATGCATAAGATCTGTTACTTCCATTACTATCTTTAAACACATCAATTCCTAACAATCCACTCTCATCTTCAGTAGTAACAGTAACATCTAAAACTGGCTCCTGTTGAATGATACCATCATGGATTAGTCTTACCTGACCATTATTTTTTTCAAGAACTAGAATATCTGTTGAATTTAAAAAGACCATATTAGAAGGGTATTCTAGACCCTTATAGACAAGTTCAATTTTTAGATCTGAATTATTAGACACTATGGTTGGAGTTTTTCCTTTTGGCGATGCCGGTGGTGGGGATTTGGTAGAAGGTGGCAATTGTTGAGCTGAAGCGTCTGTGAATATTCCTGGAATTAAAATCAATGGTTGGATGCCAATTAGTGACAACAATGTTACCAAAACCAACGCTATTCTAAGGAACAATGGTTATACGCAATCTACTTCTCAATCTCATTTATTACCATTCTCCTGTTTCTTAGGCTTAGGAAATAACGATAGGCCTTTTATCAGGCCTATTCATCCTCAATTAGATCAATTAATAGATGTTCTTCGAAATGCGATTAATTCCTTAACCCTAAGTGCGGTAGTGTTTATGAATGTGAGAAGGAATCTCCTATCTTTGAATACTTGTTGAAGGTAGGGATCTGCCGAAAAAAGCCTTTACGTTTGGGCGGTAGAGATAGTATATTATTACTCCATTGATTGCTATCCCTACTATCTGAGCAATGATCCCAGTCACAAAACTATTCGTATCATCGATAAAGGATGCATTGAACATACTTGCAGTTATTCCAGAGACAATTTGGACTGCGATTGCAATAATTGTCAATATTATAGTCACAATCCAAGCCCATCCCTTTCCTTTCAATAAGCCATAAGATACAACCAAATATCCAATGCCAACTACGAGTACTATTGCTCCTATTACTACCCCCACGCCGCCGAGGAATCTGGCTAGGGCCTGTAATTCTGCTGCATTCTGCATGTCCAGTTGTTGTTGTTGCTGCTGCTGAGGCTGCTCCTGCTGTAGTTGAAGTTGTTCCTGCTGCTGTTGTTGTTGTTGTTGTTGCATTTGTTCTGAAACGAAAACATCGATAGGAACTGAAGAAAAGAATGCACCAAATGCCAATAATGAAATCCCTCCAAAAGTCAATATTACACCGCCAATAATAGTCAGAATGGCAATTATCGTGACCCCGATCGGTCGTTTAATTTGCTCTGCCAAATTGTATTGTGATTCATTTGACAAGAGCTTGAATAAAAGGAATTTAGAGAATTTGGAACTATTTTTGTTGATCTCCGATTATTGAATTATTAGTACTGACTAAATTCAATCATCAGACATCTTACAGTAAGTCCGAGGCTTACAGTTTAGCATTCTCATTCTATACAATAAAAGCAATCGATGAGCTTTTACTTTCAAAAAAAGAAAAAATGAGATTAGATTGTTATCGTTTTTGGTTGGCTACGTCATCCTATTGTTTATCCCTGTGTTGAATTCGCTACTGGCTGGCTGTCCGTTGAATGTAATCTGACGAAGAGTGTCTTGATTCAGTTGTACCACTTGCTCTGGTAGTGGCGCGTATTCTAATTCAGGCGCAAATTGTTGACCCTCAGTAATTGCCCAGTTGACAAAGTCAACTAGCGCTTTAGCTTTGGCATCAGTCATTGATGGGTTGTCAGCCAATTCCTTGTATAATAACAGGTAAGAGAAGCTGGCAATGGGGTAGGAGTCAGCGCCTTCGGCATTTACTAGGGTGACATTGTTCCATGATGCATCTCCAGTCGGTAGCGTAGCCAGCTGATGAGGCAACTGCGGCCTCCGTTGAAGCCAACGTGGGTTCCACAAAATTACCCGCCTGGTTTTGCATATACGCATATGGCATTCCTGTTGTTAGGGCATACGCAAGTTCTACGTAACCAATGGTATTTTCACTTCCTCTAATTGCGTTAGCAACACCTTCGTTTCCTGGGGCACCTATGCCTATGGGCCATTGAACTGATTTCCCTTTACCTATTTGGTTACTCCATTCAGGACTAACTGCTGATAGATAGTCAGTCCACACGAAAGTTGTTCCTGAACCATCTGATCGGTGAGCTACGATAATGTCCGCATCGGGTAACGATAACTCCGGATTCAATTCAACAATCTGAGGATCATTCCATTTAGTAATTTTTCCTAAGAAGATATCGGCCAAGACAGGACCTGTCAATTTCAAGCCCTTGTCAGGAACTCCTGGAATATTATATGCTGCAACGACCGAACCTATAGTCTCAGGTATATGAACTGCCCCTGGTGCATTACCTTCTTCTTCTGGAGTCAATGGTGCGTCAGTTGCACCAAAATCGACTGTCTTTTCGGTGAACTGTTTGACACCTCCTCCACTTCCAATCGATTGGTAGTTGATAGTTACACTTGGATCAACTGTTTCGTATTCAACCCTCCACGTATCTATCAGTGGGAATGGGAATGAAGCTCCCGCTCCGTTGATAGTTGTTGGACCTTGTGCAATGAGATTGCTGGAGAAACTTGCTGGCGCAGTTGATGCCAACACAAGTACCGCAGCAACCAATAATCTAAAACCTATTTTGGTTTCCATTTAAGTTGACTCACTGATGTTAATTATTAATCCCTATACCATATAATTATAGTAGTCTATAGATTCCTATGATGATCATATAGAATACATGAATACCTTTTTTAGGACATTACCATGAAGAAATTCTATATTCTTGATAAGATTTCTATATTCATTCTCTATCGATGGTGTTCACCTGTATCCATTTTCGTCTACTACAAATCTCGAGACAGGGGATATGAAAATTCATGAAGGATAAGCCGCATCAATGATATCGATAGGAAGGGCTCTAATATCTATGATTGGATTATTCCATATGAAAATTTGTCAGGTTTTCAATGGCTTTGATTCAAAGTAAAATTCTAATGACATCTCAAAGTCTATCCTTGGACAGCCCTTTCGTATCAGTCTATATCCTTGGACCTGCAGTCATCTAGTTAGAATATCAGATCAAGCGAAGCGAAACACTAAACATCTAAAAAATGAAAGGGGGTCATTCCTCGATTTGTTTTAAGGCTTAGCCTATCTGGGACATGGTGTTTGATCACAAATAGGTACGCGCAAATACTATTGATACGTAACTGGATTATTTGTTACAACTACTGTGTCATTTTGAATTATGACCGTTACTCCTTGTGGAGGAAATTCATTGATATCCATATCAGTTGCTCCTTCAGTACTAACGCTTACAGTTCCGTTAGCAGGGAGTTCTTCTCCCGGACTTATCGAGATGTCTACATCCTCTGTCAAATTTCCAGTTGGTGCCTCTTTATCTAGTTGGGCATCAGTTCCGATAGAGCTTATTAGAAATAAGCCTAGTCCAAAGCCTAAGACTAATACCACATACATTTCTCGCATGAATATTTAGGGTAAATGAGGATGGATTAAATCTTTCCTAAATATTCTTTAATTGAGTTATTATCAGCACTGGCATATTAATCAGTTCCTTAAGCCAACGGATGAGAAATGATCTTGATCTAGTTCTTGTCGAAGAGAAATTAAAAAAATTGAGAGTGAGTTAAGAGTAATAATAATAAATGTCTTCGTTGTATGTGGACAAGAGTGATTCCCACTTATTTTTCAGCCTTAACTCAACATCACAATTAATGCTTAGTAATTATCTATTTCTGAAAGGATAAATGATTTATCATTTGAGGAGGAAGTATAAGTAGAATAACCCCATCCTCAAAATGCTATATATATCAGAAAATAGTATTTTGCCCCAGGATCGCTCGCTTTAATCCTAAAAGCTCCAAAGTAGATCGTGCTAAACTTAGAAAATCATTTAATTCATTTCTGGTTATCTTCAGTTTATCACTATTGCCAATGTCTCTGAATACACGAGAGAACCATTGAGTCTTATGTATTCCTTCAAGAAAGGGAACGATTTCGATACAATCCTTTTCTTCGATTAGTGATCTACCGGCAGGGAGCTTCAAAGTTCTTCGACATTCTTCAGAGAACAAAGAAGGTATGTTTCTGACTTCAAATAGGCTTCTCCCTGTCCAATTCTTAAGTCGACAACTTTTGTAAGATAATCCATCAATTTGACTTGAATCTGACTTTTAATTCTTGAGATTTCTTCCGCACTTCGGTCCAAGAAAGGATCCGTATGATTACATTTATGAGTTAGCCTAGTTGCACCTTCGAATTCTATTGGGTAATATACTGACCTAAACTCACAGCCTGAAAAACAGCTATCACAAAACGCGACGCGGTAACCAGTGGGAAGTCTAACTTTCTTATTTTGCACATTGTGTTTACTCTGAAGGGAGTTCAAAGCCAAGAGTCTCGTATATAATGACATAGGTATTTGGGACCCCGACGGCCGAATTGAAAATTCCCTGAACTCATTCGTTAAGCGCATATATTCACTAATTTCACTAATCGTCGCCATAAGTCTATCTTGAGCAGATTCTTCTTTTCTTGGAGGTAGATTAGCTCTAAGGCTATTCGGACGAAGATAGTGATTATAAGTATTCCCACCTGGTCTGTTACTTTCTCTGTAATATCGAGCCGGTTCCGGGCTGAAAACAGATCTGCTATCAGTTATGTAGGTTGACGCTGGACTTTCTGAATTATGCTTTCTCTTAATATGGATATTCATATTCCACCGTCTGCTTGACGTTTGGTTACAGCCAAAATATGGACAATGATACAATTTTGTCGATGGCATCAGCAGCAGACCGCCGACCATTTTTTGATCCTTTTCGTACACTACCGCAGTAACTGCAGTAACTGCAGTTACTGCAATTAATTTCATCCCTGCAAACTGATTCATCTTCAACTACTAACATACATTAGTAATATAAAAAAGAATTGAAGTTCAAAAATATAGAAGAACTTGTTTGAGATTTTCGCGCGTCGGTCTACCTGTTGACTAGTTTACTAGAAATCAAGTCTCTTAGAATACTCGTTACTTTGGGTAAACTAAATATACGGAGTACTAATGATGACAGTTTAAATGAAAATGATGGGGGACAAAAAATTGTCTAAAGCAGTATCGACAAAACTTACCTTTAACGATTACGAGCTTTGCCGTAAGATAGCTAGAGTTTATTATATTAATGGAAGTATCAACACGCCGTCTGTTTCAGAATTAACAAGATTTGCACTAATGAGAGTTTTTGAAGAATACCGCCTTGGGATGAAACCACCCCGGGGAGCAGTACACCCACGATTTTCTAAAAGATAATAGCCTGCAGCAAAGTTAAAGCGACCAGAGTAAATGAATCTTGGACAGATGTGTTGGGCTCAGAATATCACAAAAGTTGGATAATATCTGAAACTTGTTCGTGAATCGCCACCTACCGAGGAGTATGATAATCTAAGAGATTTGACCATGGCAAAAATCGCCTTCCCATACCTAGGAGAAGCTTTAGAAGATCCTCATTTTGATACGAACAAAATATTTGGAGTTGCACAGGAATAATTAGAGACTTGATCAGATATCATTAATCAAATATGTGAGACATCTTTGCAGCACCCGCTCACAACTTAAGACTAGATGGCAAGAAAGTACAGCAATTAGTCGATGACTAGCATAATTGGAGTTTCTTTTCCCATACATCTTCCACCTCCAGTGATTATTGCCACTCTATTTTGTGTCTTTTTTGTAGGTAGAGTATTCATACCTTCTTTAAAGAATAGTGGCTCTTCATACTAAAAAAGATGCTATTAGTAAATAGGTGGACTATTTATCAAATAATCTATTATATTCAAATATATTTCACTACAAGAATTTGTTGCATCACCGAGAAATATCGGGTATTCAGATCCACAATTCTCGACATATGGGTTTAATATGAAAGAACCTCACTGATTTGGCTTTATTATACATAAAATTCACTAAAATTGAATCTCCCTTACTTACGATATACAAAATATCTGCTAGTACGAGTATCAATATATATGCTTAAGCCCATTTAGGGGCTTATCGAACTGACAATTCAGGCATTTCCCCCAGTCAAAGACAAGAAATCAGAAGTTCTTTACGGCGTTGAAAAAGCCGTAGGAAGGGGAATCTATTTCATGGATAATGTGAAGGAAAGGATGGATATCTTTTTCGACAAAAAAGCTCCATCCATAGTGGTAGATGTTAAGGAATATAGAAATGGTTACAAGAACATACGAAAGAGGGGAGGAAGGATACGTGCATTCACTGAAATAACGAAAGAGAATCTCCACCATTGTAAAGAACTCATGAACCTAGTAGACGAACTGAGGCATCTAGATGGGGTAAGAGGAGGAATTGCAATAAGTGAGACAGAATATATGGCGACGACCGTCTTGCAGGAAAGTGTTCCACTCACTGAGGTAATTTATAGCAGCATAAGGGAAGTTGTTGAACAAGGACAATACATATTTGATACACTTTGGAGCACGGCTACGCCTGCCGAACAAAAAATTAAAGAACTAGAGGAAGGCGTTGAGCAGCCAGTAATACAAGTTATAACTGACACTCGTACTTCGATTTCACTCGCTTTTGATCTTATGGCCTCGTCAAGACACGAAATCCTGATAATGTTTGCCTCAGCAAAGACATTTCTATTAGCTGCAGACTCATACACATTGAATCATTACCAAAAGGCATTGCAGAGGGGGATCAACCTAACTATCTTGGTTCCTGTGTACGACGATTCCATAAAAGATATCAATTGGGCCAGTCGTGAAAGGTTTGCTCGTAATGATGATGGTGATAATGTCCATATTGAAGACCGGTACAACAATAGATTTGGAGAAGTAAATGAGCAGATAAGTAAAATCAGAAAAAAAATTCCAAATGCCAAATTAATTGTAACTGATAAGTCAATTAATACGAGAATTACTATAATGGTAGTAGACAATTCAAAATCTATGATATGGGAGCTCAAAGATGATACGCTAAAGGATCCGTACCTAGCAGGAGGAATTGCTACATATTCGAATATCCCTTCTGTAGCATCATCTTACGCATCTATAATCCATGTCATTCGTAAGCAAACAGACTTGTATGAACAACTAAAGGATTCTAAGGAGAGATTAGAAATTCTCAACAAACAATTGGAATCCCACAATATAATTCAACAAGAATTCATCAATATAGGCAGCGCATGAACTACGTACACCTATACAACCAATATTGGGTCTTTCTGAAATTGCATTGGCTAGAAACGAAAAAATATTTGATAGAGATGATCCTCAGATGAAAGAAACTCTAGAAGTAATTATTAGGAATGCAAAAAGACTTCATAGATTAACAGAGGATATACTAGATGTAACAAGGATAGATAGTAAGATACTAAAATTGAACAAGGAATCAGTAGATATTGATGAGATTATTGATGACGTCATCGATGATTTTAGAAACAAAATAGATTATCCAAACGATAAACAAGTTAAGCTTGTTAGAGTGATCAAAGGTCAATTAAATAAATCAAAACAAGATGCTGAATCCCATAATGTTACTAAATTGATTTGTGATAAAAATAGGGTAATGCAAATAATATCGAATCTTACTAGTAATGCAATAAAATTCTCATCCAAGAATGGGACCATTACTATATCAAAGGCGGTAAGTAATGACAATAAATCCATTGTAATAAGTGTGATTGACAGGGGAAGTGGAATAGATCCAGAAATATTTCCGAGATTATTTTCAAAATTCTCTACAAGATCAAATCACGGCACCGGTCTTGGTCTATATATTTGTAAGAACCTTGTTGAAGCCCAAGGAGGCAGAATTTGGGCCCAAGACAACAATAACGGCCCCGGAGCAACATTCTCATTTAGTTTACCTATAGCCAATCCTATTTAGACCTCTTATGAGAGAACTCATTAATTCGGCATTTGCAAAAGATAGAATGCGTAAAAACAATGAATAGTGTGCTGACCATATCCCATTTCAATTTAGGAAACAGCGATCCTATGTCTGAATAGCTGAGTATTGTAGGTGTTTGGATGGAATTAACACATCGAGGATTTAACGTCGTAGTCGTAGTCCTTTCGGCAATAACTCTGGCATATATTGTGTTTCCTCTTACTACAGTCCTGACCTTTTTTGATCCGTTGAATATTTTCGAATCATTGACACGACCTCAAGTTTGGAACGCGTTCATCCTAAGCCTATTTACCGCGACCGTCTCTACATCAATTCTATGCATAATTGGGATTCCATTTGCCTATTTCTTGGCAAGATATTCTAGCTTTCGAGGGAAATTCATTATCAGAGTTATTGTCATCATCCCACTAGTGCTTCCGCCCCTGGCAAGTGGAGCTCTTCTATTAGGAATGTTTGGTCCGACCTCAATAGTTGTGAAGGCCTTCCAAGGAATAGAATTTACTCAATCCGTGTTTGGAATCATAATTGCTCAAACATATGTTGCCTCTCCGTTTATGATCCTTGCAAGTCAAGCAGCATTTGAATCAGTTGATAGGTCATATGAGAATATTGCAAGAGTACTAGGTAAAAACAATTTACAGACCTTCTTCAGGGTATCACTTCCACTAGCTAAGACTGGGATAGTTATAGGTATAATCATGTCATGGGTAAGGGCTGTTGGAGAGCTCGGCGCAACCATGATGATGACGTACAATCCTCACACCATCTCAATTCAAATTTTTGAAGATAATGCTATTGGTGGTTTAAGCCAAGCTGTTCCAGGTATTATTTTGGTAGTAACATTACCCGTATTAGTAATAGTTGTATTTTACATTTCAAAGAGGAACAAGGGCCAGGGACTGCTGAAGCTTGGTTAGTAAACTTTCGGAACCTTGGGACATATTTATTGAGGAAATTCAATTTTGTACCGAACACAAAATCTCTAAACGTGAATTAATATTTTGTGATAGTTTTGAAGGCTCGATTGAGCAATACAAATTATGTAATAGGGGGGTCATTTTTTTATGAAAATAGGATATCCCTGCATAAACAATAGCATTCTTCGGACTTGTTCATCTACTTTTAGATTGGCATCATATTCTGAAAACAAGTTAATTCAAACCATTAGAGGCAATTTGGCTCACTTGAGTCAGATCTTAAATTACAATGTCAATCATGGTCTATTATTTTTTAGAATTAGCTCTGATCTCATTCCCTTTGCATCTCATCCAATCTGTAAATTGAACTGGTTTGAGCTTTTCCAGTCAGAATTCGAACAAATTGGTATCTTTCTAAAAAAACACAGTATTCGGGTTTCCATGCACCCTGACCAATTTGTGATTCTTAATTCGCCAAATAACACGATAATAAAAAGCAGTATTAGTGAATTAAAATATCATTGTAAAGTCTTGGATGCGATGCAACTTGATGAAACCGCCAAAGTACAGATTCATGTTGGTGGAGTTTATGGAAATAAGATTGAGGCGTTAGCAAGATTTGTCAGAACTTACAATACTCTTGATAAGGCAATTAGGCGAAGACTAGTTATAGAAAATGACGACCATCTTTATCATCTGAAAGATTGTCTTGAGTTAAATCGACAAATAGGCATTCCGATCGTGTTTGATAGTTTTCATCATGAGTTGTTATCTAACGGTGAGTCGCTTAAAGTCGCGCTTAGGAAGGCCGTGTCGACTTGGGAGAAAGATAGAGATGGGTTGCCGATTGTCGATTATAGTAGTCCATATATCGGGAATGATGAAAGTAGTATCAAGGGAAGAAAGGGCAAACATGCTGAAAAAATTGATAGCAGCATCATTTAAGAAATTCTTGAAGGAAACAAAAGATTTAGATTTTGATGTCATGCTCGAGATAAAAGATAAGGAAAAGAGCGCTCTGAAGGCTCTCATGATTCTAAATTCCTAATTCTAATTCTAATCCTAATTTTTCAACTGCATTATGGGAACATGCATGGGTAATATGGAGCAGAGTCAAGAGAAATAATCCCGAATGTTCTGTAGTCGAGTTCTCGTCTTTGAAGGGTGGGTTAGACGAGGTGCGTTTTCCGGCTCGTGTGGGATGGAATAGGAAGAGAGTGGGCTATTCATTTGTAACTAAAGTCTTGTATGCCAAATCTGCGTTTAACTTTCTTCGTGCCAGCAACTGTTTATGCCGGAATTTTATATTTCTTGGATTCGATCTTAATTTGTGGCTACAACACGGGCACCAGATACCCCCATCCCATTTTATGAATATTTGGCAAACCTGGCATCTCTTTTGCCCACTTTCATACCTGCCGAGCTTAAATTTGGCCCTTCCAGCTTTATGCCTTACACATATTCCCTTGCAATACATCTAATAGAAGCGTCGATACGTTATGCTATCAACCCTTATTAGAGTAGGTAACAAGTGAATGATAAAATCATATGGTATGATGATTCTATCATGCATTGTGTATAAAATGCACACAGAGTCATATGTTGTTAGGCATTTTCATGAATGATTTGTGGATACATAGGTTGTCAGCAAAATGAATAGCGCTTTTGGAAGTGTATCCAACGTACCTTGACATACCGTCTCTTTAATTCGGTTAATTCTGAACACTTCCATTTCGAAAATTTGACCCATTTGCATCTTGGAAAATCCGTGCGGACCTCTTGTATTTTCTCGTCGGTCCGCTTCTGAAAGAAATCATATTGACATTGCTATCTCATCTAACTTTCGTATATACGATTTTTCTGTATTCGAGCTGCGCTATGCTGCGTGACGCAGAGTTTCATTCAGAAGCTGTATTCGAGCTACGCTATGCTGCGTGACGCAGAGTTTCATTCAGAAGCTGTATTCGAGCTACGCTATGCTGCGTGACGCAGAGTTTCATTCAGAAGATCGTGACATTGAAGAAACTTCAGCCAAATGATATCTTCTCTAATACGATATTAGTTAAGCTATTCATGCAAGAAATACGCCCCAAATCTACAACCAATAATTTGAAGACCACGCTTCTAGTGGCAGAAGACAGAGCCAGCACAGTAAGATATTAGTTATACTATTCCCGGTAACGAGAAGCGTAGCTGTTTGAGATATCTTTGTTCATAACATCCTGCAAAAACTGTCTTCTAATTAGAGTGCCGTATGTCACCATGTCACGTGCGAGCATCTTTATCCTATTAGCTAGCGTTGAAGTAATTGGATTTCCTGCGGAATCAAAGTCATTTCCCCCATTAATCGATATATTGTAAGGCATACTCCACCCATAACATTGACGAACTGACGTACGCATTTGATCTGCAACGGTTAATCCTTTTTCATGAGATGCTATAATATATCCAAAGGTTTTACCAGCAAATTCTTCCCAGAAATAATCAAGAAAGTTTTTAATTGCACCAGACATAGATCCATGATAATCTGGGGAAGCTAAGACAAAAGCATCGGCCCAGTTAATGGCCTCAGTAACTACTTCGAGAACATTTTGTCGTTTACCGTTAACTTCTTGGTACAATTCTTCTGAAACAGACATGCTTGGATCGTATATGGGCAACCTTACTTCACGTAATTCGAGTACTCGGGAGTTAGATCCGTATTTTTTTGCTTCTTCTAAAACCAATTTTAGAGCATGTGTACTGAAGGATCCTTCTCGCATACTGCCAGCAACACCAAGAATATTTACGGGGGAGCCTTGACGCATTTTATCAGAGTTGTCACTTAGCCCTAGTTTTAAAGTTTGAATTTGAGGTTTATTGGTAATTATCATAACATATTTAATTAGACTTGCCTATTTATAAATAGCCTCGTTTACAAATTATATAAACTATAGGACGAGATGGCTTCTCATATATTCAATGTGTATAATTTTACTTTGATCCAGTAGAGAAATTTTAGAGAAAACCCTCTCTCCTTTCCTTTATCATAAACTTGCACACTGCATCGCCCTTCGCAGCCCTATGAGTCGTCTCAATTTCTGCACCAAGAAGTTTTTCAAACAATTCAGTTTCGATTGAGCATGCCTGCCAATGCTTTTCGGCAATGTGTATAATCGGACAATTATACTCTAACAAGACGTGCTTCTTGCCACCCTTTGATTCATTCTTTGATTCAGCCATATACCCTTCCTCGTCTCGAATTCTTGCTAACTCCTTAACCCGTCTGTCAAAATCCATATCTTTAAGGCGCTTATAATATTGATTAAAGAGTTCACTTTGACGCTCTCGCAGAACCTTTTCAACGCCTTCCTTACCCATATTCTTCTCGATGAAATCGAGTGCTTGTGTTGCAATAGCGCTGTATGATTTCGGGAAAACTGTCTTGCTTTGACTTGTCAGCTGGTAAATCATTTTTGGTCTGCCTACACGTCCTCTATTTTCAATCGCTTCTACCAGGCCTCTTTGTTGTAATGATGAAAGATGCTTGTGGACTGCCATTCTTGAAATCTTCATGACTGCAGCTGAATCCTCTAGTCCGGCTTGGTGCATGACTTTAAGATAATACAACAACTTTTTCTTTGGTTCGCTGAATCCATCTGCGATACTTCCTAAATTGTGTGTGATGTACATTATTGTACAGGTATGGAGATAGTATCCCTAATTCATAAACCATTTGGTTTATAATATATAAAAATGCGATAATACGATTAATACATGCTGCTATAGTTTATCCTCATGTTCAAAGATTTCAAAGTCATCAATTCAAAGAAAATAAATATTCGGTCCGAATAGCCATTATTCTCCTGTATAGATGAATTCAAATACAATTAGAGCCGTGATCGACATTAGATCGCGTTATAATTATTCATGAGAGAAGCTGGATTTATTTGTTCCCAAAAAAAGGTAAGTCAGTAGGCGAATGAATAAACTGAGCAAATAAAAATTGTTGGATATATGATGAATAAATAACAATCACCTTGGTTTTTTATTGGATGCCCCTGATATCGAAATATTTTATATTAGCTAGGCCTATCTACCTTTTAGTTTATGAATCACTTAAATTGGTGATAAATACGTGTTATTTCTTCATATAGAAAAATAAAGCTACATTTATTAGATAATGCTAAACTATCCACTAGATTTATTTGTCTTTATTGACAAAGAGAATATAGGAGTTCGAACCTATCATTCCATTTCTGAGATTTCTAGATTACAGTATTTAATTATTCTCTGTTAAATCATTGCTTTAGGTGTGATTTTCCAATGTGAGAATACCAGAACTAAGCTCTTATATAAGACAAGTGATACATGTACAACGAAATTTTAAGAAATGCCACGCCGTCACTATCAACGTGTCCATTCAAGTATTATCAGTGACAATAAGGGCATACTCCCTTTATCATTTAATGTTGCGTCGTTTCTTTCAAACGTCGGGGTAAAATATTCTATTTATAGCTCAAAAGAAGATTATGATTCAACTAGTATTTATGGAGTAAAAGATATCAAAGGTGCTTCAAGTGAAGATTTATCATTTTGTTCTTTAGATGATGCGGAAAAGGCAATAATGGCTATTTCCAAATCAAATGCTAAGGTAATTATTTGTCACCAATCGCTAGAGAATTTGGTGTATCCTAGATCGGGAAAACAACAATCCTTGATATTCGTAAGAAATCCTAGAATGGCTGTGATGAGAATCATAAATGAAATTTATTATTCTCCCACGGTATATAAAAGGAAGCGAACCCGTCAGAATGATAAAATTGTGATAGCTCCTTCGACGTCAATCATATCTGATTCCGCCACAATAGGAAAGAATTGTTCAATTGGTAACTTTACCAAGATAGGAGATAAGTGCATTATTGGGGATAATACAGTTGTTGGTGATGGCGTAATTATAGAACAAAATACGAGAATTGGCAAGAATTGTATTATACAACCTGGAACAGTTATTGGAGCCGATGGCTTTGCTTATGAAAGGTTGGAGGATACTTTAGAGCTGCAGAGATTTCCACATATTGGAGGAGTAGTTCTAGGCAATAATGTAGAGATTTGTTCTAATTGTTCTATAGCAAGGGGTTCACTTTCCGATACAATAATTGGAGAAGGGACAAAGCTTGATGCTCTAGTACATGTAGCTCATAATGTAGAAATAGGAAGACATGCTGCCTTGACAGCGGGAACTATCATAGGAGGAAGTACTAGAATTGGGGATATGTGCTGGACTGGTTTGAATTCAACTATAAAGCATAAAGTAAAGATTGGAAATAAGGTAATCATTGGTAGTGGTGCATCTGTTATTAACGATATAGATGATGAAGATATAGTGGCTGGAGTTCCTGCAAGATCAATAAAGTATAAAGTAAGATCTAATCAGCTATTTCTAATGGCAGGTCACAAGATTCGCACCAAGAGCAATTTTAAAAAAGATACTGACAATAATAATACCATAAGTATAGAAAGGTAGAAACAAACAGTTTATACCTTCCAGACAGGGTACTCACAGCCTAGCCTGAAGAGCTCTTTTTTCGTTTATAGATTTCTGGAATTATGGATAAGTTCCTCAGATGCTAAACAGGAGCAATTTTTCTTGTCCGTTTGCTGCCTCTGCAATCACCCTTCCGTCAGGATTGACAATGATACTGCTGCCCCAAACTGATGAAGCCATTTTGTTCTCCAACTGCGTCTGACTTGGCCACATACATCATATTCTCAGCGGCTCTAACTATTGGAAACGATCTGTTTCGCCTCTCTTTGTACAAGGCTTCTCGTCTGGTATAGTGGTGAGCTGAGATGACCTGTACAACTTTTTATAACCCACAAGAGATATTCTGAATAAAAAAGGCAAATGTTTCTGTACTTGAACTGGATTTCTACTAGATCATCAACTTTTGTCTTAGTCAAATGAGATGAGCTATCAGCAGTTTCACTAGTCTTGATTGAGTTAATATTCATAGGAACAGGTCTATCTTGGCCAACAAGCAGTTTCGCATTTTCGTCTACAATACACACAAACTTGATTTGCTGGTCAATTCGGATTACTGACTCACATGTATGATTCATGTGTAGACGCATTTGTATATCCATCATTTGGTGATGGCAGAACTAGAGAAGCTAGTGTATATGTGAACTGTGTTTGCAACGTAATGCATTGCATGATAAGCATATATATTATGAATATTTCAAAAAATCAAAAATTTCTGCTATCCTTCTGCATCCGTCTTTCGTTCCCATGGAAATACAATCCACTTCTCATGGTTCAGTATTTCTCCGACGTATACCTTTCTACCACAACTAACACCATCATCATTATTAGCTGCGAATCTTCTGACGAGAAAGGCAAAATCACAATCAAGTTTCCCTATTTCGTTAGAAACAACAGAGTACGCATTTCCTGTATCATAAATATCATCAATTACAAGATACTTTTGGCTATCAAACAATTGAGACATCTCTTCTTTATGTAGCTTTTTACTTCTTACAGGTATAAATAAAATATGACTAATATCAAGTTCACGTGCAATTAATCTGGCTGGAATAATCCCCCCGTTTGTAATTCCCAGAATAGCATCGTATTTTTTGTTTGAACTTAGTATTTTAATTGCGACTTTTTTTACTAATATTTCTATTTGCGTCCAACTATCGTACTCTTTTGGGGAATTATATTCATTCACTTCCTCTGATTTGAACTCCAGTTACGTCTTAACCTCCAAGATTAGTAATGATGCTGAAGATGGTGATGTCGAAGATGGTGACAATATCAATAGCAATAGGAATAGAGATAGCCGCAATAACCAGGGTATACTAGCTAGCTACTTATTATAAATCATGCATGCTGTACCTGAATTTTGACAACCGCTGGACAAGATTAATGTTCCAGGTTGATACAACGCATTGAATCAAAGCCCCGAACCATGCCTTTAGATGGAAAATGAATCGAGGGACAAGGTCTGAGAAAGTCTGGTTAGTGATGCATATTTGAATAGTAAAATGTGTAGCTACTAAACACTCTATATGTCCGGTCATATACTCGAGTGGATGCAGTTCTCTTGCTCATCCATACTTATTTCTCTTAAAGTAATCAAGCAACTCTTGACATCGAGGTCTTTTTGCAACAGTTCCCGAGCTAATTGAAAACCATCTATCAACCGCATCATGCCATCAATTAGTAATAGGCAGTAGAATTAGGTTTGATGTGGATTTCACTCAGGCTCAGGCAGTGCCTAAAGAATATTCTAGTATTTCTTTCACATATCCCAATATTGGCATTAAACACCTAGAGGAATACCATGAAATACAAAAATTAAACTCTGCCGTTTTCTAGTAGTTGATTATAATATGCTATACCAATTTCTTTAAGTCTGAAGGCATCGTTTGATAGCATTTTTATAAACTGCAATCTCAATAGCGTAGGTATTACACCACCTTTATACCCAACCTCTGTGAACGCCTCTCTTCCGCCACCTCTAGGCTCACCGTTACGTGCTATGATCTTTCTTCGATAGTAAATATATGATCACTACTTTCATGGTCACATATCTCGCACATTCTCAACATGTCTCCTTCAACTGCCTGGATGTCGGCTGGATTGAATAAATTCGACCCCATAATATCTCAACGTTAAAGAATAATATTTTAAGCTTGAACGATACAGTCATATCGGTTCGCATTGACAGGAGAATGATGACGTCAGGCACTGTCATTTTGCTGAACGATACTTCATAACAAAATTCTATACGTGTTTTGTCTGATTTGAATTCTGACAACAATTAGGTCGAACTATCAAATACAAAGTCCTTAATAACGAATATAGCATTTATTTGGCAAGTCATTTTTCCATGAACCGAATGGGTTCACTTTGGTTGGTTGCTTAATATCGAATAACCCAAGCTATACTAGCTACTTATAGTATATTATGCGGGAATACGACATTGGCTAAGATGGATATTGCTGAGCCAAATCATTCTTAAATGATTTCTTGAGCCAAATAGGTGTAATTATTGTAGTGAGGGCAACCATAATTATCACTGCAGTATATATATCCGAAGTCAATACTCCGGCAGATACACCTACTCCTGCAACGATAAGTCCAACCTCACCTCGTGATACCATTCCAATTCCTACTCTTAATGCCTTAGTCTTGTCTTTTAGAAATATGAGAGAAGGAAGTCCACATCCAACGATTTTAGTTACTACAGCTATGACTATGACTATACCTGAAAGATATAACACGTCTAAATTAACTCCACGAAGGTCAACCTGAGCTCCAATAATAGCAAAGAACAAAGGACCAAAAATTATTAACAGTTTTTCAGCATATTCATCGACTTGTTTGATAAGACGTGTGCTAGCTACTGCCATACCAACAGCAAATGCTCCAACAATAGGAGATAGACCAATGAAGGCAGCTATACCTGCCGCGCCAAAAAAGGAAGCGGTAACAATTCCTTCTATACTACCTTTGGACTTCCATAGATTTTCCACATGGAGCAATCTTGGTATCAACAGTACTGAGCCAATTAATAGAGCTGCAAAGAGTCCAAGTATTTGAAGTATTAGAAAAATAACATCCATCACTTGAGGGGAAGTATCACCAGTTTGAACCATGGTAGTTACAACAGAAAGTACGGCTATAGCCAGAATATCATCTACTATTGCGGCGCCTAATATCAGTCTGGCCTCCTTCGTTTGCATTTTCCCTAGTTCTGTCAATACTTGGACAGAGATCGCAATACTTGTTGCCGTAAGTGCCGTAGCAACTAGCATAGACTCTAATGCTTCCAATCCGAAGAACGTTAGGACAACAAATCCAACAAAAAACGGAACAATAACACCGATTGATCCTACTGTAAAAGAAGCGGCACCACCTCTCAAGAATTCGCGTGGTGTAATCTCTAGACCTGCTACAAACAAGATGACAATAGCAGATATCTCACCAATATTACGTATTGTCTCATCGAGTACCTACTAGCGGCTCTCCATCGAAATATATCAAACCACCTATCGCAAATGGTCCGATTATTATTCCTGCTAAAAGTTCACCTAAAACTATAGGCAACCTTAGTCTTATGGAAAATTTCAGCAAACACCTTTGCAGTAAAAAGTAATATCGCTAGCGAAATTATAACATGAAGAAATTCGGAACCACTTTCTGCCAAGGCCATACTAGAATTACAAATATTTAATACCTATTTTAAATCATATCCATTCCACCTACTTCGACTAATGTCAGGCTGTTTTAATATTGATTAGGAGTTTCGAGGTTAGTTTTATCATGGTGAAAGTCCAAGAGAAGTATACAATCATGACGGTTCAAACGTCAATCTATGCAGAAGGTAGGCTGCCATGAATAGGAAACAAATAATAATAGCTGGCAGTGTTGGCGCTGAAATTATGGACGAACTTAAACCTTCTACTACTACAAGATTAGAATCAAGTCATTTGTTGTTAGGCCGCCTTCAACATATTGGTCCTATGGAGTGGATCATGTACAAGCCCAGGTGGGAAGCGTTTTATGGAACTCATTTGGAGGAACAGTTACGCGACTTAGGTGTCAATACAGTGATCATAGTCGAGTGCAATTTTCTTAACTGTCCTAGAGCAACTATTTATGAAGCAAGCGAACAAGACTTCCGGATTGTTTTAGCACAGGATGCCACTTCACAACGTATGAAAAGGCTTTAGAAGAGATGAATAGCATCGGTGCATCAATAATAGATACAAGTGAATGCATAGACTGATTAAGCCTTCAAAATTAGTAACGGATAAGTGAGAAATCTAATCTCACCGTAGCTAGAGATGGTCTGAAAGAAGGAGTTCACTCTCGATCTCCTGAATTTCTAAGTAAATAAACTATTCTAATTGTTGGTACAATAACTTCTTTGTCATCGATTCTAGGTTAGATAATATTTTTGGTTGTCAGTTGGATATCCCATTAGTGGGCTGGGTTTGGAACTCGCACAAGCTGATCCTAAAATAGGATTTTTAGATCTCATTCATTACACTGTGCGGAGCTTGGGTGTCCTAGTTTCATGGGGCTTGACTACATCCCAGAACGAACCTAACAGCATACCTAACGCCCCCCAAAAAATTCCCATTGTTACCGTAGTTACAATTCTGAAATTCATGAGCAGATCAGACGATATTGTAATCTCATCGGGATTTGCAGGTAATACTGCAAACGCCAAAGCAATAATCACAGCATAGATTGCTGGCACAATAATCTTTCTCGACTCTCTGTGCGTTTGACCTAAGCTTCTATAAAGTATTGCAGCACCCAAAGCAGTAAATCCAGAAATAACTAACATGCCGATATACAAACTTTCTCTGTATTCGATAGTCTCCGGATCTCCAACAGCTGGAGGATTTGCAGGGTACTTCAACGCAGGAATCAAGAATAATACGAAAAACATAATTCCAGCGAGCATTAGGCCTTTCTTCTTGTTGTTGGATCCTGGAAGAGAATCCCTAGAGTAAGCATATACTATTCCAAATAATGCAGATATTGAGGTACCCAAAATTGTTCCTGCAACAATCTCGCCCCCTTTCTGCCATAAGCGATACTGTACAAGCTCGTCAAGATCTACAGGCTCACCAGATGCTACAGTATTTTGTATTTCGATCTGAATAGCCTGATCTATATAAGGTTCCACCAAAAGTTGATTGACTAAACCAAGTATCGTTCCCGCTATAGCTCCAGAGGTAAGTGTTATTATGATAAAGGCAATAGTTTTCATTTCACATTATTTTTGGCACAAATATAGAAACAATTAATGGCAAGGAAAACCAGGCAGCATGTCTTAAATCATGATAGAATTCATGCATCCACATATCATCAAATGCCTTTTGTCCTTCTACTAGACTAAATAACTGTCCTTGATCATATCCTACAATAAACATGCCAAACAATAGTATAGCCAATAGCCCGCCTATCGCAATTTTTGGTAGACCAGAGGATTCCTTCAAGATCTGCGTGTTAACGGTAGACATTTAATTTAGATACTAGACAGTTATCTTGTATATAAACTCTTGGCCAGTTCATCCAACACCTTCCTTTATTGCACCTATTGCGTACAAATACGGATCGGTAAGCACTTTCATTGGATAAACTATCCTGTAGTCTATCTGCAATAAATGGTCTCTTCAATTTTTAAATCTGAGTCAATTCGGAGACCTACGAAGGAAAAAAATAGATTACTAGTAGATCCTGATTGTTGACAATAAATCTGTGTTGTGTATTTGCAGAAACAAAGACGAAATCAGCTCTCCTAATAGGTTTTAGCTTACCTTCCATTTCTATAAATCCATTTCCTTCAACGACAAAATAGATCTCATTCACCGCATGGGGAAGTTGGGTATCTGTCTCTCCTTTTCTAAGTCTAAGAATTCCCAAATCAACACCCTTGTTGTTAAAGACATTCAAGAAATAACTATCAGTACCATCCAAGTCTGCAATTACTTTGTCAAGATTGATAAAATTAACTTCTTCCGTTTCCAATGATTCTATTACGCACTATGCTAGCACCCTCGAATATAATTCTATATTTGAACATCTCTCATAAAATGCCATTGCATTAATTACTCAATACACACGCAATAAATTCATATTAGTACTAATTCATAACACATCACATCCAAAAGAGATGCATATGTACGTAAAGGTTCTCCAAGAAACCTCAGGCAGATATGCTCCAAGTAGAATCCTTTCCTTTGATATTGCACATGTATTCAAGGCCTTTCAACTCATAGAAAATAATGGCCATATTAGTAGAGATTTACTATGCCAAGAACTCAATCTTGGCGAAGGATTCGATAAAGACACTAATAAAACACTTGAAGATGCAAGATCTAATAGAGACTAGTAGAATTGGAACAAAGATGTCAGTTAAAGGCAATAGAATTTTTTCACATATATTAACAGCTGTTCCAAGGGAATGTGCGCTTCCTAAATGTTCTGTTGCTTTAGGTAGGTATAATTATGCAGTCCTATTGAAACAACTGAACATTGCGGTAAAGTCTGGAATAGAACAAAGAGATGCTGCAATAAAAATGGGAGCTTTAGGCGCTACGACATTATTCTATTCGAATGAAAAATTCATTATACCAGGTTCTAAGTATGATGCACTAAGGAGAGAGCCTCATATTAGACAATTGTTAGTTCACAAGTTAAGGCCAGAGCTTAGAGATGTTGTAATAATCGGAAGTGATGATACTGACCAGAGAATTGCCGAGCTTGCTGCAAAGAATGCAGCGTTATTGACTATTATGAGTCACGAAAAACATATTTAGGCTTTTTATTACTTTAACCTCAAAGCCCCCCACTGTTATAATATGTCAGTCAGACTTTAATATCTATATTCGAGGTACGGATATTGAATAGCTTAGACGATTCTACGAATCGGAAATAATCTTCATCATCCTGGTTTAAAGTCGCTGTTGTAATCATATTTGTTGAAAGTCGTATTATGGATAACATAATTGGCAGCTAAATAGATGAGGGTAATTGTGGGATGTGATTTTGATATCAGACGGTACTAGAGATTAGAAACTAACTCCTTAAAAGAAAGAGGATGTAAAAAAAGAGAGGTCTAGAACATTTTATGTTTCTCCGTTAATTGGTTGCATTTGAATCTAGGTTTATGTCCGCGTTTTGGTACACCAGAAACGAGAAGAGCAATGGCTGATTTGGATTGGCTACAGGCTACACTGTAGACTGGGATTCTGGTTCATCAATTTCTCCCTCTCTTGGTATGGGGATATTTACTGGATAGTCTATGGGTGGAGAATTATCTAGTGATTCATCGTCGGCTAAGGGGGTAAATGACTGGGCCTGTTCTGCACTTAACGAACCGACTCCTGGTAATTCGGTATCATTTGGTATATTTACTGCGAATAGGAACACCATGTTTGGACTTAATGCTTTGTCTTTCAAGTTTTTATAATACTCATTTTCATCCATAACATGTGCGACCATTACATGAGTAAATATGTCTTTAGCAACGACGGTATTGTTTCCATTTGTGATATCGGTTACCATTGCATGTCCGTATAAAAAATGCTTCATCATACAGTTGAGGTACATCTGATCTGTCTATGTTGGAAGCTCCATGTTGTATTTGGTTAAATCCTACATCATTTACCATCGCTGCAAATTCTGGTTGTCTTGTTGGTAATGCAGAATCTGCGCTATTCCAGTTTAGATCTGTTAGCGTTATCTTGTATTCATGTCCTGCAATTTGGTGCGGCCTGTACGTTACCGGAGATGTGTAAGTTGCTTCATACGAGGTCATATTATTGGCATTTCCCTGTTCAAATACTCCTGTAAATTTTGCATCCTCGCCAGCAGAAATTCCGCAAGTTAATGCGCCTGCACAACTAAAGTTCTGAAATGGGAATAATCCTTCTGGTCCAAATACATTCGTAAGTCCAGCAGCTGGCTGGTACAAGGCATTTGTTGCTTCAACCTTTACGACGGTGCTATTATCATTTGGTTGTGGAATTGATGGGGACGAGCTTAGAGAGGAGGAGGATTGAGGGGACATGTTTTGTTCCATTGAATCCTGTGATGCTGTGCTTACCGGTGTAGTTGCAGTGGTCGTTGTCTTCATTGAGCTGCCATCTGTAGCCTCAGATGCTGATGACAGGGAGGGGGACGATGAAGCATCCTCTGACAGAAGTCCGTAGGCAAATGCCTGTTGTTGTTCGAACTGAGAGATGGTTGCCACTATTGAAAAGACGAGAATGGATCCCATCAAACTTGCAATGGTCATCGACTCTTTTCCTGACGTTACACTAATCACCTTTCTCTGATTTCGGTTGTTCGTTACTACATTTTGCGGATATTTTTTTTTGATTCGCTTTATGTTCTGTTTTGTTAATAACATTAAAGCGTTCGTCTGTAATATTCTACTTAAGCAAATTCCCAGATTATGCCCGGATTATTCCCAAATTAAACCCAACTCTTCACAATATTAGCTGGGCATGGAATCACCTAAACAAGTTTAAATCTATTGAAGTTTTTACAATCTACAGATTAAAACCGTTGTATCAAGTGGTTACCACAAGTCATTATTTTATTCCTAATTTCAGTTTTGATATTCTTCTCATGCATGTGACCAATCCGAAGGTTTATTCTGCCACCATGTCTGTTTTAGTGACAGTAAAAGTCGGAGTAATAAATGAGAACAAGATCAGTCGTCTTGGCTGTCGGCAAAGGTGATGGATCATCTTCAAACAATGGAAGTGATCGAAAGAGAGGAGGCTATGTTGATCCACGTTTTAAGAGGCTTTTATGGTATCTCATCGCTAGCATTCGCGGAGACTGAAAACCAGGAAGCATTATCAAGTATAAAGTTTGAAGGCAAGCTTCAGTTAGCACTTGAATGGTTAAGTCAGTCCATCCGAAGATCACTTTTAGGTATATCCAAAGGAAATTCAGCTTACATGGTAGATTATATTATCAATGAGCTAAAAAGAGAGAATAATGCTTCAGTAAATTATGTACGTATGAAATTTAAGCCTGCTAGAATCGAGACATTATTAATAGATCTCATTAATGACTACAAGGTGAATAACAAACTTATTATTGTAACAAGTAATGACATGATAACTGATTATTCAAGATTCCAAAAACCTTCTAACCAGAGATAGAGAAGTTCATAGGTAAGCAGATGGTAGTAATAGATGATGAATTCTAATTTATTCCTGCTGACATGGTCGTTATTAGTAACCACTATAATGATGGTATCTCTAACTTCACTTCAACTAGAGTTTGTCCAGGCCTCAACCATAGCAATCAATTCTACATATGAAAAGGATATCCCAGATGAGAATTTCACTAGAGAAGAGTTTAAGGCAGCCAATGATTCGGAAAATGTAGCCTTCGAGAAGTTAGATGTAATACTAGAAAGTATTCAGACAATGGAAGGATTAGATGAATTTGAGAGATGTGGTTATACAACTGAAATGAATCCCTATAAAGTCTTAGAGTGCTACGAGAAGAATAAGGTTAAGATAAAGTAAAATGGATTCTAATTTACTTATGCTGCTGTTAATCGTGACGATAATGATCTCTTTAACTCTGTAACTGCAGCTGCAATTAGCCTATTCCCAGTCTCAATTATTACAAGTGTTAGGTGAAGGAAATAAGACAATTCAGATTCCTACAAATGGAGTGCATTTGTGTTCCATCATTTCATGAATACAGTCAGTGTATTCACTATTGAAGTTGACTTCCAGTTTATTACGGTATATGTGCCCAGATTTAAAAGCTGACGAATTCTTGGTACGTAACATATTGATGTCAGTAGATCCATATATGCGTGGAAGGATGAGGCAAATAGAAGCTACATATTTCCATTTCAAATAGAGAAACCTCTCGTGTAGGTCAAATCATAAGTAAGATGCAAACTCCCAGCAACCAGCATGAAAAGAGTAGGAAATTCAGGTATTGTAATGTACACATTACTTTAATAGTGTTTGTTGTATAGTATAAGTAAGATACAAGGTGATGCCTAATGAGTGAAATTTCTAACAATAATAAGCATTTGTTGCTATATACTCTAAAGTGGATGAGTTTATACGTAGCTATTGGATTCATTGCAGCCTTATTATTGCCATTCCCTGCATCTCTGATCGGAGCAATCGGAGTATTTATGCTAGTTAACTTCTTGAGGACACGCTTAATGTTGAAAAAGATGGGGATTAGTATGAGAGGACTATTTGGTTCACTGCGGTCGTCAAATGTAAGCCCTTCCATGTACGGATATAGTCCGATAAAATACTATTGTATGAATTGTGGTAACGAGCACAAAGAAATTGCATGTCCTAAATGCGGTTCAAAGATGAAGAAAGTAGGATAATAATTAATCATTGTCAGAGCTGTTGATTTTGTGTAGGTGACTTACCACTCCTACTCCCCCGCCTAGATATGTCAATTGTGGTAATTAATAAAAGTTCACTCATCTTTGGATTGTTATTGATATAAAAATAGATCCTTACAACTAGGGGATTATGGGCAACTTACAAACAATTCTTTATAATTTGTTCAGGTTGGAACCTCAGATTGTTTCTGAGAACATATACTTCCTAGTACTCAGGGGCTATACATCTCTACAGAGTCTCCATTTTTGTATTTTTTAACATCCAAAATCATTTCGACAATTTTTGCTGCTACGTTCATTGGGCTGAGCATATCGTTCTTATTCTTTTCATAATAGTCATAATCGTAATCTTGCCACATTTTTGTAGCTACCTGTCCAAGAAATATAGTCATCACTCTAATGTCATACATATTAACTTCTAATGATAAGCTCTCTGCTAAACCCGCAAGTCCAAACTTACTTGCACAATAAGATGATAAATCGCTGAAACCAGACTTTCCTGCACCAGAATTTACATTTAGTATAGTCCCAGATTTTTTCTTAATCATGTAAGGAAGAAGAGCCTTTGTAATCAAAAATGCACCCTTTAAATTAGTATTAATCGTTTGATCCCATTCCTCTTCAGAGGTATCTATTAATTTCTTATCAAAAGCAACCCCGGCATTATTGACAAGTATTTCAACGGATTCACTTCCAAATTTGTCTAATGCCAATGTTATAAGAGAGGTTACCTGAGATGAGTTGCTAATATTACATTTTTGCCCTAGAACATTTACATGATCGTTTATTTCTTTAATGTCATTTACTACTTCATCGATTTCATTTTTAGTTCTGGAACATACAACAATATTTTCAACATGGCTGGCAAGCATGATTGCAGTTTCTTTTCCTATACCCCTTCCACTTCCAGTGATTATTGCAGTTCTATTTTGTGTGTTCTTTGGAGTTTGAGTATTCATATCTTTCTTATAGAAAATAGAGGCATTTCATACTAAAGAAGTTGTCACACCTCACGACGTTCTAGATGGGATTGCATGGGGGATGTCTGGATTAGCTGGATACAAATACGAAGAAGCTTCTTTACAACTGTCTTGATCAGTCCCCACAAGACTACAAATGAAGGGATTTCAAGTCAATGCTAGTACATGCAATGAAAATTGGATTGATATCAGATACCCATGACAATATCCAAAATATCCAAAAGGCTATCATGTCATTCAATGATAAACATGTCAAAGTTGTAATTCATGCTGGAGATATAGTAAGCCCTGCAACAGTAGAGGCTTTTAACGGGATGAGACTAATCGGAGTGCTAGGAAACAATGATTTGCAGATACATGAATTAACTGACGCTTTTGATAAGATAGGAGGACAACTTAAAGGTGAATTCTGCGAGATAGAGCAGGATAGTTTGATATTTGCAGTATATCATGGAACTAACTTTAAAAGAAAAGAATCACTAATACAATGTGGTAAATATGATGTGATTGTTTGTGGTCATACACACAGAGTTCAAAATAAAAAAATTGGAAAAACTTTAATTCTTAATCCTGGAACGGCAAATGGTTGGTTCTTTGGATATGGTGCAACTGCTGCGATATTTGATACGAAAACTAGAGAACCTGACTTTATACATTTGTGATATCTGGTTGATCTAATTCACCGGTCGACCCTACACAGAGGGTTGTCCACCTAAGATTATTTTATAATCTAGTACTTGGCTAAGTAAACAGCACTGCCTCAGGTTCCTACTAGGAAATAGGGTACGTAATGCCTCTCAATTGAGATCGAGTTTTGATATATAATGGATAGTAGGGAAAAAATCGATCCTGGTCTTGGAAATAATCAATGGATTCGTCTAAACATAACTAAAAAAAGTCCGTGTTATTTTCAAAAAACTGAAAACTGTTATCATGATTTGGGATGGATTTGGGTATGATTTGGGAAATTCGATATATACTGAATAAGTGACTCATTATTACGTGATAAAATTATTATCTATACACAAAATAATGAAGCAAGATGACCATAAGCAGCAGCAACGTAAACAACCAGAAAAGACATTTCGAGGAGTTTTGGACTTTAAATCAAAATTATCCTTGGGTGTAATTATCGGTTCAATGATGTCATTAAATTTGGCTTTCATCATGCGGATAATGAGTTGAATATAGATGAGATGGATATGAATGAGTCAGATAAAGAGGCGATCACTGGGAAATGAGTAAAATTGTAGACTGGTGCCCAATATGTGGAAAGCCTATCTTTATCTACGAAAATCAAGCATTTAAGAGACAATTCATTGAAAGAGTAGAAAAAGATCAGAGTAGCAGGATACTAGCTGATGATGATAAAAGATACGTTTTTGATTCTTATGAATGTTTGATCATATTTAGGAAGCTAAAGAGTGTGTGCGGAAGTTGCAACAATACATTTTTTCATTCTTCTATTGTAACTAAAATAGAAAAGCAATTGTGGAACTACACCAATATTAGGTGAATTCCATACCGAATCTCAATCCTAAAATTGAACTAAAAAATGTAGTAAGTTCTGATAACAACGGTACCCTTCAGGGTAATGATGATAATTTCCGTATATCAATTACTACCTTTTCTGAAGCCACCGCCATCTTCTGAATTCCCCGCTGATGCCTCCTATTTCATCATTCCTTCATGCCCCATCATTCCCTCTGGTCCCATCATCATTCCTTCTCCACCCGCACTTCGGCTATGCATCATTTGTTGCATTTTCATCCATTCCATATGAGATACCTCGTCTGATGCCAATACTTGTCCGGTTCCGGGATCTACTATGACCTTATAGAATTCCATTTCAGGCGTACTCAGTAGAATCGTATAGGCCAAGAATCCGTCATGATCGCCACCAAAGGCAACCAATGCAAATGAATTATTACCTACTGATTGCTCTGCAGTGGTTATTGCTTGAGTGAGTGTTGTATTAACTTTAGAACCAATTGCTTCAAAAATGGTTTGCTCTAGATTAATTGATCCATTGATCATACCCATCTTCGGTTGGTGACCGGAGGTCATGTTTCCTTCTTCACTATAGTTGCCCATCATTGACTTCTGTGCATTAACCCCTTGCCCAGGGGTAAATGTGGTTAAACTTGTTATGGCTAACAAGGCGGCCATAACTATCGCGGTCGTAGCCAATATCTTTGCTTTCATTTCAAGTAAATAAGGTTCATTAGTCTATTTATCTATTTTTACAATTGACAATAGATGCATTGCGTACAAAAAATTAATGTATGTTATCTATATAGATACTTTTCAACGGAGCTTCGTTTGGAATTCTTGATGAATATTCTTTTCTGAGATTACTATAATTGAAGAATATGAAAATGGTCAATTAAATCGGCAGAGAGCGAAACACGACTTAAGTCTATGATAAGTTATAGTTACAACCATGGCACGCAGTCATACTAATTTTTTTGATAATATCAGCATTCATGAACTTAAAAACCTATTTGTTATGCAAATGCAAATTACACTTGGTGTTTAAATTGTCTAATGCCCAAATTGAAATAGTAATATGTTATATATCTGTCCTTTTGTTACTATATGAGGGTTGAAGGATATAGGTAATAATAGGCGGGGTCATTTTTTTGTCACTGTTAATAAAATTATTTTGATGGCAATATCGATGATATCAATGCCCCTGTGCACGGTAGCATTAGCAAGTTCTGTACATGCGCAAGTTCAACAAGAACAACAGCAACAATCATCTTCAGCACCATCATCACAACAACAAGAGGGACAAATGTTATCCTCTCCCTCCTCACCGTCATCAACATCATCATCGTCAGGGAGGGTGTTAGACTTGGGAGCTGAGTCTGAAAGTGATGTGGATACATTATCCTCTTCATCAACAGTACAAGGTGCTAGTAATAACAATAATGCCTCTCAAGAAAATCTCATCACCGGATCCTTCGGAGGTGACCGTATTTCTGGTACCAACGGGAATGACATAATTATTGGTCTATTGGGTACTGATACAATAAATGGCGAAGGAGGAAGTGACAAAATCCAAGGAAACGAAGACTCTGACAAATTGTATGGAGATGCAGGGAATGATATACTCCAAGGAGGGATTGGAAGTGACCAGATCTTCGGTAGAGCAGACAATGATGTAATAGTAGGAGGACTTGATGATGACTATTTGGTTGGTGATGAGGGTAATGATAAATTGTATGGTAGTGAGGGAGACGATATTCTAATTGGCAGTGCTGGTGCAGATTACTTTGACTGTGGGGAAGGAACTGATGTGGTAATTGACTTCAATGTATCAGAGAATGATGATAATGCAGGGGATTGTGAAGAAATTATCGGAACTGAAACAATCGTAGCTGGTTAAAATCGTTCATCTAGAAACATTCACTACTAATCTGAAATTGATTGTTGCTCAAGATGTATTTTGTCTGTCTTATTTTTTTCCAATGAAGACTCTTCTATCTCCATGCATGCATATTTATTCACCATTTGACGTATATACTATTTACGAGCACATTAGATGCAAGAAATAGCCGAAAACGCAAAATGAAAATCACTAAGAAGCCAATCATAAAAGTCAATGTAATATCGCCATTTTTTCCGCCAACTTAATCAAAATCTGAAACTTTCATTTCAAAAATCATTCAAATAAGTGCAAGACGAATAGGGCTATAAAAAATATTGACAGAAACATTTATGATCGCCTTATAGAGAATACCTTGACCACAGACAGCTTATAGACCACACTTTACAGTTACTATAATGAACGCAATAATTATGTATTTATCTACCTCTTAACTATAAATTATTGTGCCCAAACGCAAGCCAGTTTTACTTATAGATGAGTCTGACGAATCCTTGAAAGCAGTTGATCTCTTGAAACTTTCAGGAATCGAGTATGTAAAATATGATATTAGGAAATTCGAAGATAGCTGTTGTGGTGAACTTCCCACAACTACTGCCCCTTCACTTTTCGCAATTGAGGGAACATTTAAGGGTCTTGAGAAAATAAATGAATTTATTTCCAACAATAGCAATACTGATTCTGATCTTGAATCCGAAAGTGCCTATTGGTAGGTACTGAATGTGAGATAGGCTTGCTTAATACGGTAACTTGGAGTTAATCTTACAAAAAATAATTCAAAATTTAAGACAAATTAGATACCCAATTTCTATCGTAGGAACAAGAAGTTTCACGCTAGGAAACGACAAATATTGTAGATCAACAAACCATACTCGAATATGATCGTTCTATTCGATTGAGGCCTTTATTCCGTATCTCAACTTATTTGGATTGTTAATACTGATCAATGGGATTGCAGACGTGTAATTTCGCGTCTAAAGTTACCTCGTGTTTGTATTCCCTCCTTTACCATAAACATAGAACCGTTTAATAACCAAAAAACAATAATCATATCTATAGGAACCAACCAAAAAGTATGATTTACATAACCATATTACTTTTTACTGTAATCCCAAGTTGAGTAATATTTTGGACTAACTTCTAAGACAACTGATTGACCTTTCTTTATTGCATCCATAAGCGACTGTGAAATAGGATCATCTAGACTTCCTAAATATCTCATATGTATCTTCTCTGCAACTGGGACATTAAAGTCTACATCTTCATGAATCGTTACAATTCCCTTTCCGCGCACACCTTTGTACGGAGGATTTTGATCATCGATGCAAAAATAAATCATATCATTTCTCTTTAGATTGCTTGTTTTCTTTGATTGTCTCCCTGTTTCTACGTATATCTTATCCTTAGAAGAATCGTAGTAGTACCATGCTGGATGAATATTTGCATGACCATTCTCATCCACTGTCCCAAGATGCACATTCAAAATCTTAGATTTTAAGAAATCTTTTGTTTCTTGCTCACTGAGAGGCGCCCCAAAACCTGGGCTGGCATTTAGAATCTTTGACATAAAGATTATGGCACAATTACATATTTAAATTGTTTCGGATTAGACTGAAATTCGCTGTTTGAACTGGAGAACTCATACAAAATGACCATGAATCATACTTAGTGTTCGACATCAGTTTCATATCAGAATTACTGAAAATGATTATTCTAGATAATGAGCATTTCATTAGCGATCTAAATTCTGTTACTCGTAAAATATGATCTGAGTAATACTTGCTGACTCATTTCAACTAATTCAAAGTACAGAGACAAGATTGGTCGACCAGTCTCCCGCTGGAACGAAGACTTTCTCTATCAGTAGTAACAGTTTTAATGTCAAACAGACTACCAACTATAGCATGGCTTACAGTATTAGACTCTATGAACTTGAACCTACTGCGCTTGATAATTCTTCTTATCTTGTTCCTCTCAACTCTATCATTTACAAGTCAGAAAATGCTAAAGAGCTTTTACTAACTGTTGTAACATATCCATAGGAGTTTCTCGACGTCATTCAGAAAATAATGCGCGCTCACGTAAAAAAGAGGATAATTTCTTCAACGGCATCAGTGGCGAAAACTAGTATTATCGAAGATCCATGCATCCCATATTGATGATCTTGTCTGAATTTCTCATCATATCTTCAGAGAGGTCTTTAGGCTTTTGTTTGGATATGTCTATCCCAATCTCATTCATTACCTTTATTGCAAGCGGATTTATTTCAGAGATTGGTTTGTCCCTGCACTAGATGGTACGAATTCTTCTGGAGCATATTTCTTGAAGAATCCTTCTGCCATCTGACTTCCCAGCGTTTTCTACACAAACAAAGAGTACTGTTTTCTTTATCTTGACTTTTGATTTGCCACCAAAAGAAAATTTCATTTCATTTGCAACCTCTAATTTTCAGTAAAACCTTTGTCATAACTATTCTTTTACTGCCTTAATGACAAGGCTAGTAATCTTTCTGTTGTCAACTTGATCTCCTTCTGTATAGCGCTTTTCCTCTAGTACTTCTACTAGATCAAATCCGCCCTCTTTGATACTGGCAATATAATTTTCTTTAGTCAAAGCTCCGTCAATGCAATTGCACCACTTATCTGGGTCTATCGATGACTGGTCATCTGCGATTTGCTTATCCGTCACCAGATCTGAGATAACCATTTTACCAATTCCGTTAGGTTTGAGAATTCTATATATTTCTCTAAATGTTTTAATCTTATCTGTTGTTAGATTAATGACACAATTGCTTATTACAACATCTACACTGTTATCATCAACAGGTATTCTTTCTTCGATATCTCCCTTTCTAAATTCAACATTTGCATAGCCATGATCGGCTGCATTCTTTTTCGCTTTTTCCAACATTTCATCAGTTATATCGATACCAATTACTTTTCCGGAACCTTTGACTATGTTAGCTGCGAGAAATGCATCAATACCTGCACCTGAACCTAAATCAACCGCAGTGTCTCCTTCCTTTATGTATGCATATTTCGTTGGTGTGCCACATCCTGCACCAAGGATTGAAGCTTCAGGTATTGACTTCAGCTCTTTTGAGCCGTATCCAACTAGTTCAGCAACCTGCGCCGCTGATCGTGAAGGTTGTAAAAATGTAGCGCTATTTCCTGAGCAGCATCCTCCTCCACTTTCAGCATCGACCGAAGGACCACAACAGGAATCTCCCTTCAGAGCTATCTTACCATATCTTTCCTTTATCTTTTCTTTTATTTTTAACGATTCAGTAGTCATATAGATATGTTTACCAGAGAAACTATTTAAGTTGTCAAGAGAAGCTAGGTAAAGTAAGTGTAGTTATGGAAACTAAAGCCAAGTCTAAACGATTAAAGGCACCAATAGCAAGAAAGGTTCTTCCTATGTTTCAAGAATCTTGCAGCTTTGAAGGTTATGATGCTGAGCTCCTTATGAAAGAAACTGAGAAACTTAGGGAATTAATTACTAAAAGAGGAACACTTGAGATATTAATACCGCTATGTTGTTCCACTGATCCAGTTCGTTACATAAAGTTTAGAAGATCAATGAAAGGATTTAGGCAGCAAAACACTAGCCATAAGACTCAAACAGCTAGAAAAGAATGGAATTCTTGAAAGGAGAGCATATAATGAGATACCTCCGAGGGTTGAGTATCGACTTACTGGTAAAGGCCAAGAACTTGTAGAATCGGTGATAGGACTCTTGCAGTGGATGCGAAAATGGTCTTAGTTCAATTAGGCTATTTCTTATCATCCCATACCTGTATGCAGATGAAAGATTGAATCTTACTCCGATTGAATATTTTTTGAGATACTATTTGTATAGGTCGATTCACCTTAATAAGGGCGTTGAAAAGACGGGCGTACACTCTAATACAATAAAGTGATCGTAGCTTAGAGCTCGAGAAGTATCGAAAAAATAATAACCTAATCAAATTCCCCATATCTTTCTATTTTCATTATACTTTACCAAACAAAGAGATACATAACTAGGTATTAGTAGGAAATAAAGTGATTAAAGAATTGGTCCGAAGATATATCATTTTTTAATCTACTAGGGCTATGATGAGTCAAACCGAATATAGGAAAGAACCTTATCTACAAAAGAGTAATTCTAAATAATACCAATAAACCAGCTAATTCTGCTACATGTATTGCCAAAAAATATGGAATTAATGCTGGGGCATATAGCGGCTCCATGATAAAGTAGCCATAAACTGCAATTACGTTGTGCAACATCAACAGGCTAGCAAAAAGTATTAGTCCAACAGCAAAACTAGCCTTACTACTCTTGTAGACTTTTGCGTACAACACAACTAATGCGATTAGGACAGCAATATTAGCTGAAGCCACAATCGCATTAGCACCGATAAGAGGGTCCAACCTAACAGCACCAAAATATTGCAATTCTCTTATTTACTTTTATCCATATTTGTTCCAGATCTAAGGAATAATAGGGTATCACCTGACCACCAGGTATATTCTTATTTCGTCCTCTTTTCCAATTGGGACGCTATTTGATCAAAGGTAGTGATGTTTGATTCAAGGTAGTCAGAAATGAAATATGACACCCCATATTTTTCCCCCATTTTGCTAACCATATTATTCTTCTCAAGCACGGAAATATGGTGCTGAATTGCTTTATAATCCAACTTGAGGGTTTCAGCTAGTTGATTTATGTTAAACGGGTGCTCTTTTAACAATTCGATGATCTTAATTCTATTGTTGCCTCCCCTAGAGCCAGCGAAAAGATACCAAAATATACGCTTAGCATTCGGGTCGAGCATTAGACTCATATTTTTGGTTTGATTATGTTAATAAGTATAGATTGAAATCCTTGTGTTTGTGTTTGATGACCTACTCTGCTATTTGTGTTTGATAAACTGAGACTATTTCAAGCTTCAGGCCTATGAACGTATGATTCGTAAAAATAGACAAGCATAAAATTTGATGCCCTAGACGAGTGAAAATAAAGCATAAGAATGATCGAGGAAGAAGAGGAATTGGAATGATAGATCAATTACAATAATATCTAATCGATGCTAAAGTTTGATGACTGACCAGTCAGTTATGTTTAAATACGGGGAATCTAATTAGCTAGATACTCCCTTGCATATTTATAAACTATACTTTATATATTATCGTTTAATGTTCGGCGACTTGTACGCAAATTGTGGCACAGTAGTAGTATGGTAATCTGGTGACAATGAATGTTAAACAACCGAATGAGTGGCCAAACACCTTCATCGCTAAGAGATAGAAATGGACATTGTATTTCGGTCACAAACCTCAAAAAACAATATGGTAAGGCTAATGCATTTACCCTTGATGGTATTTCATTTGACGTTAGGTATGGTACGGTATTTGGATTTCTTGGTCCAAATGGTGCTGGAAAGACTACAACCCTTAAGATCCTTACAACTCTTCTTAGTCCCACATCAGGTAGTGTATACATTTTTGGTAAAGACATAACCAAAAAACAGTCTGAAATCAAAAGAAAGATAGGAGTTGTGTCACAGAACCCCAGTTTTGAGGCGAATCTAACAGTAGAAAAGGCCTTTGACCTCTATGGCCTACTGTGGGGACTGCATGATAGTAAAGCGAGAAAGAACAAAGTGGATGAAATATTGAGCGCTTTTGACCTTGAATCTATCAGAAATTCCAAGAATGATGAGCTCTCAATTGGTCAGAGAAGAAGAGTGGCAGCTTGCAAGAGAATTCATGCACGGAGACGATATGGATCTTCTGTTTCTTGATGAACCTACAGTAGGATTGGATCCTTCTGCGAGGCGTATGCTTTTAGACTACATTAAGAAACACGTGATGTCTGGTCTGACTGTTTTCTTCACTACTCACATAATGGAGGAGGCAGAATATTTGTGTGATGAAATTGCTATAATAGACAATGGAAGAATAATTGCTTTTGATACTCCAACAGGGCTAAAACAGAAATATGGTGGAGCGAACAAGGTTATTGAAATTACTTTCAAAGAGGTACTCAGCCAATCCTTTGTTGATCTTCTAAAGAAAATACTCATAAACAGTGAAAGTAGTGATGGTGACCAGAGACGTAAGGGTAATACTACTAGTACCACTTCCCATATCGATATAAATGAAACAAATCCAAGTGCAATTACAATTACAGTTAATAACGCAGAGGAAGTTATCTCTGAGATCTTACAGCTCGTTTCTAAAAATAGCATGCAAATAGAAAGTATCTCTATAAATCCGCCATCATTGGAGGAAGTATTCTTATCGATAGTCAATGATGAAAACAGTTCGAGGGACGAAAGAAAATGAAGTCAATAAATGACTATATCATTGGATTCAGTATCATTTTACTAGTATACAGAAACATTGTTGCAGCTATTGATAAGATGTTTTTGATTTGGCAAATAGCTTTTCCAGTTGTATATATATTTGTTGCAGGGTACGCGTATTCTGCGTTAATAGGAGATCAAGGCATCACAATAGGGTCGCTGACTGTAACTTACGTTTCATTTTTGACTGCGGGTATGATAGGATTTAATGTAATGAATGGGAGTACAATAGCTGGTGCTATCATCTGGAATGATAAGAGAAACGGCATGTTTCAGCAAATACTGGTCATGCCATTTAGTAAAATTCAATATGTTATTGCCAATCTTATAACACTCATTCTAATTGGATTGGGGAGTGCTGCGGTTATTATGATAATTGGTTTTCCAACAATATTCCAAGACATCAACGTCACACTGTGGAGTATCCCATATACCATATATGCACTGGTAGCGGGTTCAATTTTCTTTGGTTCTTTCACTATAATTTTATCTACTAGGATGAAGAGTAGTGAAGGATATAATGTGATTAGTAATGGTCTATTTCTATTCTTTGCTTTTGTTAGCTCAGCATTTTATCCTGCAGAAGGTTTACCTCAACCCTTGTCTGCTGCTTTCTACGTCAATCCATTAACCTATATAGTAGATATTACCAGAGCTGGAATATTCGCACAAGTAAGTATGTTTACCAATATTGAAGTGGTAATACTTGGTTTGCTCTCATCTGCAGTATTTTTAATCGCTACGAGATCAATAATCAAAATGGAAGCTTAGATCTTGGAGGCTTAGATACGCTGTGCGTATTGATTCAAACTTGCAACATTTCCCTAAAAGAGGCTAGGTACGTAACTGCGCTATTGATGCAATAATAAGATTGGAAGTAGTGACCTTGTTACAACTTATGTAGAAATCAGCTGTCAGGAAGTTGAAAGTAAAGAAGGAAGAGGTAAAATCGTCTATACATATACATATAGCACACTGTTGAGGGCGCATAGCAAAAATGATCTCGCTTTTATGGCCTTCTTAGCTGATCCAACTAATCCAATCGCACTTTGGCGAAACAAAAAGTGAGTTTGACAATCTGTATGAAACTGAAAAATCAAAAGTAGAGCAAGTGAATGAATTTAGAGCTGTTGAAGAAATATTCAAATGATCTTTAAAGCGTTCAAGCCGGCCAAACACCAAGTCAGGTAAGTAAGGCGACTCATGCATTACGACGTAACGACTAAATTGTTTTTCTTGCGCGATTAGACAGAACTAATATCCAAACTGTTATAACGGGTGTTTGGTTTTTTCTATTTGGTTCTGCGCTAATGGTAATTGAGATAGGTCAAGTAATACAGGATTTCACCGTTATAATGATAATAGCGTCTGTTATGGCCTTGATCTCATATAAACTCAAGCAGCCAATGGTCATAGGTTTCATCATTGCCGGGATGATTATTGGTCCATATACACCACCTTTTAGTCTAATAACTAGTACCTGAGGTACTGAACCTGTTCGCAGAGATAGGAGTTATACTGGTCCTATTTGTTGTGGGAATGGAATTTCCTATTGCGAAGCTGCGTAAAATTGGAAAAAGGGCCTTTATTATTGCATCATCGGAGGCATTTGGTACTTTTGTTATTGGTTTTATGGTAGGTCATTCCGTATTGCAATATCAGCTGTTCGATAGTCTGTTCTTAGCCCTAGCGATCTCAGTCACAAGTACCGTAATTGTTATGAGAATCCTAGAAGAATTGAACATGATACAAGATGAGGCGACTACACTTATCCTTGGAATTGCAGTTATTGAAGATATCATAATTATATCTATGCTTGCAATCCTGCAGTCAGTAGCTTCCTCGCCACTGGGTGATGTATCGATCATTGAGATAGCGACGTCAATTGGGCTGGTACTAGCATTTATCGGGGGAGTTCTGTTTCTTGGCTCTAAGGTAGTACCTCGATTCATTAACTACGTGGGAAGTACGAGCCAACATGATATACTAGTAGTAGCTATGCTAGGAGTAACTTTTGGTATATGCTTTATTGCCTTTGAAGTGGGCATCTCTGTGGCTGCAGGGGCATTCTTTGCTGGCGTGTTGATTGCAGAATCAAAGGTACATTCTGTTACAAAAGTGCTGGCCACTCCTATAAGGGATATGTTTGCTGCACTATTCTTCGTTTCAGTTGGAGCTTTAATGAATATCACGTTGTTACCTGCGTTCATAGTACCCGCATTAGTCTTGGTTGGAATCTCCATATCCGCAAAATTCTTTACAGTATATCTTGCATCAAGATCTCAAGGCCTTAGCATTGTTACTTCATTAAGAACTGGTTTTGGCCTATCTTCTTCTGGAGGAGAGCTAGCTCTTGTTGCTCCAAAAGGAGGTTCTGATGTTGGAGTAACAAGTTCATTTCTGCTACCTATGGTTGGTACTATGACTGTAATAACAACATTTATGACGCCATATATCATAAAATTTGGTTGGCGGGTAGCTGAGTCATTTAAAAAAGAAAGATTAGGAGAAGAATATGTAGGAAGCGATAAGGCTGATGAATAGACAATAGCTCAATCCTGTGGCGGTTTGGTTCTCTTTGCTTACGGCAGTACCTTCATCTTCGGTTTCAGCTTCAATGCTTTCCAATGTTTCACCTCTGCCGTGAAGTTGTTCCAGACATATTGTGAAACCAACATGCGCACAATCATCTGCCTTGCAATACTGACATATCGGTACTCCATCTTTCGTATTAACGTGTACTTCTGCTTGCACTGAGCTATCCCATAACACTGTACACTTATCATTCTGAAAGTCTTTGACGACAAATGGATTTTCGATACTAGACTTTTTATGATCAGAGTTCAGCCAGTGAATAAATACCATCGTACCCTCATCTAATGTGTTAGATCTAATCCTGAAAGCTTTTTCTAATGATTCATTTGCCGTCGATATGTTTTTTCTCCCTTGCTGATTTCCATAACTTCGATGATAACCTGAATCTTGATCAGCCTCATCGTCTTCAGAAGACTCGTCTTTTTTATTTGACATGTCTTAATTTACTAGTTCCTTTTATCCTTGGCATACTACCATCTACCTCGAAATATATGAACTTTGTGCCTAATTTTATGAGTCCAAACACGACTTTCCTGGGTTTTATTGAGAAACCTTATAAGTGTATTTAAAATACCTATTCTCTTATTGTAAAGCATGTCACCCTTAACTTATTAGCTCTCTAACTCTTTTGTTACCAATTAAACACTAAGCTATGAGCATAATAGAGAGTGTTCTGTCGCTAAATTTTGTCATTTTGACAAGCCTCTGAACATTAGTTTTATTAGTAGCATCGTTACCACCGTTCTTATATGTAGAAACACTATAAAAGGTCGATGAATCCTTCATCCTTATTATCTCAAAGGTTCCAGATCAATCAGCCAAGGTGGTAAACGAAAATGAAAATGAAAACTCTGCCCAAGAGATGCAAGCATTCTTTGAAGGAGATACCAGTCGATTTGCATAAAATGAACATCTTGATTAAGATAGATTCCTTCCCACACATATGTGGGACAGGTAGATTCAGTGAGAAAACTAAGCCCTATGATGGTATCTTAAATTAATGCTTTTCTTCGCTGAGAGCTTACAAAGTAGCTCGTTTATCATCTTTTGCTGTTGCAATATCAATCCCATACACATCGATTCAAATGAAAAGTTCTTTCCCTTGGCTTTTGCAGTTTCTGAATAGGTCTTGATCTCCTCTAGCATTTGACAGAAAATAATTCGATTTTCATTTCGAAGTATGCTTCCAAAACTATGCCAAGATTCGATTTCATTTTCTAATATTTTTTCGTCGTCTATGTGTGTTTTGGTTGAGTTGAGTGACTCCATTTTCTCAGGCAACTTCTAGAACTGATTTTTATCTTACCATGCTAAAAATAAGACAGGCCTCCGGGGTAAGGGGGGAGAGTCAGATGATTGATATCGCTGCTAATTTGATAGATAAATACAATATCTCATTCGAAACAAATTCAAGGATATTTGTTGATGGAGCGAATCCTTCTTTCATCAGAGCATTGAAAGAAAGGGTAGAAGAAGATCCCAATTATGAACTTACTATCCAATATCTGAAGAGGGAATATGCCAGTGTTTATGATCTCCAATTCCTGCAACAATCCATGTTTGTAATCCCAATAACTTTTTCAAAAGAGCATGAACATATGCTAGCCCACACGAAGGCAATGATGGAATATAAGAACGGTCAGGTTGCTATTAATCCTAAATTTACTAAGTTGATCACTTCGTTACGGACTGCCGTAGAGAATGGTGAAGGTATGTTAGATAAGGATGCAACATCATTTGATGATTGCTTTGATGGGTTCAGAATGTCTTTGTTCTGGCATTGAAATACAAAAAAAGTGAGTGGGTTCTTGAACCAATCGTGTTATGGTACTTCTTAGTCGTCGAACTCTTGCGAAGATGCTAATGCTCCTGAGTTATCGTCGCCTTGGATTTGTGAAGCAGTATTCTGGCATCCAACATTTTCAGCCCCGCCTTCAATCGGTTCAGTCGTTACCATAGGGCCATGTCCTCCATGAGCTCCACCATTACCACAGTCATTGACTTGTGAGACTGCTTGGCTCTTTTCATATGCGAATGCCATGCTGCAGATCTGTAAACAATCTAGCGTTTGGAATAAAGGGTCTCTAAGGCAAGTGGATACGGAAGAATAACGATGAGAAAAATAATCGCATTTATGCAAGTATCGGTGGATGGCTTTATTGAAGGACCCAATAAAGAAGTCGATTGGATGATGGTTGATGACGAAGAAGAGTGGAGGGAGCTTAATGAAACGCTCAATTCTGTAGACGCCTTAATCCTTGGGGGAGGTATGTATCCCGTATACGAACAATACTGGCTTGCCCTCCTGACCAATCCAGCAGAGGGTACAACTAATCAGTCCGCTTATGCACAACGTGCCGACAAGATACCCCATTTCGTTCTTTCCAAGACCCTTGACAATGCCGCATGGAAGACGACGAGGATCATTAGGGATGTAGAAGAGATCCGAAGAATGAAGGAGAAACAGGGGAAGAATATTGTGGCATGGGGGGAGCTACTTTTGTATCCAGCCTGGTGAATATGGGCTTGATTGATGAAGTGCGTTTAATGGTCAATCCCATCATTTTGGGTGGAGGAAAAGCTCTATTCAAAGATGTAAAAGAGAGGCATTCCTTGAAACTCATACGGGTTAATCCGTTCAAATCAGGCATGGTAAGTTTGACTTACAGCACATGATCCTAAATGTGATGATAGGTAGGATTGAAGAAAATCTGATTAGTCTTCCGGCAATAGACGCCAAGAGTGGTACAATACTTTTGCTTCTCTAGTGCTATTCTTGTCGTTGTCACTTTGCTTTATAAACTCTGTAAAGTTGGTATGATCCATTATACTGTCACAATGATTACAAATCCATCTCATGTCAAAATACGTACTACGCAAACATTGTTTATATAACATTCTTCTATAGTTCTGAAACTATGTTTTGCTACTATGACTATTATGACGACATGTATTCAAGTTATCATTGCAGTTCTCACATTAACCAACTCAAAGAGATTGTTAGTATCGAACTTCCCACTGACAGGAGCACACCTGCCCTAGACTAGTAGTACCCGATCCCCTTTTTAGCATTAGCTATACCCTCAGCAATGCAACAGACCTGACAGCATTCAGTTGTTTTTAAAGTAGTATTCTCTAATGCGACAGCCCAATCCTTGGGGTCGACTAGAATGATTGTCTGAGGAACTCTTCCTTTTAAAGTAGGATATTTCTTGACAAAGTTCGTTATGTGTGCTTTATGATTTGGATTCTTACACCATTTCAACTTACAAATGAGTTGGATTGGTCTGCCTCAAAAGCACTGTAGTACCAGAAGAAGGGAGAGGAGGGATTTGATACTAATTAGTGTGTATCAAACTCTCCCTATGCCGTTGATGGGTGATATTGTCATCGACTTCACCATCAATCTACATATGCTTTATCGCATTATGGTGGAAAGATGATGAACTTTGCCTATTTCGTATATACACATCTTTCATCCTGTCTGCGACGCAACTGATTGCGGAGAAGAAGCCAAGTACGAGAGGAATATCACGGTCAGCGCAGCGGATAAACCTTTTACGTTTACCGCGTTCTTCTGCGAGAATCACAAAGATGAAGCCAAAACCCCATGGGATGATATTACGATAAACTAGTGGACTATTGAGTCAAACCGGTCTACTTCAAAAGCACTGTAGTACTGGAAAAAGGGAGAGGGGAATGGATGAATGACGTTACTAGTTAGAGAGTAACAAAGTCCTGAGCGTGATATCGCTAACGATATCCCATGATTCCTCACCTCCTGTATTGAGATAAGCAGTTACTCCTAGGATAACATATGAGTAACCTTTATTATGTATCTTCATCATTTTTGTCCAATGAAATGTGGTTAGTAAAGAGAACCAATATACTATCACAATTTTCAAATCCAGTGTCAGAAAAAGTTAAAGTCATGCAATGATGCATTAGCCATGATCCTGTAGTTGTAGCAAGATAGGGATACGTGTATTGACTAAGTGGATGGGGGGAGGTTTCAGGCTAGAATTATTCTCCCCTTGTCCTATCCATTGCTCGCCAAGTTTGGAAGACCCAAACCTATTCTTTGTGAGTCAGGATTAGGTACAATATAGATATAGTAACCATTTCCTGAACAAAATTAGCAAGCGTAATGCAGTGCCCATTCTTAGAATTGCGTAACTAAGTTTCTTGATATCTTTCATGGTTGTCACAGTTTTCCTAATTAATTTGAACCCTATTAAATGGCTCAAATGGGACAATATTTATTTTTCTTGTTATACAAATCATAAGTCTTTATACAATACTGTACTGCTCAAGAAAGTATTCATTGAATGACACGTATGGCTAACTCCAAGCCACCCAGCTCATTAGGATTAGCAATTTGGTCGTCAACAACATTAATCCACCATCTTATACCACTTTTATGGCATTCATTGCAACTATTACCTATTATTTGGAGATAATACTCATTCTTAAAAGTTATTATGCATGATCATTTATGATTTGAATGATTGCGATTGCCTATGTATTTTTTGGAAAAAGTTTATCTATTAATATGAAGTCTCTCATTTCAGGTTTCTTAAGATCATCGCACATCTCCTTTAGTTTTTTCTTAATACTATAGAGAGTCATCTTGAGACTTCCATATTGATATTCCGTAACTATTTCTACAACATTTCTGTCTAAAAGAGACCTCATTACATTGTCCATGGTGAATTTGTAAATAGCTCCTCCTTCATTATGAAGATATTTTTGACTGAATTTAGTATCGATGTATGTTTTTAGATCAGTGCGATGAAACAAAAGAATTTCAGGAAATGTGTCGTAGATACCAGTCACACTACACATATACTTCAAGATTCTCCACTCAAAGTTGTTTAAGTCTTCAATTGTGATATGTTTCTTGAACATTTCCTCAGGAGTTTTTTTGTCCATCCCGATCATACTTATTATTACTGGGTTTGTATTTAATTCTTAAAATAATATTTTGCTGACTGAGAAAGTCAAAAATTCTATACTCAACCTCAAAGATACTATGTAATTAAATTTCTCTCCTATACATCTCTGAAATTCACCTCTTATCTACGGGTATCTTTAATGATAACAGGATGTCGTCGTGTCGTAATCATCATCATCGCCATCTTTTATAATGGTTAGCTCCAAGTCAATAACGAAGAAATGGCAGATATTATGCGAAATGTACCACCAAGGATTTCGTTTCGAACTAACATTTGGATTGCTATACCAATTGGCGCACTAATCGTCGCAATCTTTAGTGCAAATTTGCTCCTTCTTAATTATATACACGTTTTCACGGCAATACTTTGGACTGGCACTGATATATTTATGGCTTTTTTGCTTGGCCCGGTACTTAGAAATGTGAGTCTTTCTACCAGAAAAGAAGTTATTTCTTGGCTCATGCCAAAGATGGTATTTTACATGCCAACTGTTGCAGCTGTTACAACAACGGCAGGTTATTTTCTTGCTTCAAAAGTGGGATTAATTACCTTACAGCCTCCAGTTGTTTATTGGGTCTCTACAGTCTTGATAATAGTCTCTGCGATGTTCATCATGGGTCTAGGTATACTACTGCCAACAAACCTTCGTATTTACTTTGAAATGAAAAAGTCCGAGCCAGATATGCACAAGATTCAGAAGCTTATGAAAAAGTATGTTAAGGTAGTTGCTATCCAGACAGTAATGCAGTTTGTTATTATCTTCATTATGGCAGAGTTTACTACAGGATTTTTCCTTAATCTTTAGAATTACAACGCGTTAACGTAAACTTCGAAGTTTGTTCAGATTTTTCTCTGTCATGATGTGTGAAAAAGGGCACAATTGTTATGTAAATAAAACGTCAGCTATATTCTGAATTTAAAGATACAGACTTTTGGGAGCGTAAAGCTTCTTGCATCTTTTCTCGATCCAAATAATTCTCTATACGTCATAATAACGAAATTTACCATTGAATATTTTAGAGTTACTAGATATCTGAAGTGGCTATTTCCTCTTCCCTCGGTCTTTTCAAGAAGTGTACCAACTATACTTTTGATCCCTTGTATACTTATAAAGTATACTTTGTATACTTTATCTATGAACAAATCGGATATGATAGAATTGGAGAAGGAAATTGGGAATCAGGTCCAGCTTTTCATCTGGAGAATCCCGAAGAAAAATCATGATGAAATGGTGAAGCTTCAGAAGCAATTCAATGACCTTCTTATCAAGTATGGGGTTCTGCGTATGGAGATATTCCAGCTAACTAACACCGAGACATATGATGGGTGTACCAACATAGCTACAACTGTGTCTGCTAATCAAGATGAGGAAATATGGATAGAGCTTCAGTCGCATAGGGATCTGAAGCAAATGAATGAAGTCATAACGGATGCTATGAAGGACGAACACATGAGTGTTGAGGGCCCACTTATGAAACAGTTCATGAATCTTGTGACGCCTGGATCGGACATGATCATGGGTAAGTTCACTCGCCTCAGAGTCTAGGGATGGAATATGAACCAGGTTTACATGAGGAGGAGAAGATTGAGATGTTAGGTGATAAGGATGCGGCAGCAAACATTGCAGTCAAGGATTTGGAAGTAGCGAGGAGATTTTATGGTGAAACTCTAGGACTAACCCAGGTTGGTTCAGAAGGCGACGAACTAATTGTCTTCAGGAGTGGAAACTTAATGATAAACGTCTATCGGTCAAAATACGCCGGAACTAACCAAGCCACGGCTCTGACTTGGGTGGTTGGTGACGAAGTGGAGAATGTAATACAGTCACTAAAGGCAAAAGGCATTTCATTCGAACATTACGATATGCCTGATATAACACGAAAAGGCGATGTCCATATCGGTGGTAACATGAAGGTCGCTTGGTTTAAAGACCCAGATGGGAACATACTCAATATCATTAGCCGATAATCAAGATTCAAGTTGATGTGGAGGTATTCAGAGAAATGATAAGCGGAGGTCTAGAGCAGAAATCTAGCGCTTCCTCTTAATCGTCCCTAATTTCCCTTCCTTTTTACAATAATTCCAAGAAGTATCCTGTAAGAATTGATATTGATAAATCAGCTTATTATTATTAGCTCTCAACAGCAGAATCAGACATTTTTGCAAAGTACCTGTGCTATATTTATTCTTTATTTTGAAATAGACGTTTGAGGTCTAGATCTGCCGAAGAAGGCCTTTACATTTGGACGATAAAGATAGTATAGTATTACTCCATTGATTGCAATGCCAATTATATGAGCAGTAATTCCAGATATAAGCGCATTTATGTCAGTAGCTAAGGATTGGGTAAGTGTACTGGTGGCGATAACTGAGGAAACTTGTGTTATTATTGCTATAATAGTTAATATTATCGTAACGATCCATGCCCATCCCTTTCCTTTCAGTAAGCCATAAGATACTATCAAGTATCCAATGCCGACAGCAAGCACGATTGATCCGATTACTACTCCAATACTACCAAAGAATTGGCTGAGAGCCTGCAATTCTGCTGCGTTTTGGGATTGCTGAGGTGGTAATTGCTGATCCTCTGTAACTAGAGTTTCAATTGGGACAGATGTAAAGAATGCTCCAAATGCGAGCAATGAGAGTCCGCCAAATACCAACAAAATGCCACCAATTATAGCTAGAATAGAGATAATTGTGACACCAATTGGTCTTTTTATTGGTTCCGTCAATCGTCTTGTCCATTCGTTGTGCTAAGAACTTGAATAAAGGCATTTTAGAACATTTATCTCTATTTCTCATCGCCATAGCATGATATGATACGGATACGTTGATTGTAGCATTAATGCAGATAGATCTATGCGGTTGGTTAGATATCTCAATATACCATATATTCTAATGACGAATTAACCTTATGCTATCAATTCAAAGTCATACTCAATCGGTCCACAGGTCAGCATCTAATTTTGAAATATAAGGATCGATCGTTACTTAATCTAAAAAAATAATCAAGTTACCGATTTGGGGTAGTATCATAGTTCTACCCTCATCGATTATTGCCTTTCTACCTTTAATTGCTGCTAGCAGTTAGAGTTACCAAGGCATGAATTTGAACGTGATTAAGATGGCGGGGATAGCCATCTTTCTGAATGCGAATCACATATCACTCTCTCCTTAGGATCACTATTCCAGTCAGTATGACATAAGAGATCTGAAATACTTCTATTGCGACAGCCAATTCACTTATGCCAGGAGGTGCCGACTCCGGATTCTCAACTATATTAGCAATTACGTAACCTGTTAGACCGACTAGGACAATCGTCCCTGCAATGCCGATGATATACCAAATTCTTCCCCACTTTCTTACCATCGGCAAGACCCAAAAGATTTGAGCCGCACCAGAAACTAAGAAAAATGTAGCATATTCCAAATGAGAATTAATAGAGCCTGAAACAAGCATGAGGTGTAGAATTCCAGCTATTCCGGTGCAGACTGCCGCGCCCAAACATAATAACGTTCTCCTAGCAATAGTCATTTTCGATCACATCAAGTAAGGTAGTACTCTCTTCTTATAAAGCATAAGAAAAGTATCAGAGATAATAGAATGTATCATTCACACACTAGTTGACCTGAAGTTATTGTTCTGTAACCTAGAGTTAATTTTCTTACAACATAACTGTTTTTATAAATCCTTTAAAGGCTTTTATTAATTAATTCATCTAAATGTCAAATGTTCTCTGGTCAGCTGAATTTTACCATCTATTCTAGTGTAGGGTAAACTAAAACAAAAATTAGAACAAAGACGAGTTCCTAATTAAGCGTTTGTTGAAGAGCATTTAGCCGCTATTCAACAGGTAGATGCTCTCGAACGAGAGGTGCTCAGATTTACTTAGACAATGTTCACCCGACGGAGGCGAAGGCGCCACCACCACCTGCTGAAGCGAAGGCACCACCACCACCATCACCACCTGCTGAAGCGAAGGCACCACCTGAACCTATGGAAATGCTGCTGCTACTGTCTTCGTCATCATCATAATAACTGTCATCTTCAGTTTCATCGTTCTCACCGTAGTCACTGTTGTCATCATCATCGTATTCATCGTCGTAGTTGCTATTTGATGTGATGATAATTGTATTTCCATTATCGTTGTCATAATCATTCTCGTCATTATTGTCATCATCGTAGTCAGAGCTGTCTTCGTCGCCATCACTATTATTAGTGTCCTGAGTCTCATCATCTACAGGATCATCACTATAATTAATGACCGGAGTCTCATCGTCTACATCATCTTCATTGCTGTTTGAAGATTCTTCATTGCTGTTTGAAGATTCTTCATTGCTGTTTGAAGTGGAGCCGCCGCTATATGCTGCAGGAGTAATAGGTTGATATGAAGATAATGTTGCTAACTGAATAATACTAGATGAATTGGTTGAATTAGATATGAGTGTAGCTGGCTGATCAACAATAGTTGTATTTGTACCATTTGTTATATTTCCGCCATAATTTCCTAAACTAGCCGGGGTAATTTGAGCGAATATATCTTGTATTACACCAGTAGACGAAGGGAAAGTGATTAAAGCTAAAGTTACGGCAAAAACACTAGTTATTGTTATTGCTGCAAGCAACGTTGTTGCTACATTGTGATACAAGTTCCTATGATTTGCACTTGTGTGCTCGACTATAAAAATATTCAATACATAAAACACAGAAAAATGATTGGCCTTAGAGTAAATGATAGGTTTTATTCGGCAAGGCTATTAGAGAGAATATAAATAAAGACTCCGAAATTGGGATGAACACCGTTAGCAAAATTACCAGCAAAACATTTCATAGTAACTGATTAGCCTTTCAAGCTTTGCCTTCCAGTAAGACTTCATCTTTTCACTCTCGGCTAAAGACGAGAGTTTATTATGTTGGACCACAACTTGGCTTTTATCTTGCCCTTTATAATAAAAATTTACATCAATACTTGTTCTTCCATCTAACCAAGTTAAAAGCAAATTTCTGTTGAGGTTCCTACTTCTGAAATCAACACCACCCTGTATGAGCCACTTACCGCGCTTACTATCATCATTCCAAAAGTCAAATAAAACACTAATTGGAACTGATCCTACCTTGCTTATACTTATTGAATATCAGTCATGGCTCTCATACTTTTTGCGTAGTCCTTTCTTCTGTCCTTATGTTACTGTTACCATTTGGCTCTACCATGAAGAAATTTGATATTCTTCATGCCATTGCCTAACAATTTCTTTATGACTCATTTTTTGGCCTATTAACGAATCTAGGAGCAAAAACCATTCTTATTAATAAGCTATAGTTGTGGAAAGGTATGAGCCTAGTTATTACATCATCCAGTTACAAAGACAAAGGCTTACTGGATTTCATATCCTAATAACCCATATATTAGGTAATTTCAATTGTGTTACAATGGTTGTTAAAGCAATTCCTGAGAGATTTCATTCTATTACACCAGATTTAGTTGTCAAAGGTGCATCAGATGCTATTGAGTTCTACAAACTTGCGTTTGGAGCAGTTGAAAACTATCGTCATAATAGTCCTGATGGAAAAAACATTGTACATGCAGAACTCAAGATTGGGGATTCGATTCTCATGCTTTCAGATGAGTTTATCCATGGAGACATGGAAGGATGTCGTTCTCCAAAGTCAATCGGAGGAAGTGCCGTTACGTTGCATATTTACACTGAGGATGTTGATAAAACCATTAACCAAGCTGTATCTGTAGGCGCCACAGTAACTATGCCTGTGATGGACATGTTCTGGGGGGATCGGTATGGACAGATAAAGGATCCTTTCGGCCATTTCTGGTCGATTGCAACTCACAAGCAAGATCTAACCGCTGAACAGATAGAGACGGCAGGTAAAGAAGTGATGAAAGAGATGATGGCCAATAAACATTAGGCAATGTCACTAGTGATATTTTAAACGGTTTCACGCTCAGGACTTTATGCACTGGAACTAGTAACAGAATCTTATGTATGTCCGATTTTTCTTGACCTTATTTTTACTAGTTCTTCCATTATTTCTTCTACCTGCATTTTTCTTTCATCTTTTGAGAGTGTAGTAAATCCTACTTCATCACTCATGAATTTTTGATTTTCTAACCACATTCTATCTTCCAGCAATTTCAGACACAGCAACTAGGATTTGTCCTCGATGGAACTAAATTTGAAGATTGAAATATCATAATATCTATTAAAAACATCATAAAATTCTTATCCCTTTACGTCCTGAATATAAAATTGGATGGTAGAACAAGAATAACGTGAGCAATGCATATCATAGTGACAATTTAGAGGCCAAGGATGGTACCATTCATACAGGAAAGTTAAGACCAGACCCTTTAAAATCAGCTTCATCATCAATAGGCCATGCTTCCCAACAGCACAAGAGGATTCTTTTAGTTGATGATAACTCTGATATTGTATTTACCTTAAGGATTGGGCTAGAAAGTGATTCAACTATACAGGTTTATAGTTACGATAATCCAATTACCGCCCTATTAGGATTTAAACCCAATTTTTACGACTTATTACTAATTGATATTAACATGCCTTTAATGGATGGTTTTCAATTAGCCCAGAAATTATTACAGAAAGACCTCAATGTCAGGATCTGTTTTATGACTTCAGGAGAAGTAAATATGGAAGCAGCAAGAGAAGCGCATCCACTTAAAAGTATAGGCTGTTTCATTAAGAAGCCAATAACTACAGAACAACTGATAAAAAGAATTCAGGCAGAGTTAGAGTAAATGCAAGCTAAGGTACTGACTATGACATTTCTAAATTCTTATTCGATCTAAATCAAGCTTATTTCTTATTCATATTGATTGGCAAACTAATGCGAACGTTGTTCTTGTATCTCTTATACTTGTTATTCTCAGCTGTGGCGCAGATGGGAAGGTTCTCTGTTAAAGTTCACTTCACTTTACCGTTTTGTCAAATGAGTTCCCAGATTGTCTGTTATTGTTTGTTATTATTCATTGTAGTATAGTTCATCTAGAACAACATGAATTCATTAGAATTTCATTTCAATTAGCTCTTTATGTCGAAAGCAGTCTGTAGTATGATCATTTACCATACCAATTGCTTGCATTAATGCATAGCATATAGTAGGACCCACAAATGTAAACCCTCTTGCTTTAAGATCTTTGCTTAAATAACTTGATTCTGTAGACGTTGGAGGAATTTGTCTGCAATCCTTGAAAAAGTTATGTATGGTTCTTTTGCCTTCAACAAAGCCCCAAATGTAATTGTCAAAGCTGCCAAATTCGTCTTGTATCTTTATGAATGCTCGGGCATTAGTAACTGCAGAATTTACTTTTAATCTATTTCTTACGATATTAATACTAGTTGAGTGTAACAATTTTTCCATATGGAGCTTTTTGAATTCTGCCACCTTCTTTACGTCATAGTTGACAAACGCCTTTCTATAGTCCAGGCGCTTCCGCAAAATTGTTGACCAACTCAATCCAGCCTGGGCACATTCTAATACTATAAATTCAAACAATTTAGTATCACTGTGAACTGGGACACCCCATTCGTTATCATGATAGAGCTGCATTTCGGGATCGTTAGAACTATCAGCCCATGAGCATCTCACAAGTAACGGATTCATGCAAGTTGGATCTTCATCTATGTAAATATAAAGTACTCCCAAATATCACACCATTAATAATTGGCACGCAATCACATTGAAATAGGCTTAATTGACCTCAATCTTGATCAAGGTTCTTTTTCCTCAGCTATTTAGATGTAATGTTACATATCATGTAACATGTCTTGCTTCCTCTTTCAGGGGCTGCATCAATTGGTTCTAATATGCCATTTCCCTTCTAGTACAAGAACTTTCCTGGCAATTCGAATTCCCTCTGTATGCGGCTGAAGCCCTAATGGGCTAAAAATACTAATGTTGTTATTGATGTTGAAATACTAAAAATCAAAAGGTAGGCGGCCATAAAATGCAGGTTGGAACAGCTAACAAGATTGACCGCCATACCCATCCTTTAGTGCGCGAAACGTGCGAAACATTGTTTTATATTGTATAAAAAAGATTTAGAGAGGTTTTGCACTCGGGTTCATTTCATAGAGTTATTACTATGCAATGATACGAATTACATTTTTTCCCTAATGTGGATATATTTAACGTATGTAACGCGCCGACTCTCAGTGCAGCCGACGTCATTAACAGAATGGTAACTTTCTGAATCACGTTACTGACTACTAGTAACTTTCATAATTTGTTCATGTGTGTATGCTGTATCCTTTTGTACTTTCTTTTTTCCTTTCTTAGTGAACTTGGAAATGTATGACTTGTTAATAAGTAAATGATTGATAGTGTAGAAACGGAATATAGCAACGAGACGTACGATTACATATGAATGTGAATATTGTTTCTCCTCTTGTAAATACGAAATGTAATTTTTAGGTTGTCTTCTAACTCTCGAATTGTTTCTGTATTTTAATAATTAGGTGATAAAAAGTGAGTTGGGGTTTGTAACACCAATGTCCTTTAAATAGTAGTTGAACATTATTCGGTAGGTCCTCGTGTAGATGCTGACCCAGTTAATGAGTTAAGGAATTTATTATAGTAGTCTTACAGCTATTTTTCTACTCGATACAACCACTATATCATTAATGTCTAGTACTATTTTAACATGTTTAAGTATAATAAAATCCAATTTTTATTATGGCAAAAAATAATGGTTCAAGTATGCATTCAAATGAAAGTAATGATTTATTAAATGCGATGAAACGTTATTTGAGAATAGAACATCAAGACGATGATACAGAATTATTAGAATACATTAGAAAGCAAACAGGGATGCATAGTGAGTAATTTCAAGAATTCAGTTAGATAACATAGAGGTCATGGATGTTTCAGAATTTTTATTGATTTATAAATTATTTGCCCTAGCACTTTTTCTAACCGAATATATATCAGATTCATAAGAACGACTGAATTTGCTTAACTCAAATAAATAAAACTCTCTTCTGCTACCAGAAATATGAACACAATTGGCTAAACATTGCAGTAGTTGTGGTGAACCTGGTTATGAATTTGGCCTTAGGAAGGGAATTGAAGTACATTATATCGGTATGTATGATTTGCTATCTCAGAGCAATATCAGAAACCCATATGCTTTGAAGACGCATAAATAGCTTCATGTATGGACGACTGGGCGGATGAGATAAAGGGAATGCTGAAAAGAAACCGAGTGTTGGCAATGGAAAAAGAGAAAATGGAGTGGATAGACCACCCCGATTAAAGACTTATTACAGTCGATCTCCTTAATTGAGGAACAACATGAAAGGACCTTATCCAATGGGCACCGGTGCTGAAAGTTTATTCCATGTTGATAAAGGCAACGCACGATTAAAAACTCAACCCGTCAAATATACTAGTAATGATGGATCACTATCATGTAAATTGACAGTTTTTACGCCTTCACTAAGCTCAGAGGAAGTGGGATACGGTAAGGATGGAAAAATAAATGAGAGTTCTGAAGAATTCATAGAAATAGATGCTTTGGAAGGAAAAGAAAGAATAATGCAAACTATGAAGGAGAAGAATATAGTTGACGACTTTCCAATCAAGTGTGCCACTGAAGGGATAGCGCTAAGAATACTTAGTAGTTTACTAGGTGAATGAACCTGAGTAAAGAAAACACAACTAAAACTTTTCATTATTACTTCCTCCTTTTTTTAACTTCTGACTTCATTGCATGACCCACTTATTTTTCTAATATTCCATTCCGTTGTGATGTAGGTAACATTTATCCATTCTAATAAATCAAAAATTGAATTTAATTATTATGAACAGAGTGATATCACATATATACGTCCCGCAAATAGAGCCATTATTGATAAGGTTCACAATTTGTTAGATTCCATCATGGAACGTCGAACTCAAAAATGGAAATGTGAAATACACACCAACTCGAGGCACCAAAAATGCTTGATAAAAGGTATTATCAAACCTTAATAAATGATTAGCTATGACAGTGAATACAGTTGAGATATGCCTAGTAAAATAAAGGGTAAGTTTTCGAAAATTCTTGTTGCTATCGATGGATCACAACCATCTTTCGATGCAGCTGAATATGCAGTAGAAATGGCAAGAAAAGATGCTGCCCAAATAATAGCAGTGACCGTAAACCGCATTTCGTTATCATCCTATGGTTTAGCAACACCTGAAGGAGAACTAAAGTCTCCTCAGGATAAAGAGATCATAGTAGAATCTAAGGAACGGTTTGCCAACTTGGAGCAAATCGCAAAACAAAATAATGTAGAGTTAAAAACTGAACTGATCAACAGTCAGATGTCTATCGATGGAACAATAATTGAATATGCAGAATCTGAAGATGTTGACCTAATAATAATGGGAACAAGAGGTAGATCAGGATTCAAGAAGTTACTGCTTGGAAGTATCGCTTCCGCTGTAGTGACCTATTCACCTTGCCCTGTAATGATAGTAAAATAGCTGGGCCTTAACACATATTACTTGACACTGTTGGGTTGCGACCTTCTGGTCAAACTTCTGTCCTGTTTATTGCCCATATATTAGAGGCAAGGCTTATTTTGGAACTGGTTCAGGGTCAAGATTTAATCTTTAGTAACAATATCATCTTCTTTGGAATTTGAATTTACTTAATCAATATGGATACTAATTATCACCGAACATGAAATATCTCGTTCGCACTGCTTCTTGAACCTCCAGGATTTGGACCGCCGCCGATTACGTATATTTTATCATCGTTAGCAACAGCGACCAAGCCGTGTCTAGCCGTAGGCATTGCCAATCCCTTATCCCACTTGTTAGTCGCGATATCGTAGATTTCATTGTTATCAAATGTTCCAGAAGGTTCTTCTCCCCCAAAGACATATATCGTTTCGTTAATTGCTGAAGAGGCTAAGCCTCCTCTCTTAGATGGCATGGGTTCTAGTGAGGACCAACTATCTGTTTTTGGATCATAAGCTTCATTAAAGTTGACGTTCGCAGACATGCCTGCACTTCTTCCGCCAATAACATACAGCTTGTCATTAACTACAGCTGACGTAAGGTGTTCTCTCCCAGTCGGCATTGGTGATTTCTCCGTCCACACATTTGTTGCAGGATCGTAGGCTAGGTTGCTAGTTAGGGTGCCATTTGATCCGACTCCTCCCACTGCATACAAAATCCCGTTTACAATATTGGTCGTCAGCGCACCACGTGGGCTAGGAAGATTTGCACCTTCTACCCAGCTTTTGGCAGAAGGATCATATATGAATAATTTGTCTGAGAGATCAGCCCTGTTCAAATATCCGCCTCCCACTACATACAGCTTTCCATCAAATGACGCTACTGCTGTATGGTCTAATGGTTGGGGTAAAGGTTCTCCTGTTGTCCATTTGTCAGCAATCACATCATAAACCTCAACCGTATCGCTGCTCCTTCCACTGTAATCAAATCCACCGATAATGTAGATCTTTCCATCTAATGCCGCCCAGCAATCTCAGATCGGGCTGTTGTGAGTGATGCGCCTGTCATCCAAGAGGGATTGGAACTTGTTGAAGATGGGTGTTGAGCCAACAAAGGACTGAGGCTATTAATTGACATGGCAAAAAAAATAAAGACAATAGACAGAATCGATATTATCGGTGAGGCGAAATATGAGTTACACTTTTGCATTGTAATATTTCTATAATAGAGATATTCATATACAAATAAAATTGCTTTCATAGGGTTGAATGCTGAGTAGAATACTACGTTATATATGAGAGCCCTAGGTTTTTCGGTATGATAAAGCGACCAAATCACAAGGATAAGGATAGTTATGTATTAGCCAGACAAGCGGATAAAATTAAAATAGATTCACAGAAGTATCCAGATACCACTTCGGAGGATAACATAAATGATCTGCTATTTGATTAAAAATTAGAATCCGCAATGTGTTCACATGCATTTCACAAGGGTTTCAAATCAATCTGTGAACAATCTGGAGTGAAATCAATCAATGTAGAATTGTTACTAGGTCATTATATCGGAGTATCAGGACACTACTACAGACCGGTTAATCTGATGTTTTGGAGGATTACATGCCTCATGCCCCTGATGCTTTGACTATCTCTTCTGAACCCAGACTTGAAAAGGAGAATCAAGACTTAAAGTCTGTGCAGGTCCAGAAAATCGAAAGAATTAAGGAAGAGAGTGATCGGAAGGCCATAGACCACAACAATGTCATGATGGAAGCGATCAAGGATGCACTGGATGCGAAATCAAAAGCATCGCTTATGACAATGGAAGATGCATGGGGCTGGAAATAGGTGTAATAATAAGTAATAAATCAATGCGCTGCTTGCACCGCTAGTACCAATCTTTGCAATGGTAGTTTAGTTCAATAATGAATGGGTATATGCTATTTTGCTAAGAATATTTTAACATGCCAAGAATTAGGTCGAAAGTAGCGGTAGGTACGGAGGCTTCGGTTAAGTACCCGTGTCTTTCAATTATAAAAAAAGGTAGGAACTTGACAGTAGGAACTTGACAGTTCTGGAATCAGGATATCAAATGATTTTAGTTTCAACCTGGATTTCCCTCTGGTCCTTCTTCTCCACCACCAGGAATTGGTTCAGTAGGTTCAGGTTCTGGGTCTGTTCCACCTGGAACTCCCTCTGGTCCTTCTTCTGGTCCACTGCCTGGTACTGGTTCTGGATCTGACATTAGTTCAATCTGGTTATTGTGTGGTATAAAGTTTAGTACTACGGGATTGACATGACGTCTGAAATATCTATCAATCATGAAATGAAGGAATCGTAAAAGAAACTTATGTGAAGGAAAGGCGAATAGCTGTCATCAGTAGCACCCTTCACCGTGCGATAGAGCAATTCTCAAGAGACTTTCATACCTCAGGCTATTTATTCTTCTAACCCAACTTCAAAGCCAACCTATTTCTGAGTCACTGTCTACTGTATATATTGTCAATATGACACACTAGATTAGTAAGAAAGCTCAGTCATGCTGAAATCTTCTTGATCATATTAAAGAATTCACTCTCATCCATACTCTTCTTACTAGCTGCCCAAGCTTCTACATCTTTGCCCACCAGATATCGAAGTCGAGGATTCGGGCTTGTAGCAGCATCCAAGATAACCTTTGCAACTAGGCCTGCAGAAGATCCATTCTTTGCTAATTCGTTGGAACTGGTCACCATTCTTTGCATCATCTGAGAATATGGCGAGGTCGAATTCTGCTGCGCTTTCTTGGCCAACACTGTTGAATTTGCAAAGTTAGTCTTAACGAACCCAGGTTCTATCAAGATCACCTTTATTCCAAATGGTTCTAATTCATATGCTATCGCCTGCCCATTCATTGAACTTTTTGATGGCCGTAGCATGAGGTTTTGACAAAACAAACTGCCTAAGGGAATCATTATCCTTCCAAATAGAAAATGTCCAAAAATGCTTCTTAATGAAATTAGCCTTTATTGCATAATTGACTACTCCCTCATTTTGTTTTATCTGTTTTAATACTCTCGACGTCATTAGTTGAAAAGGTATCATGTACCTCCAGCTTTTCAGAGGCAGAAATGTAACTATACAAATGAACTTTTTTTGACTTCCATAATCTATGCTACCATCTGCTTGCATAATTACTACATATAGTCAATTTCTTAAATGCATTTCATATTTACGTTTGAAATGCATAGGATTCAAGTCACGGTAAAGTTTAGAATATTATGGATAACGAATTTAAATCGAGCAATTTTCAATGGCTATGATCGTAATGCCAAACGGTCTTTTCATTGACTGATTCATCGTATATTCATGGTTGTGGAAGACTTGGATAAAAAGAATATTGAATTTTGGATTTATGGAGAAAACGGAAAAATAATTTCCTCGTCCTATCTTTTAAGAAATCTTTAGCATAATGAAATAATAGTCATTTCGGAATGTGTCTAATAATAACCTCAGCATTGATGTTGGAAAAAAGCATGTTTATGACAGCACAAATGAAACATATTTTAGATTGATGTATCTCAGAAGTTCAAAATTTATGAAGAATTAAATCGTAATACGTCGCGAATTTGTCCGACATCAACGGCAACTTAATATGCTGCCTCTGATGATGTTATAACTTCATGCCAGTCGACACTATCCGTACACTCAAGCTTCTAGGCAACTGGTCGGGCAACAGAGTCATGGGAAGAAGACGCCCTCTAATTGCAGTTTTCAGTTTGACACATTACTGTAATTTCTATTGCCCCATGTGTCCCTTCGGAGATGCTGATAAGATTGGTCAAATTGATTTGGCAAAGAAAAATGACCTGACTACAGAGCAATGGAAATCAATTTTTGATAAGGTTTCAAAATATTGTATTTGGTCCATCATCGAAGGGGGAGAACCAACTAGTCGTCCTGATTTTATGGAACTTGTTCGGCATATTTACAAGCTAAAAATTCCGATTACACTGATTACTAACTGTTCTTTGCTTCACACTATTGATCTTGTCGAATTAAAGAGATATGTTCAGTTTGTAACTTGCAGTATTGATTCCGTATTCGAAGAGTCGTATTGTAAAATACGCGGTGTTTCTCCACAAGTGTATAGTAGAGTAATAAACAATCTCCATCTTTTGGCTGATTATAAGATACCACACTACTTTAACAGCGTCATAACTAAGTATAATACTGAGGAATTCATCAACCAGTCGTATTTTGAGAGAGCAAAGGAATTAGGCTCAAATGCTGTTTCTTTTACGTTCGTAGAAGATCGGTCTGATGTTAGCTATTCCCTACTTCCGGATCGACAGACAATGGTCAGGGTTTGTGAAAGTATCCTTGATTATGGAAGAAAACACCCCTATCCTCGAATAATGATCCCATCTCAGTACTTTGAGCAAATAATAGAACATGGAAGGGGACTTTTTGATGAATGTGGAGTATGGAAGAGTATCTTTGTTAATGGTAATGGTACAGTCTTAGTTCCATGTTGGAAATTTAATAGTCCAGAAAATACTTACAATTTACTTGAACAAAGTATAGAAGAAATTTGGAGTGCCCCCCAATGGGACATTGCCAGAACTTGTCACGATTGTAAAGTTCTTGGTTGTATATGGTACTCCTCACAACCAGTCACGACATTTGCAAAGAACTATATGAATGGATTATCGAAAATGATCAGTCAGCAAAAACCAGGATATTTGGAGGAAATATGCTAAGCCCGGAATATCTTTAGAGGGGCTTATCTCGAGAATCTTATGATCGCTAGAATGTAACGTAGTACATGCGTTTCACTCCCCCATAATATCTATTGTAGTAAAGCTAATTAATATCAATATTATATAATCTAAAGTTCACCCACCCGCTCGTTAACAGCATCAATATTTCGTTTCAAAAATTCTCGGTATGCAAAAAATAATTTTTTTTGATAATTCTTCTTGCTATTACTTATTATGTCCAGCAAACAATTACTTTTATGTGACAAATCGTTAATTTGATCTTCCATTGCCACCCTTTCTTCCAGTGACAAGCTAAGGGAATGTATAAGAGATCTGAGCGACTCGGCTGCTTCAATTGCTCGCAATGAGATAACATGGCTCTTCGTATTCTGATCTATTGTCTTGCCTTTTGCTATTTTATTAGCCATTCTTACAAGTATATAATGGAAGGAGTAATGTTAATCCTTTTCTGTGTGTATACTAATTATGAAGCTACACCACCGAGCTCGGCTCATGTGTCCTAGCATTTGTCCATCCTTGCAGTCCAGCAAATGATGATTAGTAGTATTTGCTTAGTTTTGTTTCAACCAAACAAGACAGGATCCTAGACCTAGTCACAGTATTTGTGAGCCAGCCGCAACCAAGATAAAATAATAACCTGCATAAACCATGCTTGATCTAAGTCGGTTCTTTATCATTTGACCACAAGCTCATAGGTTGTAGTGTAATTCCATCCAGATGGAAATGCGAAGGATTCTGCAGTGGCATTATCCGCGATACTATTTACATCTCCCCTAAAACTGATCTCATGCTTGCCAGGACTGAGTGATTCTACAAACACCCAATTGCCGTTAGATACTGCGGCAGTTGTTGTATTTGCAGGAAGGTCTAGAATATTATTCTCAGACAATGTAAAGTAAAATAGCGGTGATTCTATGCGGTACTTTTCTAATTCTATTTGAGGTATATCTCGACCGTCTACACTAGTATGAAGCTGCGTAACTTGATCTTGAAATGTCTTTGCACAAATCCGCAGATCCTCGACTGTTTTGAGTTCAGGAAATTCTGCAAACGAACATTCAGAATTAAGAATTGGGAAAAGAATTGCTTTTCCAGTAGGAACAGTGCATTCCCTAATTACTGATTTGCCATAAGTTCCGGGAAAGAACCAAACAGGCCCTCGTTGATTTTCTGAACAGTATTGACCCGTGTCATCATAGGCAGGATTGGATTCTCTTGGTATTGAATATGCCCATTGCCACCATCTGGCTGTCCATTCTCCATATGTGAGATTATACGGTTTGGAATGTGGTTGGAACACCTTTCCTTCCTCTACCGTCGAGGAGATGGTTGAATTATCCAGGGTTACACTCTTCCCGTGAGTTAATTGCATTGATGGATTAGGCAGATGGAGTCCACCTAATACTAACACGCTCATTGTAGAGATTACAACGAGGATTCTAAGGTTACTTTGCATATTAATATTGAAGAAGTAAAGGAAGGATTATTTATTCATACCAGAAATCCTTTTGCTAGACTTTTGTTACCTGTATAAAGATTTTTTAGGTAGCTGCTTAAGAATTTTTAACAGATATTCTGAAAGATATTCGGTATTTGTGAGTTGTTATAGTCATCCTAAGGTTCATTATACAGAGTTAACAACTGACTAATGGCACTTTCATGCTAGCGATATCGAACCAGTACACTATCGCTAGCGATATCACGCTCACACATCGTTACTCTTGAACCAGGAACACAGTCTAACCAGTAAAAAAAAGTAATGTTTAGCCTACGAAGGCCTCACATTTTTTGCTGTATCGCCTTCATCGGGATTGAATCCAATCACCGTATCAGTACCTTTGCCACATTTGATTTTGTCTGAACCGCCGCTAGCATTTCTTAATGAATGAATGATACCTAACAAGTAACGCTTAATGAGTAACGCCTTCATAAAAAAGATACGTGGATTATTATGGATCGGAATAGTCTTCCTTTTTGAGGTTGTCGAATTCCCCGAAGCCCGTCTGAGAGCTACTACACTTATTATCTGAGTTTTCCTTGCATTCTTCCTTGTTTTGTTTTATTTCATCCTTAGCTTCCTTATCTATAGAGCAGTCCCTTTCTGTGTCACCGTCTTCGCCTTGTGTACTGAAACAATGATCTTGGGCATAAACTGATGCCGGGATTGTGCTTGATGCTAACATTACAGTAGTAATGGCGCCTATAATAAGTCCTATATATACGGTTTTTTTCATTGCAATCCCCTCAAACAGAGAACATTATATAAGGATGTTTGGGAATAAACCGATGAGATTTTCTAAACTACCGTTTATTCCTTAAATATTAATGCCAGAACACCATCGATAACCCATAATATGTCCAGTAAAAGTACAGCACATTCGATAATTTACAGTGATCTTAATACGGAAATAACGATAAAGTATTTCCCGAAGGATATAAAAGAATTAAGTAAATATCACGAATATGACAAACTCTATGTTAGCAACATGTGCTGCGATCATCGCAGTAGCAGGTCTAATGACAGCCGCAACATTGAGTGTTGGAATAGCATTTGCGCAACCACTACAACCCCCGGGACCACCGGGACAACCGGGACCACCAGTCACGAAACAAGTATTACAAGTTACAATGAGAAGTTCTCTATCAGAGCGAATACCCGCTGGCGAGGGTAGGACATTAACTGCACAATGTGGTACAAATGAGGGGCTAGCAACGGGAGGAGGATTACATATTGCTTCTCCAGTGATACCCCCAAATACCCTGAACCCTAACATACTGGATGACCGTGGAACACCTTTAGCGAATCCAACAGCATGGACTGTCACAGTCATAAATCCCGGTCCTAACCCTATCGAAGCAAACGCCTGGGTAGCATGTACAAATTTAGTCGACGCACCCTGACTCGACCGTTCTCTCTTTTTTTCATGTTTTCTAATGTCAAAACTAAAGTGACATTCTAAATGGATCAAACAAGTCATCATGACTTTTAGAATCCTCATCCACCGCAGTACTATTTGTACAGTGATTTACTTCCCAAATTACGGGATGAATCGCAATGTGCCACTATGATATTGTGGTCCCTATTTGTCATGGGGCGGCATCTTCTTGTATTCCCTTCTGAAGTGAACAGGAATAACAATCATCTACCCTTTCAGAACCCTTGAGTTGATCGTCTACGATAGATTCTCCTAATAGGTACCACATTTCGGAACGATAGTAGCATAGAAGAATATTGCTGATCTTGTTACAATGTCCTAGCGTAGATTGACGTACCTAACTAAAGTCCAATTTGGACTTGCACCTGCTCAAGGACTTGATATTATGTTATACTTTGTGTCTGTTACGAAATTACGGGTTTTACGCGTACCCGAAATTATGCATCGACCTATTCAAGACTAGCATATTCTGAGGTCATCTTAACTGGAGTAATCCAGTCGCATTTCACTCCCAACTTTGAATGGTGCCTTTCCACTGCCAATCTGTCAGGGGCATCTATCAAACAAAATATCATACCTGATCCCATATCATAAAAAATATTGAGGACCCGAACTCCAAATTCGTCCCTGGGTTCCTTTTGACTCTTCTTGAGATCATCTTCTGTAAATGCGCCCATCGAATGGAAGTCAATGAACGTGGGCATATATCAAACAGTGTATCTAATTGTTTCCTCTGACCCTTAAGGTTTCTCTCCGTGTTTCGTATATTCAACGATCCCGTCTACATTAAGGTAATTGAAATCTCAAATGAACTTTAACCTTCGATGAAACTGGTCTGAGTAAGGCGCAGACAGGATAAATAAAGGGATTGTACGGGTCATCGTAGTCCTTCCCCACTCAACGATTTCCACTTGAGTAAGTATTTTCCATTCTCAATTGCATCATGAAATTGACGTGGTGTCATTCTATCTACTATGTTCTTCTCATTTGATGGGTCAACTACATACCACATACCCTTCTGTTTTATAACAGAATACGACGAAACAACAGTTTCTATCAGATTAAATGTATTTATCAGCACCATTATTAACAAAAGACAACCATATTTCGTAGGCATTAGCTCAGGGAGTTTGACTGGCGCCCATACTATAACTTCATATATGCTTAGTACTTGTTCTAACCTATATAATAAAGAAAAATACTTTAGCTATAATCTTGATCTGATTTTTTAAAAGAACAGCTACAACGGAATTATGAAAAATAAAATGATTGTATTACAATTCCTTTTGTTGATCCTTTTCTAGTATCGCTAATGGAGATAATTGTTCTACTTCTCCACTCGGATAACCGGGGTCAACACTTCTATTTACTTCCTTTCTTAAAGCTTTAAAAGACTGGGTATTATATTCCCTCCATTTACTTGACCAAGAAAAAAGAATTTCCATTACCTGCGGCTTGACAGAATAGTTAAGGATCCATGTTGCAAGACGAGTCAACGGAAAATACCAAAGGTCATGAAGTTTACCAAATTGTTTTAACCTATATGCAATCATTATTATGATTGTTCCAGTCATTATTAGATGAATGGCGAGAAATTTGGCAAGAATATGATATGGTATATCAAACAAAGCCATGCCAGTTCCAGTTGCGACTGCTGTCTGCAAGAAATGACCATGTAACACTTCTTGCAATCATACTACCGTGCTGTATCAAATTCCATATGAATATAAAAGATCTAGGTATCCTCCATTCTTTGGCATGGTATAAATTTCTACCACGAGAATGATAAAAACCGACACTCCAACGGGCCTGTTGCTGAAGATAGCTAACGAGGGTTTCTGGCAAATCTGTGTATATGATTGAACGCTGTTCGACCTCTCCTCTATATCCAGCCCTTGCAACTCTACTCGTTATTTCACCGTCTTCTCCAAAAATATTATCCTGCCAACCTCCTACCTTTAATAGCGCTTCTCTTCTAAATGCTGTAAAACCTCCGGGTTGCGTTATAATTCCATCAACAACTTCCTCCATCCTTTTACGCCAGATGGTTTTAGAATACCATACGTTTTGCATCCTTAGCCATGTACTTTTTCCCTCCAATAATGGAAAAATAAAACCACTGACAGATCCAGTTTGTGGATCAATGAAATGTTGCATCATAGGCGTCAATGCATTTTCATCTATTATGCAGTCAGCATCCATTCTTAATACTACTTCTCCAGAAATTTTTTTCAGACCATAGGCGAGTCCAAATCCTTTACCGGAATTAGGTATAGTAAAGTATCTACCACTACAATATTTTAGTCTCTTAATAGAGCAATCTAATATCTTCTCGGTATTATCGGTAGAACCATCATTAACGACAACTATTTCTGATTTCCCTTTGTAATTTGAAGCTTGCTATATCAATAGCTTCTATAACTTTTCCAATAAGCTTTTCTTCATTGTATGCTGTTATCAAAAAAGACAAAGATAATGGATTATTATTAATATTGTCATGTACTCTGCATTTTGAAAGTTTGGCAATTGCGCGAAGCCAACCCGGAGTCTTTACCTCATAAATTAAGTTGGAAACAAGCCATGTCATACTAAGTATGCTTTGAGCTCTAAAAAATAAGTTAAGATATATAAAATCTATAATGGGAGAATCTATCTCCACATACAAAAAAGTCGAAATAAAGTATACAGCTATGGACGACAAAATCAATGTTTCTGCAAAAAAAACAAACTCTCTTCTATAACTTCTCTTTATCTTAGGTTTTATTTTAGTTCTTGGCGGTATAGTTAAGGTCGTAAAAAGTGCAACGTCTACTAATAATCCTCCAATGATTGCTGTAACAGCTATGCTTGTTACTCTATACAAAGAAGGTGTAGTCGGTACCAAATGACAATATAATAATAGTTAGAAATTGAATTATCAAAAAGACTGCAATAAGCAACAATCCAAAACCCATCATCCTAGCACGCATCTTAAGAGTCATCCTAGCAGTTGCTATGATAGAAAGTAAACAAGTAATGAAAAGAAGCTGTAAGTATATTTGTAATTTAATTTCAACGAGAGAATGAATGCTTGTTCCAACAAACAAATGTCCATCTTCAAATAAAGTCGGAATCGAAATGAAACTTAGCATATAATACAATACATGTGCTTCTGCGGATTTTAAAAATTCTGCGTTACTTAAAAGAATATAACCAAAAAAGAAGGCACACAAGTTAAAACGAAG
>CAWBHQ010000002.1:0-105167 GCA_963788755.1 uncultured Nitrososphaerales archaeon
GTCCTTAATTTTCTGACTGGCGAAAATATGTCAATTGCATGGCTCAGGCTCTCCAACTACCAAATTAAGTCCGTAATCAACTGACGATTGTAACTGCAAGCTGCATTTGAAATTCAAAAAAGGGCACAAAAGTAACATAACCTTAATCAGAAATTAAATAATGCGCTGGAAAGCTTAGATTGTATGGCTAGAGTTCTCGTCGGCAAGAAGTCGGACATTCAAGAAGGTGAGTTTACCAACGTCACGATCGCAGGTAGACAAATCCTTGTGGCAAATATTCGGGGAAGTTACTTTGCGACTGGCAATATTTGCACTCATGAAGGGGCAGAATTACATGAAGGCGAATTACACAATAAGGAACTCACTTGCCCGTGGCATGGAGTTAAATGGGATCTGACAACTGGAGAATTGATTTGGTTCCGCGAATCTCTGAAATCTATAGAATCTTATAGAGTTGTGATTGAAGATGATCGGCTATTTATAGAAATATAGAAATAGGAAAATCAAATAGAGAATTGACTGACTCTGACCATAAAATCATACTAGTAAGAGATTCTAACGATCCTTTTTCTCGCATGCGACATGGATATTTCAAAAATTTTAGATCTTCACGTCGTTTCGATTTGTCGATTGGGGTGGCTTAATGATATTTAATCTATGGACGGTATGTTGGAAATAGCAAATATGGGGGATTTTTATCTTAGAAGGAGAAGATCATTAAGGATTAATCACAATTATATTGTCTTATATAGGCTAGATAAAAATACCGCGAAGTTAGCCCAGACTGGTTAAGGTACAAGCTTCCCAAGCTCGGGATCGCGGGTTCAAATCCCGCACTTCGCATGTGTACGTTTTATTGTGGCTATGCTGATTGACCTATACCATCCATTAATAGATAGTTAGAATATCTCCTGAACCTAAAGGATCAAAATAGTTTCCGAACCTCATAAAAGACATCATATTTGGACTTCGTTTCAAGACCCATCCAGAAAACAAGTTTCTCCAGGACAACCGGACTATTAGAATGATTATTATAGATCATCAAAAGTGAAAGGGAAATGTCGGTCAATAATTCTACTTAGGTTCCAAGCGACTCTTGAGATCCTTGAACCTATTCCTGATTGTAACCTCCGTTACGCCGGCAGCTTCTGCTATGTCCATTTGAGTGATGGTTTCGCCTACATTTTTTGAAGACAAATATAACACAGAGCCGGCTAAACCCATCGGATCCTTACCTGCAGAGATTCCGTGCTTTGTAACATTATGCATGATACTCATAGCTTCACGTTTTGTTCGTTCACTTAGCCTCGTCTTATTAGCCACTTTTACAATGCATTTTATAGGGTCAACCATAGGGACCTTTAAATCCAATTCCAGTATTAGCAATCGAGTAGTTCTAGCCAATTCCTTTCTTTTAATATTTGTGAGGTCGGAGATATCACTAAGTGTTCTTGAAATCCCCATTTCTCTACAAGCTATATATGCTGCTGCTGAAAGTACAGATGGTATGGTTCTACCTCGAACCAACCCCCTTTCTTGGGCTTTTCTATAAATATAGGCCGTTTTCTCGATAGCTGCTTCAGACAACCCAAGCTTATCTCTTATTCTTTCCAAAATACTGAAAGCATGTCGAAGATTCCTATCAGCAGGGGAATATGCCTGTGTTCTGAAATCCCAAGCTCGTAATCTATCCATTGTAGATCTGACTACGGCATCCAACCCTTTTCCACTCGCATCTTTATCAGATCGACCTATTACGGTAGCTAGTCCCATATCGTGTCTGGCTAGTGACGTTGGCATTCCAGTTCTGCTCCGATGGTTAGCTTCTTCCATACTAAAGGCCCTCCATTCTGCTCTATTTTCCTCGGCATTCTCCAAAATGACGGTACCACAATTGCCACAAATGATTTCGCCAGAATCAGGATCTGCAATATTTTGATTGCTTCGACTGCAAACCGGACACTTTATTGAACTTTTCATTATTTTGTATAAAAACAGCTATAATGATCTGTATTCAAATATTTAAACCTAACCGAATGTGTTCGAATCGAGGAAAAATTTTAAGCTTGGACAGATTTTGATCAAAATAATTTCAAATACCCATACTACCTACTATGGATAACATGCTAGGTGGCAGGGATGTTAGAAAGATACTAGTGGCATACTTGAATGAGAGGCACAAAAAGTTAAGAAGAATTATCAACGACCCGACCAGAATTTATACATCCGAAGCGTCTCAGTGTACAAGACTTTCATATTATGAGAGAGTTGACCCAATTAATTCAAATTCAGCAGAGTTATTCCAAACCTTTTTGACTCAGGGATTTAGACATTCATTCGAAAATATTGAATCAGAGTATAAGACAGATAACCTGACCCTAGTACTTACAGCAGATATCATTCTAGAAAAGGAACTTGTTGTGAAGTTGCAAATAACAGATTCCTTGCCAGACTCTCCTAAGCCACAAGATTTGCTGTATCTCAATGCTTGTCTTTATGCTTTTGACAAATCAGAGGGAATTTTGATTTATGTACGAGGAGATGGGAAATCGGCAGAATTTTTAGTAGCAAAGAGTGCGAAAATGTTTGAGGAATTAATAAGAAGAGCAAGGGTCCTTAGTACTCTGCTTAAAGAGAAAAGGGTGCCTATCGTAGAACCGTCTGAATCTTGCATGACTTGCAAGTATTATGGGAGATGTTACATGATGGAAAGAAAGGAAACCAGCTTCTCAATAGAAAGCCTGTTTGGGAAATCTAGAGATGAATCTGCTTAATCACGGAAAACTTAAAGTGAAAGGTCGGTCTCCTCCACTAGCTTGAAGTGTAGACGTTTGGCTAAATGAGTATGTACCGTTCACTTGGTAAGACTCCATCTGGTTCGCACTTAACTGATTCCAGATATCCGAGTTTTCGCTGTTCCGAGTAAGTAGATCAGTATCTTTTAGAGTCACATTCCCAGAAGCTATTACTGGAAAGACATTATCTTGAGACTCAAGAAAACCTTCCAGCCTTTCACCGATTTCGCCTGATGCAATTTCGTTGTTATTAACTATAACTTTGTATTGAATTGACTCAAGGATAATAGTCCCCCTATTAGGATTATGAGCGTCAAAGGTAATCTGCAAATTGGAATGTGAACTATCTATTGGTTCAACCGTAACATTCTTGATTGAAATAACAATAGGATTGTCTGTCCGATCTGTGGGTTGTGTTTCAGGGTTTGATGGACTTTGGAGAGTTGGAGCCGGGGCTTGTCTTCCAGCATTATCATTGTTAGAAGCAAACCCCCAATAAGTAAACCCAACAACTATAGCTATTGCAATGGCTGAAGAGATGTAAATAATTTTCCTCTTATTCATCTGATGAGATCACTTCTATGTTCTTATATGAATTCTTTTTCAATCTTGGATTAAAGTGAAAGTAAAAAGAAAGTTAGACAACGAATGCGTCGAGCTCAACATCAGTCCGTCAGAAAAGGACTATACTGTATTCTATCTTTCAGAATCTGATTAGCATGGCGTTGTGGTCGGCAAGATGTTTCAAGATTCTATATCATCTAGGCATGGTTTGTCAGAATCAAGCCGCTAAATAATCCAACAACACTAAAATACTAAAGGATATAGAAGAAATCTAAATGCCTACGGCTTACATTTTGGTAAACTGCACATTAGGTTCGGAAGAGCGAATTATTAGTGAAATCTCTAATTTGCCCGACGTGAAAGAAGTAAGGGGCACATATGGTGTTCATGATGTTTTCGCTAAAGTAAAATCAGACAACACAGAGGCGATGAATCACACTATAACTAACAAGATTAGAAAAATCCCAGGAATAACTTCAACCGTAACACTAGTAGTCATAGAGGAGCAAGGCGGCAAGGATAATCATTAGTTACTCATTTGGAGGTAGCTCTTTACTTCGGTCCTCCTTCTTAATCTTCTTGATCATGTAGATGATCAAAGAGGTGCTTATCAACATTATAATCCAGCCACTTATCCCTACGATGAGATAAACTTCGTATACTGGGATGACTAAGGAAATGCCTGCAAGAGTCGCACCTACCCACCAAACGATAATTAAAATCTGTAAGTTTGATTTTGCCATAACTCATTTACCTAGCCACGCAGATCTTCGTCAAACCCCTTCAGGTATCTCAAAATCTTACCGCATTTGGAACACTGATCGTATTCCCGAAAGTCAAAGTCATCATACTTCCGAAATGAGAATGATTCAACGTGATCACAGAAGAGCCTTCTTATCAGCTGATGAAGCATCAGATACTCTATTATATCGGGCATTTTTTACCATTTCGATTTGGTATGGGAATATTCCCAACCGAAAATGCCGTCGGTGAGATTTGAGCTCACGACAGCTCGGTCTTCAGCTTCACCCCACATTAATTGGTCGAGTGCTCTCCCGGGCTGAGCTACGACGGCATGTTACACTGTTCGTAGATGGATCATATATATTCCTATCATATTCTCCGTAAAGCTCAAATTAAATGGTCGACTTGTATTCGCAGATGACTTTCAAACCGATGCATTAGCTGCGTACCTTTGTCGCAAGACAGGTATTGTTACGGTTTGTGCAGATAGGTGAAAACTGGCCTAACGACATTTATTTGACTGGTTTTGGCAATATATTTCAGCGTGATCAGCCACACTCATGTGATAGCTAGATTGCTTACAACACACGCGTATCATTGCACAAATTTCAAACTTACGGAGTAGTTAAGAAAAGTTTATGAGGAATAGCAGTAGAAGATGAATAATCTAATTAGGAGATCTCGTTTGGAGGTATCGGTTCTAAGGATAGGACACAGGTTTGTCCGAGATGATCGTGTAACTACTCATGTTGCTCTGGTGGCTAGAGCATTAGGTTGTGATCGAATTTTCATGGATGAAGTGGATAATTCGATTAGATCAATGATGGACGAGATTATAGAAAGATGGGGAGGCCAGCACTTTAACATAGAAATAATCGAGAGTTGGAAATCGATAATCAAGCATTGGAAGAATGAAGGAGGAAAGATTGTCCATCTCACCATGTACGGTCTAAATATAGATGAAGTCATAGAGGACATACGTAAATGTGATAAGTTGCTCGTGGTGGTGGGTGCTTCTAAAGTTCCTAGGGAGCTATACCAGGTTTCCGATTACAACGTATCAATTGGAAACCAGCCTCATTCTGAAATAGCAGCGTTGGCAATATGCTTGGACAGAATTTTCAGCGGAAAGGAGCTAACAAAGCAATTTGATGATGCAAAATTAAGAATTATTCCTTCTCCGAATGAAAAAAAGGTCTTAAACAATTCTCGAGACTAGTATAGTGTTTAAATGATGGCTGCATTAGGACCGTATTCCAATTCAAACAAGAATTATTGTCAAGCGTACTCAAAAGTATGCTTAAAGGTCAGTAATCTAATTTTTGAGAGTATTTAAAAAAATTAAAGGAATCCGAATTCCTTTATTTTTGTAGTTGACAGATAATATAACCCTCTCCCGAAAGAGGAGTATCATTGGAAAAAGGCATAATGAACGTATCCTTAGCAATCAAGAACTATTATTCGTATATGAATCAGATAGTTACTATGCCTGATTTCTTTTTAGACAGAATCTTACTGCTGCAATCACAAGATGAGCTTTTTCAGTCGATCGTTAACAAGATTCGCGTAGGAGGAGGCAGTATACGTGAAATCCCAACGGTCGACCGAAAGGGAGGAAATGCTGCTAACATTGCCTATAGTATTGCAAGACTAGGCGGAAGGGTAGCTTTTTTTACGATAGGAGATAAGATTGCGAGATCTGTTATCGAGACTGCATTTCAACAATTCGGAGAAAATGCAGAAATCATGATCACTGAGGGGAGACAAGGAAAAACTACCTCGATGGAACTTTATGAAAAAGTGGAAGGCGATTCTAAAGTGAATGTTATGCTAAGTGATGTTGGAGATAATGCGGACTTTGGCAAAGCAAGGATAGACACAGAGAATCATCTGAGAATATTAAGGAGAGCTGACGCAGTCATCGTTGCGAATTGGGCAAGCAACTTGAAAGGAACTGAATTAATGAAATTCGCATTTGAAAACTCACCAAAGGCTCTACATTTCGTTGATCCAGCTGATTTTCAACTCAGGAAGGAAGAATTTATCGAAATTCTTGCACTCTTGGCAAATCTAATAGATGTGCTTAGTATCAATGAGAATGAATGTAACACCCTTGGATCATCATTGGGGTTAGGTACTTTGTTACCATGGCAATCATATTCAAGACAAGAAATCAAGGACGCCGCGCTTAAGCTATCTGAGAGACTCGGAATAAGTATTGACATCCATACTAAATTAGGATCGGCTTGGTCAAACGGAAAAGATTGTGAAATGGTTCCAACAATCAGAAGCGAGATCAGAACCCTGACAGGAGCGGGAGACGTTTGGGACGCGGCCGATATTGTTGCATATCTTGCTGGTTTAGATCCTATAGACAGGTTAACTTTCGCAAATGCTGCATCCTCGCTTTATGTCCGTAATCATTCTGCCGAGTCACCAAACCTTGAGGAAGTTGTTCAGTTACTGGATAGAATCAATATGTAGGTCTTTTTATCAACTTATTTTGGCAGGGACTTGTTAATCGAGAGTTAAAGAGAAACCTATTAGTTACTCAAAGGGACTGTAATAGAGGGCTCTACCCTTAGAGATTCGGTTATATAAGTATCAATTAATTTACAGGTTGATGGCTCCTCCGCCAATCGATGCATCAGAATTCGAAGCGCATAAGGACCTAAACCGAATCGTAATAGACTTCTTGTGTCGAAATAGCGATAAGGCATTCTCGGCAAAGGAAATTGCAGAGTTTACAGGGATTAGGGAAGAAGATATTAATTACTTGATGCTTAAATTGTCATTTCAGGACGTAATCAATAATTTATCGGGTATTATTGTACATAGAAAGGTTAGTAGGATTGGTAACCTCCGCCCAATAAGGATAGAGGATGTCACAATTGATGGAACAATATATTATAGATGTGTAAAATTGGATGCAAAGAAATCATAGCTACCGAAGCGTCATGCCGTCAAGTGAACTGTCAATAACTTCTCTCGAATTGATTGGAATCGAAGGCATGAGACATCTTCTTTGAAGTGAGGTTCCACATCATGGAAGAGACCGTTCCTTTGATTGATCAACAAGCTGGTATTAAGCACTATTGTACTGAGTTTAGTGGTATAGGCGGAAAGATCAAACGAAATCCAGAGGATTTTCAAGTTAAAGAGATCCTAAATATGCAATACCTTGAAAACTTGTCGAAGAATTCAACCTCTGCCCGTCGCTTTCCAGTTTTTATTCTAAAAAAGCGCAATATTGATTCCAACCATGCTATTATCGAAATACGTAACCAACTTAACTTGGAACTAAGAATTCTCGGAATAAAAGATGCCAAGGCAAGCACGACGCAATATGCTACTACAATCCAGAAAATAAGAAATCTCCCCTCAAGGGCCAAAACTTATCACACTGAAATTTGTCTAATAGGCTACAGCAGTACCTTACTTTCAAAATCAGATCTTTGGGGAAATCAATTTACTGTTCTGATAGTTGAACCCAAGAGCACAGATTTGACTGACTTTCTATCTGAAATAGATCAGATAGCCAATTACTACGGTCTCCAAAGGTTTGGAAGTGAGAGGATGGTAACTCATAATGTCGGAAGGGAAATACTCAAGGGGAATTTTAGACGAGCGTCTGATTTGCTTCTAACTGAGACTACCAAATATGATACTGCATATAGCAAAGAGATCAGAGAACAATTGTCGGATCCAAGTAACTACAAAAAACTCATGAATCTATTGCCTAAAGGTATGGATGTTGAAAGAGAAATACTGCGATCGTTACTCTACAAGAGAGACTATATTCGCGCGCTAAGGGCTATCCCTATTGCAATTCGACGATTGTACGTCCAAGCCTATCAAGCTTATGTATTCAACCGGTGTATTAGCGAATCTCTGTCTTGCGGTGAGGACATAACGAAATGTAGGGATGGTGATTTGTGTTTTGAGATCGAAGGTAATAGTGTACTTGGAAAGATTAGGAAACTAAACCCCAGCATTGATACCTACTCTACAGTGCTTCCCGCGTTACGACTTGTAGGATATTCATTTCAGGCCGGAAAAGGACGGTTCGAATCTACATCGGAAAAAATACTTAAGGAAGAAGGACTGGCACCAAGAGATTTCTACATTCAAGATATGCAGGAGCTTAGCGCCAAGGGCGGATTCAGACAATCAGTCCTTTGGTGCAAGGAATTTAAATATTCTGGATCTCTACACATCAGTTTCATATTACCTAAGGGCTCCTACGCTACTACCCTCTTACGAGAAATTATGAAGCCAGACTCTCCGATTGAAAGTGGTTTCTAAGCTAAGGTGAAATGAAAATTAAGTCCTATAGTTCTAACCGCCTTGACTGCCAGACAAGGGATAGATTATGCTAACATTTATCTTAGGTTTTACGCACAAGTCCTAATTGGTTCTAACAAGCTTTACTATTCTTATCATGACGTTAATAGTAATGGCTGAAAGCATCCATGACAGCATAGTACTTAGAATAGCAGTCTGATATGGAGATATTATCAGCTAGTTGAAGGAGCTGATAAAGGATCAGAATTTTAGATGTAGAATAAATTATTTCAGAAACCGAAAAAGTAGCTATAAGCTTCTTTATGTCGCTTCTTAACTTGTGGGAATCTCTCTTTTTTGTAACCGGATCAAGGTACCTGTTTCTATTGTCGATATAGAAAAGTACCTCCAAATATTGGAAAGAATACACTGTACTCAGTCACTATGGAAACAAAGGAATTTATGAGATTGCTTCCTCCTGTCTGCGAGTACAGCTGAGTAACTAGACTACCAACAAGGAGTGACGAAATGCCTGCAATTATAAGGTTTTTGTTGAAATATAAAACTTCTTTATACTTTAAGTAAAGATCGTAGATGCGTTGGTTACTCATTGGATGTTCCTTAACTAAGTTATTTAGCCTTTTCAATTATATATTCTATTCGTGCTAAACCTGTAATAAAGAGATCTAGTTACTCCAAAATATTCCAATTCTGACAAACTAGGATGAAAAAATCTTTATTACAATAGACGCATATTCCATCCTGATTTTTGAGAGCAAAGTTATTTACATCTAAAATTTGTTAGTCGTCAAGAAAAAATAGCCTGCCCCTATTTCAAAATCGGGGGTCATTAATAATTCACTGGCTCAAAGTAGGGAGAGGTTATTGAATCGGAGAGATCCTTACTCAGATTTTCAGATTATAGAAATCGTCTTGCCAGTTCAGCGAGGAACTATCTTTCTAACAATTTTAGGGTCTACCAAACTAATTTTTCAGCTATTAGACTTGTTGATATAGTGTATTATGGATAATTGAGAATCAAGGAAGCAACCAGCTTGATTTTCAGGATTAAATTAGTCTTAAATTTCCCGACAAAGATAACGTAAAAAAGGGGGTACTTACTTTATCTTGTCAAATTTCTTCATAACATAGGGCAAATTATCAATAAGATCAGTTGCGAGAAGATGCAAACCTAGCCTTTTAGAGGCTTGCAATGCAGCTAGGCCATTTAGGTAAACGCCCGTAATAGAAGCAAGAAATGGATCTAATTTGGTGAGAAGCCCTCCTACCAGTCCTGATAGAACATCTCCAGTTCCTCCCACAGTCATCGCTGGGGTACTGCGTTTGATCACAGATACATTTCCTCCTATTCCGCTCGCTATTACATTATATTCACCTTTCAAGATTATTGTGATGCCGTATTTTTCTGCCATTTCAAGTACACCTGATATTAATTTCTTAAGGCTTACCTTTTTTTGAGATAGAAGCGGGATAGAGCTTTCCGCAGAGAACAGGCGCTTGAATTCACCAAGATGAGGAGTGATTATTGTATTTGTTCCTGTTATATGTTTTAGAACATCTGGGATTAACGCTGAAGCGTCGAGGAGGAGTTTGGTTTGCATGCCTTTAAGGTCATTTATTAAGTGAGTCAGCCCCTTGATCTGGGCTATGTTTAATCCCATCCCTATGGCTGCAGCATCTGGTTTTTTTGGTAGAAGACGAAGAATTTCTTTTGCAGAAGTCACATCCAATGAATCGTGTGAGAATGGAAGGACAATAATGTTTGGAGAATAGGACCTCAGAGCTAGGACGTTTCGCTCCGGGTACACCAGTATAAACAAGATCGACCCCTGATCTGAGACCGGCCATCGAACTCAGTAGCGGGGCACCATGGTATATGTCGCTTGCCCCAATTACGAGCAAAATCCCGTTCTCGCCTTTTCGAGAAGACACGGATCTGGGCACCATCGTCTCGCTAACGAGTAGGTCATTAATGTTAATTCTCTTTGACATCGGTCTTACTCCTTCTATCATTCATCGAAAAGCATTCCCGCTTTAAATAGGTAGTATTTCACGCGATCGATGAGCGTCCTCTCAATGTTCGTTCGGCCCATTTTGTGAATGCATACTCAATGTCATCTTATTGCGGATATGATTCAAGTCTGATATTAACTCTCAAATATCATAGCGGATAGGTGAAGGGTCTAATGATACCGGTGCTAAGGCGATCAACTTTTCGTCCAAATTGATTCAACAATGCACCCAATTGATTCTCGATTTTGGCTCGGAAAGGGACACAAAATGATTTAAACTATTTGACTGCGCTGAAAATATACCCTTAGTCTTGGATTTAATGCATAAGCATGTTCTTCTCTGGACCTGAACTGGGCCTTGCTGGGATGCAACGTATTATTAGAAAATCCGGTGCAGAAAGAGTGAGCGACGATGCAGCTATCGAACTACGTACGGTTTTAGAACAAATCGCTGAAAAAATTGCGAAAAGTGCAGTCGAGTTGTCACTACATGCTGGTAGGAAAACAATAAAACCTGAAGACATCCGTCTGGCTACCAGAAATGTACTTAGAATGTGAAACACGTCGTCGGAATTCTCTTCTGCTTTTCTTCAACTGAGGATATTACGTGTCGGAATTGAACTATTCCAGGGAAGGAATGTGCAGCTAACACAGGCCAGAACTTTTTAATAACTTTCAGAATGCATACCTGTATCAATCAATGGAATTAAGATATGTCCAAAGATAAAATGTCAAACTTGATAAGAAAGGGTTCGTCATAATACAAAGGGTGAGAACCTACCCTCTGTTATGTGACGCGCACGTTCATCTAACAGATCCCGAATTTTGTTCACATTTGGAGAAGATACTATCGAGCATTAGAACAATGAAGATGCATGTATGTTCAGTTACAGTAGATATCACTTCAACCATCAATGGAATCAAATCTTTTGGTCAATTCAACAATGACATAGTAACTCAATTCATAGGAATTCATCCAGAATTTGCTCATGAATCCGATATTGAGAAATTCATAGAGATCTATCATGAATATTCAGATTCGATTGGAGGAATAGGAGAAATTGGACTCGATCCGACGTATACAGTAACTAAAGGGAATTCATATCAAAAGCAGAGGCAGGTGTTCCAAACTATGCTCAGCCTTGCAGAAAAGTCGCAGAAACCAGTATCTATCCATTCTAGAAAATCTCTCAACGATATTTTAGATCTAATAAAATCTTACAACTTGGCCAACATGCTCTTCCATTGGTTCTCCGGTAGTAAGAAGCAATTGCGAGTTCTAATGGACATAGGCGCATATGTATCATATGGTCCGCCTTTACTATTTTCTGAAGACAAACGAGTTCTTCTAAGGAATACTGACAAAAACAGGATTCTTATTGAGACAGATGGACCCGTTCGGTATCCCAGATGTTTCGCAGATTTACCTGCATTGCCAACATCATTCCTAGTAACCGTGGCCAATGCCGTTGGAGAAGCCCTTGATATATCTTACTTAGAAGCAATAGAGTTCATCGCTTTGAATACAGAGAATTTCTTGCGCAAGAAGCTGAAGTAGAAGCTTTCCCAAACACTAGCTTTGCACTGTTTTTATGCTTACACTTTACCGTGATATACTGCTAAGGTTATTCTGCTTAAATATTTAATTTCATGAATACCTAAAATGAAATGAATGAAGAAAACGTACAATGCATGTTGAAGGTTTGATGACTTCAATTGCTCGCTAAGATTACATGTCAAGTTCGAAGGGGACCATGTTACTCTGGATAATAATCAAGTGATCTGTAGGCATAGAATAAGATGAAATATTATCAACAAATTGATAAAGTCCATTACCAGATAATTCATGATGGATCATGAAAGTAGTACTTCTTGCAGGCGGTAGAGGTACAAGAGCAAGGCCATTTAGTGATTTTGTTCCTAAATCGATGATTCCTATAGAGGGAAGACCAGTTATAGACCATGTTGTAAGATATCTTGCACGGTTCGAAGCTATAGACGAAATTCTTATCGTGTGTGAATTTGATTCCTTTGGAAACCAAATCATAAATTATTTCGAAGGAAAAGAAAGTATAATCCACAAAAAGATCTCGTTCATTGAGGACAATAAAAGTGGGACTGGAGGGGCAGTTTTAAGAGTGGAGGATTCGATAAAAGATGGGAGCGAACCGTTTCTCGTTTGGTTCGCAGATAATCTTTGTGCCTTGAATTTGAAGAATTTGGTCAGCCGTTATCATATATTGAAAATGCAGCTTGAGAGCAGCGAAGAAATCGCAGGGATTCTGGTAACAAGAGTGCATCGTCATGAAGAAACTGGGAGAGTCACTGTTAAATCTAAAGACTGTAACAAAATAGAACAATTTATTGAAAAGCCAGTCGTTAAGTTAGAATCACCCGAAGCACTTGGGATTTATCTATTTAGTAAAGTTATATTCGAATATTTACATCAACAACAAGAATCTGATACCCATAACAAGCAAACCAATAGCTTTAACCTGTCGCAAGATGTCTTGGCACACCTGCCCTCGAAAGGAGCTAACCTTTATTCATACAGTCTGGACGACAACACAGATTGGCTGGATATCGAATCACCGGTTTATGCGGACAGGAATAGCAAGGTTATTAGTCGAATTATAGAGCAGATGAGCTAATGATTCAGTCCGATTACGTAAACATGAGGCTCTGCATTCATTAGTTGATCACAATCCAAGTCAGCGGCCCTTTTGGTTACCAACAACTAAACCTCTAAATCTTGTCTTGAAGGAATTGCTTAGGCTGAAAATGCCTACTAGCTTTCATTCTCAATTGATATTGAGCCTCTTGATTGAGAAGTTCGGAAGCTACGAACTATTGTCTCGATTAGACCAAATCATTAAAACATGGAATATTGGTTGAATTCGTTCGCCTGATTACGGAAAGCAAATTTGAGTAGCGTAGGCAGCTCAGGATATAAAGGACAGAGGGATCATATAAAGATAATAAACATACTTGGACCACTTAGGATACTATAAAACATTGGGAGTTTCAGAGGATTCTACCTATCACGACATCAGAAAAGCATACCGCCGCTTGGTCAGAAAACACCATCCTGATAGAAACACATCAGGCCATTCAGGTGACATGATTAAGAAAATCAACGCAGCCTTTGAGATTCTCTCAGATAAGGACAAGAGGAAACAGTATGATGCAACTAGTCCTTTTCAAAATAGTGGTTTATTTGCTGAGACTAAAGTAGCCAAGAAAAATCAACAACCACATAATAGCTTCAGAACACCAGCCGCAAAGCCTAGAAATTCCCACGAGTCCACAGTTTATCCCAATCAGAAAGAAAATCAAGAAACTACGGTGAATGAATACAAGGAATGGAGGCATGGGAGATATGGAGACAGACAAGGCACAAGGATCAGAAAGGAACCTTCTGCGATCTTTGGCGGATCAAAGGTTGAAGATGAGGGAGTGAGCTCCAAGCCATATGCACGCTTCAACATATCAGTAGAACCTACACTATGTATGGCATTCGGAAGCTGTGAGGTATTGGCGCCTAAAGTTTTTGTGTTGGAAAAGAACAAGATCATAAATCCTAAAGTCAAAATTGTATCAGAGGACGGTGCTCCATTTGAAGATATATTATCTGCAGCAGAAACCTGTCCTACTAAGGCTATCAGAATTATTGATAGACATAGTGGTGAGCAAGTGTTCCCATAGCGTTTGGTCATGTGGATCACTTAATTATATCACGAGTGTAATTGTACAGACAGATTCAGTGGAAGATAATCTATCCTAATATAACCAATTCTTGGGCTTCAAGTCAGCAATCTGCTCCCGCCCAAAACAAAATGGAATGACATATATATATATTTCTGTAATGCAAATATTAAGAAATGATTCTTTCAAGCAATAATGTCACCTCAATTATTGCCTTAACCACGCTCATACTTTTAGTCGCAGCGTCATTCTTTATACAGACTTATTTCCCTAATCCGATTGCACAACAAATCAGGGAACAGACACAATTCTTTGATCAGGATAGAAGCAATCTAGGATAGATAGCTCTTGATAGGATTTTTACTAATAGTGCATTGTATGCCTATTCACGTACCAGACAATCATTTAGAGCTGTTTGCTTATTCGGAAGCTATTTTCCTCTCGCGAACAGCATTGAGTCAAGATCTGAATTATCTTCAGTTCCCATAAAAAGAGAATCCCAAATTACATGATTGCACCACTTTCTGCCGCTAAACTAGGTGTGATTTCGCAGATTAATGTTATTTCTGCCTTTGGTAACAGTATCTATTTTTAATATGCATTGTAAAGTGTGGACGAGAATTTCGTGTTCAATCACAATATTATTGCAATACCTAATAGTTCAATTCTGTTAATATTTTAACAGGATGAGGTGAAGAGAATAAAACAACGTAGATTCGGTAGGTGCTTAAAGAATCCAGCACGGAAAAAGCTCTTCTTGCCAATCTTCCTGATTGCTGCTGATAACGACAATAAGAATTAGATGAGGCCTTATCGTTTGCATTCAAAAACAGTGCCAGAATACAATTATTGGTCTCTCCCTTGAAACAAACCATCCTCTTGAATGTAATTCAACCCATAATACAGAAAATATGTGAAGATTAGTGGCTTGTAAATGCGAAAAGATTTTTCTTGTAGACATCTGTTCTTCTATTCTTTAGAAGTGGCAGCTTTCCTCTTACTTTTATAATATCCGATTTCTCTAATTCCACTACCTCCATCCCTTCTTTATTGCCCATATCTAACAAGACAGTACCAAAGGGATCTACTACCATACTTCTACCAGTATATAAATTTCCTATCTGGTCTGGCGCAATTACATAGATGCCATTCTCAATTGCCCTGGTCTTTATGAAAGTCTGCCAATGCTCTTCTTTCATAATCCCATGCACCCATGCTGAAGGGATTACTAGAAACTCTGCACCCAGCACGCTCAATATTCTAGACACTTCAGGAAAGCGAATATCGTAGCAGATCATGAGGCCTATTTTTGCAGCTTCAAATTGAAAAGGTTTCTCAATGCTATTTCCGGCCAGAAATTTATATGATTCTCTAAATCCCAGCGCGTCGTATAGATGAATTTTTCTGTAACGAGACACTATAACCCCATCTTTTCTGATTGCAACTGCAGAATCATACACTTTATTATTGGTTCGAGCCTTTTCATAGATTGTACTTATGATATCAATTTCATTTTCTTTTGCGCATCGGCTTAAAGTTTTTACAAAATTACCAGTATTTACTCCTTCGGAGATCTTACTCAATTCAATGGGTTTTTGATCTGATGGAGAGAAACCCATTTGAAATTCGGGAAAGCATATGATCTGTGCATTTTTATAACGAGCTTCTTCAATGTAGTCTTTTGATTGTGCCAAGTTCTTCTTCTTGTCTGTATCTGACTTCATTTGTACGACTGCTATCCTACACAATTCGCTCATACTGTCTTATGACCTAAATACTCATAATTAGATAAATAATTATCTGGAAATCTAGTCCTCGGTGAAGTGAGGAGGAAGAGGGTAATCGGTATCCCTAATCGTGAGCATCCTTTAAGTATTTCCGATATTCAAATTTATTAATACGTTGACTGTTCGATTTGCCTTACGACATGCAAAAAAAGCCGGGATCAAAATTGAGGAGGTTTATTAAATCGATTGTCGAATACCATCCAAGACCACAAAATATTGATATGCTACTCTTTTAGTTAACTTAATCTCCAAAGTATGCCTTTTGAGAATATTGAAATAGTTAAGCCTGAATTTTCTAGAACGGTGCTATGTCTCTATCATCACAAGTTTCAACAGTTGCAAATTGTGGTTGGCAATTCTTCGGCTTGGATAACGTGCGACGATGCATTGTTCGACAAACAACATTAGCCCTCATCGTAGGCATAGATGGGATCAGGATATTTTGGTCCAATGCGAAACGTAACTCCGAGCGCAAGAAACAAACTTTAATTAATAAAACCGAATATGGGGGTCTGCAAGTAGGTATTGGCACACTGATTCGGGATCGATTGCATGTGATTGGAGTCTAGATCACCAATAAATCACCAATAACTCTAATAATGAGAGAAGAGTATTCTGAATCGAACAACTAAAAAATGATCAAGCTAGCCCTTATACCCCATGCGAATCTCAACATGACGGCAGCTAGAAAAATTGATCATGAGGACGAATCTCCGTTCTTAAAGTATAATGATGCCGTGATTGGTTGCATTTTTGAATCTAGTTCTGTAGGTTTGAAACCAGCATTTCATCGGCTGGATCAGGTTTTAGATTCTAGTAATATGGTATACTCGAGACCATCAGATAGTAGAAAAGGAGCAGCTGGACAGGGAAAATTTCTTTTAAAGAAATATGTTGACAATAATTCTGCTGGAACAACTTTTCAATGGTGAATTGTTGAGAGATGAACTCCACTAATCCTACAAGTTCTGATCGTTCGATCGCGCCGCATGGAAACCGACCGCTTTCATACAATTGGGTGTTTGCCAGTGGGATTACGATGATCCTATTGGGAGTAATATTATTTGCATTGAGGGCAGCTCTAATTAGCCTCGTGATCATGATTATAGGAATTTCACTATTTACAGTCTGGCTTTACCTAAGCACACGGTTAAAGGAATCAAAGAATCTTCCTCAAAAAGGCGGTTTGTCAAATAGACAAGATCAGGGAGAATTGAACGAAAAATGCATATGTCCTATATGTAAGCATAAGGTATCAGGCACCTGCCTTGATGAAAATTGTGCATGTTGCATTCTGATGAAAGATGACAGCGTGATAGGGCACTCGAATAATCCCTTGCAATGAGATAATTTTATGGCTTGCTGGTATGATATTTCCAGATCAAATTTCTTCTCACAAGACCAGAGATAGGGAGCCGACAAGATGTTAATTGAAAAAGGCACAGGCCATAAAGGCTATTTGGCTAATAAGTATACATTTGGATATCCCTCCTCAAAGGTAATGTCATCCTAAAATAGACAAGACGAGATCAACGGTTAAAATTGGTATGATATTAAAATGCCCTTAATTCTTATTACAACAGGTCTTAGTTCCTGTACTTGACTACTCGAACTTCTCCATCGTTTGCAGTTAAAATGATTCGATCAAATTCCAATTCATTTGGATTTGGAGAAGAGAACACAGAGGCAAAGGGCCCGATATTTCCTAGATTCTGGGGAATACCGTCCTCTCCAAATTGAACCACTACATCGTTCAACGAATCGAAATTATTATTACTGATCTTTGCAGTCACCGAGCCAATTATTCCCCCTCTTTCTATTATCTCGATGCTTATTCCAACCCTAGGGAGAAATACAGACAATACAACCAGGGCTACAACGACAAAACCTACTATTATTCCAACCTTTGCAATTTTTACATAATTTCTTCTCACTTTACCACGAAAACTATTTTCCTGAAATTTGTCTTCGTCCCATTTATCATTCAATTGGAATACACCTGCGATCATGGGAAACTACCTGCATTCTTGTACTCACTGGCATCATAAAGCGACCTGCCTTAAATAGGTACAGATGCAAAGAGACAATCCCCTATATAGTCAGCAGAACCTCAGTGGTTCATACCTTCATTTTTTGAATACAAGCTGAATTAGAATGAATATGCGAAATCCAAAAGCTTCCATGTTCACTAGTATTCACCTTCTTAATTGGAAATTAACTTCAAACATTGTAATAATGTCCTTAATGTTTTCGTCTGAAGCAAAGCTGCAGATAGTAATCCACTTTCTATTTTTCTTTGCCATAATTTGACAAACTGCCTTAGGATTATCGGGGATCACTTCTGCCTTCACATTGTACTTGCTTCTTAATTTTTCTTCCAGTATGGCCGCAATTCGACTGGGGGCTTGGATTGAAATTTTAAGCATTTCCTTAGATAACTGGATCGAGATGGATGTGATAATTCTTTCGATATTAAATCCTTTAGCCAGATGAGACTATTCTATATCGCAAATGGGAGATCAATATTAAGGCGAACGCCAAGCTTCATTTTTTTGAACTTTCAAGTAGGCCTATAATACTGCGAAGGCTATCCTGGACCTCCTCTATTGAACTATTTTGATAATCCATTCTGCTCTCGAGGTCTACTAACTTGTTGACTACATCTAACAGAATATTTATCGGATCATCGAATTCAATTCGCGCCTTGCCCATGGCCATTGATGTATCCTCCTCGTGCATCAGAGCAATACATAATTCATTCATGCAGATATCTATACTTTACGAGCTTCAACTGGATCTAAATGGCTATTAAGCATGGCCGTTCAAGGTGCAACTGCAAAATCGATTGTCTATTTAGGCTTGTTAATGGGGTTGGATACCTTTGATAAGCAAGTATTCTGAAAGAACTATCACAAACGTACCAGTAACCAATCATACTCCGTTTGTCAACATTGATAAATGTTGTCGGATTGATGGTCGAATTAAGCCAATTGGCCATAATCTTTCACGGGTATGAGATGAATCGTAAAGTTTCCTTCCATATTCACAACGTTAATAGGAAGTTGGACTAGAGGTGGGGAAGGGATTCGAACCCTTATAGATTCGCTTGCTACATTCGATTCTGCAGGCGAACGCATAGCCGCTCTGCCACCCCACCATTCATTTCTTGCCCGTTGATAACCTGGCAAGATTGTACTAGATTTCTACGATTATTTAAATTGAATCCTACTGGATGCTTAGGACATAATACTTAATTTGAGTGTTGCAAAACTGCAAGATCAGATTCTAGCAGTATTCAAAATATTAGTCAATCAAATCTAAACGAATTGAAGGCAGCGCTCTCCCTCGAAGTTGGAGATTATACGTCTATCATGTCGTTTTCAGTGGTCTTCTTTCTATGGCATTGCCAGCACAATAATTGCATATTTCCAATGTCGAAGACTGGTCCTCCTTTAGATATAGGAATGATGTGGTCTACTGTAAGCAAAGCGATAGGAAAGTATTTGCCACAGCCAAACCTGCAATTTTTGTTGTCCACACCTTGGGAAACTGAAAGGCTATAGCTAGGGCTACACCTAGATCCATACTTCTTTGCCAGAATAGTCTTATAATTCTGTCTCATAGAAGGGGGTAGCTGATACCAAGAATCTCCACTTTTACCGGCAACATAGATTCTTTTTCGCACCATGGTTCAACGAGGAGAATGGATATGTTATATGCGTAAATAAAATGTTTGCTTCTCTTGAATTTCTGATTAAAATACAAGTGATTGAATTAAAATGTATAACAATTTCTCGTGACTTATACAATGCTATTTTGATTCCATTTAACTCAGTGTCTGAATGGCCTCAGACTATTAAACGCATCACCGAACAATATTTTCCAGTTAGCCAGAGAGTAGTAGGGGTGATCAAACTAACAGATTTTAGTTATCTTTAATATAAGTATCCTATCGTGTTGTGTTCCCTTTCAAGTAACGACTTATCGAATTGTAATGGTCTCTTATCTAGATATCTCTATTAATAGCTAATTGTTTTACCTATCTAAACTCTAGGTAAACAATGCATTATTCATAGCCTGTCAGTTACCTGCTTGCGAGTCTCCAAGCATTCGTTCTAACTTTGATGTCTTTCTAAGCCTAGTGTAAACTTTCCTTGGACCATCAATAGAACAGCGCAAGCGATTTTGCCCACGCACGTATCTGCTCTATTTCAAGATTGTTTTAGGCAGAGATGCTTCACCAGGATTTTTCATTATTATTCCGGCTAGGAAGAAACGTAGTTTCTAACATATTTAGCTCTAACCAGATGCACAACCCAGATGCTCGATTCCCACTCTAATTCAGCTGAACAATTTGTTTGACTCAATAAATTGTTGCATGTGTTTATGTTCTTAAGTAGTAGATCACCAAAAAACACTGAAAAGAATATACATCATAATCGTTGGGTTCGACTGGTTGGGGCAATTTTTGTATAGGTGTGCAATTTGGAACCATTAGATAGGCTCCTCGGAATGGACAACGTCAACATAAATCCCGTTGTCGTGTTCTTCAATTTTATATAATCTCAAATTGCCTGAGTATCGCCAATTAGGGCTCTGCTCCATCCAGCTATCTTCCTTTTTCCAAGATTTCATGTTTTCTAACACACCTGTGAAAAGATTATACTCATATCCGTGCATATAGCATACTATGTTATTCCCATTAAAGTGTCCCTTCGATAAGGAGGCTCCTCTGTGAGGACAGGAATTGCTGCATGCGAATAACTTTCCGTTTCTTAGCCCTACAAGGATATCCCTATTGTTAATTGTAATAACATTCAAAGAATTGTCCTTTATTTCATCGCTATTGCAGATCCTCATCATCTCTAGAATCGTAAAGTTACCGATCGAGATACTATAAATCTATTTGCTCAATTGTACTTCATTGTTGATAAGAACTATTATCGTAAGGCTAATTCGACTTCAATGGTAGATTAGTATCATCTGGTATTATCTTCCTCATTAGCCAAACTATGTAGCCGCAGAAAAAGACCTGACCTGACATGCACAATCAAGAAATATTTGGACCAAGTATGAAGATTTTTATATCTATGTTGGCTAATAATAAACTACATTTTGCCATCAGAAATAGTTACTCCTATGAAAATTTCAGTCAAAACTAGAAATAGTTTAGTTGAACAGGCACTACAAACCATCTCTCGAAGTGGAGAGAATGGAATATTCCAAACCGAACTTTGTAAGACTTTTTCTCTAGATAGCCGAGATGGGTCAAGGTTAGTCGGGAATCTGGAAAAACAGGCCCTTATTTCTAGGGAAAAAATCCTTTACAATGGTAGGTGGACTTACAAGTTGATAGTAAAGAAACCTACAATGTCTGAAATTGAAAAAAAACAAGTAGAGATAAATAGTGTTGAGGGAGCCCCGTGTTTCAGTTGTAATTATCAACATTTGTGTTCGTCTGAAGATGACATGAGTCAGTATAGCCCAGCCAAGTGCACATGGATAGCAGAATGGGTACTCTCTAGTTTTAGCAGGACTTTGAATCATCAGCGTCATATCGATTTATAGTCACAGCTTTGTATGCAGATTAGCAACAGCCTTCACATTGTAACATTGTGTAGGCCTTATTTGAAAGGGGATAAACAATCCAATTAAGATCTTCCGTGCAACAGGTTTAGCTGGAAAGAGGATTCTGACCAGATTTTATTTTTTACTTGAATATTGAGGAGTTTGCACTCCAATGCGTTTATGTAGAACGCTGTAGGTCATCCCTAAAGGCCAATGGAGTCGTAACAAATCCAGACTCGATATCAGCAGTCCCTTCTGCCTCCCAATTTATGTCAGAGCTGGTGAGATTTCCAGTACCTGATTTGTGTGAGAGTTGGATCGTTACGTGGTATTTCGAACTTTGACATGATTGTAGCTTCGCCTCCAGACAAAAGTTGCGGTCGTCCGTGGACGGGAATATCGACATAGTCAATATGTCCGTTACCTAGAGACTCACCATTCGCGAAAAGGGTATATTCAATTTTAGAGGTGGTCAAAGTCTTATCGGTAGGGTTATCGACATTAAAAAATACATTAAGAGTAAGCAGGTTCTCTGTTTCCTCTTCTGGAGAGGGATTCTCAATCTCTACTTTGTCGAGGTTAATTTTTACGGCATTGATATCAGGCGGAAGAGTGAGAGTCAAGATAAGTGGTGTAAAAATTATCGCTGCAGCAATTGCTGCAACAACGCCAATTAGAAGGGCTCTGCGTCTGGTAAGAAACATCCTTACATATAAGCTAATCAAAAGCGCATTAAAATCCTTTCTAAGACAATACGAATAATAGTATTAACATCAATCTCTGTTTCGTAATGGCGTTGGCGGATGTCTTAGTTTTTTGGGTGCATCTAACCTGTGCATCAATCTGGGTTGGTGGATCCTTATTTTTAGGGATAGTTTTGGCACCCATGTTGGGAACGATTGCCGAATCGCCAGCAGATCGTCTTGCCATAATGCTAAGGATTGGAAGGAGATTCAATAAAATTGCATTACCGGCATTTATAATACTGATAATAACCGGAATTTACAATTCTCGCGCTTTTCTTATGCAGCCAGTTGCGCTAATAGATTCAGACTATGGCTTTATTTTACTTACCAAGATCATCTTCGTTATTGTTACGCTCATAATCTATATTATACACATAAAGTCTATCGACGTTGAAACAGAGAAGAGGATTATGAGTGGTGACTCCAATTTATATATTCAACCTGTGAGATCCAGAATTATTCTTCTGGGAAGAGTGATTGTGGGATTATCGTTGATAATCTTGTTCCTTGGTGCATTGCTAAACAACAGCATTACCCTATCATTGTGACGAATCGTTTTTTACTTCAAATGGTCAATATCATATTAGAACATTCGATTTAGCTGATCAGACTAAAAATCTACCAAAAGTAACAAATAAATCACTTTTTATCATGAGGGGATCATGGTTACTTTTGAGTAGCTTTTAGGACAAGTGAGATAGTCTGTTTATTCTTTAAAATCCCAATTATTAGAGACACCAAAGGTGACAAGCATTGGGCTTCCAGATAGTGAAAACTAAGCGTTTCCTAGCCTTTTAAACCAGAAGGCAAACCAGTGACATACACTTTTATAGTAATATGGTACATAGGAATTTTGAGAGGAATTTGAGGAGTTTAAATATTTTCCTGGAGAAGTCTGGCGACATCAAAGGCGTCAAAGACAATTATGCTGCTGGTTTTGACGATGATCTCCCTTATGATTTGGTCTCTCGTCCTTATTACGTAGATTCTATTAGCCTTAGCCTAGACCGATCCGCTTCTAGTGATTTCGATTCTGATTAGCAGATTCAGCTAGTATGGATATATTGTAGCTGTTCCTACTAGATTGACATTGAACTAACACAAGCCATACTAACTTTTGGGTGTAATGTCCGAAATAATTTGTTCAATCTTATGCCGCAAGGCTTCCTTGACTTGATTATTATCAATCATATTCAGCGGTTCCTTACAGGTACTGCACTTGAAGAACTGCTCTACCGCAAGATCGAATTTGACATGTGGACACTCGTTGTTCCCACAATGGTAGAACTCAGAGGATTCTTCGTATTCAAGTCGCTTTTGTAACCGATCAAGGATTTTTTTCTTCTGATTATCGATAAAATTGTCTACTTGATCTCTTTTCGCTCTCCATCTATAAACAAACCATCCTTTCTTCTCGTCCTTTACCCGAATGCCCGTGATCAACGCCTTCCCAAACATATCATAAAGAACTTTTCGAATGATATTAATTCTAAGCCCAGTCGCCCCTGCAATTTCCTCATCAGTTGCATCTTCTGAATGCAAGAGGGCCCGTGCTACTTTTAGATATTCCTCACCTCCGATGAGTGGAGCAATCCTAACAAAAGAATCCTCAGTATCGTCTCGATGCATCTTTTCTATATCATCAATTTTTAGATATATAGTTACCGACAGCTGAATGAAAGTGAACACTATACACCAAAGTTCAAAATAATTTGAGTTTGGTAGGCAGTATTTCTACCCAAACTATTATGATATATTTTCTTGTCATGAACGAATTCTCCCATTCCCCAACCGATAGAATTCTTACTAAACTTGAAATAATCCACTAGTACCGTAACAAGGGGCTGGTTCTAGCCAAACTAAAGGGACCGCTGGTGATAGCCCCTGCTATATCTCTTCTGATTATTATAGCGACTTTCTCCTCGTCCTCGGTACCGAGAGCTGCCCATCTCGTTGTTATATCTCCTTTGGCCATACTGATTTTCTCGCCCATCACGATAGCTGTTAGAAGGCCTGTACGACCTACCCCTCGAATAAGACGGGCGATGGTTCCTACCTTCATAAACAGGGACTTCTATACCTAGTTCAAAATTCAGCTTGCGGATGGGTTGGTCAGTTCGATTGATAATTCTCTGAAAGTCTTCAACCCGTTCTACAGAAACCAAGGAGACGGCCTTACCAGTGCCACCTGCTCGAGCTGTTCTACCGATGCGATGAAAATAAATCAACGGATCCTCGGGGACATCATAATTTACCACATGACTTACAGCAGGGATGTCGATACCCCGAGCTGCAATGTCAGTGGCGACAAGTATATCTTCCTTAGCCGCCTTGAATCTATACATTGCCACTTCTCGCTGCTTTTGTGACAAATCTCCATGTATAGAGATAGCCTTAAAGCCTGCAAATTTCAGATCATTGGCCAATCTATGAGTTCGTTGCTTTGTAGCAGCAAATACGATCATCTGTTTCTTACTTTCATTTTTGATCAACTCACAAAGATGCTTGAATTTCTGTCGTTCGTGAGTAACTAGGTATGACTGATCGATCGTATCGAGGCTGATTTCTTCTTCGTTAAGTAGGACTTGTTTAGGATTAGTCATATATTCTTCCGCAAGGCGAAGGATTTCAGGAGGCATTGTGGCAGAGAACAGACAGGTCTGATGCTTTTCGCTTATATAGAAAAGAATGAACCTGATGTCATCAATGAAACCCATATCTAGCATTCTGTCGGCCTCATCAAGCACGACGTGACTTACTTTGTCCAGCTCGATAGTTCCTCTTTTCAAATGGTCAATTAGTCTGCCAGGAGTGGCAACGACCACCTGAGCTCCTCTCTCCAATCGTGATTGCTGCTGACCAATACTTACCCCTCCAAAAATGGATACCACACGAATTGAGGTATACTTTGAATATTTTGTGATCTCATGGGTTACCTGAACCGCAAGTTCCCGCGTGGGTACTAATATCAAAAATTGTACCGGACCATTGCTTTTGAGACGTGATAACACAGGCAAACAGAATGCTGCCGTTTTACCCGTTCCAGTGTGTGCCTGACCAATTACATCATGCCCTTGCAAAATAAATGGTATTGATGCTTCTTGAATAGGAAACGGTCTGGCGAAGCCTATTTCTTCCAATGCCCTAGTTAAGGGTGGGCTTACTCCTAATTCCTCAAATGTAGATTTCAATCTTTCTTTTCACTAATATTTTTCTGCACAAATGCATGGAAGAAATGATAAGTAGTAATCTGATACTTGACAAATCTGCCGCTGCTTTTGACGACAGATATTAGAATGCACAGAAATATAAGGGATACGGAATCTAATTTGGTCTGAATAGTGGTTATCTATATTTGCTCAACTAGGTGTTGGAGCGTAATACAAGTCTTTTATATTCAGACCCGCTAATAGTTATTCATGCTAAGCGAAACTCCCAGAGACGACTACCAAGAGAAGAAACTTCGCGGATCCGGAGGATATGTTCTAGCTAAAGTAACAGATGAGGAACAGAGAAAAGGTAACCTAGGAGGGCCTGAGCTTTTCTTAGCAGGTGTGGGAAGACTAGAAGAAAATAGGCTCTTGAAACACTATTGTAACAAATGCGAAGTACTATTTGATGGTCCTTCCTCTATTGTGTTTGATAACCCAAATGAGGATCTAGGAGAAGGGGTAACCTTAGAAGAGAAAGGTGAATACAAATGCAAGAAATGCAAGAACACGATTGCGCAGTATCGCAAGTTTCGATCTCCTAAGAATGAAAGGGCAGTCCAAGACAATTCGTCATCTGTCAATCATCAGGAAGTAGGTCAACAAATCTATTCGACAAAGCCAGAGGAAACTTCGAGAGTTTTTGACCATTCTGCAATTGGCTCCTCGCATGTAGTGCATAACGCCTTACTTAATGGTGAATTTCTCCCATTGGACTCACTAATTGAAATGCCAGCTTATGACTCAGAAGCAATGCTAATTGGAAATATAAAGGAAATAGGCCTTAGGAGACTAAAGAATGGAATAGTCGAAGTAAGCATCATGGTCAACAATCAATTAAAGGATAAAGACGCCAAATCTTCTGAAATCTTATGGTCAAAGATATCTAAGATTGGTGACATTGTGCTAATTAATGAGAATCGGTCCAAGGCTGAGCCTAACTCACATGGTGGAACTACAACGCTCGCGAAGTGTAAGGCATGCGGATATACAAATGAGGAAAGTTCGAAGTATTGTGAAGAATGCGGATCAAAATTATGATAACAGTACACGTGTTTCTAATTGAAGGGATTTTGGAGATCGCTTCTCAAAGTTTAGCAGTTCAGTAGTCCTTACTGGGGTTCAATTGTAGATGGTGGCTTGCTCGACACGGCGTAAGTCACCCAAGTTACTCCTTCTACCTCATTGCTGATTCGATTGCTAATTTTTCCGATGACATCATGAGGTAATCGTACCCAGTCAGCCGTCATTGCATCGACAGAATCGACAACCCTAATTATTGCAATGTGTCCATATAGCCTACCATCGCCGATTACACCTACCGCTTTATCATCACCTACCGCCACATAGGCCTGCCATACTTTGTCATACCAGCCTTCGGCGATCAACTCATCTTCAACTATCTTGCTGGATTCTCTGGCTATACGAATTTTCTCGTGATTCACCTCGCCTACAATTCTTACAGCCAAGCCGGGTCCAGGGAAAGGATGTCTCTTCAATAATTGCGCTGGGACTCCAAGAGCCGCTGCCAAGTCTCTTCACTTCATCCTTATAGAGTGTATTCAGTGGTTCAACGATCTTTAGATCAAGCCATTTAGGCAATCCTTTCACGTTGTGGTGACTCTTAATAACGGATGCTGGGCCGTGAGACACCCCACTTTCTATGATATCAGGGTAAAGAGTTCCTTGTGCCAGCCATTGAAAAGGACCATGTTCAGATGCAACATCACTAAAGACTCGTGCAAATTCGTCACCTATTATCATCCTTTTTTCCTCAGGATTTGTGATTCCTCTCAATCTTGTGATGAATCGCTCTGATGCATTTACTACTATTAGTGGTATTTTTAGAACTTGTTCAAAAGTTTGAACTACTAACTCCTCTTCTCCAGCTCTTAGCAGACCATGATTGACAAATACACACCGAAGGTTGTTACCGACTGCTCTATGGAATAAAACCGCTACCGTGGTCGAATCAATACCTCCGCTAACGGCGCATAATACTCTATTATTTTCCACAGTTTTGCGTATCTCTGAAATAGTTCTTTCTAGGTAGTCTTTCATGTTCCAAGTAGGCGCTCCTCCACTTATTTGGAATGAAAAATTCTTAAGAATCTCGGTCCCACTTTCTGTGTGCAATACCTCAGGATGGAACTGTATTCCAAATAGCTTCTTGTTTCTATTAACGATCGCCGCTGACGAAGAACTATCGGTATGAGCTAGAACTTCGAAACCTTTTGGTATTAATTCAGCGGTGTCGCTGTGGCTCATCCAACATCTTATGTTACCATCTATGTTACTAAAAAGGTCGTCATGGTCATCAATTACAAGGTTCGAACTACCATACTCACGAACAATCGATTTTCTTATCCTTCCTCCAAATCTGTCAACAATTAATTGATGTCCATAGCAAATTCCCAAGATAGGTATTCCTAGGTCAAAAATACCGTAGTCAGGCTTAGGAGACCCGTCAACATATATACTCGCTGGACCGCCAGAGATAATAATTCCTTTAGGTTTTATTTCCCTAAGCAATTTCGCAGGAGTATCATGAGGCAATAGCTCGCAGTAAACATTGGCTTCCCTTATCCTCCTGCAAATTAAATGGCTATACTGCGAGCCAAAATCGAGGACTACTATTCTATCCATGATTCATCGCGGGCCTTTTTCAATCATACGACTAAAAACCCAAGCGCAAGTATTGAATATTTCATTAAGTCGTTCCTTCTCCCTGTAATTGTTGATCCTTATCCTACGTATTATATTGCCTTCATTTTCTTCCACAATATACGTCAAAGATTCTGACTCTTTAATCTGCGAATTACGAGCCTTTTCTTCATCTTTAACCTTCATACCATCGAGAATTCTTCCCAAGAAAAAAGACCGGAACGGGGCCGTATTGGTACTTAATAAGATATTCTCGGCAGGAACGATATCTACAAGATGAGTAGTAATTTCTGCTTTGGCAAGCAAGAGATTATCTCTCACTCTATGAAGTTCTTTAGTTTCTGCAATTTGAGATCTTGAGGGATCAGAAGCTGTTGGATTAGATTCTGTTTCTCTATGCGTTGTGTCCTTAGCGGCAGTTTGGTTACTAGGATCTCTGATATTTGAGGTTATGGATTGGTTGGATGCATGATGACTTGAGATGTCATGGAGTTCAGAGGGGGAAAATTGATTTGTTGGATTCGATTGGAGCGTATAATTATCCTTCAAGCTAGATGCTGCCTTGAAACTTCCTAACTTAAGCATGCTATCGACGAGGGAAAGAGTGGCACGTAAGTTTTCAATCTCCTCATGCTTGTCAGAAATCAGCTTGACAAGCCATTCACGGATCTCCGCAGCTCGCTTGATTTCATCGTCAGAATAGCTAGATGACAATTCAATTTGCATTGACATGAAAGATATAATAGCTTTTCAGAGGTCAAGTATCAATCCTTCGCTCTTACATCTGGGTGGATGAGCAAACTGATCAGTGTAGACCGAGCTTAGAATTTGAGTTAAGGCACCACTTCTAAGATTGCTTCTAGGTTACATTGGAGTTATTTTTTCAAATGTTAAGTTGAAGTTAGCTTAAGATAAGCAAATCCTTTAATGGGATTTGTCGAAGTATCAAACAGTTCTGATCGTGTTCTAACTGCCAGCATCGCTAGTAATTTTTTTGCTACCTTCATCTTCGCCCTTTTTAATTCTGAATCCTGTACAGTACTCTTTGAATAATACTTCCCGATCTTGTTTCCTAAATCCATACCAACAAGTATTATTTGGCTCGCCCCCAATTCTTCAGCAAGGAATACAGATCGATCACCGTCGGTGAATCCACCGAAATTGTACACGTTATTAGTGGGCATTACCTGGGTAGAACCTATGATATGCCTGAGTTTAGGTACTAATTTAGTCATGAGTGAAATGTTATCTCCGTGAGCGTGAACTACCATTATAGCTCCTAGCATGTCAGCTTTCTTAAGAGATAAATGGTTCCCATCCAAGTCTGTCACTACGACGTCCGGTTTGATCCTATGTTCTAAAACTGCCTGGACTGCTCCATTAGCCACAATTTTCGTGAAATTTCGGTTTCTCTTAATATATGGGATGCTAGCTTCTAAATTAACCCCTGCGCCTATTACCATGACCTTTTTTCCGCGAATTTTCTTTCTTAGTACATTGAGATCTAATGCCTTCCTACGGGCCATATAAGATAGAACTTTTGCAGCCTCTTGGTCCCTCTCAGTGCTATAGCCAAATTGTTCCCTGATTTCCTGATAATAAGGAAACCATTCGATAAACTCCACGGTTAACGTTGTAAAGAAGTTACTAATAGGTTGTTTGCTCGTGGGCTTGAAAATTTGACGACATAGATACTCTTGCCACTAACATCGGTTTGGTTTTAATCTTTATAAAAACTGATTAATTTGCTCACCTGTAACAATTATAACTTTCTAGTACAGAATGTCTGTTATAACTTTGACAATCGAAAAAATGAAACTAACTCCTAGCTTTCCAGGCGATCAGATTGCGTTTATAGAAGAGTTTGAGAGCGGCAGAAATACGTACGTCGACGATGGTAGTATTCGATCCAGCACGATTGGAAGTAAGGTGTACGATTTGAAGAGACATATAGTTAGAATAGAGCAAAAAAATACACCAAAGTTGCCAAAAATAGGAGATATTGTTGTTGGATATATTGATATGCTCTTTGGTAGCATGATATCGGTAAGAATTTTATATATTAATGATGTAAAATCCAACTCTGGATTTTCTGCCATTTCACCTACAAAGGGTATATCGCTTTCAGGAGGACAAGGTGGGTGGTCGAGGGAAAGAGGAGATCGGAGGTCAAGACTCATGTTTAGGGTAGGAGATATTATAAGAGGAAGAGTAGTAAGCCTCCTCAATTCAAACATTCACATCACTATCGCAGAGAAGGATTTCGGTGTAGTCTATACATTGTGCTACAATTGCGGAGGAAATACAGTGAGAGTGAACAATGCAGTGAAGTGTGTAGAATGTGGGACCTACGAAGAGAGAAAATTAACGTCAGACTATGGAAAGGAGACTTTTAGTTCAATTCACAATGGCAAGACGTTAAATGGTGGTAAATAAGGTCGCTTTTCAAGGTGAGAGAGGTGCGTATAGTGAGCTTGCTGTCATTCATCTCTTCCCAAACTCTACGCCAATTCCGGTACGATCATTACAAGAAGTAATCGAGACATTGTTGTCAGGCCTGTGCGACTATGCAGTAGTACCTATCGAAAACTCAATTGAGGGAAGCGTAAATGAAGTATATGATTTACTTTTGCAATCGAACATGTACATTGTAGGAGAGACCTTTCAAAGAATACACCATTGTCTTATTGCGATAAAAGGAAGCGATCTAAACTCTTTAAAAGAAGTCTACTCACACCCCCAGGCTCTGGCTCAATGTAGGCATTATTTAAATGGGAAGAAACTTGCCACTATGCCAGTATATGATACCGCGGGGGCGGTGAAAATGATCAAGGAAGGCCAAAATAAAAGAGCAGCGGCAATCGCAAGCAAGCGTGCCGCCGAAATCTATGGAATGGAGATTTTGGACGTTGGAATAGAAGATAGGAAAAGCAACTTCACAAGATTTTATGTACTGTCAAGAGAGCCTGCAAATACTAAGCCATCAGGGAATGATGGAACGTCCATCATTTTCTCTGTCAAACATGCACCAGGATCGTTAGTGGATATCTTGTCTGAATTCGCAAGAAGAGAGATCAACCTTACTAAGATCGAATCGCGTCCAACCAAAGAAACCCCCTGGGAATACAATTTCTTTACTGACTTTGAGGGACATGTTCTCGACTCAAAAGTTAGAGATGTCTTGAACGTCATAGAACCAAAGACAGCCTTCGTAAAGGTTCTTGGCTCATATAAGAAGGAAACGACTGATAGGTGACATTGAGTATTTTCATCGAAGTTTAGCCCGTAAACCAAGACCGAGTACTATAATACCGGTTACTATAAGCATAAGCTGTCCGCCTAAAGCTATTTGACTGCCTTTTGTGAAAGCACTGCCAGTTATGCTCAAATCAGAACTTCCCAAGTTCTCTATGGATATTGAGTACCTGTCCCTCCTTCGGAGCAGTAAAGTTATGCTGAAAGTTAGCAGCATTGTTTACTGACCTAATTACCTCGTTTTCAGGATCCACAATTTCAATGCTTGAATTAGATCCTGTGACAGATAACACTACAGGATTACCCACATCCATGTTAGGAGTTAATGTGTCACTCTGACCTGCTTCAACTGTTCCATTCAGAGATACTGGAATAGGAGTTAGTGTGTAAAGTGCAGATGCCGAGCCTATGATAATAAAAGAAACTCCTGCGCCAAGTAAGATATAGAAAATCCTTGACTTAGACGCGAACGAACCTCTCATGTATCATGTGGAGTGTAAATGGGCTATAAATACATCGTTCTAAATCCTTGCAACATTGTTGTTATTAGGGCCTCGATTTAGTCGGATCCAATTGAATCAAAATGCCGTGGCGAGCAAATTCGAGGTTTCAGGATTGGTAAAGAAGGTAATATATCATATTCCATAAATCATTCAACTTTATGTTATAATGGGTTCATACGATTTTACAGTTACTACTAACTCATTAGATTGAAAAATGGACCTCAAACATTATCTGACCATGCGATTTGCTACCATAGATTAGCAACAATCTGTGAGTAGAGATCGCCTTAATTATTGGTTTACATTACTGATAAACGGAACTAGCTATGCATATTTTAGCTGCTTCCTGTCCTTTTATCTGAATCACTGAGTGTTTTCTGAATTTCACTTTGTGTTTCCTTCGTAGGACTGCTATAGTCTAATAGCCGTCGGATGCGAATAGCACGGTTTGTCCCCAGCCCGGCTATCATTGATAGCTCTGCTACTGATGCCGTTAGGGTTCTTATAGGAGTTCCAAATTTTTTTAGCATACGAACAGCAGTTTTGTCACCGACACCTGGCAATGAAGATAGAACTGATAACTGCTGAATGTAAAGAGGATTTTGCTTACGAATTCTTCTGAGTAGTGGACCGTCTGTTGATCCTTCTTTGCGAACTAGATTCGCAATCATCATGAGTATTCGAGATGTGTACTCAGGAGTAGGAGTTGGTATTATAGGTATTCGAAATTCAAGTGCAACTCGGGCTAACGTGTCAAGTATTAGAGGCATTTGTTCCTCGTATGAATCATGGTAATTGTCGTCTATCGGTTGGGAATCCTGTTCCGGTCCTCCTAGTAGTGCTTTTCCTTCGATCACGATGAATGGTCTGGGATAGTGTTGGACCAAATCGTTACACTGTAGGAACAAACGCCCATCATAAATGGAACTTATTAAATCCGGAATAGTCTTCCTTTCAACGGCAGTCTGAGGAGAGACGATGTAATCTCCTACTGTCAGAAGGGAAAATTCTATTGAAGCTCCAAGGCTACCTAGCAGCTCAGGAACCCGACTGCCTTTCTCCCTTTGATCAATTACAATCCTCACTCCCACTCCCACAGTTAGCTATTAAATACTTCTCGTTAATGTTTCTAACTAGAGTCAAAGGAGTTCTCCTTGACCCAATCCCCTTCTTAATATACTCTCAACTCCTGCTGAGATAGTATTGTCGATTATCTGAGAATTTGCGAGAGTATCTTACCGTTTCATTGGGGGTTTTGAGCTGACGAGCTGGTGCCTCCTACAATCCCAGGACCCCCAGCGGGACTTAAATTCCCTTGTGCACCTCTTATCATTTGATTAATCTTGTTTTCAACTTCCTTTAGGTTATCTTTTACCCTTGCTTCCTGTTTTGAAAGCACCATTAATCGCGTCTTAGCTAACTCCTTCTTCTCTTCTAGTTCTTTACTAATATCCTCTTTTTTAGCTCTAATTAGTAATGGGCCGGCGCTCTTGTAAACGGTATCTTCTGGACCAGCTTTGTTAAGATCCTCTAGTGCTCTATCAATCTCGACGGATTCCAACTCGACCTGCTGCTTTTGCATTAATATGGCTTGCAAGTTTTGTTGGAGCTGTTGAAAGCGTGATACTTGTTCTTTCAGCCACGGTGGAAGTTCTTGTTCACTCATCTATATGACAGGATTTAACAAACACCAACATAAATTCATAGCGCTACATATCGGATACGGTGTTAATACATAAACTCAAGAGCCTAAGATACGAATTTACACTTGCCCGCAAAGAAGGTATATCATTAGCCTGCACTTGGATTATTATCATGTGAGCATCGAGAAGAATTTTCGACTTAGATGAATTGTCTCTCGAAAAGTATTTCGTATCCGGGCGAAGCGCAGAGAAGGCAGCCTCTGTTACGAGTCTCGCCCTTTGATTATCTTGGTGGAATGAAAATCTGATCTCTGATCTACAGTGCCTGCGCGCTGATATCATAAGCTCCCGACGCCACTTTAAAATGACATTTTGGACAATGCCATATCCCAAGTGCAATCCGAGAAAATTTCTTAGAGCCACAAGACGGACATTTTCTGCTCTTCTTAAGGATTCTGTACACGGCTCCATACCGCTTTCGAACAGTCGCTCCAAATTTAACCCCTAATCCCTTAAGAGATGTCGATTTACGCTTTCTTCTAGTGACCATTATTAGTAAGCCCTTTAATTTTGGTTCGGACTTCCTCTCCTTTAATTCTTGCTATTTCTGCTGCCCTTTTAATCTGGTCAATCGTAAAAGACCCGGTGGATCCTTTTTGAAGAGCTGCAAATTTACCCTCAGAATTCGTGGTTATCGTGATCCTCCCATCCATACAGGCTTCTTCTTCAGCAGTTGGGTCGAGTATCACGGAATCGCCTATTTTAACGGCGGTTATAGATATAGGAATGGTTGTAAGTGGAGGATCCATTTTCTTTCCAGTGTTTACAACTGCTTCGCCCTCTTGCACCTCAAAGACAGGCAGTTTGCTAGACAATAGTGCTGAAACTACGGCATATGATGATGCATCGAAGAGATTACCGTCATAATTTATGATACTGCAATCTACGAATATAGTATAAACTACCTTTCCAGGAATTAATGCTAGCTTGTCAAGATCAACCATTTCTGATTCCCTTACTCCTCGGTCAACAACTCTGGCCAGTTCAATAGTCTCCTCATCTGGAGGCCCTGGTTCGATGTGAGGTGATGCTGTCGGAAGGACCTCTGCTGACAATATTAGGGCACCCTTGTTCTCCAATCCTTCAAATGGTTCTCCCGTTTCCACTTTTACCCCAGCAACAACCTCCGAATTTCCTAATCTTACCCTTGATGAACCGTCTGCTTTGCCAATTATGCCCAGCTCAATCTCTAGCGGTCTCATTTCATCGAGATCTCTTCCGTCGAGCCTCTTAGATTTCGAGATCGCCTCTCTCATCTGTTGCCTCCGAAGATGCTCTACTATTATTGTTGAACGTTTTGACGAACTCAAGATTCCTCTTTCAGCTCCTGTTCGTCTCCAAAGTATTTCTGAATAAGTGCTTTCCTTTGAATTTCATAAATCATTTTGCAACCCTGTAACGCCTTGTCTAGACACTCATTAAACTCTTCCTGGTTTAAAATGCCATCAAGTTGTAGAAGAGTGACCCGTTCAAGATGTGGCATATATGCCAATGGCATATCCGCACTACCTTCCTTATCTTCAACATCATTAATGTCTAGAACTATTTTCCCATCAACCTTTCCGGCTGCGCATGCAGGAACAATATCTCGCATGTTGATGCCTGCATCCGCCAAGGCAACTGAAGCAGCAGTTATGCCAGCACACCTTGAGCCCCCGTCTGCTTGCAGAACTTCAACAAATACATCGATTGCTGCCCTTGGATAGTCCTCGAGCATCAACGATGGCTCCAACGCCTCCCTCATTACTTTTGAAATTTCAACTTCTCTTCTTGATGGGGCAGGATTCTTACGGGTATCGGTAGAAAATGGGGACATATGATATCTACATCTCAAAACGCACCTATCTGGTTGGGCCATATGTTTCGGATGGACTTCTCTGGGACCATAGACAGCCGCAATAATTCTGTTTTTCCCAAACTCAATATAGGCAGATCCGTCCGCATTTTTAACTATTCCCGCTTGTATCTTGACACTGCGCAGTTCATCTACGGTTCGCCCATCAGTCCTGAGCCCTTGTTCATCTATTAGGCTTCTAGTCTGAACCATTACTCTTTGTCACCTTTATCCAATTCTTCTTGCACCTGTTCTTCGGGTTCGGGGGTATTGTTTAATTTCTGGCCTTCTGGTTCCGCCCCCTCTGAGAGGGTTTCAGTAGGTTGAGGTTCAGGAACGTTCAAAAGCGTCTTTATCCGCTGAGTGAGATTTGATGTATGCGCTTCCTCCTCCACCATCCGGATCGCTCTAATAGCGAGTTGAGTGCCATCAGTATCTCTGCCGCTAACAACTACAATACCGTTCTGCCCTATCAAGATTCGCGTCTGAGTTGCTTGTTCTATAGTCTGTATCATAGAACCGCGTTTTCCAATTAATCGTGGAACACGAGTAGCAGAGATTTTCAAAAATTCACCTCGCGGAATTCTTCCAAGATCCTTGTCCTGAATAGTTAACATAGGATCTCGTGTCCTGTCAAATGCCATAATTCTGGCAGTAACTAGATCGCCTATTGCAAGTTGCTTATTCATATCATCCCGAGCCGGGGAAAAATCCCTTCCAAAAACATCCTGAGCGGGCAAATGTGCAGAAAAGCATGAGCTTATGTCGACCTGCCAAGACAAAGATGAATGGTCGATAATTTTGCCAATCACTATATCATTCACACGAGGAATATATACTCCGGACAATGGAATTACCTTGATCCCATCTCTTGTGGCTTCTGCAATACCGATTCTAGTTGCAAAAATAGAATTTCCAGACTTAGTCACGTTCGAGAGAGGGCGGAAATTGCCATCAATAATTTTGTCTCCGGGGACTACGTATTTTCTCTTAATTTCTTGCATTTACGATCAATTTCTCCCCCAATCTATCATATTGTTTTTAGTACAAGAATTTGTCATTTCTTTCTCGCATTTGGGAAAGATGATGGGATTTATATTTTAAGTGAATTTCGGTTAGAGATCTTCTTTTATTTGAGCAGTTCCCCTGGTTGCCGAACCAATCTTTTCAATAATTCTACCCTTCATCCCTGCGTTGACTTCTAATGTAACCCGAACTGAACCGTCTGCAAGCCATTCATCACTCTTGAAATTTCCTATACTCTTTAAAGCGCTATATCCTTGAGCGGAGTGATTTGCCGGGATAGTCACCGTCAATTTCAATACTTCAGATTTTAAAGGAAGAACTTTTCTTAGCGCATCAATAATGAATTTTGCTTGTTCATCTGCTTTCTTGAACGGATCGATGCTGATCCTGACATCTTCCATAGCACTTTGTATTCTCAGGGGTGGGTGCGGAAGATGTGTCCTAGGATCAACAAAGCCCTTGCTGATAAAGTCGATAATCTGTTTTTTCTTCTCTTCCACCATTTTTCGCCTCTGTTCAGTAGTTAAACTTAGCTCACCATTCATCAGGATCTGTTGTGCGACTTCACCCACATCATCAGTCTTAAAATATTTAGAAAGCTTATCGCTGGAAGCTCTAGATCCTTTATTTGCGTCTGAATATATCTCATCAGATATCAAAACATTGTTCAGATCATTTCTCTTGCCCAGTCTATAATCAAGAGCTAGATCAGGTTTAACCAAGATCTCAAATCTATTACCTTCAATTACCAATTTCACAATAGTCACCTTGGCTTCAGGCATATATCTATCCTCAATTCTTAGACCGTTTGGAAGCAATATATGTATAATGCGGTGACGTGGTGCATTCTGAAAATAGGAGATTCATTCATCATTAAAAGACGCAAAACACCTGGTCTGGAAGGTACTTTGAAACAGTTTACAATAAATTCTAATTAACCCCTGCTCTTGACAGATGTTCCATACTTAGGATGAAATACTTTCATAAGGCTTATATCGGTAAAAACGCACAAGGAGATCGACGTTTATGTCCGATTCTTTTATTAGATTTGAACGGTCTAATTGAACGTTCTGAACAAATCATTGAAAAGACCCATAAGGTAAATTAATCTGGCATCTTAAACAATTACGCGTTCAATTGCAGCGTTCAATTGCTTTGAGCGTGAAACGTGATGAATGGTAGTAATTATCTGTTAACGGTTAACAAATCTGTAAACACATGTGCAGACTACATGGACTACGCTCCCCGAACTCTCCAAACTGCGTTTACGAAACAATCGGAACCAATAACCGTCGCTTATTGATTATTTCTGGGAAATTGGGGAAGACAATGATAGTTAATGCTTGGTTCAATGATGACGCGAAGCTAGCGTAACTAGCACTGGTCAACAAAAAAGGTAAAAGAGAAAGGAAAGGGAGGAATTTTTTATTCCGTTACGTATGCTCTTTCTCCATGCTGTGAAAGATCCAGCCCGACTTCTTCTTCCTTTGGTGTAACTCGTATTCCACCAGGCCAGACAAGGTCCATCACCTTAATAATAAGTGCTGTGATGCCAACCGCCCATGCTAAGGCCGCAAATGCACCAATAGCATTGTTAAGCAATTGTACCGGATTTCCAAACGCAAGTCCATCAGCTATTGGAGTGTATATTGTCTGGGCAAAGACTCCCGTTAAGAGTGCACCTGCGAGACCACCAATGCCATGAACAGCCCATGTGTCAAGTGCATCATCCCACTTTCTGCGGTTCTTGAATACTACTGCTGCATAACAAACAAGCGATGCAGAAATGCCAATTATGATCGCTGCCATTGGGCCTACAAAACCTGAGGCTGGAGTAATTGCTACTAGTCCGGCGACAGCTCCTGAAGCTCGCACCCACCGTTGACGGTCTGCCCGTATGAGCCCAAGAAATTAACATCCAGGTTAAAGCAGCAGTTCCAGTTGCAATCTGAGTTGCAACGAATGCGCTTGTTGCGTTTGTTCCCGCTGCACCAGCTGAGCCGGCGTTAAACCCGAACCAGCCAAACCACAGCAACGCTGCCACCGAGCACTATTAGTGGAATATTGTGTGGTTCCATTGGAACCTTTCCATATCCCAATCGTCGGCCGAGCATTATAGCGATGACTAATCCTGCCCAACCTGAAGTAATGTGGATTACGGTACCTCCCGCAAAGTCAAGCGACGGCAGCGCTCCAGTCCAGCCTACAGCAGTTCCTCCTGAACCGAGGGACCATGTCCAATGTGCGGCAAAATCATACACGAAAGTAGCCCATATAACTACAAATACTACGTAAGCACTCCACTTCATTCTTTCTGCCAACGACGCAACAATAAGAGCCGGTGTGATTATGGCGAACATCATTTGGAAGATCATGAAAGTCGCGTGAGGTATCGTTATAGCATACACGTCTGAAGGGACATTATGAAATACATAATTCAAACCAGCCCAGTCAAAATTCCCTATAAAACCATGACCTGTTGCATCCGGACCAAATGCCAGGGAATATCCCCAAAGAACCCACTGAATAGTCACAAGTCCTACAGCCATGAAAACCATATGAACGGTACTTACAGCGTTTTTGTGTCTGGCCAGACCGCCGTAGAACATGGCCAATCCTGCGGGTGTCATAACTAGGACTAGAGCAGATGCAGTAAGCATCCAGGCATTATCTCCTGAGTTTATTTCACAAGGTATCAGAAATCCATCTTCATCAAGTAGATATTCACCGGTGGCTTCATCAGTCTGAAAACAACCAAACTGGATTCCTGACTGATTTGCTGTGTACTGCTGTGCAGATGCATGATTCACTCCACCCACAGAGACCAGTACACCCAAAATTGCAAGACCTGGAAAGATAGCTAACAGTCGCGACTTTTGCATTATATTGCATTCCACCTAGCAAGCACTATAAAAAACATAACTAGCTTTCTGTTTGCACCATAGTTATAATAATATGGTTGGAAAGTTTTATTATTAACTGAATATTTGATTTTTATGATATTATTTCTAGATCAAGACATAGAGATGACCGATTGTCGATTTCAGTCATTGATTCTATGGGAAGGGTTTCAATTGACATAGCCAACATAGACATTAGAGGATAAAAACATGATATTAAGATCGCTGCCATCATAATAGGCCATTCATTAGTTCATGAATAATTGGATTCCTCAAATTCCACGCCTTGCAAGTTAGATAGAATCCAAATCATGATCCTGTTATTGGCAATAAGAAACGCTAAAGTTCAACGCTCGATTATTTTTCAAAGAAGACAACCAATTTATTCACTTTTGAGTAAAGTTTAAAGCGTTAAGGACAGAAATAATATTTCGTGTACCTAAATTCTTCCTTGCAAACAGGTGTCATCGTAATTATCTTCTTTTTGCCTGCTATGACATTCCTACTGTCCGTGCCTTTGCCTATAGTGAGTGCGACAACAGGCACTGGTACCTCAGAAGACATACCCACGGGAGTAAATGATCCAACATTATCTCCAAGCTCTACACCCAATGTGTCTAACACAACATCTGAAGACATACCCACAGGAGCTAATGATCCAACATTATCTCCAAGCTCTACACCCAATGTGTCTAACACAACATCTGAAGACATACCCACAGGAGCTAATGATCCAACGATTCTGTTACCGAATTCCTAAACAAATTCGTCCCGCATTCGAGTTTTCGCATATTCGACATGGCAGCGTGTACATGATGAGTATTTTTCGGTAGATTTTTAATAGCCTGGTGTTAACAATGAAAAGTTGGTTCAGGCACCTTCTCTAGATGTTGTGAGTAAAACAAATGATCGCATCGTGTTGAAGTTTAATAATGTTCCTAGACAATATGTTAACGCAATAAGAAGGATTTCGATAAGCGAAGTTCCCACATTAGCAATTGATGATGTGGTTATGATGGAAAACTCTTCAGTAATGCACGACGAAGCAATCGCGCATAGATTAGGATTGATTCCGCTTCGCACAGATCTAAATAGATTTGTTTTGCCGCAAGAGTGTGATTGTAACAATTCTCTTGGTTGCTCTAAATGCAGAGTGTTGCTAGTATTAGATTCTGAGGCCAATGACAAAACTAAGCTTGTAACTTCGGGAGAATTGGTCTCTGAGGACGATGTTGTTAGACCAGTGAGTGGCGGTATCCCAATCATAATTCTGGCACCTTCTCAAAAGTTAAAGTTTGAAGCATATGCCAGACTGGGATTAGGTAGCACTCATGCTAAATGGCAGCCGACTACATGCTCAATAGTCACAGACGGGACAGAACAAAATCAATCAATATTGACTGTCGAAACTACTGGGGCGCTTACTGCGGAAGAGACAATAGATGCGGCTATCCAGAGGTTAAATACTAAGGTAAAAGGTTTTACCGATACTGTTGAGTCCTTGCATGTTCCCTCAAAAACTTAAGTGAGTACATTTATTTGGGGATTCAAAAAGTAACACTCCAAGATAAATCATGCTAAATGACGGTGTTATTGCAGACACAATATGGACGCTTAGAGTGGCATTCAAAAGGACAAAAGCGCCTCTCTGGAAGGATCTAGAACGCAGGCTCCTTAATTCGAGAAGTAATAGACGAGAGGTAAATGTGGATAAATTATCAAAGTTTACAAGGGAAGGAGACGTGATTATCGTTCCTGGCAAGATACTCGGTGCCGGAAATTTAGGTCATTCAGTTATAATATGTGCATATTCTATTTCAAAATTAGCTTCGAGGAAGATAAATGAAGCCGGTGGGAAGATCCTTGCTCTTACTGACCTTATTGAAAAGTACCCTCACGGCTCTGGAGTGAAGATAATTGGATAGCAAACACCCAACTTCAACAATTATTGTCGATATAGCAAATTGCATTGCGGGTAGGACTTGTTCGCGTATTTCCAAGCTTCTGTTGGAAGGTAACAAGGTATCTGTGATAAATGCAGAGAAAGCCATGATATCGGGAAACAGGTATAAAACCATAGAGATCTTTAAAGAGCATCTAGAGATAAGCTCAGTCACTAACCCAATTCATGGCCCATTTCACCCTCGTCGGCCGGATACAATACTAACAAGGATGGTCAGAGGAATGATTCCCAAACGCAAGACGAGTGGCATCGAAGCCTTCAAGCAATTGAGGGTTTATATTGGCGTGCCTGAAAAACTAAGCCGCAAGCAGCCAAAAGTATTCGAAGATTGCAGAATAAGAAAACCTGAGTCTTATTATATTACCGTTGGGGATGTTGCTAAACAAATTGGATGGAAGGATGAATACAATAAATGAATAAGGTTGATCTCTATCCAGGACAACGTAAGACAAGTAGAGCCACTGCTACCATTTCAAAGGGCAACGGCAAAGTCAGGGTAAACAATATTCCTGCCGAAGTTATGGAACCGGAGGTTGCAAGAGAAGTTGTGCTTGTCCCAATCCATTTGATAGGAGAAATAAGGAATAGGGTAGATCTTAGTGTAAAGGTACACGGAGGTGGATTCATGGGACAAGCCTTCGCCAGTGCAGTTGCCATTTCTAGAGCTCTGACCGGAGAAGGAAAAGGAGGAAGAGACCCTAAAGATCATCCTTTGTCAAAGAGCATTCGTGAAGAGATAAGAAGAAAAATAACAGAATATGATCGCCACTTTTTGGCTGGCGATCCTAGGCAGACTGAATCAAAGAAATTCGGCGGTCCAAGTGCAAGACGTAGAAAACAAAAGTCATATAGGTGATCTGAACCCGCCTTCCTTACACCTAGTTAAATAGGATTGACCTATTTGTACTCGAGGGAAATCAGAACAAACTCCTTTTTTGCACTAAATCCGCTAATACTCACTTTGACGAATTTTCATGCGTTTCTCCCCGATTGTTTCGTAAGGTTCCTACGATCGGGAGTTAGATAATATTCTGCGAGCTTTTTTTCGTAGCAATCTCCGCAAAGATAGCCATCTTTAGCAAGATTCCACTGACCCATCGGTTTGAACCGAAAAACTACAGCATTCTTACACCAAATACATTTTACTCCGTTCTTGGTCAACTTAGTATTTAGCATTCTTGAATAGTAGACCAAATTAATAGTTACTTGTCATAAGTGACCAAAGTCCTAAAATCCTTCTCGGTGGGATTAATCTCCAATATACTCCCTTTAAATCAGTAGTTGTTCATTTGAAGATTGATACGTGAGTATTCATCGAATTATGGTATCAAGGATTTAATATGGGTCAGTGAATAATGAACCTGCCAAGATGGGATCGGTTGGAAAGGTAGCATTTGTATCTATACTTGGTTTGGGCGCAATAACCGGAGTTTTAGTATATTATATCTTTGGGAATGCCTCTCCCGTCCCCGGGGTAATAGAATCAATATATCGGCAAAATTTACCTACCACCGAGGGAGCTACGCAGGACACTCCCCAATCTTCTTCATCCGAAGGAGCCAACTCTACATCAGCCAACTCTACATCAGCCAACTCTAATTTGTCCTCAACTTAACTTAGATCTAACGTGGCCCTAAGGGTCTTAAGGGCATATCGAGTGAAAGTCGACAAAACTGTAAAACTCGGCCATTTCGTGTCGACCCCCTGTTATTGATATATACTTATATTAAGCATTTCGAAGTACATTATTTGATGGTCTTTCTTGAGGTTAACGACCTTCATGCAAATATCGATAACAAGGAAATATTGAATGGGCTAAATTTGAAAATTGATAAAGGCGAGGTTCATGTAATTATGGGCCCAAATGGTTCTGGCAAAAGCACATTTGCAAACGTCCTGCTTGGGCATCCCAAGTATACAGTAACGGGGGGGAATGCTCTAGTCAAAGGCGAAAGTATCATGAATCTATCCACTGATGAGAGAACGAAGAAAGGTCTATTCCTTGGCTTTCAGTATCCTATCGAAATTCCGGGGGTCGGATATAGTCACTTTTTGAGAAATGCTTATAATACGTTGAACAAATCATTAGCCGACGACCAGAAAAACCGTGAGGTATTCCTTACAGTGAGAGAATTTCATGAATATGTCAAGAAGAATTTAGATTCTGTCGGCCTAGACAAATCATTTCTAAGCAGGTATTTGAATGAAGGATTTTCTGGAGGAGAGAAAAAAAGGTCTGAAGTCATGCAGATGTTGGTTCTAAAGCCAAACTTAGCGATCCTCGATGAACCTGATTCAGGCCTCGATATAGATGCTGTAAAAGCTGTTGCAGAAGCAATCAATCAGCTAATTGATACTGGTGCTGGCGTACTTGTGATAACGCACTATGCTAGGATTTTGCGGTACTTGTCGAAACTTGATTTTGTACATGTGATGGCAAAAGGTAAGATCATAAAGTCAGGAGATAAATCTCTTGCCGACGAGCTCGAATCTAGAGGATATGGCTGGCTAGGTTTGGAAGATAAGTAGATACTCATTAAACCCCATTTAGAGTAGGACATAATGGAAGTTCAACGCAAAAGGGATCAGATTAAGACTTCTAAACCTACTTTCCTCAACTATTCGTTTTTCAGAATTGATCCAAAATGGCGTTGGATGAATGAGGTGGCAAAGGAAGAGGCAGCTAAGGAATTTGCCACCCTAGTTAGTGTCGCGAACACAAAATTGCGAGTTCATACGTATACAACTCTTGGCCTTCATAGCGGGACGGATTTCATGCTTTGGATGGTATCCGATACAGTTGAAATGTTTCAGACGTTTACATCTAAAATCTACAATACGATTCTAGGGAAATACATTGAACCTGCTTTCTTGTACCTTTCGTCATTCAGAAGTTCTGTTTATTCCGAGAAGATGACGCCATCCTTTATGACAGATTCTAAGCCGTTGAAATATTTAATTGTGTATCCCTTTGTTAAGTCTAGGGAATGGTATCTTTTGCCATTTGAAGAGCGTAAAAAAATGATGGATGAGCATATCACAATTGGCAGAAAATTTCCAAATATTAAGCTGAATACATCATATTCTTTTGGAATCGATGATAATGACTTTACTCTTGCATTTGAAACGGATGATCTATCAAAGTTTCAGGATCTGATTCTCCAATTGCGTGAAACAAAAGTGAGCTTGTATGTTGTGAAGGACACTCCAATGATAGTATGCGTGCAAAAAGATATACAGAGCATTATCATGGGGCTTGGGTGAAGCATCGATCATGACAATATCTGCGCTAAAGGAATGGGCTGTTGTATGTAAAGGATTAGAAGAAGGGAGGCAAACAATTCTGCTAAGAAAAGGCGGGATAATGGAGCGTAAGCACGGTTTTGAATTAAAACACAATGATTTCTACATTCTTCCAACTTATGAACATCAATCAAGGGATCTTTTACAGCAAGATTATGCTGATAAATTTGAGTCAATATTGCAAAGTAAGCCTATAGATGATCAGAATGCGATTTATCTTTATGCAAAGGTTATCTTCATCACTGAGACATTTAATAGGGAAATGCTTTATGACTTACGGGACTTTCACATATGGAACGAGAAATACATAAGCTTAAGGATGGATTACAACCCCGAGAAACCTCTCAGTATTATACTTCTTCGCGTATACAGATTGAACACGGCATTAAATGTCACTCTCAGTCCACATCAAGCAGGCTGCAGATCATGGATCGATTTTCAATCACCAAGCATGGAAGATTCTGAAGATAATATAGGAAGACCTGTTCTAAGTAACGATACGTTTCATGAAAGACAATCACAATTAATGGAGGTACTTAATATCTAGATGAAATATCGCAGGTTGGGTAAAAGTGGAATTATGGTAAGTGAGATAGGGTTCGGTGCCTGGACTATTGCGCTTGATTGGTGGGGCGGAAAAAAGATCAATGATGAAGAGGCCAATAGGATGTTAAAGCGGGCATATGATTTAGGTATCAATTTTTTCGAAACATCCGACGTGTATGGAAAGGGGAGAAGTGAAAAGCTCATAGGCGAGGCCTTTAAGGGGGTGAATCGTGATGAGGTAATCTTTTCGACCAAATGGGGTTACGACATTTACGGTGCTCAACAGGTTGGCCATAATGAACTTCCGCAAAAACATGACCCATCTTTCATGAATTATGCGCTACAAGAGAGTATCAAGAGACTGCAAACGGATTTCGTAGACGTGTATAGTTTACACAACCCAAAGATGAATGCTCTTCAGGATAATTCTATATTTGGGACACTCGATAATGCACGCAAAGAAGGCAAGATAAGAAGTTATGGAGTCGCATTGGGACCAGCTATAGGATGGAAAGAGGAAGGAATATTGTCAATGGAAAAAAGGGATGTAACTTGTCTTCAGAGCGTCTACAATTTGTTGGAACAGGACCCTGTAAAAGATTTCTTTCAGGTCGCTGAAACTAATGATGTGGGCCTTATGGTACGAGTTCCTGATGCCTCCGGTGTGCTAACAGGAAAAGTAAATATGGATACCGTATTTGATAAGAATGATCACCGAAGTACGCGTAAGAAAGAGTGGATAGTTCAAGCCCTGCGAAAGATAGAGCACATAAAACCGATTGCTGATTCGTATGGTTGGACAATTACTGAGCTCGCCATAAAATTCATCCTCTCTCAAAACAAGATCACATCGGTCTTGCCAACAGTAGTCAATTTAGAAGAAATCGAATTATTCACAAACATGTCTGATGGAAAGTACTTGAGGCAGGATGACCTGGAAGCACTTTCACATATGTATGACAAAGATTTCTACACAACAACCATTAAAGAATAATATCTATTTGTAACCAAATTTTTATCTCAGTCCGAATGATGGCCATATTATATTCGTGTTTGACCTTTGTCTTTAAGCCTGCTACCAGTGTGTGTGGGTGAATGGAGCTCAACTTACGCAAGGAAGCACGGTAATGTATTCATTCAAAATACTTTACCCTCTGCTTCTTGAATTCACGGGTGCTGAAGAGAATAGAATAGTCTTGAATTTTCACTGCTGAAGACATGGTTTCGGCTATCCTTTCTGCAGCCTTAAGCGTTCTTGCATGTACCATACTAAAAAGGTTAAATGGCCAGTCATAAAATACGGGTCTACGGTAACAATGGCTAACTTGGGGAAACTCTGCTAACTTATATCCCACCTCATCAATCTTGCCGTCAGGCACTTTCCATACTACCATACCATTTGCGGAAAACCCCGCATCTCTATGACGCAGAATGGCAGCGAATCTTCGCATCACACCTATTTGTTCGTATTCCTTTGCTTTTGCAAAGAGCTCATCTGTCGTTATTCCAAGGAATTTGGCAGACTTCTTGAAAGGCTCCGTGGTCGTTTCGATGTCTTCTTGTAAGACACGAATAAACTTCTTGTCCAGATCAGTAGCTGTAAACTTTGCTTGACTGACGGTTTTCAATTTTTCAGTAGGTTTTGGATCAGAAGGATCCTGGTTAAGCACATCTAACTTTACACCAATCTTATAAAGTTTGAGCGTGGGTAATACCCTATGCTTTATGACACCGTCTAAGGAAGCCATGCGCTCTAGGTCTCGCTTCAAATCACCGAATGGAGGAACTGCCAAAGTGAACCACATATTGTATTCATGGTTTCTTTCGTAATTATGGCTGACTCCCGGATGGTTGTTTACCTCATTTGCAACTTGTTCAAGCTTATCTTGTAATACAGAAAACGCGACCAGAGTGCTCTTGTAGCCTAATCGTCTGGTATCGAAGATCGCATTGATCTGTCGTATCAGACCAATCCTTTTTAACAATCTAATCCTTTCTAGGACTTCATCCTCAGAAATATTGTATCCCTTAGAGATTTCTAGAAAAGGTCTATCCACTAAAGGAAACCGCCACTGGATTTCGTTCAGTAGTTGTTTATCCAATGAATCGATAGTTTGCAATTGCATCAGGTCGTCACACTTTACAGATTAGACTGCATTATTAAATGCTCCTCAATCTGTCGCATTTTTTAGCGTGCAACCATGCAATTGATACATTGCTCCTAAACTCTATCAGGATGATTTTTAAATCAGGAGTCTCATTTAGTGGGGGGGATAGAAGGACTGATGACTTGGTTTAGGGATCCTTATGGTCATATAATTGAATCGAAAAATAAAACACACAGGCTAGTGTATTGTTTGTTGTGCCAAAAATTGGCAAGTAAATCAGACTGTATAAAACTAAGAGTTAGTAATAGGAGTGGAAAGTTATACGAGATTAGATCCTACAAATACACAAAGATTTCCAGAACGAATCGTCCTTGCAAAGAAGAGTCTACCAAACCGCTGACCAATCCGACAAGTGGGATTCAGAGAGTGATTGAGGAAACCAATTAGGTTTTTGCATGCGTTGTTGTTTACGCCATTCAGTTAATGTCGATTCATACCCAGATCTGGCATACAAGCGGGAATCATTTCAGTCAAGATCTTTTTTTATGATGGGTGTTACTGAATATCGTGATTGTGGGAACAACTTATTTTAGATATGCTGGGACTTCCATACCCGAGACCGAAATCATATATCATATCATTTCAAACATATTTGGATCTGTCGAAGAAGAAAAAATTGCTACGAATGACGGTCCAATTCATACAATAATAGAAATTCACTTCCCTGTTCTCTACGGTGACGATTTCTTTACTCTATTTGGCGCTGACAGATGGTTCAAGTTAAGGAATGTCATTACGGAAATAAAAAAAAGAAGAGGCAAAAGTCAAATGCGAATTGTGTTTAGTTTCCCTGGAGTTTCTGGGGCAAGCGGTACCTACTACGAGGCTCATCTTACAAACTTCGGAAACGGACTACAGGAGTGTTGAAAGAGCCATTGATAGGGTTCAAGTGTTAGTTGAAATAATTGAATCTCAAATGTCTAAGATGCCTACAGAAGTACTTGAAATGACGTATTGTTATGAGGCAGCATACTCAAGGTGGCGTCCTGATTTCGTGAAAACAAATAAGAGAATTTACAAATACTCAAACGACAACTGGAAAAGTAGTACCTGAATTTTCGGATATTTTGACGTAAATTCAATAACATTAACCTATTTGGCCAATCACCGATGATTCATGTAAGGATTTGAGAAGATCGCGATATTTTCGATCGATAAAGTATAGCGATTCCGATAACTTTTTTGATTTTCCATACTTGAATCTAATAAGCTCGCGGTGCCTCCAAAGATGCTGACCTTCGGGCACCGAAAGAGTTGTAAAGTAGTCAGGCCCCTTGAGGTTGTCCGGAAGCTTGATGCTCTGTGGTATAATATATTCAATAGTAAACCATTCATCACCATCCGGATAATCATTACCGGTAGCTATGTCAAAATACAAGTGCAATACATCTTCAATATTTAAGCCGCTCTCTTTGCTCAAAGGATGTTTTATAAATGACTTTCGATAATCCATTTTTAACAACTCAGGCTCAAAATAATTCCTTATTATTGCAAGTCTAAAGATTTCATTTGACTCCTTTATATTCAAAGCTAGTATAACCAAGGATCTCCGTTTAATAACCTTTTTAACATAGTGTGAGAATGCACGCGACCTCCAATTGCAGGAATTGTTATTTTATTGTCAATGCAACTGATAATCAATATCAATATATTGCCTTCCCATAAATCTCCAGTTTAGGCGGGGGTCGCCTAGCCTGGTAGGGCGTGGGATTGCTAATCCCATGTTCGCAAGAACTCGTGGGTTCGAATCCCACTCCCCGCGCTATTGCGGTTTGCATTCTTGCAGTATCTCCTAAGTCTTAACATAAAATCTACATCCATCCTCACTCAAGATAGCAAGGGCAAGGTATATTGAAAACTTCCAATGGATCACATAATTAGCTCAAGACTGAATGTAATTCCCTTTAGAGCTTCTCACATATCCCATGATATTAACTGATTTCATTCGTCAGGCCTCAGGTTGGGTCCATCGCTACAACTGATGGGAATTCCATAGTTAGCGTATATAATGAGCATCAGTAAGATGATGATCGAATTTCACTGACTCTTTTAGAAGAAGACTAACATGAGGTGTCCTAATTTCAATGTTAGTCAAAGTTTTATTGTTGTTTACCTTAGTCCAGGTTTTTCATTGAGCTTCAACCTAAAGATTTACAGGTCTATACAGGTGTATCCTGCGACGGTAAAAATACTGTCTCACTTCCTAAATATCGGGCATTGTTTAAATACTCAGACACTGCAATACGATTAACGAGAAAGATTGAAAGCGAGCTGGCAAGTAGATCAAAGAGTCTATATCCCATATTGTACACTTGCGGGATTTATAGCCGTATGGGCCATCTCTGGACTCCTCGTTGTTGTAGACCTAGTTTCAGGAACTCCTCCTGGAACATTCTTTGCCGTGATCGGAATTTCGTTAGGTTTCAACGATCCGACATTTGCGCAATATGTAGGATTCGCCTTACACTTGTTAGCGGGTACCGTAGCAGGAAACATATTCGGTCAAGTATCAACATATTGGAGGAGAATAGCGCCCTACAACTATCGTCATGGGATAATTACTGGACTAATAGTAGGAGTCGCATTATGGGCAGTGTTATTTGTACCGGTTACCACATTTGGTATACTGCCTAGACTCGAATCATTTTCCAACGCGGCTCCAAATCAATATGTTTATGATATTTCCAGTCATTTCCAATCATTGTACCCAGTTATTATAGGTGGTTCGTTAGTATTTCATCTTATCTACGGTTCTTTATTGGGATTTATGGCTGGGCGAATGAAAGAATTAGGATCCTTTCTAAAGAAATAGACATTCGTCGAGCTACCTTTCACCTGACCACGAGCACACATTGACAAGCACAGATTAACAATAACACTACCATTGTCAATGGTTCATTGAACGTCCGACTTGCTGAACAAGAAGGGTTTATTCATAGGCATATTTTTAGATTCATGACTGCATCAATTCTCGACCACTGCTAATTGCTATTTGTAGATCTATCGATATATGTGGATATTTGTTTAGATTGATCGGCTTATGACATTGGATAGTGTAGGTAGATTAAATAGCATAAATTACTAGTAATCTGGAATGCATTACTGGGTGGGTTCACATTGTCTTGTCACGGATATCAAGAAGGGTAATCCGAAGAAGATTAGGTCCTTCTTCCCATTGGGAGTAAAATCTGTCGCGGATAGAATTACAATCGTTAGTGAGATGGTGAATTACATTCCCGACAAATCATGGATGCTCTATCTCTTGGAAATTTTTAACACGCAGGGCATCGCATTAGAGTTAAATCTCATCTGCCAATTCGATGGTCAGGACTATTTTGAGGCAATATTTCGTGGAGTTAATCAATATAGGTTCGTGCACGTTCTTCCAGTTATTGGGCACACTTACAATCGCCAGATATTTCTTAATTCTCAAAAACAAACAATCAGATATTATTTGACAGATAATGACACTCGACAAAATGAAATCTACGACCTCTCTGCGAAGAATGTCGCTGGATTTGATTTTCGAGGCTCAAGACAATTCACAGGAATAGAATGGTGGAATAAAATGAAGAATTCACCGTATCCAATAAAGTATGAAGTAGAAATTTCCCAGTTACTGTTTGGACTTGGTGATAATTCTTCCGACGCAAATTCAATTACTTTCTATCCCTATAACACCTTGCTACCAAATAACGATGGCTCAAGGGCCTCCTACCCCGTTTCAATGCAAAACCTGAAAATCAAAGAAGATGGGTGTATGTCTTATCATATTACTTCTGGTAGTTGCAGTACAGGAATACGATACGGCTACTGATGTTATCATACAGAAGTTCTATTTGGAAATGAACCTGACCCAGATTACTTCTTAAAGTCACGACATATTACGTAAAGCTCGCTGCTTTCCTGTCGACTGGCAGGAGGCTTGCTAAGCTTTACTAAGGCAAAGTGCTCTGTAAGTTCGTCTACAAAGGATCGTGTTGAAGGACCCTGAAAAATCTTATAAACAGCATTTCCCCCGCCCTTCAGGATTTTTGTAGATACATGTAATGCATGCTTCGTAAGAGAAATTTGTCTTTCATGATCAATTTCCCAAATTCCACTTACGTTAGGTGACATGTCACTAAGCACAACATCAAATTTTTCACCTGGGCCGATAGTTTGGAGAAGAATTTGAGCTAGTTGCGGATCGTCTATACTTCCCTGGATAAATCTTGTGCCCGCCAACGAACTTACTTCCTTAAGATCCAATCCCAAAACAAAACCGGATTGACCGACTAATTGATTTGCCACTTGAATCCACCCTCCTGGTGCGCAACCAAATTCAACCACTTTATCGGATTTCTTGATAATTTTGTAAGACTTGTTGAGCTGAAGTAGTTTGAAGGCTGCCCTACTACGATATCCCTTCTGTTTTGCTAATTTCCTATATTGATCTTTCTTAGCTTTGGTCAGCTTCATTATATAATGATGTTAGAGAATCAAAGTACGTACAAGAATATAATTGATGCTATCCCAGAGATGCAAAAACATTGACAATACATGATACAGCTAAATCAATCAAAAGTAGAAAGCGTTTGTCTACCTAATTCGACAAAATGGTCCTTCCAACGGTAATCATATTAATCAATTTTAAGTCGCTGTGATGCAGATTCAATACTGAAACTAATAGTACCTAAGTCAACCACATTACTTGAATGCAATAGCCTAACGAACTCAACCCAAAAAAACTTGTTCAGAATCAAACTTCAAAAAATCATGAATGCAGGATTCACCAACAGATTTGGAATGCTTGAGTGAAAAGAGTCCGCCTCTATCTCGGAGAAATTATATCAAAATCACACCAAAGTGAAATATGTGTCATCTAAACCGATTATTCTGCTATGATTTCAAACGTTATTAAGATAGCCATCCTGCTGTAATTTCTCCGCATGCGCTCTAATATACCTCCATACTACGTCTGCTTTGGACGATTGAAAATCCCATGGAGCTACCAAAACAACATCATTATCTCTAATCCACATTCTTCTCTTTATTTTTCCACTAATACGACATACTCTTACCTGTCCATCTGTACACTTGACGACCACATTGTCTCCACCCACAAGCTTAATAACCCTGCCCAGTAACTGTCCATCCTGTGGAAGAACCAATTCCTTCAAATGAGATTCGCTCAGTACTTTCCTTTTGCCTATTTTTATGACCTACCTATATTACCCCAGCGAACATGTAATAAAAACGTATCATTTAAGGGAAAAATATATCAGATTTTGGATAAATTTGCTATAAAAAGAATTGCCGACTATTACTTTCAATTATAGATATCCTGTTCTGGTAATAATACTGAGCTAATTTATTTACAGAAAATAGTAATAAAAATACATTGACTGTACTGCTTCAACCTCCTTAGTAATGACTCCACAAATACCTTGAAAGAAGTTTTATGTTTTAAAGTAGTGCATAGACCAAGATTACCTCCTACATCCCCAAAGACCGCTGTAATGAATAGCAGTCTAGATATTCTCTATTTCCAAGAGACAATAATCTGAATAAAAAAATCGTCTATGGAAAAAAGGATCGATGCAATTTTTCATTCTATTTATTTTAAGAAACAATTTAGAAACGATCAAAATATCTCGAACGTTCTAACTCTTGTGAATCTCATTTTGCACAAAATCTTTAGTGCATCTATTTTCATAACCAGCATGATTTAATTTCAAAGATCGTTACTGCATATTGCAGCTGGCCTTCCTTTGTCTCACCTTTAGCTTTAAAATGTTACAGTGATCTAGTTAATCTTCTACTTTCATATTATCCATAGGTATCATTCTTTCCATACCACTATAAAGCTCTAGATATCTTTCGCCTTTATGAGTTATCTGATATGTTTTTCTATCTTCATCATACTTCACAAGCCCATTATCTAGCAATTCTGCAAGATATTCCCTCAATTGATTGGTTGACAAATACGCCTTAAACATGATCTTCGTCTTACTCGTCCCTCTGCCTTGAGCAGCTTCCAAGATCATTGCAATAATGTCATTTCTAGCCCTATTCTTCACTGCAATTCCCTAATCTATATTCACGCAATATATTTATGGAGGACTAATGCATCATCTAAAAATAAAATAGGTACGAATCCTACTATCAACTAATTAAAACGTGGGTAATTAAAGATTATAGCCTAAGATTTATTGTTTTATAGATTTTGCCTTAATGAGCTGGGTCCGCCAATACATCCGTCGATATGGAATCCAATAATCCCAAAAACCGAATGGATGCTCTTCTTATTAGAGCGTGGAAGGTCGACGGGTCTGATGTTTTGAGCAGATGGATGGTAGTAACTAATACAAAATGGATCTTACCTATCCCATAATGGTACAATAGATGATTCGAATTAAAGCATCCAGGTACACTAGGCTAGAAACTATTTCAATTTCCAAACCCAGTTAACTGATTGACCAACTGTCTAGTGAATCATAAATTATTGGCGGCAAGCAACATTATCTCTTCGTGATAGGTTAGTATTTTCTATAACGATATAGGTCCTGAGAGTGGTAACTTTGTCGGTCATAAAAAGGGTAGAGGCAACCTATAAATGACGAATAGTAGATGTTCAATTGAATGCCACAGCCTCACTTCACTGATGGAAATCTCATTATTCTTTTTGGCGCACATACTGAGGGCGAGGCAGCTGAAGCTGTTCCAAATTATGTTGAAGAACGAATAAAAGTCTGTGTTGATTTGTATCGCATTGTTACGACATCTAAGCCTGATCGTAACAATACGCTGGTACTAGTAGTTGTGGACACCAACACGGGGTTGACCATGAAAAAGACGCTAGTTGAAGGTGGAATTAAAGAAGATCTAATATTATTTGCTGACTCACCTAAGACCGTCGAGCAATCATTAGATTATGTGCTTAAATTCATAAAAAATCGGGCGAATCCTCCTTATATGTACTTCGTTGGATCGGTGTGGCAAAAGGATGTTTATGATTCCGCTATTCTTTCAAAAATGAAAGATTATCAGATAAGATTTGAAGGTGCTCCAGACCACAGACCGGTAGACAGAGTCGCCAGTGAAAAAGCACTGAGCACCCCAACAAAAGGTGTCGGGTATTATAAAGACAAACTAAAGAATAAGGCCGCAGACATGGTTATCAACTACATATTTCCTGATGATAAGAAAAAGTAGGGTGTTATCCCAAGACCAGTTTATTCTCATTCGCTGGCCAGAACTTTGACGGGATTAAATTTCTAACACTGTTTACGATGTCATTTCATTTCTGATGCCTATAGTTATCCTCTTTTGTGGCTTGCCCGGAGTAGGCAAGACAACCCTCGCGAGGTCAGTAGCTTCCAGAACAGGGGCTATCATATTGTCTTCTGACAAGATACGTAAAGAGTTAATAAAATATCCCACTTATACAAGGGCTGAAGGCCGTTTAATTTATGACGTATTGATGCTATTAACTAAATATATTACCGCCGCCGGAATCCACTGTATTCTTGATGCAACATTTAACAGAGAACGATCTAGGAAGGAAGTCGAATTCAGGCTTCGCTCAAATGATGTGCAGCTGTATGTAATTGAATGCACTTGTCCAGAGGAGATTGGTACTGGACCGATTAAGAAATAGGAAAAATGACTTCTCTGACGCAGGTTATTCAGTTTATTCCAAAATGAAGAGCATATATGAACCAGTTCAGGGACAGCATCTAGGTATAGATACTAGCGTACCATGTGAGGTAAACCTTCAAAAGATTCTATCGTTTATATTTGGCGATGCACAGTAATAGAAAAGCCTAAGTATTTTCTTCATTCTTGTAGAAAGCAAACCTGTACTTGATATATACCTGGGCAATAAAACTAGAGGGGATTTTGGAGTGTTACAGTCTCGAGTTTGTGGGTCAATAAATTTCCCATTTGTTGTCACCAAACGACATTTGACTCATTCTTAATGTTTTCCGCTCCAAAAAGGCGAATATTCGAGCCATTGACGAGCCAATGAATTGGCGGGTCAATAACCCAGTAATGTAAAGTGAGGGGGGATAATAAAAAGAAAAACCGGGCTGGATTTACTCTATCTCGAGATCCCTTACTTTGAGTTCTTGGTCATCCAGTTTCTTGAGCTCAGAAACGAGAAATTCTCGATATTTACCCTTCTCCTGTTCTGTCATCTTATCTAAGTTTGAGCTAAGAGCAGCGCCTATGGCAGAAGCTCTATCAATAAGGTCCAATGCCATAAATTTGCCTACATTTCCAAATCGCAACATTACATCTAACTGCTTTTGTATTATGTTATTTATCGACTCTACGTCCGAAGCCATATCTAGTCCCTTTAACGTTATTTTGTACCTACCATTCTCTGCCTCTTCAATTAGTCCTTCTTCCAATAGCCTACCAAGCATTGGATAGATTAGGCCAGGAGAAGGCCTCCACTTTCCATCACTCTGAAGGACTGCCTTGTCAATAATTTCTTTTCCAGTCATTGGAGCATCCTTAAGCAAATTTAATACATAATGTCTCGAGAAACCACGAGGAATCGAGCTGCCAACCCTAGAGATCCAATTCGATAGCATATCACTAGTAATATCGCTAGAGACATATTTAAGCCTTATGGATCATATGTCTGCTGCATATTTGGAATCAGCGACTTGTTGAGCAATCCAGAATCTTATTTGGTCATCCAATAATGCATACATGTATTTCATGTTACCCAGCTATTATTGTCCAAATTGTGCATCGCATCATGGTCGGCCGCTTAAATAGCGAACTTCCAGCATAATACACGTGCTCTTCGGTTCTAGAACTAAGAGAGTAATCAATTTCGACGCAGAACCTAAATTTACGACCGTACCGATCCAGGATGAAGATGAATTGTACAGAATCACAGAGATAAGTAGTATTTTAGACGTGAATGAAAAAGTCCTATTAGTCATAACCCAGAGCAAGGTAAGACTAGTTGGTCTACCGTTCAATTCTTACGTTATTTATGCTACTGACAAGAGAATAATTATTAGAGATATCTCATTACATGGATTGAAGGAGGACACCATTGGAATACCATACTCAATTATTACTGCCATCGACCACAAGGAAGGATTTATTTCGTCCTGCATTAGGTTGCAGGTGAATCGAATTCAAGGTGGGTTGGAACTGTCAGCACTTGATCAGTATGGAACAACGGGGAACGAATTGGAATGGATAATTGAACATATTCCCAAGAGTAAGGCCACTCTCCTAGACAAAATTGTCAGAGCCATGATAAGTAAATCGGAGTTCTTGTCTAATGAGCACCAATCGGGCACCGGTGCAAATGAACATATTGTTGCCCCATTATCTACACTGGATTCACCAGCCGATGAGCTCTTTAAGATAGCTAGATTGAAAAGCGAAGGTGTAATAAATGAACAAGAATTCGTTCGGTTGAAGCAAAATATAATAGAACATATTCACTGAGTTTGCCTCAACTCAGTGATTAGTTTCTGAGAGGCAATGACATTCCTATAGGAATACTACTGTACGAATTGCTTGTATCTGCCTTGGGATTATCTATACCATCATCTAAACTCGAACCTTCATTGGTTGACACGGAATCTTCATGATTATCCTGTTGATGAAGATCGTTCTTAGATAGCACTGGCTCCTCTATATCATGAACCCCATTTGATACTGTTTGGTTATTCATGAATAATGGTTGTTGATTACTTGGCCACGGTCTCTCTAAAGAATTATCGATAAAAATCTTCTCTTCTAGTGGCTGTTCGATAACTAGTGGCTCATACTGTGGATATTCATCAACATATATTTTCCCGATGTCATTGACTTGAGTATCGTTATTAAGGCTAGTACTACTATCACTCTGATTTACACTTTCAACTCCTTTGGGCGTGTTTAAAGAGCTATTGGACAGTAACGCTTGGAGTTGCTTCTCATTCATTACCATCTCAGGATTAATTGACAATGGCGGATACCTAGTGCTATTTGTAGAATTTGTGGTGTTTACAGCATTATTAGAGTGAGTACTGTTTGTAACCTCCTCCACACTGGTTGAAAGTTCCTCGTCTTTCATAACCATTTGACATACTGTTATATTATATTGGTAGTTAGGTGAACATACATTCAGGTCTCCTTTTAGTATCCTGAAAAACATTGTATCAGACGATGGTTTATCTTCCTCTCCATGCACTATATAGGCCAATACACTGTAACTTGGCATCATCATAATAAGAAATAATGTAACTGTCGACGCTGCAATGATGTATCTATTGCCTGCCAGTTTTTCTCCGATCACTAAGCCCTTCACAGTTTTGGTTCTTCATTCTGTGCTTAAATGAGCTTGCGAAGTATATCGTATTGTATTATCCAATTGGATTTTGACCCTAATATTTGCTCAGAATTATATCTAGTAGCAAACGAAATAAGACGTGATACGTAAATTGTTCCAAGCTGAAGTCTAAAATTAGTTGATATTACTTGCAGGAACGATGGATATTGAAGAAAAGAAAGTCCAATGTTCTCCTTCATCAGCACATATACTCACAACCAATCAAGCTTTCCCCCCAGAGAGACCCAGATTAACCACCAAGGCACAAATAATATGCCTAGGATCTTAATAATCTAACATAATAAAAAAATAAAGCATAAATCAAGTACTCACTTTGATTCACCTTAAATACTCAACATTCACCATGATGTTGACAGAACAAAAATATGAAGTACAGATGCAGAACAGACATTATCGGGCTTATACTGAACGCGGCTAATGCAATTGGAGGGGAATCCAGATCGCATATTATGTACAAGAGTCTCGTAAACTATAATCAGCTCAAGGATTACCTTATTCTTCTACAACAGCAAGAACTAATAGAATATGATAAATCTGCCAGAACTTATAGGACGACAGTGAAGGGACGAGATTTCCTGGAGTTGCAGAGAGACATGGGTGAAATGGCCCGCCTTTATGGCGGAAGCTATGATTTATCCCAGCCTTCCCGGCAACAATCATAGGCGTTTATTCAACTAGAAGCTTACCATTGCATAGGAAGTCTTTACAAATTAATCAACCCAAGAAAAGATAGCAATTATATGTTAAATGAAATAGAGTTCTTTCGCAATGGATTTGGGGGACGGTGACAAAGATGAAGAAATTTCAAAATCGACTGAGGAGAAATGGTCAGTATGGCTTGATTTCAATCGTGAAACTATCAGCACTATTGTACCCGAAGAACCAGGATTGTTCAAAGTTCATGCTAGTATGAAAATATTGTACATAGGAATTGCTCAGAACCTCAAAACTACCATACTAAATTCTATTTTAGATCCTTGCGTAGGCAAGGGACAAAGATTCAGTTATATGGTTAATCATGGCCCTTTAGAGATTTTGAAAACAGAACTGCTCAAAGATTATACACTTAGGCACAACGGGTCGATGCCAGCTTGCATGGAAAGTACGGCGTAATGAATATATTGCTATATGTAACAACTTTAGTGTCGTTCTTTTTGGGGTTCTATTGATCTGCTCAGATAGCCTTCTTTCAGAATCGTAGATTATGGTTTAACCAATTCAGTTTAAGTGTGTGAAGTTCAAAAAGTCGTTATTGAATAATAAATTCATTAAGTATTATTTAGAAATAGGTGTGTAGTAAATTTTAGTCAACTACGTATTTGAGAGAAATATGATTCGACATGCTACTATGAACGTATTGCGAGGACATAAGAACCTATTCATAGGAGAATTTGAGTGAGTATCCTGTTGAGGATCAAACGGACTGTTTACATAATGAGGAAAATCCCTGAACCCGGTCCAAGCATGTTAGCAAAGGAATACTCTGTTACAATGAATAGATCTTCGCTCTCACCGTCTAGAAAGGAAATCTTGAGAAATGTTGTGGACAAAGATGCCCTACTTTGCAGCTTGAATGAACGTATCGACACGGAGGTTATGGAGAAGGCAGGACCTAAGCTCAAAGTCATTAGTACTCTAAGCACGGGACACGACCATATAGATATAGTAGAAGCAAAAAAAAGGGGCATTTCTGTTACTTTTACTGGGGAAGTCCTTTCTGAAGCAACTGCCGATCTGACTTTCGCTCTAATTCTAGCTATATCAAGAAAAGTTGTACTTGCAGACAATTACATAAGACAGAAAAAGTGGAAAGTAGGATGGTCACCTGATCTTTTTTTAGGTTCGAATGTTTATGGCAAGACACTGGGGCTGCTTGGTGCAGGGCGTATAGGGAGAGCGGTAGCCCGAAGAGCGAGGGGATTTAATATGAATGTCCTGTACCACAAGCGCCATCGGTTAGAAAGATTACTCGAATATGAAATGGGTGCCAGATATGTAGATATGGATACTATCCTAAGAGAAAGTGATTTTCTTTCCATACACGCCAATTTAAACACTGAAAGCAGTAAAATGATTAATGAGTCAAAACTCAAGCAAATGAAAAATACTTCTTTTTTAATCAACACTTCTCGTGGTCAAGTAATTGACGAAAGGAGTCTCATCAAAGCACTAAAGAACAAGTGGATTGCTGGGGCCGCACTAGACGTTTTCGAAAGTGAACCATTAAAAATTAATAGTCCACTAATCGGAATGGAAAATGTGGTGCTATTGCCGCACATCGGAAGTGCGACTTATCAAGTTCGCTCGAAAATGTCAGAAATTGCTGCTCAGAATATTATAGAAATTTTAGGGGGAAGAAAAACACCCTATATGATCACCTAGGCCAATCTTCTGAAGTCGAGCCCAACAATTCAAGGGATCCTTGAATTGACCCTACTAATGACCTGCGTGACCGAGGGAATACCATCTGACTATGCGACATATATTGTGTTTACTGCACACCGCTGCCACCTATGCCAATAATTTTGTCATTATGGTTGAACATATCATCAACTCTTGGAAATCCAACCCGTTTCATTATAACAGGTTCATTGCTTTCCTCAGTTATTGGTCAAAGCGCGTAGCTACATGTAATTTCTCAGTACGATTAGCAAGAATCTTTCTAATGTAAATTTCTTACTCAAGCTAAATATACTAACATATATGGTTTTGATTATAATTCATCATGATAAACTCAGCTGAAAGTGAACCAGAATCACTAATTGAAACTCCTGAAGAAAGAAGAGAAAGATTCTTGCTCGAATTTGAAAAGCCATTTAAATGTGAAAAGTGTAATGAACGATTTAAGAAAAAAAAGTATCTAAGAGAACACAAGGCCGAAATTCATTCATACTAAATGGCTATTGCTGCTCTAGCCTTTTCGTAATATGCGAATAGGGATACCTGCGAAGATTACCTCATTTACGATCATACAAGGAGGCATTTTTTCGAAAGATCCATATTACCATAAAAATTAAATTTAATCTTGAATGAACTACAATTGTAGCGTATGAAAATTTATACTAAAACTGGAGATCTAGGGGAGACTGGACTCATAGGCGGAAGGAGAATATCAAAGCATCATACAAGGATAATGGCTTATGGATCGGTCGATGAATTAAACTCAAGTGTTGGCTTAATCTTGGCAACTTTGCAGTCTTCTCAACGTGTCGGTAGTTTTTCAGATTTTGTTAAGATTCTGTTAACAATTCAGAACGATCTGTTCATCCTTGGTGCAGATTTAGCCGATGATAGTCCTAGTACCGAGAACTGTTATGGAAGCCCCCGAGTAAATGAAGACATGATAAACAATGTTGAGAAGGCTATAGACACATTTGAGCAGGAACTTGCACCAATTTCATTCTTCATACTACCAGGAGGGAGTCTTGAATCCGGTCACTTGCACCTGAGTCGAAGCATAGCCAGAAGATCAGAGATTTCAGTTGTAGGCTTATCAAAAGCTGAATCAATCAATCCTCTCACTATAATCTATCTAAATAGACTTTCTGATCTATTTTTCGTTATGGCTAGAACAGCCAATAAGCGGCTTGGCATTCCAGATAATGCATGGATGAAGACACATTAGCTTTCGTCCTCTTCATTTTGGCTCAACAGTCTGGCTACCAAAAGCTCATGGGGAATAGGTTGTGTTCTTAAGTTGAATTATACGTTTCAAAAGGAGTAAAAACCTTTTAGATTGGTAAACAGGAACTAGAATAAAGGATTGGGTATGCAATGTCTTTTCTAGTTAGCATAGTCCAAAAAGCATTGGTCTTGTATTCAAGATAGTAACAGAGTAGGAATTCAGATACTCTGGGAGAAAGGCAAATGACAGATTGTGTCCAAGTGTAAGGCTCGGCTCGGTTTTGAGTTTGAGCTACGATGCCAAATGTTGAAACCAAAATTGATGGCTTGCTAAATTTTGAAGTTAAGTCTGGTACATTCATGAACGAAGTCTTTTATTAGGCAATTTGTAGGACAACATCGATGGTATCATCGCCCCTTAACTATCAATTGTTGGCAAATTTCTTTAGTTTTGTGATGGAATTGAAAGCAATAAAGAGATCAGGATGGATCAACAAGGTAAAGGTTAAGAATCCTGAATCTGTGGCGGATCACACGTATGCAATGAGTACTATGGTGATGGTGTTCTCTGACATATTAGGAATGCAGACAGAAAGAGCCCTGAAGATGGCAATCTTGCACGATCTGGGGGAATCAATCATTGGGGACTATGGACCTAACGAAATCTCTAGTAATGAAAAGAGAATTAAAGAAACTGAGGCAATCGATCGAATTCTATATCACTTGCCTGCGGGAATAAGTAAGGAATATACGGATATTTGGAAAGAGTATCTTGAAAATAAGACTGATACGTCACAGCTCGTTCATGGTGTAGACAGAATCGAAATGGCATTTCAAGCTAAGACATATGAAAGTCAGGGATATCCATCTAGTATTCTTCAACAGTTCTTTACTTATACAATGGATAGTGAAGAAGGTAACGATTTACAACTGCTTCTAAAACGTACTAAGGACGCTTTCTTTTCTGAGTGAATGTTTGTGATAGATCAACTCTTCTTGAACCATGAATAAATTATCATCGAGTTTGTGTTATTAAATCTCTAAGGATTCACTTGCTCTCAAGGGCGATTTTAAATTGCAATTGACTAATTACCAGTTCATAAAACCAAATTAAATGCAAATATTGCGATTGTATCTAATAGCGACCAATGAAAACTTAAAATGAACAGGAAGATCTAATACAAACAAGTGGATAAAAAAATAGACCATGCCCAGGAAGTAGAAGTTAAGGGCCATTTAATTGATTCTATGATCTTAGGCAGAATTCTAGATACCATAATGGATCTCAAGGGGGAATTTCAGGTTCTAGAATTTCATGTCGGCAAGAAAAAAAGAGAAGAGAGTACTTCACGTCTTCTTATAATAGGTAAAGACAGGAACCATTTGGATACGTTACTGGAATCTGTATACCGTCAAGGAGCACAACCGCTCTATGTAGACGAAGTTGTATTAGAACCAGCCAGAAAGGACATGGTATTGCCTAATTCTTTCTATAGCACTACTAATAATCCAACTCAAATCTACTTTAGAAATTCCTGGATAAATGTAAAGAATATGATGATGGACAAGTGCATCACATTGGACATTGTAAGAAAGACCGCTGAATGTAAGATGATACGTGAGATACGAAAAGGAGACATGATTGTAACAGGAGAGCATGGAATTCGAATCATTCCTCAGGAACGTCCGAGAGAGGGAGTGGATATATTTCAGTTCATGAGCAGTTCGAGTTCGAGTGAGAGACCGACTCAACAAATCGCTCGAAAAGTAGCTTATGACATTTACAATACTAAAGAAATCTCTCATGGAAAAATAGTTGTAGTTTCAGGACCAGTTATAGTTCATTCTGGTGCCTCGGCTGCCTTAGCACACTTGATACGAATGGGATATGTTGACGGATTACTTGCTGGTAATGCATTAGCAGTTCATGACATCGAAAACGCAATCATGGGTACCTCGCTTGGCATGCACGTTAGAGATGGAACTCTAGCAGTAAGAGGGCATAGAAATCATATGCAAGCTATAAACGAAGTTTTCAAAGCGGGATCAATAAAAAAAATGGTGACAAAAGGTACTCTGCGCAACGGAATAATGTATGAATGCGTTTCAAAGGGGGTGCCATACGTTTTGGCTGGTTCCATTAGAGATGATGGTCCCATTCCCGATGTCGTGACTGATGTTGTCCAAGCTCAACGCGGATATAAAAAATTACTAGAAAGTGCTCGAATGGTCTTGATGTTTTCGACTATGCTTCATTCCATTGCGGTGGGCAATATGCTACCGTCATCAGTAAAGGTGGTTGCAGTAGATATCAGCCAACCTGTGGTAACAAAATTATTAGACAGAGGCACAACTCAGGCAATCGGAGTAGTAACGGACGTGGGGACATTCCTGCCTATGATAGTGGATCATCTGACACAGATAAGAACATCGAGCAGAGACAAGCGTGCACAGTTTTTGCGCAATTGACAGTTCTGGATTGTTGAACTAGAAATACAAGAGAAAAAATGAAACAGTGGTTTACATGTAATATAGAGCAATAAAATTCGGGAATGATCTTTAAATGGATATGGATCTATCGATCTGCAGAATAGATGCTTATCCTTTAGTAGTTGTTGACTTTAGCAGATATCTATCCTAACTTGTTTTATTACTAAATTCTACTAAATCAGGAATAGTGATAAATTTACCCGTACATAGTAACGTTAAATATGGTCATGACATATTTAAGTTATGTGAAACACTTAATCCTGTTAGAATTGTATTCATTAAGGAAAATAGCCTCAACTATACAACTATTCATTCAAAGTGGAGAGTACTTAGAACAATAGGAGAATCAAATGACATGGATACAAGTAAAAGGAAAAGCATGAATTTGGATCTCAACCAGAGTATACAAGACGATACCAGTACACGCCTTAGGAAGTCCCTGCACGATGAATTGGTGTACTATTTTAATAACTTGAAAATATCGTCTGATGATCCGTTGTATTCTACCGCAATATCTTATATAGAGAAGATTTCAGTACCCGAGCTTCAAATTCAGCCGAGTTTTTTGGAGGCAGTAAGAGTAATTGTCTACGCTGCAATAGCAACTAGATATTATTTTAGCCCATCCGAATTATCGGACTTACTAACTATCTCTGTGGGAGAGATAAGGAAGGGTCGTACTACAGAGGAAAAAAACCTTCAATCATTTGATCAAGTCGTTTTTAACATTTACAAGGATCTTAATGAAAACTTCCAAAGTTTCAGCGATTCCCTAAAGGCATGCTACCCTGAAATACTTGTGAATGTGATTTCCGTAATCCACAGTGGAAAAGATGCTTCGGGAGTACGCATTGATTCGTACAATGCTGAAGCATATTATCGAACAAGGAAAGCTCAACAACACTTGGCACAATCCTTGAATTTGGATCTCTCTACTGAGGCTCAACCCAACCAAATACGCAAACCGGTTACTGAAAGGGTAATATCGGACAAAGGGCTAGTTGATAGTTTAGCAAAGATAACAGGAAGAACCACAGTTGCGGTCTATGACGCCCTTAAGGGATTGTCTGAGTACGACTTGAATAGCATCAAGGACCTATGTAGGAATTACACCAAGCTACAAAAGTACTATAACATAGCTGGAGACGAAAAGGAATTTAAGGATAGAGCTGAAAAGGAATTGGGAAGGAAGTTATTGGATAGTCAGGTTCAACATGCGATCCTGTCTGTGAGAAGATCAAAAATATACATTGAGAACATTCTTGACGATAAATTCGTTCCTGATAAGTCTCATGGGATAAATCACGTTAAGCATAACCTGGAATATGGATATCAACTGATAGGAATCATCCAAAGTAAAAGAAAAAGGAAAAACCGGAGAGCAGATTAGTCTTCTGTTCTCATTCTGGGACAATCAAGAAAGGTGGGAAATCTAATAGCATGATTCAATCACAACTTATTTGCGTCGAACGTGGCCAATTCGATTTGGAAATTGTACATTGAACTTGGCATAGCATGACTAATTGAAGTAAACGTTGATCGTGGTTCGGAGAAGCCACAGATTTAATGAGGTACTGACAAAAGAATATTTCTAACCAAGGGATATAATACAGTATAAGCAATAATAGACTCGCTATTTATTGTCAAACATACTATGAATTGATATAATTACAAGTTCTGAGTTTGATTGTGAACTTGTAACATTTAAACTGGGAGTGACAATCGCCCTAAGTATTCTTCCATCGCAGTTTCTGACTTTATTTTAGATACTATACTATTTTTTTCTTCTTCACTAAACCAATTTGCGAGACTCTTTGCGATTCCATTTTTATCGCATATTACAATCATGTATCCATTTGCTTCCTTTACAACTCCGTATAAATTCTCTTCACCTACTGGCTCCCATTGGTCTGCTTTGTTATCCTTTAATGCTAAGGCAGGCATAGCATTCCCCGCATACGTCTTCAAGAAATCCTGAGCTGATTTAACCCTCTTTTCACCTATTTTAAGGGCGGTGAAATACTGCATATCTTAGTTCAATTTAGTTCTCTTAAAAATGTTTATGGTCACTGAAGCATGATCCTTTATGAATAAGGGGAATCTAAACAAACTAGAATTCTAGGGTTCTCTTGAAATATCCGCAACTAAATATGAAAAAAAATGATAGTTTACTATCAATCAACTATTTTATGTTACTTGGTTCCAATATATGTTGCAGGTATTGCACTGATATTTTAATTGATAACATGCAATGATATTATTCGGCTCACATATTACCTTCCGACCCTTAAGGAATATTCTTATCATGCCATGATCTGGCAGTTGAAAGATGACTTACTATTATGTTCTATTAATACTGCAAAGTTCAGGAGGCCATATTAACAGTATCATATTCCCATTTTTTGATAGGTGTAATTGCTTGATCTCTAAGTGCAGAATTACATTCAGCAAACAATTAGGAACCCTATGAGCTTATTTTTACCCACTGCCTAGTGGATTCGATCCCACTTTTCCTTCTCCGCCGAACGCGAGCGTGCAAGTACAACGTACCAATCAAATAAACCAAGAAGTAGAGATACGATCTTCATGAGAAGCAAACATCCTCCCGTCCCATCTTGCAAAATACATATTAGCTAGTGTGGCAATTGTCATCATAAAAGTTCATGTAAGGTAAAACTTTCATCTGGTTCATTTAGGCTGTCGCGTCCACTGCGACTGGGCATGGGTTATTGGGATCTAGATTTTATCCATTGTCCTACTTTAGGCAAAACGTTATTTTGAGAATAACTGCTTGCAATAAGGCCTACATGGCCAGTGTGGAATCTCATCAAACGTTTATCTTTACTCGATACCAAGTCATTCAATGCAGAGCTGGATGCCGGTGCAACCAAGTGGTCCTCTTCAGCGACTATATTTAGCAGCGGTACTGTGATCTTAGAAAGATCTATAATGTCATGATCATCTGCTGCGTGACTGTTCCTACCTGAAATTTCCTTAATTCTCATTTCGTTTTTCGCAAGCAAGTTGTTTTGATATATGTCTTTTATCCACTGTCTAAATGTTTCACCTGCAATAGGGGGGGTGTCATAAAGCCATTTCTCAACTCCTAGGAAATTCTCTACAAACTTCTTATTGTCAATATTTTGCACTAGGTTGATGTATTTGTTCACCCCCTGCTTAAAGGGTTTAAGAATCGAATAGCAACTGTAGAGTTGCTCAGATGTAAAATTCCCTAAAGTATCTACCAGTTTATCGACATCAATATTCTTGGCAAAATTTGCAAGGACTGTCGAGTCCTGATCGGCATCTATTATGGGGGCGATAGTAACTAGATTCCTAACTTTCTCCTGGTGTGTTGCTGCATACATTACTGACATCGTTGCACCAAGACAATAGCCGTGCAAAGTAACATTTTCCACATTTCTTTTTTTCTTTACAATTTCAACACATTGGTCCAAGTAGTAATTTACATAATCATCAAAAGAAATGTATTTATCTATAGATGATGGAGCGTTCCAATTAATCAGATACACATCAAACCCTTGGCGAAGAAGATTTTGGATCCAGCTTTTTCCAGGTTGGAGGTCAAGAATGTACGATTTATTCATAAGTGCGTATACCACTAAAATTGGAGTCGGAAATGTCTTATTTGTCATAGGTCTAAAATGCAACAGAGTATAGTTTCTTGTTTCATGGAGTATCTCATTGGGCGTAGTCCCTACTTTGATTGTCTTACCAGCCAGATGGAGCGTTTTTCGACATGTTTCCAAACGCTTTGAATAGTCTACTAGTTCCTGAGCGAAATCTAGGGACGAATCCGGTTCGGTACTTAGTTGACCCTGACTGGACCTTGGCACCACTGGCGTCTCGTTACTGGGTTCAACTCTCTGTTCAGCGTTAGTTTCTTCCTGTTTGGTCACAAATATTCGCCTGCTTACGTAGCCTTCTCCTTCTAATTTTTATCGCTGAGATTTAAAAACTTATAGATTTTGATATTGGGGCAGATATAATGCGTTTAAGTTACAAGAACTTTGAGCCGTTATGGGACATTATCGGGAGGCAGCTAAAACCAGCACAGACTCATAGACTGGCCAGTATAATACCCTGCATCAAACCAATATGACTAACATCCAATTCGAAAACCCATTTAAACTAAGTGCTGTCTATAACAAATGATAGGACTAGAGCCACTCAGAAAGTACTGGATAATACGCCTTACGTCGCGTGTCATCTAGACTATTTTTCTCTAGAACTAATCCTTGTTCCTTAAGATCTTCAATCGCATTTTGAATTGTTCTCCTAGGTAAATGACTAATTCGGATCAGTTCACTCTGTTCGACGGGGTATTTGGTTTTGATTATGTAATAAATAAATTTGGACGCTGGACCGCCTTCGGGATCCTTTCGAAAGTAGGAGACCCCATACGCTGCTTTTGACATTAAACCTCTTCTCTGTGTTTCAATAGACATGAGCAAATCTGGCCTAACTTCTGCTAAGTTCACGCGTTGTCCAAACTCAGCTATAAGAGCTGATTGTTGCGATTCAAGCGGGGCTTCAAAAACGAACGCTCTTGGAGGAAATTTTGATGTAAGCGCACCCATAAGGTGCCATTTCACTGCTCCACGTTCGTCGTAAATTCCTACACCTACCCCTTCATTAGCCTCCAGGATAACCTTATTACTGCCGAGCTTGATGCTTTGTTCAGTCCTTGAAAGAATCTGTTCAACGGTTAATTGATGCCTTGGATCCTTTCTTCCAATTTTCCAAAAGCACCTCATATTTTTTGATTCAATACTACTGACGATTTTTTCTTTTTCGTCCAAACTTAAATCACGATTGTTTTCACTAATCTCTATGACGTCTATGCCCATTCTAGCAGCCTCAGTTACGAACCTATCAAACACATTTTCGATTATTGCATACTCAGTCATTGTACTTCCCAATGACACTTGAATGCCATGCTTGTGATAAATCCCTATTTTCTTTTCGAGAATAACGTCAGGAATCAAAAGCGGATATGCGCCATAGATCTTCACCATATCTACTATCGGTGAAAGAGTTTCAATACCTTCGCTATCTATGCTAGGTAGCCTGTCTATCATGTAAGTTAGCCCTTCTTCCCGTGGTTTTTTCGAGTCGATTCGATCCTTTATTATATCTTCAAGCATCTTATCTGAGAATTTTCATTAGGCTCCTTTACCTATATTGAAGTTGCTTACTTGATCTGTATATCTATATTCGCCCAATAGTGTAAGGGCTCTAGTGTGTCCAAGAGTCGCGAGAGATACCACCTTAATGGCCCAGTTCATGTCAACCAAGTCATTCCAATATGTTACTCCGCCATATCATAATTCGAATCATAAGCAATCCCAATTTAATGTGATATGACTCTCGTCGACCTTACTGAGGAAAAGAGATGTCACATTCGATCCATCGCATATTGAACCTGTAAAAGCGCAGAAATGATCTGTTCTGACTGGGCTGAAGACAACCGTTTAGTATTTACGAAGGGATCAATTGCTGCCGTTTTTTCATTCTTAATAGTCCCAACGTCCACGTACATGGCAACTCCAACTTCCCCCTGCATTAATTTATTGTAATCAATTAGAACCGGTGAAACCTGATATAGGTCTATTACGAGGGTCTCCAATTCTTTGAATAGTAATTTCCTTTGATGATCAAGGTTAAGAAATTGGGGGAATCCACTCTCGATCGACTCAGCCTTTTTCACTAATTCGCTATAGAGTCCATCATTTTCAAGCAGATTCTTAAACAGCTCGTCCTCACTCGCGTTCCCAAGCCCCTTAGATGTCAATTCGTCCTTTATCATATCATTCGCTTGCTGGGAGATCTGGGAATAATATTGAATGCCTTCCTCTTCCAAATCTCGGAGTTTTTTTTGTATGTCAAGCACTTTTTTATTTACCTGATAATAAGGTAGAGTGTGAAACTGAACTCCAAAATACCCTTTGATATCATACTTTCCCACGGATTTCCTAAATTCGCAATAAATCCTATTCAAATCCTCAATTTTGGATTGTGATATGCCTGAACTCTGCCACCCAGATAGCGATTGTATCAGGTTTTCGTAGAATTTCGAAACTCTTTCAAGATCGAATGTAGGTGACTGAGTCACAGTCCCATCTGCGAGCATAACGTTTACCTCATGCATCGAGATCTTGGGAGATAAAGAGCGTAGGAAACACTCTCCGACGCGATAATAGATTGAATTTATTTCCTGAATATTACTATTGTTAGTATCCTTTAACGGCAGCCTCATAACAAGTTCAAGCCTACTATTTTACCACGGATACTTATATTTAATTGCGTAATAAGGGTTAATTGTACGTTAATAAACTCAGTCTAGTCTCGCAACTTCAAGTCACGTCTGCTATTGCTGATGCCTAACGTAGCAAGAGCTTGTATAGGTCCCCGGCTATTCTATCTGTATATTTACACTCGTCAACCGGTGGTGTAATCTCAGAAAAGTTTTTTTCAAAGTAGGGGTCTAACGCAAAATACACGTCCTCCCTGATTGTAATATGATCGGCTTCCGTAATGGAGGTTATCTTGGAGGTTATCCAAAGATTATGCCCATGAAAAATCCCATGATATCCACTAACGAACTCATGTCTTGTCCAAATAATACAACCACATTCTCTCCTTCGTCAATCCCTGTTTTTACCCTCAACTCAGGATAATCATATTCGTTTAGGATTGGATTATTCCCGTTCTTAATCACACTAAAGATAGACTGGGCACATTTAACTGAATTCATACAAGCAATGATCTTGTTTTGAGCTTAAAGTGAAAAATGCAATAACTGCAACACCAACATACTTTAATACATCCCCACCATGCCTCTGTATTAAAGAAGTCACTTCGTACTAAACGCTCGTATTATGGTAACAAGTTTGTCGACAGGCAATGAACTGCTCATATTTGTAGAACCGACTAAGGCGAAGTATATAGTTATGAGCATTACTTTGGAACTGGAGTGATTAAGAGGATATCCTTTACCGGCTCGAAACTAGAATCATACTCGTGTAATCTTTTTAAGGCTTCCAAATTCCGCGCTGAGCTTGAGTGACAAAAGGCTTCTACTTCTTTATCAATCAATTGCGGATTTTCCGTTCGGTAATCGATATCATCAGTTGGCCGGCAAAGTGCTAATCTATTTTAATACAGTCATATTGCATCATTCCGCTATCATAAACAATGAGATCTTAATCATAAGGTGAAGGTAGTAATGGGTAACTCATCCTGCTCTCGCTAATGGTAAGGAGAAGCATATAAGACTCTGATACATTCAAAGTTGTGTGGTTGAATTAAGGTTAGGTCATACTCCTGACGCTGATGACGCATTCATGTTTTATGGTATTGCATCAGGCAACGTGAAGAGTTCCGCGTTTGAAATCAAGCACGTAATAGAGGATATTGAAACCCTTAACAAGAGGGCATTGGATCACGAACTTGATGTCACTGCAATCTCAGCGCATGCATATGCATACCTGAGAAATTACGTTATCTTGAGCTGCGGTGCCAGTTTTGGCCTTAACTATGGTCCAGTGATTATTTCAAAGAAGCGATTCACAATTCCTGAACTCAGTCATACCACGATTGCCGTACCAGGTAGAATGACCTCGGCATACTTGATTTCAAAGATTGCATTAGGGAACTACCCTGATATGCAGATGCCTTTTCACATGATTCCAAGTGCTGTAAAGGAAGGAGAGGTGGATGCTGGATTAGTAATTCATGAAGGGCAGATCTCTTTTGGTGCATACGGTCTTTTAAAGGTCCTAGACCTAGGAAGATGGTGGAATGATAACACAAATGGTCTGGCAGTTCCTCTTGGAATAAATGTGGCAAGTTCAAAAACTATGTCAGGATTGCGGATTAAGGAATTTGAGCAATTGTTCAAAGACTCCATACTCTTCGGGCTTGACCATTTTGATGAGGCACTAGACTATGCCATGACGTACAGTAGAGGCCAGGCCAGAGATGTAATCCGCAAATTCATAGGAATGTATGTCAACAGGCTAACTATCGACATGGGAACAGAAGGTATTGCATCCATCCAGAGAATGTTTGAACTGGCATTGAATAAAGGAATCCTGGAGAAAAATATCTCAACTTTGATCAAAGGTTAGGTGATTTCTGTTGAAATGGATAGTATCATCGTGGAATACATGAACAATACTGAATGAGTCCAAAATATAGGAAGGTATTTCCAAATACTAGTTAAAAGCGCTTGAGAATATTGAAAAATGTATCCCTTTGCGCGGGTTGTCTATTAATTTCACCAATTAAATTGACGAGCTCTTCTGTCGAAGTTACATTATTCTTTCCCGTTGCTTTGAATATTTCCTCAGAGAAAGCAGTCCCGACGAGGTCGTTGCCACCGTAACGAAGCGCGACTTGAGCTAACTTCTTTCCAAGGGCTATCCAATATACAGAAATATTGTTCAGTACGTTTGATAGAAGGATCCTTGAAACTGCTATAACTCTTAAGTCGTATGTCGATGGACTTTCTCTTTGAATCATATGTGTCTTCTCAAGTTCGGTATTCTCTAGGCTAAATTTTAGAGGTATGAATGTAGTGAAGCCATTGGTGTTCTTATGTAACTCTCGGATCCGAATGATATGATCAACTATGTGTTCAGGTTTCTCAACATGGCCGAAGAGCATCGTACAATTGCTCCTCAACCCTATTTCGTGGGCTTGGCGGGCAGTATCAAGCCATTCCTCTCCGGAACATTTCCCCCTCACAATCAAATTTCTTGTTTGATCGTGAAAAATTTCTGCACCACCACCTGGTAATGCGTCCAGCCCAGAATCTTTCAATCTTCTCAGTACTTCCTTTACGGAATTCCTGGTTAGCTTGGAAATGAAAAAAATTTCAGCTGGTGTGAGTGCTTTTATACATACTTGTGGGAATTCCTTTTTAATAGAAATGATCATACGTTCATAGTAATCCAGTCCCAACTTTGGATGAAAGCCTCCAACAATGTGTAATTCCGTGGCTCCCAATTCGTTCACTGCTATTCTGGCCCTTGCGATGAGTTGTTCAGTGGAAAGAGTATACGCGTCTCCCTCTGGACCCTTTCTATAAAAAGCACAGAGTGGACAACTTCGGCGCAGATGTTTGTATAATTGAGATAGTACGAACAAACGAATGTTACGATATTTCCACTATTTTTTCGGCGTAAATTATCTGCAACTGCTCCCAGCAAGAACAGGTTCTCTTCATTCATTAGTTGCATTCCATCACTAAGTGATAGTTCTTCGCCCGCCATCGCCTTCTCGAGTGCAGGGGTTACTCTTTCAATACCTTGTTGCAATCTAGTTGACTTATGTTTGTGAATGTCAATATAAAACCTATGCAATGATCTTTTATCAGATAAGGCAAAAAAGCTTCTTTGGATACATTTCAGAGGGTCTTGTATCTAGCAGCTGGATCCATAGGAGTAGATTTAGAATGCCACCTCATTGAATGAATTCTAAATGGTCCATCTTCATTCCTTAATTTGAAACTATAGCAGTAAGCAAGCTGATTGTGATAAGGATAAGCCGCTTGTTAGATTGTCAATTCTAAGGTTTGTAAAGAATAAATAGCATCATTAATCCACATATCATGTATATTGAATAGCCTGACCGGTCTTACTCAGAACTTGATCAACAAGTCAGATATTTCGGATATCGTATACAACGTTCTTGATGGAAGTCGCCTTAATTTAAGCGATTACATTAGACTCTTGAAATCTGATGATGTTTATTCTCTTGGTATTTCAGCCAATTATTTGCGCAATAAATTATTTGGGAATGATGCCAGCTTTGTTAATAATATAATACTGAATTATACCAACGTATGTGTAACATATTGCAAATTCTGTGCATTCTATAGACCTCCTGGGCATTCGGAATCATACACGTTATCTCTGCGGCAGGTACTCGATCGTGTGATTGGGGCTAAGGAGGCATATGACATCACTCAAATACTTATCCAGGGTGGCCATAATCCAAATCTTAGGATCGAATATTATGAAGAAGTATTTAGAGAAATAAAAAAGCGATATCCTGAAATCGGTATCCACGGTCTTTCTGCATCTGAAATAGATATGATAGCGAGAGTCGAGAGGAGCACTACAAGAGAAATTCTGCACAGATTAAAGTTGGCTGGGCTTGACTCGCTTCCCGGTGCAGGTGCAGAGATACTGGATGATAGAGTAAAATCAACAATTAGTCCATTGAAGATTAAGACTGATGAATGGCTAAGAATCATGGAGGAAGCTCATAGTCTGGGAATTAAGTCTTCTGCTACTATGATGTACGGCACAGTGGAGACGACAGAGCAGAGGGCGAATCATCTGCGCTTAATTTCGAGATTGCAAGAAAGGACGCAAGGGTTTATGTCGTTTATACCATGGAGTTTTGAGCCCAACAAGACTGAAATACAATCTGACGGTCTTGTGAGGTATTCTTCAGGTGGGTTAGGATTGCTAAAGATGATTGCTATCTCTAGGATAGTCTTTTATGGGTTGATTAATCATTTGCAGTCCTCATGGCTAACAAACGGAATAGGGATGGCCCAGTTGGCGTTGAATTATGGAGCAGACGATTTTGGAGGAACACTTATTGGAGAAGAAGTAGTTAGCGCTACAGGTGCAAGGTCCACAGAATTAACCACAAGCAAGATAATAGAGTCCATAAGGCAGATAGGATATCGACCATGCGAAAGAGACAATTACTATAACATAATTAGGTACTTTTGATTGACTGTTCCTTAAACGCGGACTTTTACTATATTATAATATTGACTAGTGTCAATCGGCTTAAGGTAGTTAGTCAAATAACCTTAGAAGTACCTTTAAATTGTCTTTAAAGGTCAAGTCTTATCATCATGCCAGTAGGAATCGATGATCTGGCTATCTACGTTCCTAAGCTCTATGTAGATTGTAAAGAGTTTGCAGAGGCGAGGGGAATAGACCCTCAGAAGCTAGAATACGGTATAGGGGTTAGGAAAATGGCTATAGTTGATGTTAATCAAGATCCCGCCTGTATGGCGGCCAACGCCTGTTTAACATTAATGGAGAAGAATGGTTTGCAACCCCAAGACATTGGGAGAATGTATGTAGCAACCGAATCAGGACTTGACGAATCAAAGGCAATGAATTCTTTTGTGATTGGGATGTTGGAGCAGGTTTATGGTGAAGGTTCTTTTGAACATGCAGGAGGAATTGAGTGCAAATTTGCATGTGTAAGCGGATCTTATGCGCTATATGACAATGCAAATTGGATACGTGCTGAAGAAAATAATGATAAAGCTGCGATTGTGATAGTTAGTGATATAGCCAAGTACGATATTGGCTCGACAGCCGAGTACACCCAAGGAGCTGGTGCAGTAGCCATGCTGATCAAGGAGAATCCTAGATTATTGGCCTTCGATCAAAAGGTAACGTCGACTATAATTAGAAACGAATATGATTTTTACCGGCCATTCGGTAAAGAAACGCCTTTGGTCAATGGGACCTATTCAAATCTGCTATATCTGATACAGGTCAGGAAGGCCTTTGACAGTTATAAAGAAAAGGCATTGAGGTATGGACTAATTGAACTAAAGGGAGGAGAATCTATTACTGATCATATCGATCTAATCAGTGTTCATTTACCATACAGACGAATGGGTGAGAAGGCTTTGGCATATCTCTTAAGACATGAGTGGAGAAACCTTCCTAGATGGAAAGAAGTTATTAACGAAGTAGGGATAGAAGAGCCTTCTCCAAAAGACCCTAGGGGAACCATTGAATCTATTCTAGCTGATACAGAATTTATGAAAGCAGACGAGAAGTTCCGGAGATTGTTTATGCAGACAACCCTTTACCATGAGGCTTATGAAAAGAAAATGGCAAGCTCTTTGAAGGCTTCAGAATTGATTGGCAACCTATACACTGCTTCAATGTATATGGGTTTCAGAAGTTCGTTAGAGTTTGAATATAAGAGAGGAATTGATTTGGACGGCAAAAGGGTAGGCTTCGGTTCGTATGGCAGCGGTAGCAGTGCAATGGTTTTCAGTGGTGTGATCCAGCCTTCCTATAAGGAAATAGTAAGTTCAATGGATCTAGAAGAGGAGATCGGCGTTAGAATGAAGCTTTCAATGGAAGAATATGAAGGATTACATAGAGGGATAGGAAGGGAATTGTTTGATTCTATCAATCATAGCAATAAGGAATTTGTATTAATCAAAATAGGAGGAAAGTCGACGGCAAAAGCGGGATTGCGGGAATATGCCTATACAATCTAGTAGACATTTCTGGTCTATAGAAAATAATATAGAGTCACTATCGCAATTTTTGCCTGTGGTTCTTTGTCAGATTTTATCACATTAAAACTAAACGACTCTCCCCGCTACTTTGCAAAAAGGATTGACACTTTAGGAGAACTAGCACACTCACTATTTTGATTAGATGTAGCATAATAGTAATAACTCATTGGTCACCTAGCCCAATTTAAAATTCTTGCACTACTGATCATACAGTTGCTTTGAAGTATTGCTGTCACATTAGGTATCTTAAGATAATATAACATGTGTATATGAAAGACAACGGTACTAACATGACGAAAAGGATTCTATACAGTCTCGGGCATTTATCTAATTTCATCCAACTCATTCTTGGTTTTTTCCAAGTAATGCATAAATTTCCTGTCAGAAGCGAGAAGACCTTTCATTGAACTTTCCAATTCATATAGCGAAACTCTTGCACTATCATTTTCCACAAGAGCAGAAGAAATGGTTAATAGATTTGACTCGCTATACATTAAGGCCAGCTTCACTGCAAGAGCCTTGATTAATTCCTCTAATTCATAACCTAATAAGTCTTCTCGTCTATCATGACTTTCCGATTCGGATTTTAGAGGGAAATTTTGATTTGTCAATATTATCGCACATTCATTCAAATACTCAGTGATTGCCTCGTAAAATCTAGCAGTGCCTTGACTTATCGTTTTAGTTTCAAAATACGGAAATACAAGTGTTTTGAGAACGGAATTTAAACTATAATTTAGGAGTAGTTGAGGAGGGTAAATTAGCTTGTTTGCAAAAATATAAAGTAAACCATGAGTAGTAAACCTATAAATCATACTCCCACCTAATATTTTTCTCTGTTCTTGATTTTCTTCAACATACCGAAGCTCAACAAGCCTTTTTAATAGTGCATAGTCATTTCTTTCTTGGAAATTTTGCTGTCGAAATCTAAATTTTGATGATGCGATTCTATAGGTTGATCCATCAGAGTTGATTATCCTGTAAATTAGTGCCTTTTCGTTACTGGGAATATCTCGGAGCTGTAAATCTCTCGTCGTATTTATGAGTTCTCTGTAATCCATTTGGTGCACTTTTTCAATATGTAGTTACTCCTAGCAGTAGTTGACAATTGAATTAAAACGTATCTTCCATGGGGATTCCATTAGATATAGTAATGTTCGCATGATTGTTGGTACACTAAAAGCATTAAAACTATTCTGATATTTTATACTTATTGGTACCTCAATATCCGTGCGATCATATTGATACTTAAAATTAGAACAAAGTATCTGATGGTTTCCTCCTTTCTGAGGTCACGGGTCAATCCTATACCCTGTACAACTAGATGAGATTTTAAAATAGGTTAGAACCTGAATTTTAAAGACGTACTAGAGTTAATCAGTTTCATTTTCATTTTTAACACTGTCAGCTTTCAACTTATCAGAAAAGGAAACCAACTTGCCATGATCTTCGATTTTTATAGTTGTATTCATTCTTATGTTCAATCCCAACATACGGAAAAGTGATAACAATTCTCCTCCTGATATCTTCTGCTGTATGTCTCCCCTTTCTATTAAATCGAGGATGCGATTCATTACCGCTAGGGTTTGTGACGGAAATTGAGATTCAGCAGCAGACAAAACCTCATCCCCTCTATCATAAATATACTTGAGAAAAGTCTCTTTCTTTGACTTTTCTTCAGATTTGTATTCATCTAGTATTTTTCGACGCTTTTCAGTGGCAGCAGCATGCTCCCTGAGCTTCAACATTTTTCGAGCTTTTATGATCTCTAAATCTTGATCTTCTTCTGACTTCAACCCTTCATTACACCTAACGGGACTAATCTTGCCACTTTCGTTGCAATTCCAACAGAATGAGAAATAGTAGCGACCCTATCGACGTCTTTGTAAGCATAAGGTGTTTCCTCCACGACACCTTCTTTAGTTAGAGCTTTGAGATAAATACCTTTATCTGTGAGATTTTTCCTGACCTCGTCCAAAGAATATGCTCTCTTTGCCGCCGATCTTGACATAGTTCTTCCAGCACCGTGGGCTGTAGAGCCGAAGCTCAAATTAAGTGATTTTTTATTGCCTAGTAGAATCCAACTTGCAGTTCCCATAGAGCCAGGTATTATAACTGGCTGACCCACAGCCCGATATCTTTCAGATACTTGAGACATTCCTGCAGGGAACGCCCTGGTCGCGCCTTTACGATGGATCATTAAATCACGTGTTCCCTCACCATTAACATCGTACCGCTCTATTTTGGCGATGTTATGCGAGACATCATAAACCAGATTCATATCCAGCGCTTGTTCACTCATACCAAACAGTTTTTCAAAAGTCTTTCTTGTCCAATGTGTAATCAGTTGCCTATTGCACCAAGCAAAATTGAGTGCAGAATACATTGCTTTCCGATAGCTCATTCCTTCTTGGGAGTTATTTGGAACACATGCCAATTCCCTATCAACTAGTTTTAGCTCGTACTTTCTTGAAATACTTTCAGAGAGGCGTAGGTAATCGCTGCATACTTGATGCCCAAAACCTCTAGAGCCACAATGAATTAGAATTGTCACTTGACCAATTTCATTTAAACCCATTAGCAGCAGCTGCCCTTTCATCAAGGATTTCATCTATCTTCTGAATTTCTAGAAAGTGGTTCCCAGAACCCAGACTCCCTAGCTGGTTCATGCCTCTCTTCTTTGCAGTCTCCGAAACACTATTTGGATCGGCTCCGATCATCTTTCCTCCCTCCTCACAAACCTCAGCGTCCTCTTCCCAACCGTAACCTTTCTCGATTGTCCATTTCACACCTTCAACGAGAAATTCATCAAGACTAGATTTCGTTAATCTGATCGAACCTGTTTTTCCTACGCCAGAAGGTATTGTCTTAAAGAGTTCATCGATTACTTCCTTGATTCCTCTCTTTGAAAGATCCTTTTCAATCAGGTTCGTACGGATCAGTCTTACACCGCAGTTAATGTCGTATCCGACTCCTCCTGGACTGATAACGCCTTCGACCAAATCAGTTGCAGCAACCCCCCCTACAGGAAACCCGTAACCCTCGTGACCATCAGGGAGAACCACGACATGCTTTCTTACTCCTGGGAGTGTGGCAACGTTAGCAGCTTGATCAATCGTTCGATCTGATACCATCTTGGAAATTAGTAGATCGTCAGAGAAAATGGTAACTGGAACATTCATTCCTTTTCTTTCATTCCTTTCGAGCCGGAATTCAAAATCATTAATCTTTTGAATTTTATGATTGCCATGTTTGGTAAATAATTCATTCATCACACAAGCTTCATTGTAGGTTGTTATTATAAGCCTTCCTTAAGTAACTCAAATCATGTAATGCATTTATTACCGACAAATTACTATGACATAGAAATAAATACCCTTTGCTTGCGAGCGTAAATAAATGTGCGGTCATCGTATAGTTTGGTTAGTACACTGGCCTTCCATGTATCATAAGATACGAGGCTAGCCCGTAACCCGGGACTCGATCTTTTGTTAAGATAGGGCGGGAATTCAAATCCCGGTGACCGCACCACATATCTATACTCGTCTATAATAACTGATTATTAGGTTACAAGTACCCACTAAGGTTACGGACTATGTTTGTGCATATAATACAGAGGAAGAATTGTAATATTCTTCAGGGTTTACATTCGTATTTGCTAACTTACCGCTGTCAGTACAATCAATTTCACTCCACTTTTAAATATACCAAGCTCTATGAAAAAAGAGTATGGTTTTACCGAGAAATATTATGCTTTTAGTGAAATAAGCTGATGCCCACTTTGCAAAGCTCAACACATAGCTCATTTATCGACATAGGGAGACAGTTGGGTTCCTTAAAGCCTCTTCTCCATTAGGCGGAAAATCTACAAAATGAGCTTTCCCTTAACATGATGCACTCGGGGCGAAGTTGAATTACCATTTGAATACAGATTCCAAAGCTGAGGAGTTATTGTCGCAACATAATTCACCAACTAATGTATAGATTACTCTAGATATCCGTGCGAGATGTCTCTACAGCGTAATATCGATTCAGGCAATGGACAATTGTTCTATCTCAAAATACATCTAACTATCCCTCCCCCATGGCAATACACCCTACTCATTATAAGGCCTTATATAGCGGTCACTCTATCCAGAATGAATTACCAACTTTTAGAATACTCTTGTTCAGAGTGCGGAACGTTACTAAAGAAGACAATAGGAGATGCATGTCAGGATCTTTTGACAATCAATGTGAAAGAAGAATGCCCAAAATGTGGTTCTACCCTAAAGAATTTGAAAAAGAAATGGAATAATCCATCACAACCACAGCAACTGTATGACAAGTATAACAAAAGACGATCGCTAGCATCACAATCGCCGATACTCTCATCAAAACTCCAGACAGCATATGATGAATTTATTAGCAAACTGATGTTCGATATCGAGGCTTTAGATTCTTCTCTTCAGAGCCTTAATACTGATGGCAATACATTCACTATAATTGGCGATAATAATCAGAGCAAAAATAATGGAAAATTCACAAATATTCTATTGACCAGACTATGTATTTACTCTTTATTTTTATTACGACGGCAAGAAGGCTGTAAATTATCATCAACACCATCATCATCATCATCATCATCACCTTTATTGCCACATGTAGTAATTGTGGATGCTGGAAATAGTTTAGATTTTTATCAATTTGTAGAATTTATAAGGCAATATGGTTTAGACATAAAAGAGACTTTACAAAGAATAGTTGTAAGTAGAGCTTTTACAGTCTATCAACTAACCAATCTAATTATTAATGAATTACCTAATATCGTTAGACAACTTGACACGTGTCTAGTAATTGTTCCAGATTTATTGCACATGTTTACTCATAATCCCAACATTGATTGTAGAGAAGCAAAATATCTAATAAAAGAAATTGTTTCTGCGATAAGGAAGATAGCAATATCGTCAAGTCGAACTCGATGCGTAGTGTCTTGGAATTATCATCACCAGTCTTCTGTATACATCAAGATTCTTCTTCCAATATTTGATAAATACATCCAAGTCACAAGCCTCGGAGGAAGCTCATCATTGTCATCATTCCCACAATTAAGCATAAAGATCAATCTCAAGATGGGCGAGGAATACTGCAGCTGCAACACTAATAATAGTAATAATAATAATAATAATAAAAGTTGTAATAACAGTCGTCACTGTTTACTTCATGTAAGAGACATATATTTCGTTCCTAAGATGCCTAAATGAGGAGTCAACGCAATCACCGCAGAGCTGGAATAACAGAAGGACATATGGTTCTATATTTTTACTCTACTCAGCAGTGAATTAATACAATTGATAGCCAAGATGGGTATTTCATTACACTCGTTAATGCCAAATAAGTGTGCCATATAGAAGGTACAGATAGAAAAAATAGATAACTAGACTACACCATAATGGAAAGGCAACAATAAATGCCGGTCAAATGCCCTTTTCCTACGATTGAGCGAGCGCAAGCATATTTAAGTAAATTTGAGGAGTAACTACACCAATGAGAAGGACACAAATCTCAGGAACAACTAGTTCATTTAATCCTACATATAATTCTCAGTCGAAAGGTCAAGCATAAGAAACAGCTAAAGCTGTCAAAAATACAGCAAAGGCTATTCGCGATGCAGCTATTTCAACACGGGAAGCGGTCAAGGCATTTACTGATAGCGGCGCTGTTACAGAGCTTGCCGAATCGATACAAGCAGGCAGCAAAGGCGGCCAGAAACATGACACAAGGTATAAGTGATACAGGCAGGGAAATTCACGAAAGTCAGAGTGCACCTAAGGTCGCTGGTGCCAGACACCAAACGTTGTCAAAAGTGGAAGATACGAGGGCTAAATCAAATGACATAACGGCCCAACTTTCAAATACTCCCCCTCGAACGACAAGAACTCCTTCAAAAGCGACTAAAAAGAAAAGGAAATCAAGAGGTAAAGGCGTTACCAAAAATAATAAGGTACAGTTAACAACACCGGACAAGACTAATGCTCAAACTGAAGTCAAGGAATTATAAGAAAAAATGAGTATGAGTACTAAATTTGAGAAAAAATCTAGGAGAGAAGTAGAAGTGGTAAGTCGTTATGTATAGGATAGGGTAAACGAAATCTGGGTGATTGGTAATAATCATTCTCTCTAGAAAAAGATTAAGAAAGTCTTATGAATTGAGACAGAATTTTCTTCACCGATTTTTACACTAAAACTGCTAAAAATAGCTTAGTCGCACTACAGGATTTGGCACCGCTTCGGCCTACTTTAACAGCTGCACATAATTAGCACTTGTCAGAATCCCTATCTCTCTGTGCATCAAGATACTTATATTCATTAAAGGCTGAGTTGATCAATTCAAAGCATAGCCTGCAGCATCACCTGATAGAAGAATAAATAAGCTTTTGGACTTGACGGACACGGCAGAAATTGTAGAGAATAGTAGTTGAAGCATCTTTCAATGTTGCCAAAATGCGATTAGTTCGCAAATATACAGCAGCCTTGCTAATCAAATGGTAAACTAAATTTGAAAGTGGCACCTTTCCCATCCCTGTTATTTTCGGCAGAAATCTTGCCAACATGAGCTTCTACTATACTCTTTGCTATGAATAACCCGAGGCCAGTCCCAATATCTGATTTTGTTGCGAACTTAGAAAATAACCTTGAGTAAATATCTGGATCTATGCCACTGCCATTATCCTTTACTTTAATTAAAGCGTATCCGCTCTTCTCTACAATATTGCTTTTGTCAGATGAATGAGAGTTTGTCTTTTCTAATGATATAGAGATAACTCCATTCAGGTCCGTGAACTTGATTGCGTTATTAATCAGGTTTGACAGCACTTGAAAGACCCTTGATTTATCAGCATTAACATAATATTCATTGCCATCATTTTTTTATCATTTAGAAATTGAATCGTTAATCCTTTCTCCGCCACCTGAACATTCGTATTTGAAATGTCCTTTACCACATTTCTTATCTTTTCATTTAAATTTACTCTCTCCTTATCTAACTTAAGTGCACCCGTCTCGATTCTTGATACATCGAGAATATCATTTGTAAGGTTCTTAAGCCTAATGGCATTTCTTCTTAGAGCCTCTAGCGAATCCCATGTGCTCAAATCTTTATCATCAGAGTTTTGAATCTTCAAATTATAGTCATTTTGTAGTAATTCAGTATATCCAACTATGGATTGAGTTGGCGTTCTCAGTTCATGTGCAGCTATATTGATAAAATCTTGTTGCATTCTCTCATGAACTTTTAATTGTTCATATGCTTCGAGTAATTCTTTATTAATAGTAGTCAATTGCACTTGTTTATCCTTCAAGGAACGCTCGGTTGAGGTAAGGATATCATTAGAGGCTTTTAACTTTTCTATCGTCTTCCTAAGCTCAGAGGTTTTTGAATCTAATGCTGCATGAAGTCTTTTATTTGATGTGAGGATACCTAATGCAATTCCCAAAGCAATTAATGCAATGACGATGTAGACGGTAATACTAAAATAAAACTGTTGGCTGATCAACTTCTGTACATTCCCTGCGAGGTTATGTGAAGCGCTTATATACAAAGTTCCTATGCTATGATTCTCCAACGATACAGGCTGGTACGCAACGGAGGTAGTATTGCCTTGGTACGCTATATCAAATACATTAGCTGTAGGTTTTGTCAGCGAATCTCGAAGCATCTCATTAAAAGATTTGTTGATTTGTGGTGGTAAGATTGATTGGAACTCTTCTCCAAATGCATTTAGTCCTATTAGAGATTGATTTGCTGAGGTATAAAGAATTGTACCGTTATTATCAACCAATCCAATGGAAGAATTATATTTTTCTGGAACGCTGCTCTGAAGAAAATCTCCAAGTCTATCAATCCGTATCCCCGCAGTCACCATGCCATCGAATTGTACTTTTCTTGACGAGGAAGTATTACCTGTCCTGTTATCATCAAAAACAGGATATGAAATATAGAGTCTAGATATGTTATCATTTGAATCTATGACGCTACTATAGTAGGCATCCGCGGTTTCCTTGGGTACTGAAAAGTATTCCCTATAGCTAAGGTCAGTTCCTTTGTATATTTGATAGGCACTTTCATTTAGATTACTTATCCACACAATTTTGCCATTAGCATCAAGCCACATATAAAAATCAGTTAAATTGGCTGAAATATCTTGTCCCAAATTAATCAGGTTAAATGCCGAAGTATCATTATTTTGTATTGATGGAGCTTCTGCAATTATCTCGAGATTGTCTGTAATAGCGTCTACAGATTTCTCCAAGATTTCCGAGATTGCGTGAACTTCAATTTCAGCATTAGATCTTATATCACTAGCTGCTTGATTGAGAATTTCATTCGACAGGGAATTCTGATATATGCTTATAACAGTACCCAGCACTATCGCTGTGGTCCCGATAATTAACAGCCCTAAGGTCGTAGAATGTTTCCAGTAATAGGGCGGAGCCATCCTTGTCAGCCATTTACACTAACTTGACAAATAAATACATCTCTAATGATTAAAACAGGAACAATACACGGGATTACTGTAGTTCGAAAACCCATAAATCGTTGGCGCATCTCAATCTTATGAAGATTTCGATGTTATGGAGAGTAAGTCTTGAAAGTGAATGGGAATCGATCCTTAAGCACAAGCCTCTCTTCATGGACGATGTGAAATATTAGATATCACTATCTTCCCATGTGTTTATTCAAGATAAGGTCGTTCCTAGCCCGTTACCTATAACGTGGATTAAGCTACAAGCAAACCAGTTATGGAAATATGAATATACCGTGACCAGCTCAGGAGAGGCGAATGAGTTTCGTGCCACACTATTCGGAGGTGTTGACAGCTCAATCACAGAAGAAGATGAGAAGAATAACATTTTTAATACGAAATTTTCGTTTTCTGCCGCTCATTAATAACAAGCTGCAAACGGTCATTATTTCATCTAATAGACAAATTTGTATCGATTCATAACCCGAGAGTCGTATTTAAATCAGTAATTGAGTTAGTGGTTTCTAATCTTGTTTGCTTTATGCCTTTAGTTTTCTCCGATGTTTGCTCTTTCTATACCTGGCAAATAATAAATCAACCCGATGCTCAGAAATAATTTAATAGGATTGGCATAATATTTAGAAAGATTCCAGTGCCAATTCGGAGAGCGTACTGCACAATTTGTAAACTTGTAGTAGATATTAGATCATCATCCTATCTAGAACTTGCCAATCATAGAGCTGCTATTGAAGGCTTCTGTCCAAATTGTAATTCAGCCCTCCTCAATACCCGCGTAATGCCAAACTCCTCCAAAAAACCGAGGAGTAACAAAAGGAAAAGGAAGAAGCTAAGTGTATACTCAAATGGCGATCGAAGCCTACGATGATTCATATATTATCACTCAAGAAGCAAACACATTTGCAATTGATACTATTTGAAACCGACTTAGACAACCTCCACTATCCGGGCAGATCTTTATGACCTACAAGTGTTTCATCAGAGTGGGTCATATCCTTTTAACGACCAAGAAGAGCCTTGTGCGAACGTTATTTGAGTCTATCCTGCGTTCAGGTTCCAGTCAGATGACGTCAAGTTCAAGCTAGATGAACTCCAAACTCCCGTCAGACCTATGTCAAATAACTTTCATGCTCTATTACAGCACCCATCAAACAATGGTCATGCTAAACATTTCCTGTACTACTCATTATTGGAGTCGATACGGAAGTACATAAGGCGGATGTTCTCAGCACTTGATCATTTAGAAACCCTAAGGAACCATCGTAACCCAATTTTTGGTCCTGTAGCTGAATTGGATACTTGATGGTACGTGATTGAAATGGTAGTTTAGCCTGGTACGAAGCTATATAGAGCACTTATCGTTTAATGACTCCATTGAAAAATATGAATCGGCCGAAGTATCAGTGTCATATCAATCCTGCATCAACTTTATTTTGTATCATAATCAGCATTCTTTCACTTTCCCTTTATTTGGAGCAATCAAGCGCATTGATACCAAAGGTGGATGCGTCAAGTTCAGTCAATAATTATACGTTCTTGATGGCATTGGATTCTCCAAACCTTGGCGATGACGAGACAATTACAGGTGATCTACTTCCACAGCCTGAAGGAGTTGACGTTGACAGAGACGGCAATGTTATGGTGAATGAGATTGGAGAAAATCGTATCAACATATTTAATGCTAATGGCACGCTCATTTCCACCTGGGGCTCGTCTGGAGAAGATCTTGGACAATTTAGCCATCCTCACGGAAATGAAATTGAAGATGAGAATAATCAAGATGTTAATGGGGTATTTGTCTATATTGCAGACCAAAATAATGACCGTATTCAGAAGTTCTCTAAAGATGGAACATTTATAACAACTTGGGGTGAAGAGGGCGAAGGGAATGGGCAGTTTCTACATACACATGGCATAGATCTTGATTCAGACGGCAATGTCTATGTAAGTGACAGAGATCAACCAAGTATCCAAAAGTTTTCTAGTAATGGGACCTTTATTATGAAGTGGGGGTCTGAAGGAACAGCTGATGGGCAGTTCATACAGCCATGGGATGTTAGTGTTAGTCAGGATGACAGGGTCTTTGTTCCTGACTACGGTAACAACCGAATACAAATATTCTCAAAGGAAGGTGATTTCATAACCTCTTGGGGAACAGCTGGGTCAGGCCCTGGGCAATTTGATGGACCAGCAGTGGTAGCATTTGATTCTGATAATAATGTTTATGTAACTGACTCTGGTAATCATCGTGTACAAAAATTTACAGGTAATGGAACATTTATTACTGAATGGGGTGAAGAGGGGCAAGAAAACGGGCAATTTTCTATGCCTGAAGGACTTGCGATAGATCCCTTATCAGGTAACGTATATGTTTCTGATACTAGTAATAATAATGTACAGGTCTTTGCTCCTTCACAGAACTGAATTATTTTTAGCACTAAGATTTGGCAAAATAGAATTTGCTATAATTTAGGGATATCGGCCCCATATACTTTGCTCAGATGAGATCCAGTAGTAGCTCATTATTCATACTTCAGGCCGCAGTCATGCATTGAATTCAGTGGACAAATTGCTGCAATCGAATTATGGGCATTAACATATAGATTGGCATAATTCATTCTTATTTATCTCGATTTTCCTAAATGGTATTATAAACAGACTGGTTGCGCAGCCGAATGACATTTGACATATACTTTGGTAGGAATTCTGCTTAGGAGATAAGATCTAATTGACATGTATCAATCGATTTTTTTGTAGGATTGTGTGAATTCACTTACAAATACTTTGGAGAAAGGCTTCGAACTTCTGATCGAGATTTTGTAATGTCATCCCTCGATAACAACTCGCTTCCTTCTAGTCGAGCCTGAGTTCGCTTCCGCAATTGCGGCATAACCTGCAATGTCTGACGTTAAAACGGCCGCACGACTTACATATGACATTCTCGCATATTTCGGCAATCTTCTCTAGGTATTCTTCTTCTTCCTTAGTCACAAATTTTTGCTCATTCTTTGGGGCCAATTTCGGATCTAAGATTATGTCGAAAAGCAATATATATCATGCAGGAGTTATTTTCTTACTATTTTTACAAGTCTAGATTGTTGCTAAAAATTGGTAGGTAAATAAATCTACAATTGAAAGCTTCCTAATGACAATTAATCCATGTTATGTACTTTATAGTTTCATTCTACCATTGCACAGACAATCCAGGACTTGGTTCCCCTCCAACTACAAATTTTTTGTCGCCAATAAGGGTGATTCCTAACACGTGCCTCCAAGTTGGCATGGGTATTTCGATGGTCTATGTGTTAGTGGCAGGATCGTAATGTTCAATATTGTCAAAGGTCCCTTGGCGACGTTCTCCACCCAATACGTAAATAGATCCATTGAAGCTTGCAGCTTTTGTTCCACTTCTTTTTGACGACATTGGTTCAAATCTGCAGTCAATTCCTCACATTAATTCGTGGGTAATAATTATCTAACCATTCGGATCCTCGGAACAAATTGGTTGTCTTTCAATTCTCAATTATTAGTTTAAATAAAGGTTACTATGGATAATTAGGTGACACTAATTCGAGAGATTGTAAGAAAATGGCTGCCGAACCACTTGAGAATTTGAAGGTAGATAAGGTTGAAGAGGATGATGGTCGTAGTCGGGAGTTTGATATTCATAATCATGCCAATCATTCAACCAAATCAGTTTATGAGAATAGGCGAATAAGAGTTGGTATCGATGTAGGCGGTACGTTTACCAAAGCTGTTGCAATAGATATGTCTACTGGAAGTATTATAGGGAAATCTACCCTACCTACTACTCACAAATCAGACCAAGGTGTTGCAACTGGTATCTTACAAGCGCTATCAGATGTCATGAATAGATTTAAGATTCAAAATTCTGAAGTGGAACTCATATCTCATAGTACTACACAGGCCGTAAACGCCCTGCTCGAAGGTGATACAGCTAAGGTTGGAATCATAGGGATGGGAGTTAGCTTAGAGAAGTCCAATATCATAAAACGCACGCACATTAAAGATATTACTCTAGATGGTAACGGAATAAAGTATATCAAGACCTCTTACAGGTACTTGGATACTTCTGCGTATCTAGGCGAAGAAAGGGTGAGGTCTTTAATCCTCGAACTTGTACGCGAAGGTGCCCAAGTACTTGTGGTTAGTGAAGCGTATGGTGTAGATGATCCAAGTAACGAAGATTTCGTCGAGAATGTCGCAAGGTCCAGTATTATGGGAAGTGACGCCAAAAAAGTTCCCGTTATTGCGGCTCATGATCTAACTGGAATTTATGGTCTAGAAATCCGGACTATGACCGCAGTGATTAATGCAAGTATTCTGCCGAAGGCCGCAAGTACCGCAAAGTTTGTTGAATATGTCGTAAGAGAGAAGCTTGGAATCTCCAAAAATACACCCATAAAGGTAATGAAAGGCGACGGGGGAGTTACGGATATAGATGCATTTGAGACAAAACCAATAATAACCGTTCTTTCAGGACCTGCAGCTAGTGTTGCGGGGGCTCTGCTTCACTTAAGGGTATTGAATGGAGTTTTTGTAGAGGTCGGTGGAACTTCGACAAATGTGTGTGTAATAAAAGATGGTAAGCCTAAAGTGAACTATGCTACCATAGTTCAACATCCTACGTGTATTCGCTCATTGGATGTAAGAGTTGTGAATGTCGCGGGGGGTTCTATCGTGATGTTATCTAAAGACAAGCGAAAAATATTAGACGTCGGTCCTAGGTCCGCGCATATAGCAGGTTTGGAGTATTCCTGTTTCGCTGAGCCTAACGAGCTCCAGGAAGGAACGATTATACGATTCAGGCCCGAGATTGAGGATGACTCGGCTCTCAGACTCACACCCAATACGTATGCCGGAGAACAAAGCATGATCTATGCCGTAATTAAAGGGAGAGGTCGAACCGATGAATTAGGAAAAGAGGAGAATGCGGGAGGAAGGTTATTTGCAATAACGACCACGTGTGCAGCAAACGCGCTTGGTTTGATTTCGGATGACGATTACGCCAAAGGCAACCCTGAGTCTGCAAAGATAGCGCTGTCTATTCTTGCCAGAGAGATAGGGTACTTCGCCTGAAAATGCTGCCAAACAAATCCTTGATATCGCGACTGACAAGATTTTACATATTATGGAACCTATGTTAAAGGAAAATGCTTTAACATATAACAAATCAAGAAGATTCCTACTGAATCGAAAGGGAAATAATGATCGTTCTGGAAATTATGAAAGAAATCGAATTAATAATAATAACTTTGTCTTAGTAGGAGGAGGTGGCGGTGCATCGGTCCTCGTTCCTCATTTAGGCAAGACACTTAATATGAATTATAAGAAAGCAGAACATGCTGAAGTCATATCATCAATTGGTGTAGCCGCTGCCATGATTCACGAAGAACTTGAAAAAACAGTTGATGTGAATCCCAAACCAGAAGAGGTTTCCCTAATGATGGATGAAGTCAAGGACCTAGCTTTGGCTAAAGGCGGCCTACCGGAGTCTATCACTATACAATCAGAATATGTCAGCGATCGATCTGTCTTACGAGTCACTGCGACTGGCAACATGAGCTTAGACATCGGTACAGCCAATTCTAGGGAAATTAGCAACCATGAAGCTGAAGACATCGCCAAGAATCTTCTCGGAACAGCTTCGAGCCCGAATTCAAGAGATCCAGGTGATGGCATTCGGGAGGTAGAACATGATGTGACCGTCAAACGCATTGATTTCAACGTGAAGAACTATCACATATTTGAATGTGAAAGAATAATCAAGACTCTATTCGGATTTATCTCGCGTTCACAGAAAAAGCAAATTTCAATATTGATTCTCGATAAATTTGGGAGAGTTAGACTATCCCTAGCAGGTGTGAATATTATCAAGGGCACAAAGCAGGAAGTCTTGACTTACCTGCTTACATTGCTAGGGGGTCCTATTGGCAGAATAAATGGGGACAACAATGATAAGAAGGATCGTTTTGGGGGCAGCACAAAAACAAAAAACAATCACTGGGATCTTCCACCACAGGTACACCTTTTAGATGATATTCGGCTAATAGATTTTTCAAATCTCACATCTTCAGAAAATCTTTCTAAAGTCATTAGGGATGAAGTTCAAAAATCATCTTCTAGAGATGTTCTTGCAGTTATCAAAAAGTAACGTATATAGAGTCGTGCAAATCTTTCGAATTATTATCAATTTGCAGATTATTTTCACTAGAATGGTTAGTATACGTAAGATACCATAAATATTCGCGTACTCATCTTATTAACCCTAGAAATTTTGAATTTTGACGGTGGCGCTGAAATAAGTTCATAATCATGCGGGCAAATAAGGTAGCATCTGGTAATTGTTTCCGTGGATGTAGGATGGCAAATCCAGATAATCGATTATTTATATTGTTGACAATTACGGATAGCATTTAAATATTAGGCTACACTAATTAGGTTGGTCTAATCTGAAATGAGCCTTGCAACTGATTATGAAGAAAATAATTCATTATTGCTGTTGAGAGAAGTTGCAGAAATGATTACTTATAAAATAATAATATCAACAATGTACTCGGCAAAGACGGTGCTCCAGATCTCAACTGAGAATAAGCTACCTTTAAGTTCAACATACAAAAAAATAAATAAGTTGTGCAAAGTAGGGATTTTGTCTGTAGAGAGAGCGTCAATAGATGATAACGGAAAAAAGGTTCTCTATTATAAAAGCAAGATAAGAGCGATTGAGGCATGTCTAAATGAGAATGGACTCGCAGTTTATCTTAGAAAGTAGATATCCTTAAAATTTAATAAACAAATATCCGTTCCACCAAATTATCGAGAGTGTTAAGAGTGAATCTGAACTTAATTTGAATTTGCTGAACTATATTGGTTAAATTATTATGTCCATATAGGTTGAGTTGCTTATTGTCGAAAGGCATGCCGTGATGAAGTTGTTAATCGACCAATTCAAGGCTTATTACCAATGTTGTTCTTGATATTCTTTATTGTAGCCCAATCCATCTCTTCGTCCACGATACCTAAATCAAACTTTAGCAAGGGTGCCATCCCATCATCGACTATGTTGGTTACAAGCTACTCAGCTAGACTCAGACTCATGTCCCGCGATCTGCATTCTATTATACGAATTCTAATTTTCTATTGATATGCCACTGCACAGCAATAGCGAAAAAATCATAGTATCAATTAATATGGTTTTCATTGAATATTTACGATAGACTTAGAAAATAAAAATATTTGCGTGGAGGCCACGTTTCACCAATAGTTGGTTTAAGATGCATTATAGGTTTTGCATGGTAACATAGATGGTAACAAAGACTGATAGATTTCCGTCATATTAGAATTAATGGTTAGTTCGCCGTGCCGAGTCGGTTAGAAACCTACTCGATTGGGATTTGACCAATAATCATGAACCCAATCGAGTAGGAAGTGTATTTTCTGACCTGGCACACGTAATGATTTCCTATCAGAATTTCTATAGATGCCAATCCCAGACATTCTAATAGTAATTGGTTGCTTGTATTAGTTAGTCCTAATTAGGTAAGACTAATATTTATCAATACTCGCGATTCTCTATGTGGAGAATTTTGGTTCATTCGCTGACATAAGGATAGATGTTTTTAATAATCTCATTACTTTAGTCAGCTTATGAGGAAAAGTGGATATCTATCAGTACTACGATTCATGAGCTATGAAGGAACGTATTGCTGTTAATTATTGCTTCCCATGTTCCTCATACATATGTTCATTCAACAAGTCTTCAGATCTACACCTAGTTTTGCACTCAGAGCAAATGAAAAACTCGTTATCGCTAGACATGTCGCTATCCCTGCTAGCTTGTCTTTTGGTCAAGATCGCTCGTGATATGTGTGCATTGGGCTCTATATAGGTATAATGCGTTCTCATGCAGCCGGTTTATTAAGCGATTTTCTAACCATACATTTGATTTCACTTGGTGATAATATATTTTCAACTATGTTATCCTAGGTGAAAGTGCTTATCTATTAACTGAGGGAATTAAATCATAGTCTTACGTAGCGAAAACCCTGAATAACCTAAGTTTATTTGAATGATTCCGTTTCATTCAAATACTCATACACTGTCTATTGCCGTAACGAACTCCGTTGACGCTGTCGTCATTGCCATTTTTTGACTTGTGGGGAATGTGCCCCTGAACGTTGACAAGGACATACGCCAGAAGAAAAGATTTAGCCTTTAGGAATATTCCGGAGCGTCATCGATAATACTCGAATACTATCTGAATGGTAATAAACAAAAGTAGATAGGTAGGACGAGCGGTGGATAGAACTACTAATTGTATTTTAATTGCACTAGCGTTTTTAGTTGGAAGTGGACCGTTTATCCCAAATGAAATTGAGACTGTAGGACAGAAGGAACTTGAACATAGTGGGAATACGACACCCCTTTCATTGCAGCTTCAAGAACCTCCTGCCACAACATCACCGGCTAGCCAATCGTCAGATTGGATGGATTCTTTTAATTTTAAGAATTGTGATCTTACCTCGACTGGAGCAAATAGGTATTTCGTTCTAGAACCGGGATACCGACTTATCCTGGAGGGCCAAGAGAAGGGAAAATCAATACAGATGACGATTACAGTTTTGAATGAGACGAAAATAATAAATGGAACAGAAGCTAGAATTGTAGAAGAAAAGACGATTGAAGATGGGAACTTGGCTGAGATATCCAATAATTATTTTGCAATTTGCAACCAGACTAAGGAAGTATTTTATTTTGGGGAAGATACCAAGTTTTACAAAGACGACAAAATTATCAGCTATAATGGATCTTGGCAAGCCGGAATCAATGATGCTAAAGCCGGAATGATCATGCCTGGTAAAATCGAGATTGGATTGAAATACTATCAGGAACTTGCCAAGGGGATAGATGAGGGTAGGGGCGAAATTGTAGGATTTGATTATGTCATAGATACCCCAGCTGGAGAATTCCAACAGGTCTTGAAGACTAAAGAAAGTACACCTTTAGAGCCAGGCGAGAAGGAGTACAAGTTCTATGCAACTGGGATAGGGCTGATCCAAGACGGGACGCTAAAACTAGTCAACTATACGCTGCCCCACATTAGCTAAGCTATCTATTTTTCAGTCACTATTCCAAAATGGTCATGTAAGTCAGCAATAGATTTTCTAGCCTTTGTAATCCCCCGCTCTCTTCTAGTCTTCAAAATGCATTCAATTCATTACCTCTTTCCCCCCTATATGCCAAATTCTCTTGAGATACATTTCCAGATTCTCGGAACGAGACGTCCCTAAGTACAGCAACGACTTTCTTTAACGAGTACCTGTCATCGTTCATTACAGAGTATCACTGTAACCGGCAGAATGCTTTCGCAATTAATAAATAGTCAGCTCAATGCTAGATTTAATTCGACACGCTGGTCTTCTGACCGCATAGTATAACGTATCTAATTCATCTCTTGTTATTGTCGAGAATCAAACAGGAGTATATATATATAATATTTTGTAACATAATCGTCCATTGAGGGATCAAAGAGTCTACTGAGATATTTCAAACTCGTCAAGTAAATGAGACATTTCATATTGAAGGGACATCCCCAATTTTCTTGTCTGTTGTTATACCAACCTATAATGAACGAGAAAACATTATCAACCTTGTAAGAGAAATAGCGCAAAGAGTACCTAAGGATATAAAAACAGAGATTTTAATAGTTGATGATAATTCTCCAGACGGAACTGGTTCTCTGGTAGATAAGTTTGCACTAGAGAATAATTTGGACCTAGTCCATAACGAAAGTCAAACAGTTACGATCAAAGTTATTCATAGGCAAAGAAGGGATGGTTTGATATGCGCAGTACTTGATGGAATTAAGGCGTCCAGTGGTAAGAACATTCTAGTAATGGACGCCGATTTTTCACATCCACCTCAACTTATTCCTCTTATAATAAGTGAACTCAAACACGAATCGAACTGTGTCGTGATTGGGTCAAGGTATGCAAGAGGGGGGACTACAGTAGGTGTACCATTAAAGAGACTCCTAATTAGTTTTGGTGCAACTGGCATAGCAAGATATGGCCTCAACGTAAAGGAAGTTCGGGACCCAATGTCAGGCTTTTTTGCTTTACCACGTCATGTTTTAATGGACATTGAAATTAACACCCAAGGGTTCAAGATTTTGCTTGAAATATTGGTTAAGAAGCAAAGACACGTTACCGTAAAAGAGATCCCATATACCTTTACTGTGAGAAAATACGGGCATAGTAAGCTGAATCTGAGAGTCATGGTGGATTATACAAAGGCAATTTGGAGCCTGTATAAGTATGGAAGAAGATCGCAACAAAGATTAAAAAGTTCAGAGCACAGAAGATCTGTATTATTCTTATCTAAAGCCGCAAGGTTCTTCACCGTAGGTGCTAGCGGGTTGCTAATCAACTTCTTGGTCTCCTTTTTACTCTCAAATGGGACATTGGCTAACCTTTGGTACGTCCAAGCGACTGCGATCGGAATTGCTGTATCGATAACAACTAATTTCCTTTTGAACAAGATTTGGACCTTTGAAGACAGAAAGTTGTCCGTCCCTTATACTTTGAAGCAATATGGTCTATTTCTGCTTTTCAGCTCTTTGGGCATCTCTATCCAGCTTACACTAGTCTACCTAATGGTAGAATCCGGGATGTCATATAACATATCGCTCATTTGCGCTGTAGCTGCAGCCTCAATTAGTAATTTCATACTTAATAAAAAATGGACATTTGGGGAGAAAGTATGGGGCTGAACCACTTTCTGCAATATGGATGACGTTACTATAGTATATTAGGCAGGGGTTAATGGAAGTCTAAGCAGAATAAGTAACAGCTGAGACACCAAGGTCTTGAAAGTCATTTGATATTACAAGAGTATAGAATTTTGCGTGAAAGTCTGCCTGTTGCTACAAGATGGCAAGTTTGATACGCGAGAATTGCTTTTCCACATTGCGAAGAAAGCAGAAAAAGAAAGCATTGATCCTGTATGGGAATTAGGTCCTCCATTAAGGCCGGCAAAAGTTACTATTTCAAACAAGTAATCTTGTTCTTTGAATTGTTGAATTGCCAATAAACAGAACTAAACCCCGCTGATAAACAGGTTAATCTCACAACAGGTACCTGTAGGTCTATGTCGGCTGACGGTTGGTTCCTAGCTAATGGTCATGGATAATCATTCGGGAACAGAATGACGCTATGATAGAGGGTAATATAGATTAATAAATGTAAATTAGTACCGTAGTTGAACAGTAGCCCTTTTACTTCGGTTCATCAAAACTTATGCACAGCAATCAATTAAAAGGAGCACCTGCTAAGGGAATCATCTGGCTTTAAGGTTGCTTTACATAGGGACGCAACTTAAGAACCAAATTTAAGCACAGAATTTGATAGCAGCTTTGAAGGTGAAGGGCAGATTTTATGATTTATATGACTTATAAACTATTGTCTCGAATCCAACATAATTCTTGTGTATCTCCTCCTTTAACCTAAACTTTGCAATTATGGGCTGGCATTTCACTAAATACTTATACAAAATAATGTTTTATGCGTGGATTGTGATATTTTCTTATGTCCCATACAAATAATTTTAACCGAGTCACTGCATCTGGTTATTCGTATGTAGCTAGGGAGCAGCAGAAAGTTTCACAAGCTGTGACGAGAACAAGACGTACTTATGGATGGCTCTGTCCCTTTGATCGTTATAAATCGAACAAGCATTACAATGCTCAAAGGCATATCAATCTAACGCACGGATATGGTTCAGCTGAACCAATTAATAGTTCAACCGGGTTAACAAGGGAACAAAAAAGAAGGAAGGCATTAGGACAAGATGCCTTCTCTACAAATACATTTGACAATAGATATAACATGGGTAGCTCGCCTAGACCACCTAATGATGCTCAACTTGACTATGATTCAGGCAGTAGTCAATCAAATGTTAGTAATCAAAATGATTTTGATACCCCTATTCTAAATGACGCGAAGCGAAGGGTCAAGGAACTTGGCTACTATCGAAATGATCAGGCTGAAGGTCAAATGATAAAAACATGCCCACAAATTGCTTACGCAACAAGCAGTGCGCTAAACCACACGATTCGCCCTAATTTCCAGCCTCGACAAGGAACGGTACCTGTTAATTTGCCAAATCCAAATCCATATGGCTCTTCGAATGTTATGCAGAATCACCAGGTACCTTCAGCTGATGCGAACCAAATCATTCCCGATGCGCCTTAGAATGCTATTTTGCGAAGAAATCTAGCCCTTTATAAGATAATGAAAGAACCTTAGGCAGGTCTTAAAGCGGGTGCAGTAGAGGTTCTACGCCAAATTAGTCTACAATTTGGCCTAATTTGTCATATGAATCTGTAAATTCTGATCTCTAAAATCATTTCTTCTTTCTATAGCAAAAGACATTTCTGGATCTGAAGCATCATTATTATTTAATGACTGTTTGCAAAGCTGGTCTTGAAAAAGTGGGATTCGGTTGTGCTAAGTTCCGTATAAAATGATGTTCATGAGCCGCTCATGAGCCGCTCGTCAGGGCCTGTCAAATACGAGTGGCAATCGGGTAGAAAATGGACGATCGCGGTAATTCTTGACCCGACGTCACCGTTGTATGCAAATCTATCTCCAACCAAGTAACTGGGGTGACTGATAGAATCATGCGAAGTGATTATTATCCTGATTTATTTTACAGGGAATTGTCTACGCTTCATCAATAGGACGCAAATTACCTTTATTTATTTGACTAGATGTGACTAAGTCTGTATGCCATTGTTCAAGATAGAACTTTTCTTGTACACCGCAACTAAATTTGATGATCTGAGGAGATAGAGATCTCCCGGAGTTAGCAGAGCCTTGATGTCTGCAGCGGCAGGCAAAAAGTTGATTTTCAAAAAGGAAAAAGATATTCAGACAAATAAATATTGTAGAGCACTCAACGGATTTCCAGCTTTGCGAGTATGTCTTCGATAGTCTGTTCGTCTTCTAGTTCTGCATCAAGTAGATCCAGTGCTAGATGGTAGGTACCGTGATCTTTGTCCTTAACGTTATTGGCAAGGTCGTTATATAACCTGATTACACTTCTTTCAAATTCTAACGCTTTTTCCAATGCGCTTCGAAGTGTCAAATACCTTGAAGGTTGTAGCTTGCCCAACCCGCTTTCTTGTTCCCATAAGGCTGGGTCATCTTTGGCATTCGTTCCAAGTTGCATTAGCCTAATGGAGACTTTTTTCGCATGTCCTAATTCTTCATCTGCTCGGTCTTCAAAGAATTTTTGTTCTAGCACACCTAACCCTTCTATATTCTGAGAAACGTACCAGAAATAATGGAATGCGGACAATTCTCCAGCATAAGCAGACTTCAACATCTCTATTGTGCCTTCGACACCAGAACCGGCTATTTCTTTTCCCATTTTGCCCATATTATATTCAGTATATATGGGATAAACTCCTATTTAATAATTTTCAACAATTTAGTACCAACTAATTAGAAAGAGTAAACTGAACTGTAGAAATCTTAAACTAATTCTAGATAATATGAAAATCTTTGATGTCATCCCTCTGACACCGATGTATTCAATGAACAGATAATATAATGCATATATCGCAATTAAATCGGGACTTTTTAGAAGTTGAAATCACCAAACATAGGCATTGCCAGGCTTTAATTTGGTGATATATCTTTTTCCTTCTTCCTATGTGGAAATTCTAACCCAATGGTTCCCATTATTGAATCGCCTATTGGTTCGAATATAGTTCGGAGCGATTCGGTGTCATAATATTTTATTACCTCGTTCAATTTGCTTTCGATCTTTCTTTGTTCGATTTTCAAGAGCATATATCGAGATATTAACGCTTTCACTTCATCTGCTTTGTCTTCCTCAATTGGGTTTTTATCCGAAGAGCTTAGGCGGGGACATCCTTGATCAAGGCGCATCTTTCAAGACTACTACATTACCATATGTAAGTTGAATCTCATTCATGCCATAGGTAAGCTGGTCTAGAGGGTCCAAAATCCCATCAGTATTGTCACAAATGTAGGTCGCTAATCCTGTTTCCTCAGTTTGTTCATTCTTATTGATACTTTCAAGAAAATTGTGGGCCTTTTCCATTGTTAGACTTTCCTAATTAGGATATCCTAATATTTAAACGATATCTTTTTCTATTTTGGCCTAGCTAATACCCAATGGGAGAAATCTATTTATTTGTGATTCTTAGGTTAGCCTAATAGATGAGTCTCGGCAGACGCTTAACTAAATCATATTTTTTGGCGTTTTTGATTCTTCGGCTGGCAATTTGATTATTTCGCCGTTGTTTATTAATGATGGGATCGCACAACAATTAGCCAAGAACCAAGAGTCTGTAGACCCACTTATAGTCTTCATTAATCTAGAAAGGATTGGAACTCAGCTTAACCTTATGCAATACAGTTTGGATAGTGATGACCTTGAATCTGCATTTCAGCACGCCTATATTCCTCATTCGATTACCTTCCCAGTAATTAAACCCATATTAAGCAAGGATGATCCAGCTTCATCAAAGAGTCTTGAAGGGCTACTTACCGATCTTCCGATTAAGGTTCGTGCTTCAAATAACCCAGAAGTGGCAGATTCAAATATTGAATCTGATGTTAGATCAATAGAAAATCTTTTAAATAAAATCTCAAACTCAATAGCTGGACAAGGATCTCTTGAGGATAAGGGATTTGTCCTGCAAGCCTCAGCTGTTCTTCTGGAAGACGCAATTCAGTCGTACAAGCTAACCAATGCGTCATCTACGCAAGGTGGATCAAATACATTTAATCTTCAGAATTCATTAGGGTTAGTAAACAGTTCGCTTACAGATTTTGAAAGAGTAGCAGACTCCTTTGATGAGCGAAGACAAGATGAAATTAGGTCCTTCTATCATCAGATACAAGAGAGCATGAAAAATGATGCACAATTTGATACCGTTGCAAGTGTTGCTTCTGCAATTGAACGGGACTTTACTGAGGAACTAACTTTAAGTGGCGGCAGCGAAACCGCTTCAGAACAGACAAAATACTTTTCTACCGTTAGGGATTTACTTAACAGGTACGATTGCATCAGTGAACGATGGGAATTATAAGGATGCAGATGCAACTGCGATCAAAGCATATCTCGATAACTTCGAATATCTTGAGGCACCTATAGAAAAGCATGATGCTGATTTAATGTTAGACATCGAAATAGAGATGAGAGAAGAACTTCGTCAGTTGATAAGGGATGAACGTTCTCCACAAGAGATTAATAGTTTCATCACATCGATCCTAGGCAAATTGGATCAGGCTGAAGTTTTGCTGAAAAATGATCCTGAATACCAATCGAACTTAAATACTAATACAACAACTAGCGGAGCTTCACTTGCAAATATCCAAGGGTTGCGGCAAGGATTCGGTACTTATACTGGAGAAATTCGGCAGATGGGAGAGGCAGATGATCCAGCAAAGGAATCTGTAAGAAACAACATAGACCAGATAAGATTGAAACTAAGTGAGATGCTTAGACTCTACGAGAACAAGAATTATGAAGGTTCACTTTTAGCCGCGCGATCCGCATACCTAGACAGTTATGAGGTCGTTGAAATTCCGTTAAGACCAATTGACCCTGATTTCACCCTTGAGATGGAAATTAGATTTGCTGAATTAAGAAACCTACTTCAGCAGCAAGTACCACTACAGGAGGTCGAAGCAAAGACCATAGAAATTAGAAGAGGGTTAGACGAATCAGAGAGGCTGGTGTCCGGTGTGGGAGTTGTGGCACCTGCGATAGCATTCTCGACTTCCTTTTCAATTATATTCAGAGAAGGTCTTGAATCGGCCTTAATAATAGGCGCCATTCTCACATATCTGCAAGCATCAAGAAATACTCGCTTCAAAAAGCATGTCTACTATGGGATTCTAATCGCAGTTGTTGCTACAGCTGCAACTTGGTTTGTGGCACAATATATAATTGAAATTTCTGGGGCGAACAGGGAATTAATAGAGGCTGTGGCTGGCCTTTCAGCGGTAGCAGTTCTCTTCTGGGTGAGCTTCTGGGTACTAAACAAGATCGAAACTAAGAAATGGATCGAATTTGTTAAAGCGAAGGTCTGGAAGGCTACTACTACAGGTAGTGTAATTGTGTTTGTTGCTCTGGCATTTTTCACAGTCTATAGAGAAGGTTTTGAGACTGTCTTGTTTTACCAAGCTATGTTATCATTTGCAAAGTACATGGAACTGTATGTTATAGCGGGCATGTTCTTAGGACTAGCGGTGATTATTGGTGTGGCTTTTTTAATCAATAGACTTGGCAGAAGATTACCCCTAAGGGTACTCTTTGCCTTAACTATGGGAATAGGGGCTTACATGTCGATAGCTTTCATGGGCAATGCAGTTAGAGAATTGCAAGAATTAGGAATAGTGCCTACTACCCCATTGGTCGGAGTAGTTCCAAGGTTGGATATTAACCTGGCAACCATGACAGGCATACATCCCACACTAGAATCTATAATTGCTCAATTCGTTCTCCTTTCAATATACCTGATAGGGTCGCTTTATATTCTAGTCCTCAAGCCCCGGAGACAGAAAGCTATCGAAAGTGCAAGGAAATCTATGGCAGATTTACAAGGAAAGAAAGAGGGGTGAACTCGCAATAGCTCAAGACACAAAGACTTCGCAATGACAGAAAGAGGGGGTTTATCCACTAATACAACATACGAGAGTTTGCTCCTCAAGTTGAATACGGCATTAAATTTAGTTGTTAGATATGATAGGAATACCTCATGCAGTATGCTTTGAATGACAAATCTGTAAAATCTTACCAAAATAAATCGTTTAATACAGTCTTAATGACAATAGATATCTAGACCTACCGATTGCATCGATCAAAAATAATAAATTTACTTCTGATAATTGATTTCATATTACCCTGCGAATGATGAGATCTAGAACGAAGGAGAAAGGAAAGCATGCTCACTCTACTCACTATAGGAGATTGGTATGGGAGAATATAGTTTGGCCTCTCATACTGCAAGTAAATCGTTCTTACTTTACAATCGAAGAATATCAATATAAAAGGAATGAATTTTGTAAAATTAATAACATCCCTGTGTCCAAGCTCTCCGGTGGATTAGTCTCATTGATTATAAAGGATATCCTGAAGAAGGATTATGAGCACAAAACTTGGATTTACTCAATTCATTATAGGCTCATTCCATATATGCGCAAAAATACGAAGCTCGAATATGGTCTCGCAGTTAGGGAATCATCTGGAAAGCGATAAGCGGAAGATTTGGTAAAAATCGTTTATTATGTGGTTGCAATTCAATGCTAGCGACACTAAGAAGGGAGACGGGGTTTTCATTTTATTGTAGGTACTTAGCTATTACTGGTGAAATCCTAACTAAATAACACTGTACCTTGAAATAACCAAGACACTTATAGGAGTTGTTTTGTTTCGTAATGTCAAAATAGGATTTATTCAAGAAAAGCAATCTTGTGAATGTCAAATCTTGAATTTCCAAGTCCGACTACTTTCACTCCACAGTTCATTATAAAGCAACAAATTCTATAATCCGATCTCTTCTTCACTTTCAATCACATTGAGAAGCCCACTAAACTTCGGAAAGATTATTGGTTTTGGGGGTTCTAACGGTTCCGCATCTAATTTGGTAAATAACTTTGAAATATAGAGTTATGCAAGTACTCAGTACCTCTTACAAATATTGAGCACGCCTTTCAGTTGAATGATTAGTTGGTGGCCATATATTTAACTAGGATGCAATCGTATAAACCATGACCAAGAGGTGTACTCTGCAGCTGGAACTCCCGAATCTCGACATGGACACAAGAAGACAGTTTGTAGTATTTGTGGGAAAGATTTTGAATCGGAAGAAACATTGAATATCCACAAGAAAATGGAACATAGCGAATCAAGCCATGCACCAGCCGGTGTAGCATAAATTCTTCTACATTTTTATTTTTCTTGATATTCGAATGATCCCAGGATACATACGAAGAGGGCTATTCTAATCAAGTTCAATTTATCTAACACTGATGTTAAAGTAGAAATTTACAAGAGAATGTTGAATAAATGACTCGGGTAGGTTTTCTGATATTCCCTTAATTATCTGTCGTCTGGTTTTGTTGTCCTTGTTGAGTTGAAGTCATGCTGCCTGTCTGGTTTTGCTGACCGTACGATGAACCCAGCTCTGCTGTGACCGAAAATAATAGTCCCAACGACAGGTACCTAAAGCTGATGGGGTCGAAAGTAATATTCTTCGATTCATTAAAATAGTAGTAGTAACACCGGTCATACCACGGAATCAAATAGGAGCGATACTGGAGTAGGAACGGAACAACAGAATGACAATGATAGTAATGACGGAAGTAGCAGCAACGACATGATGATGATGATCCTACTTTTAGTTGGTAGGTACAAGGAAGCAAATATTTTGTTAATGCTACATCCGGAGTGATCCTTATACAGTTGTACAAATTACATTAGGGCACTTTACTACTTTAGGACTACTATCATTACTTTAGGACTAATCTCATTAGTTTGTGATATATGGTGATCTTGGACTCATGAGCTGGCTTAGAAATAGAGATAGATTCTATCATACGCGCTAGCTTGTCTCACTACAGGCCTATCTCGCCATTAAGCATGTCTCATTTCTTTAAACGTTGTACCTGATTATAATTCAAATATTATTGGGAAAATTGAGTTTAACACAAGTTATTTAGTCAAAAGTATGATACCAAGAAAATGAAAACAAAAAGGATGACAGGATCAGTCATCTTCTACTTTAATTTCTGTCTTCTCTTCAGTTACATCTCCCTGCTCGTCTTTTTTTATTTCACTTTTCTTTTCGATTCTTTTTTTCGTCTCCCATTAACATATTAATGGTTAACATAGTTAATAACATGAAGCTTTGATAAAAAGATCAACCACTCTCGAAATGGATTCCCTAAGTATTGGCATGATAACTTACTTTTCAATTCAAAGAAGAGCTCAAAACCGGGCACGCTCAATTAGGCTATTAGGTTCTGTGGACTAATATTCAAGGGAGCAACCTTTGGTGTGACACCAAAGTTGTCAGATGGTTTAGATTAATTTAAGACAAACTTTTTGTCGTTTGCGTCACTATTTTTTATACAAGGCATTACTAATCATGATATCGAAACCCGGATTTTTGAAGAACAGAAAGGAAGACAGATGGAGTATACAAAAATAATTAGCACACATATGAGCTCTGATCTGGAGAGGGTAATAGCCATGATGAGTGGTCTTGGTAATTCAGTATATGTACAGGAGAGGGAGTACTCCTCTCCGGCATTAAAGGAATTGATACAAGAAGAATTTGATAAATAGCACTATAAATCGGCTTTTTATTCTGGACAATAACGACGTAATGACTGTTGGACTAGCACAAGAAAGGGAACCACTTATAGGTAGTGATTTGTCATTTAGAGACTGGGTAAAGCAGACGCGGGAAAGCAATTCTACAGTTTTCTCTGATGGTTTTGAACAACAAGGTCTATACAGGATCTTTATTTCATACCCAGTCTTTGACATACTTTTGAGTGAATATATGGCGACAATAGGAGTTTTAGTTCTCGCCGATCCCTTTTTTCTCATTATAAAAATATAGAGAACTTTGAGGAAGGATTTTTGGTTTCCTTTAACAAGGACGGAGATTTGCTGTGCAACGGCCTAAATAAGAGTCTAGTTGGCTTGACCTTTTTTGGCTCTGAGGTGCAGGATGCTGTCAACCATAATGAAGTCGTAAATAATATAACAAAATCGTTGATCACGTTCGGTTTGCCATCCTACGTCGTTTATGATTATGGTGCTGGAGAAAGGATTAATACCCAACAACCTATGCTAGTAAACGAGGAACCTCAATATTTTTTGCAAGTTAGTACTCCGACTACTCAGATTTATTCTGAGATTCAGGATGCATTATGCATAGAAGAGGTCAAGATCTAACTCTTACTTACGGTTACGCTTGCAGCCATTGTAGTATTGGTATTCATTCTTGTGGAATGGAACCACATATTACAGAGAGAGGTAAACAGGAGAACGACTGAATTGCACGAATCAGAAACTAAAGCAAGGGAATTGAAAGACTCGTATAATGCAATGAAAAATTATTTGCAGGAAGTAATGAAAGAAATTAAGAGAGAACAAACCGTCTAGTCCAATATTCTTCACTCTTCGAAAATTGGTCATTTTATATCGATGATTCATACAATGTCACGGGGCTTCGCCGGCAAAAATTATAGAAGTAAAGTCATATGGATTATTGAAAGAAATGTATGCTCCCGATAACCTAAGAAATGTAATCATATTGTAATAAGGAGATTAGAATAAGGGAACTAATTGTGAAACGGAATATTCAAAAAATCAGCTCCAGGCCTTTTCTTTCCTGCAACCCTTGAACCGTATCTCATTCCTACCGGACTGCGATTGTTTGCGGTCAATAGATCTAGATAATCCTATGGTCTTCCACT
>CAWBHQ010000003.1:0-26485 GCA_963788755.1 uncultured Nitrososphaerales archaeon
CCAACACCAACAACAACAACAGCAGCAGGCAGATCAGCAAGAAAGACATATTGAACAAACATCACAACATTCAGAACAGCAGCATTCAAAACAGCAGCAAGATCAAGTGCAACTGAAAGAACAAGAACAAACGCACCTGCATGGTTATCAAGAACCGCAACCCCAGGTTATTGGTGCAGCAGGTGGTGAGAATCCTGAATCAAAATCGGAGAAGAAAGAATCTGGCGGTTTTTTTAAAAGTTTGTTCGGCAAGAAAAACAAATACAAGACTCAAGATCCGGAAAAGGAATCTGCAACGGATAATCATATTAAAGAGAGTTCTCATGAAAAAGAACCCTCCTCAACCGTGGAATCTGAAGGGAAGTCCAAAATTAAGGATTTAGTCGAGAACAACGGGAAGAAAACCAATACTCAGAAAAATGAAGAAAAAGGAGAAGAAAAAGATGAAGAAGAAATAGTTTATCTAACGGATAAAGACATTGAAGACCTCCTTAAATAAGAAAAATTTATTGAGTATTAATGACCTACGTAAGGAGGAAATCTTATCAGTTTTAGAGTTATCAAAAGATCTCAAGGAGGATTTGAAGAATGGAAAATCGTCCCAATTATTGAAGGGAAGAACGCTTGCCATGATTTTTCAGAAACCTTCAACTAGGACTAGATTAAGTTTTGAAAGGGGAATCGTACAATTAGGGGGCACCGCTATCTATTTGAATTCAAATGATCTTCAGCTCAGCTAGAGGAGAATCAATCGAAGATACAGCTCGAACCCTTTCGCTCTACGTTGACCTGATTATGGCGCGTGTATATGCTCATTCGGATATTGAAAAACTTGCTGAATACTCTTCTGTTCCAGTCATAAACGGGCTTTCAGATACTTTTCATCCTTGCCAAATTCTGGCCGATCTCCTCACGATTCAAGAGCAGAAGAATACTTTCAATGGGTTGAAAATTGCATGGATAGGAGACGGGAATAATGTTTGCAATGATCTATTACTTGGTTGTTCGAAGATAGGCGTGAATCTTTCGATTGCTTGTCCTCCTGGTTTTGAACCCAAAGAAGATGTACTGATTTTAGCAAGACAAGAGGCTTCCAAAAGTTCTACAGAAATAATGATCACAGATGATCCTTTAAAAGCCGTTCAAAACGCGGATGTATTGGCAACAGACACATTCATATCCATTGGAAAGGATGAGGAAAGACAGCGAAGAGAAGAGATATTCTTACCCAAGTACCAAGTAAATTCTAATCTGTTAAGATCCGCGAAACCAGATTGCATTTTTATGCACTGTCTTCCGGCCTCCAGAGGTCGGGAAGTCACTTCCGAAGTAATTGACGGTAAGGCGTCTGTAGTGTGGGACCAAGCTGAAAATAGGCTACACGTCAGAAGGCCTTAATGTGTATGCTACCTTTGAGATAAACTCTTCTTGTTCATAATGACTTTACGTAGGTGAAAGAACTTCTTGTCGGCAGCGAGATACTGAGAATGGCTTCCATAATGATAATCACTTCTGGATGTTATCCTGGTTTGTACACATCGCTCTCCACTAAAGCGAGAGTATATTTCTGTCAGGAGTGTTCGCATCATATATTACAAATGACATTTTGGAATTTCAGACAGAGGAATTGATGTTTGAACTTTGAAATCGTTATTATTTGATTTTTGATTATTGCAATGGTGATCCCAGTTGGTAAAGTTCTCATTTCCTACTCTAGAACTAGTACATTCATGTAGTTTTTATTGAAATTTACCTTTATATTATGGCTACTAGTAGGTGGATAATCATGCCCTCTGACGAATTGCATGAAATAAGAAGGGTTTTCCAAGGCTTACAAACTTTGTATCAATTACACCTCCCAAAAATAAGTCCCGCACTAATACACAATCTGCTCGTCCGCGAAGAGGAAGAAGTACAAAAGTCTGATAAGACATCGACTTCATCTCCCCCGTTCTACATGGTCGAAATATCCACCACAAAGAGTACAGACCCTGAAAAAATGAAAAACTTGATATTTAAAAAGACAGGGCTTCTGCCGTCGGTTTATGAAAATGGTACCCACTATGTAGCAAACATGAGACTAACTCTGGAGTTACTGAAGGTGATTAGTGAATCTGAGGAAGGTATTGTGAAAGTTTCAGGGGACTATACTGGAGGAATAAGTGGAAGATGAAATCAAGAAATAGCTAGTAGAATGGCGCATATTGCCTCAAATTAAGTGAAGGGATCACACTGTAGACAAGTTCTTTACTCTGATTGGGCTTTTGCGATCGTCTTAGCGGATAGTCATTTAAGCGGCGGTAAACTCAAATTGAATCGGCGGTCACAATCTCATGATATAGTACCGGAATTTTGTCCATAGCATTTCATTGTATCCGTATCGAGAATCATTAAGGGGTGTAGCGCACAATTTTGAGATTTATTATCATCAACTACATTTACAAGCCATTAGTTTATCCTGAACCTCTAATATGGAATAAATTAATCGGCTTGTTCCGAATAAAGGATTAGTTGGTTATATAATAACTATGGTGAAAAAATATAATGTTGAAGCTCTGATTTACTTGGTTGGAGTAATGTCTCAGGTAGCTCCATCCGCTTCTGCGATTACCACATGTTTATCAACTTGATCAAGACCAAGTGTCTCCAAAACAGTAAACGGAATTGACTCACCTGGTTGAAGTGTCTGAGACGGTTGAGTAATGAATCTACTGGTTTCAAGTAAAAGTTGTCCATTTGAATCGTAGAACTGAACGTTTACCCTTACATCATCTACAGCCCCAGTTGCATTGTTTACAACTTGTCCTTCCAGTTCTACATTATTGGTAGGACCTGCGACTAATTCGACTTGAGAGGTCTCTAGATTAACAGTGTTCGGTTGCTTTTGTGCCAATATCTCAGCAGTCGAAAAGATAGTCATTGCCGTCAATAGAGGAATTAACACCCTGATGATTGAGTTTGTCATCAACTGGACTATCTTTTTACATCCTTAAAAACTGTTCACTTGCATATTAAATTTGTACAAAAGCAACATGTTGTAAAGAAAAATTAAATTACTTGCGACTTCCGCTAACATGTTAGGCGATTCAACCAATAATAAGACATATCTGAAAAAAGTGAGATTAGACAGTTCGTCGAAACGCATTTAGGCTTACTTTCTATGTTCGTGCTTTTGGTTTTGTTGCTGTTGCTGTTGCTGCTGCCTATGCTGATGCAATATATCAGGTACCGAAATCCATCTCCTGAACGAAGTAGATTGTGTTATCTTTGGCTTAGCGATCGAGGAATGCGGAATTATCGATATTCTTTCTAGGTCTGGAAATTTGGAACGAATTTCCATTTCCACCTGAAGACATATCATCTCCACGTCCTTGAGTGGCTTATCACCATCTACTTCAATATGCACTTCAGCTTGGGAAACCATTCCTGCTGGTCTAAGCAACACTGAGCGAACCTTGACTTTAGTTTGTAATTGCTCCGATCCTTGGCCAATTCTAAACTGCTTCTGCTCGATGTGTTGCTTAATAAGTTCAGTGAGCCGGGTTCTGCCACGAATCCACGAGTATCAAGGATGACTTTTTCAATGAGATATAAGATACTGAGAAAATATAGCCTGCAATTATCATCCCTCCTATTGCATCCATTTGCAAAAATCCAAATTGTGAAGCTATCAAGACACTTAGAAATCCAATTATTGATGCTGAACCATCTTTTATCGAATTCTTAGCATCGGTTCTTAATGATAACAAATTGTACTTGTTTGCAATATTCCTCATCTGGAAAGCCCTATGTAGCGAGATTCCACCGGCTGCAGCCAAAACAACCATCGTGAGAACGGGTTCCCTTATTTCATGGGGATGCAACAAAGCCTGATACGAATTATAGAATATTACAATCCCTATTGCTACCATCCCAATAGCAGCCATCAAAGCAGCAAAGCTTTCTACCTTATGATATCCAAAATGAAATTTCTTGTCAGCTGGTCTATGTGCAATACGGAGACCCAGCAGAACGATAAATGAGATAACTGCATCAGATACAGAATCTAACCCATCTGCTGTTGCAACGACACTACCGCTAAAGTAACCCGTGAGAATTTCTACAATTCCAATGCTCACCAGAGTAACAACTGATATTTTTGCTATTCTTTGCCCTGCAAGTATTCCTTCGCTTACAAGGCTGTTATGTTCGGAATACTTTCGATTTCCATTTAATTCGCCAATGTGGTCTGATTTCTTACCTTCGAGGTTCAACTCTTTATCCCGACCTTGAGATAAACCTTTCAAGGTACTATCGCTTAGATCGTCATCAGAAGCCCCGATATTACTGTCGTCCAATTTCTAGAATATGCACTCATTCAGTACCCATTAGGATGATATAAACATCGCGTATTAGAGGATTTTCATGTTTGTTTCAATATATTTCATCATTTTTCGTGGTAAATAAGCATATCACAGAGATATTAACAATAGAAATATAAGAATTAAGATGTAAATGCTATAATTGATCTGCTGATTTTCAATCCGATAATTTTTGGGAGACCCTAGTAACCGAGATTTATCAAGTATGGAGTAGTTTTGAGGAATGAATGGAATGGGTACGTGCTCACTCATTTGTGAGGGAAAAGCGAATATGTTCCTACCCTAAATGGGATTTGCATATCAGAAGGAGAAATTTATCCGAACTATCCCTAGTCCAAATAAATTCTCGAAATTCGATGTCACATACTTAGGCACTCAGAGTAAAACTTGAGGAAATTCGAGTTCAAGAAACTTGCGTATAAGAAGATGGAAGTGTAAATGGACTCGGACAATAAAGGGAAGATAATCAGATTGGCTGGACCCACAAAAATAAAGCAATTATACATTGACTAAACGTGTCTTGATATTTATCCCGTGATATCAAGGAATGATACCATCTCTTTGCTTGAAATTAGGACAAACTAATTTTAACGATAGAATAACAATGGTAACAATATCTAGTATTGCCCTTGAGTTGTTCAGATATCCTATGTCGAAACCCATGATTTGTGTGTCACTTTCCAATACCTCGAGGATCGAGTGTAGAAACTGACAGAATTTCTCGATGCAATGCATAGTAGGTATCCACAGTAGATTGTAATTATCGATCTGTATTGTTTCTAATGGCGTGTGGCTTTCTAAGGATTAGTGACTACAGGTTTAGTGTGAGATGCTCCACATAGAATATGACTGATAGCCAAATTACATATAGTTCATAGGGGTCCGTAATTAGTTGGTATCAATTTCGAATTCTGGGAGTTGAACTATCATATTTATTTAAATCAGGAGATGAATAACTTCATGGTTGTAATAGTCTATCGCAGTATCAACCATATTCGTATTAGTATGAAGTATAGGGTTTCACCTTAATAGATCACCGGATACTAACAGATATTCGTCACTAACTAAAGGCAATAACTTTCAAGCTATTTATATCAATGTATTTAATAAGAGTGGAATATGGCGCATTCATCTAGTTCAGATGATGCTGATTCTCTTATATCTCAATTAGGAACAAGAATAGATTCCCTACAAAAAATACCTCTTAGTGCTGGCGTCTTATTGGCGGTAAGTGTGGCTAGCTTTTTTACCTATTATGATTTTTCAAATTATGCATACATATCTCCAATGTTGAAAGAAAGTTGGAATGTTCAAGATTCAGAGATCGCCTTAGGTGCTTCATTAACAGTTTTGGGATATGTTATAGGTGCAGTCCTCATCACAATTTATGCTGATCTCTATGGAAGAAAACCTGCTCTTATAATTTCAGTTCTAATCTTGGCAGCAGGCTCCATCCTGGCGGCGTCAGCACAAGATATGACTCAGATGGTAATATTTAGATTGATCACTGGTATTGGAATTGGCTCAGAAATTGCAATTGTAACGACATATATCGGAGAAATGTCGCCAACGTCAAAGAGAGGGAAATATACTTCACTAGTGGTTTTTTTCGGGTGGACAGGTATTGCTGTATCAGGGCCCATTTCTTTTGCACTGTTCCAAAGCGAAATCAATAAGGTGGTCCAGATAGAGAGTTGGCGAATAATTCTAGCAATAGCAGTAGTACCTGCCTTGATCGCACTAATTCTAAGGATGGGAATGCCAGAGTCCCTTCGATGGCTGATATCCAAGGGTAAAACTAAAGAAGCGAATCGGCTGCTCATCAAACTTGGTTTAGACCCGGTTACACGTCATCAAGTTGTAAATCATTCTAAAATGGAAGATGAATCAAATAAGGTCCCAGATGTCAAAGAGAAAGCAGAACAGGACGACAAAAAAGAGCTAATCGGCTCGAGTCAAGGGGTTAACAAGAATCTAAGTCTTCTATTCAAGAATATCGTTACTAATAGGAGACCTATTTTTGGTAGGATTTACATACTTTCAGCTATTTGGTCTCTTGCGCTAATTCCAATTTACGCTTCACTTCTATTGGTAGTTGAATATACTAACCAAGGATATGAAATTGCAGAATCTATATCTGTGAATATGATCGCGAGTTCGGGGTTTGTGGCGGGAGGAATATGTTCTCTTATTGTTGCAGACAGGCTTGAACGAAAGTATCAAATCGCATTTTCATGCGCGATTATTGGGTTGGCATTTATCCTCCGGGGTATATTCATACACGATTATGTTGGATTAGTTATCTCCAGTTTTATAGCATTTGCGGCTAACGCATGGATGATTTCGAATCTCTTAACCTACACAGCAGAATATTTTCCTACCGAAATTCGTTCAACATGCTCTGGAATTGTTGAAGGTATTGGCAGGTTAATTGGCACAATTGGTCCTTTAATATTTATAGTGCTTGTAACTTTCGGATTTTTGAATCTGATGATTGGGCTCTCCTCATTTAGTTTTGTTGCAGCCATAGTAGTTTTGTTGCTGGGAAGGAATACGTTGAATCAATCTTTGGAAAAGTTGAATGCATGAGCTAGTCAAAATGACAAGTTGGGATTACGAGTGAGCCTGATTGCTGTTTGAAAATGTGCTAATAGACTCGTTGGAGAATTAGAATATGACTATAATCAGTAACATCTGGATCAGGTACACATAACGTTGAGACTTACGGATGTAGAAATGAGATAATTATCGGGTAAGGTAGATATGAAATGAAGGCATAGTCAACCTGAAATATGTTATTTTATAGATTGGCTCGGGACTTCAATCGTTACTTGATTTGTAGTGCTGAGAATCTAGAATCATTCTAGCCGTTTGAAAGATTTGTATCCACATTTCCCACGTTAATCTTCCTGTGTTAGTATTCTGCCTACTTGGGTGATATGACGATAGGAGAACCTTATTACCTTTGATATTGAACTTACCGCCGTGCTGAAACCCTATTGCAGTGGTACCGACAAGCTTGCAATATGTTTGAAATGCAATATGTCCAAGAGCGACGACGACCTTAACTGTATTATCAAGCAAATCCAATTCAGACCTTAGATAGTGGGCACAGTTTGCTATTTCAAGCGAAGCGGGCTGATTCTGAGGGGGTGCACAGCGCACGACTGCTGTAATATATGCATCTTTTAATGCAAATCCGTCATTCATGCACCGACTGATAGAAGAGCTCGCAAACCCTGTTTGGAACAATGCTTTGGCGACCCAGTCTCCCGAGCTATCACCTGTAAACATACGTCCTGTTCTATTTCCACCATGAGCAGCTGGTGCTAGTCCGATAATTAGTAACCTAGCACTCGCATCTCCAAAGCTGGGAACAGGTCTCGCCCAGTATAGATCATTTCCGTACCGCTTTGGTCTGTTTGATGAGATTAATTTTATATGTTCAGATAACCTTGGACATATCTGACACACAGTTACTCTTCTATTGATCTCAAAAAGCTTCTCCTTTGAATCACAATTTCCAACATTGGAGTCCATCAATGTAGACTCATACTCTTTTGGCCTTCAAGATAACTCCCTCGGAGGTAAGCCCTATATATTAATATTTTAAGCCTAGTTTCAAAATACCGTAGTCGCTCTCGATGCATATTTTCATTGTGAAGTCGCTATCAATTTACTGAATAGGGATGACACCTTGTTTGTGTGTATGTCTTTCATTATGATTCAGTTGATAGATAGGAATTCTTACTAATTTTTGTTAATATACAATCATGAATATCAAAGGATTTGTTATACTAAATAGTGTTTTTTAAATATCTGGTGATGCATGTACGCATTTGTTAGAGATGCAGGAGGATGTCTGTGGATGACTGAAGAATTTTGGCGACGAATAGAAGAATATCGACGATTGGGATTCGACCCTTTGAGGTGGATTGCTACTGGTTCTAATGAAGTTGATTATTGGAAAGTTGATCAAGCGATAGATGAAATGAAACGTAGCTCGACAAAATTGGATACAAATTGGTTCGGCGCATTCCATTATGCCGACGGAAAAACACCTGACCTTACAAGAAGGGTCTTTTCCATCCGTGATCCAGCAGTTGAAAACGAGGTTGATCTCAAGCACGCCATTGCGATGTTCCGGGTACATAAGGAGATAGAGAATGATTCTCCGTTGTTTACGGATATTCTAAATAATTTCTTCAGAAATTTCAAATGTAAAGTTTCAATCAATAAGAGCACATTTGCAGTTACAGAACATAGAGATGCACAATTTGCATTACTTGATTACATTGGTTTGCACAGAGGAGATAAGGTAGGTTTTACCGCCGCTCATAATGCCACTGCGCATGTGATTGATCCAACACTAGAGCCCGATTCTGAGCTCCATACAGACATCCCCATGACACGATGCATCGACCATTTGAATCTGCTTGGATGCACATCAGGATTTGACCTCTATCCTATATATGATTCTCCTCAAGAATCTTCCCTTGATACCATCCGAAATAATCTTGACGCATTCACCTCCAGATATAATCTCAAGATGGATGATTACAGTTCACTTAAAATAGGAAAGCTCTTCTTTGGAGCAACCGGAATTGCTAACACCTTCAAAGAACTACCTACAAATTATGACCAGATCGAAGAGACCATGCAGATTATTATCACTAATCCGTTCGGTACATTGATGGCATTAAGTCTTTATACGCTAGCACAAATTGATGAGAAGATTATTTCTAGTTTAGAAACCAAGGGTATCAACAATCAAGATCTTGTATCTGCAAAAGATGAATGCATGAAGAATCTTTGCGAACCACATTTTTCACTTGGAAAAATAGTCTCAAAGTATTGTCCCGGGTTTGGGACCCCATTCCAGAAGAACGAGAATTTGATAGCCGTTCATCCTCTAGCCAATGACGGTATACTTGGTTTATGGAAGCTTGCCCGAATAAGTAATTGTCATCTTGTAGTCAATGACATTCCAATGAAGTTTGAGGAAATTGCAAGACTAGCCTCAAGTGAAGCCCTCGTAATGAACCCAACTGCTTCAGTGAATGGATGTCACGCCATTGTCGCAACCAAAGATATTTCAAATTTACTACTAGATGAATTGCGAAGACATAACTTTAGAGCAACCGTGATAGGTTTTGTTACCAAAAAGGGAGAGCATGGTGTTATCTTTGAAAATAACATTAAGGATCACTTTGCTGCGAAAATTGGATTATCAATACTCAACAAAATAGCAGGCAAGTGAAAGATGATGGTAGACATATGAAAGAGTATAATTACTCGAAAGACTTAAGGTTTTATTCAAGTATTGATCATCGTGTGACTAATCTGAGAACTTGTTTGTACGATTTTCATCAAAATCATTCTTCTTGGTTGAAACTCCACCCTCGGGACTGCTTCTTCTTTCCTTTACCAACACATACCTGATTCTAATAAATGAAAACAGTATGGCTAATCCGAGGATTCCAAAAATAACAGCTATGGAAGTAGGTATAGGTATTTCGTAAAACTCGGATATTAACATCTTAACGCCTATGAAAAGCAGTATTGCAGCCAGTCCTGGTTTCAGATAATAGAATTTGTCTATCATACCCGCGAGAAGAAAGTACAGGCTCCTCAAGCCTATTATCGCAAATATATTAGAAGTTATAACTAGAAATGAGTCTGTGGTGATTGCAAGAATTGCAGGAATAGAATCAAGTGCAAACACCAAATCTGTCATTTCAATGATTACTAGTGCAATTAGCATTGGGGTTGCATACAATATACCATCTGAGGCCCGATGTAGAAACTTGTCTGAGGTATTACCTTTTAACTCGATAGGAATAAACTTTTTCAAAATTCTTACTGCTATGTTCTTTTCAATTTCGATCTTCTTTTCCTTCTTTGCCATTAACATTCGTATTGCGGTGAATACCAATAGACCACCGAAGACGTATATCATCCAATGAAATGATTCAAGCAGAGAAATACCTGCGAGAATGAGGGCAATTCTGAGCCCGATTGCACTTAGTATTCCAAGCATCAATACCTTATGCTGGTAAATGTATGGAATACCAAGTGAAGAAAATATTAGCACAAATACAAACATGTTATCTACACTCAATGACTGTTCGATGGCGTACCTGTCAGGAACAAGAGCGCTTTGTCAGATCCCATACTTACAAAAATTAAACCTGCGAATACGCATGCTAGCGAAATCCAGATTACCGTCCAACGCAATGCATGCTCGAACGTTTTTTTGTTTTTTTCCTGAAGACTCAAAAGTTGTGAATTGTTGTCTGGCTGGTACTTCTTGGAAGATATTCTTCTCCTTACGCTGTCAATTACCCCTAAATCTATCGCTAAAGCAGTTCCTACAAATAGTCCGAAAGCAATCCAGAATAGAGATTGATAACTGCCATCTGCAAAAGCAAAAGATTCCATCGTGAAGTGATAGAAAATTTTAAGTCTTGGCCATATATGACTTGCAGGTATTCAATGTGTTACTTTGTATTGCCCCAGACCCAGATCTTTGACATGTTAAGAAATCATGCTTATTAAATTGAGAAATGATTTATCGCAAACAGCCTATGCTATTTCTAATTTTTTTTATATTACAGGATGTTGCCGATAAAAGATAAACAAGTCAATGTCAAGTCTGTAGAAAATTTCTAATCTAATTAACCATTGATTTGCCAACTGACGGGGCATGGCTTGGCCGATTCAGGTTTACAATTTGTTCAAGTCATCATGTAGTTGCTAATCTTCATAGGTTCATTGAATTTTATCTGCTGCTCTGGAAAATCGTCAACAATTACGTCAAAGCTCATTTCTCTTAAAGTTTCTGGTACGCCTATCATCACTTGGTCACTTGAAAGAATATCTTGAGCACCATTTTCGATTTGGTCTAGAGATTTGTGCTCCCTCATCTGTTCAATCACATATGCACAAAAGATGGCAAGCGATTCATTGGCATTGACCTTTAAGCCCATCCCAATTTTTTTCTTGATAGATGCTATTGCACTGAAAAATATCGATTCCTCGTCCTTGTCTGGATACTGGAATACCCTTACCAATGGAGGAGTATCAATTTCTCCTCGAACCGAGACTTTAATATCTATCATTGATTGGTTCTCTTTGGAGGCACTGCTTTAGGGCCGTTCCCAAAATCATATGTATGTCCCTTCCCGCGATAGAACTTTGGCCTTACAGGATTTCCTTCCATTTCCCCCTTCTTTGTGAGTGAAAGCCCTGCTAAGAGTTCGACAATTAGTCGATTCGCCAAGCCGGAGGTGATTCCACCGTTATAAGAGTTGACGTCGCTTACATCATAGTTGGGTGCTACTTCGACCAAATCGAATGCAAACTTGTCGGGATCAAAAGATGTGGACAGTAATCGCATCAATCTCATACCCTCTCTTGAAGTCAGCCCATTGGGCTCAGGCTCCCCAGTACCTGGGGCGTAGGCGGGGTCAAAAGTATCGATATCCCAACTAATGTAGACCGCATCAACATTATCATTTGCCCTATCGGCTGCTTCTTTAGCGATTGTATCTATTCCCATTTCTTCTACATCCAACATTGTGAACCACTGGAAATCCTGATCGGCCATCCACTTATAGAGATCGGGTCCAGGCCAATAACCTCTTGGACCGATTAGGGTATAATTTTTGCCCTTCAGGCAACCTAATCTCCATAATTCGTCTTATATGCGCTCCATGATCATATTTGAATCCACAAAGTCCTTGAGGAGCGCAATCTGCGTGGGTGTCGATATGGATCATACCAATATTTTTGTACTTCTTCGCAAATGCTCTCACGTTAGCGAATGTAATCGAGTGATCTCCACCTAACATTACAGGGATCCCATCAATATCGAGAACCTCCTTGACCTTGTCTGTCATTCTTCTGTGTGATTCAATGACGTCGCCAGGAGACACTACAACGTCACCATAGTCTACAGTTTTAAATACACCAAAGGGGTCCACTCCTGTTTCAATGTTGAAATGTTCATAAGGAGGGGATGGCACAGTTGATGCTGCGCGGATTGCGCGTGGCCCATATCTAGCACCAGGACGTATCGTTGTTCCAAAATCAAATGGCTCTCCTATTATAGCTACATCTGGTTTTATCTTTTCTAGTTCCTGACGGGACCTAAGCCAAGGTAACTTCAGAAAAGTTGGTATACCTACAAAAATCGGTTCATCATTACCTTTGTACGAATCCCCATAGAATTCCATTCCCATTTTCTAATCGCTAAATATTAGGACACGTACAAAGTTTTTAAGCATTTCTAAGTAGTTTACGAATCTCTTAGAACAGGGGTTTAACTACACAATGTCATATGTTCCTAAATATAGAATCGGATACTCCACTTGTAATTAGAATTATAGATATGGGCAGAATGTGTGAGTATGCTAGTGTATTGCATCTCCATTTTATACATTGAATTCGTTGATTTTAACTAATAGAAAATTTAGAATGCGATTCAATAACCACAATTCTCTAGTAGTTGGCCATTCATAAGTCGAAGATATAAAGAAATTTGTCAAATGATATACTAACGTAATCTACGCATTGTATAATACTATACTGATAACTAAATATTTTAAAATGGATGATGAATCAATACTTTTTTATAGTTACTCTTCTTATAGGAATATGCGATGAATGCAGTTAGAAATGAGAGTGATGTGCAAGCTCGAGCAGTAGGAGCGATTGAGACATTATATGGAAAAGACGTTACAGATTTAAAACTAAGATCATTATTCTCACTCCCTAATGAACAAAAAAGAGAGGAATGGGACGCGCAGACCACATTTATGTTAAATAACCTTCAGTACGTGGTCGATCTTACAATTCGAGAACAAGATGGCATCATTACGAATGCTAGGCTCATAGATGTAATGAAACCTCTTTAACTGACTGACATTTTATGCCCATGTATCCATTTTTTTAGGGGCCCAGCGAAGAAAGCTATCTAATGACCGACTGATCCCAATCCCATTTTAATAAGTAGATTTGAATTTTAAGTGGTCACATCTTTTAAAAATCTTTTATTTAAGATTACATGAATTCGTAATATTCATTGTGCAATCGTGTATTGTTATAGTCTAATACTGGTGGTATACATATATAATGGTGTATCGTTATATACTATGTCGATATTCATAGCACTATGAAAGAATTGGATGTCTTTATTCGTTCAGAGCCTCACTCAAAGTGACAGATATGCTCCAGAAGAATAGAGCAGGCCTCAGTTTTTTCGAGGTCTTCAGTACAAGAGTACATCAAGTGCAGCTCCGGAAGTGGTACATTCATACAGAACTGGTAGAACTAAACTACTGTCCCCCGAATTCATAACTAGGCTTTTGGTCATGACAGTTGCACCTGATATTTCAAAAAAATAATTGACGAACTAGTAAATACTTTCGGTGAAGCAGCAGGGCCATATGAAGTATTTCTTGTGAAGGATGTCACTTACTCATATTAACTAGGAAGATAATCGGTGAGGAAATACTGACCTTAAATAACGAGATTCACGCAGAATCTTATCAATCCTATAGTTAATTGGATGCTCCCGCAACTTATGGCCTATAATCAGTTATGTAGATAATAATTTGTAGGAATTCACTGGTCCAGTATTTGTCAGGATCAATCGAAACACCGGTCCGACTCGCATAATAATTATATGGAACTAGGATAGTGCAAATCGCAGAATTTCAAATCAATAATAGTGATGCATAGGCCTCTGTTGTTTTCCTAGCCGATCGAAATAGTGATCATGCTTCTTGTCTCCTCCAGGATGTGAGTGCTCTATACCGCCAGCGTGTGTATGAGACTGCATTTTTGGTTTGGCCACTAAAACATCATCGACGCGCAACAACATGCAGGTTACTTCCACAGCTGTATTAAGAATTTGTTCTTTTACTATCGATGGTTCTATAACTGACGAAATGATATTTTCAACCTTTCGGCTTTTTGAATCAATTCCATACCACCTAATCTTGCTTTTAGCAGGAGAGTGTTTAGTTCTCAATTGTAATATCGTGTTGACGGTGTCCATTCCCGCATTTCTAGCTAGTGTGATTGGTATTTCCTCTAATGCCTCAGAAAATTTCTGAAGTACGAGCTGAACACGGCCTTTGATTTGTTTAGACCTATCTCTAATGATAGCTGCCACCTTTATTTCAGTTGCACCAGCTCCTCCTACAATTCGAGGTGATAAAACATAGTCTCTCAGAACAGCAAATCCATCCAATGCTGAACGGTGGTACTCATCAAGTACTCTTTTTGAATTTGCCCTCAACAGTAGAGTCACTGATTTTGGATTTTTACATTCATCGATAAAGACCATCTTGTCATCACCAACCAATTTTTCATACACTTTCCCTGCATAGCCTAAGTTTTTAGATCGTATTGGGCCATTCAAATCTTTAACAACTCTTGCACTTGTTGATTTCTCCAACCAGAGCATGTCATTTTCTTTAACTCTTTGAAGAGTGAGAACGTCTGCTCTTGATAAGTGCTGTTGAACTATCTTGTTTATTCCCTTTTGAGAAATCACGAAATTCGCACCAGAATCAATGATATTCTGTACCTTTGCCTCGAGTAGTTCATATTCTGATTTGTGGTATTTTTCTAACTGATCAAATGATGAGATATCCAATTCAGAATTGGTCCGGGTCCTAGTTCTGTCGAGTTCTTCGTTGGTCAAAAGTATTTTGGCGTTCTCAATCTGTCTGACCCTGATTGAAGCATCAAAGGTCTTGTCAATCACAGTGCCTTTTATCAAGGTGGTATCAGAAGAGTTACCAAGTTTTTCCTCTATTTTGATATTATCTAAATCTATAGTTTTGTTCCTCAAATCAGTTATGCTCCAAACGGCCTCTACAACTAGATCAGCAACACTAGTATTTTTTCTAACAATTACATTGGAGATAGATCTAGTTTGGAGACATGTCTCGGCCAGCTTACTCATTACTTCTCTGTGTATACTTGTTGAGGATACTGAAATTTGACTCAGGGCTTGAAGTGAGATTTCCAAGCCCTTGAGATATCCATCAATTATAATTGAGGGAGCAATTCCATAGAACAACAATTCTTGTGCCTTGGACAATAATTCTCCAGACAGGATGACTACTGATGTAGTACCGTCTCCTACCTCATTGTCTACTGCATTCGCTGCCTCTATCAGAATTTTTGCAGCAGGATGTTCAATATCAAGTTTTCGCAGTATAGCTGAACCATCCTTCGTCACCGTGATCTCTCCCATAATATCGATGTACACCTTTTCCAATCCACAAGGACCAAGTGAATTTTTAATCAGGTTTGAGATCAATGTAGCTGCCAAGAGATTATAACGACGACTCTCGCCCACTTGATTTCTGCTAAAGCCATCACCAAAAAGCTGTTCCGTGCGAGGGTCCATGTCTCCTCCACGTGTCTGATTTGAACTATATAAGGCTTGTTTGATGAAACAATGAGAATGCGATCATAGATAAATTGATTAGACCTGCTTACCCAAAATAAACTACCGAAGATTTTGAATTTCAGTTGATTATCACTCAGATTATGAGAATCTTGGGCATTCAAGTCCAATAATTGTTTTTTATCGACCCATTACATGTAGTATACGAATGTTCGTTCACTCTCATATCCGTAATTTACATTATTTGGCCTAAAATTTATATAATTTCACGTTTAGAATCCAATGTGCAATTAGGTAGCATTGTTCCCACTAGTTCGACTAGTGGTAACGTACCTTTTGTAAAGTTAAACCTGGAGGTAGCCCTTTGGTAGACGGATATGCGATTGGTGTTATCGCATTTTTGGCACTTTCTGTTATTGTTGGGACTTTGGCTTCGAAATTTGTAAAGAAAAGCAGCAAAAGGTTTATGGTCGCTGGGAAGAGTTTGCCGCTTTTCTTCGTGGGGACTATGCTCGCTGCTCAATCTATCGATGGTAATTCATCACTTGGAAACGTATCCCTTGTTTACCAATTTGGATTCTGGTCAGGAGCCGCAATTCCAATAGGACTTGCGGGATGTCTCATCTTAACGGCAATATTCTATGCAAAGAAACTTAATAAAATGTCAATGCTTACTTTGCCTGATTTCTATTTCAGAAGGTATGGAAATGCAAGTGAAGGTATTTCCGGGATCCTTATGATGATAAGCTTCGTAGTACTAGTAGCAGGCAATTTTGCGGCAACCGGATACATCTTGTCGGTTGTCTTACATATCGACTTCTTTTGGGCAATGCTAATTGGAGCGATAATCGTGTTGATTTATACGTACGCAGGAGGGCTATTCTCCTCGGCTTATACTGACATTTTTCAAATCTATTTGGCAATTGTTGCGTTTTGGGCGAGCATTTCTGTTCTTCGCAGGAGGCTTTGCGGGCGTCAGTTTTGATACTATTCTTGGCAGCGCCCCACCCGAGTTACTTGGATTTATCAGGGTTAACTGATATCGGAAATGGTGCACTTGTCAACTGGGCAGGAATAATGGCACTGGCTATAGGGGATATCGTAGCATTAGACTTTATGGAAAGGGTGTTCTCAGCTAGGGACGGTAAAACTGCGAGAAGAGGAGCCTTTATGGGAGCAGGATTAACAATATTGACGATTATTCCCACAAGCATGATGGGAATAGTTGCGCTGTATTTTCTACCAGATTTGGTTGATCCCTATACGGCTTACCCTGATTTGGCGATAAACCATGTACCATTCGTCATTGGTTTAGCTTTACTCATGGGAGTTCTTGGTGCTTCGATGTCGACTGCAAATGGTGGCTTGCTCGCCATTTCCAGTGTCATGTCAAGAAACATTGTTCAAAGAAATATCTTGAAAAGGATACTGAAACGCCCAGGATTGGATGATAGGAAATTGCTAATGGTAACGCGTATTTTCACTATCCCTATGATGATAGCTGCTTTTGTACTTGCATATCAGATTCCGCAGCCCGGTGTTTATCTGATCCTTGCATTTGATATTGTATTTGCAGGTGCTTGGGCTCCACTAACATTTGGCTTATTCTGGAAGAAGGCCAATGCGCCAGCAGCGTTGTCGTCGCTCATTGTTGGTTCATTACTAAGACTGGCCTTATTTTACTTAATTCCAGCAGAATTAGCAGGATTGGATACCTTGATACCTCCAGTAATATCTGTGATAATTTTTGTTGCAGTAGCTTTAGCAACACAGAAGAAATATCCTGGCAGGTATGGAGTAGTCGACTATGTTCCTCCAGAAGAGGACGTAATAATTGGGGAAGATCTGAAGGGATATGTTGCACCAAATGCAGGAAAATGACTCCGAAAAGAAACATCCTACTACAAAGTGTAAGGTGCCGCACGATCATAGTAGTGGATCTAAAATACAGGTCTATCTCGGATATCCAAGGTAATTCCTGTTTTACATTGCCAGATCTGATCCATAGTGTTGGTGAAGATATAAAACGTGCAATGACCCGGGAAAATGGACTCAGTAAATCATTTCCTTGTCAATGTGTATAGCGATCTAAACCTTTGTTCGCACTAGAGTATTCAAATGTACCGTCTGGCAATATATCAAAATGCGATTCAAAATGTTCAGAACAATAATTGTTTTTTACATTTTACACACAGAAAGGTTGGTTTTTTAAAGCAATTAACAATACCACAAATCCCCTCCTTTTGAGACCTACGAGTCCACTCCTTTATCTCTGTTTGAGTTGGTTCACCATTGGGTCGAGCGAACAAGTCTATCTCAACCTTAGGTTGTTCAGACATACTCATCTATGTTCGAGTTGTCTGCGATAATAGTATTTCAATTTTCAATTTTGCATACAAATAAAGACAGACGACCAATAAGCAATGTGTCAGGCGCATTGGTCGCCTATCACGTAACTCTTGATTGACAGTGGGTCTTTATGAGTGATTTAAAGGTCCAAACTGCCAGCTTGCTTATTGTTCTACATCGTATAAAACAGTATTATGAATAGGTAGGTGACCTTCTAGCATGTTTGTATTATTTGCTATTAAACTAACCAAGGGTTAGACTGCTACGACGTTAAACAAAGTTATCTTCCTGATACTGAGATTTAAATATGGATACTGCAAATATTAACTTGAGTAGAATTGGTATTGGGGTAAGGCCTCCAGATCTGTAATCCTCCTCAGTGTTCGATTCCTGACTACTCACTTCTTTTTGCTAGTGCATCCAATTTATAACCTATGCTAATTTGGGTAATCCTTATCGTTTCAAGAAAAATCTGGGATTGTAGCTTTCCCCTGAGTCCCTAATGCAGTTCAGATGTAGTTAATGTAGTAAATCTCGTATACAAGATTTGATATTGCCTGTTTGGCTAAACGTGTTTAACTATCCAATCAGGGTTCGAGAATTAGAAATTTGTTTACTCACGTAGATGAGGTTCAAAATATACAGGATCAGTACTATCCTCTATTGTTACATTATACTTTGATACCCGATTCGAAGTGCCGTATTAAATTGATAATATATCATATTTTACTTTTAGTAGCATTTTTAACAATCTAGATAAGTGGAGTCATAATGTTTCATATGAAGAAAATAATAATGGATATTGAAATAGGAAAGAGGTTCACATCCAAAAGCGTAACGACTGCATTGTTGATAATCCTAACGTTAACTGGGACGGGAATGACAGCTGCATCTACCTATGCGCCTGGTTCTGTTCATGCACAACAGCAAGCAACAATTAATGTGATAATGAACGTTGTGTGTAACCCTCCTACAACCAACTGTCCTTCACCATCCCAATTTACAATAGGAGTACAAGGTAGCAATCCAAATCCATCTCAATTCCCTGGTTCGTCAGCAGGCACGAACGTCATGGTAAATCCTGGATTTACTGTTGTTAATGTAGTGAATCAACCTTCAGCACCTCCAGGTTATGGATTAATCCCCAATCCTCCCCAAGGTTGTCAAGGACAAGTAGCAGCCGGAGCATCAATAAATTGTGTTATAACAGCCACATATCAGCAAGCTACGGTTAATGTGAGAATGAATGTTCAATGTAATCCAGCTGTATCACCTCCATCGACTTGTCCAACACCAGGTCAATTTCAAATAGGAGCACGATATACTAATCCAAGTACTAGTCCAGTCCCACCTCAATTCTCAGGTTCAGCAGCAGGCACAACTGTCAGAACAAATCCAACAAAAAGCGTAGTAATTAATGTACAGGAATTTCCTGCACCTCCTCCGGGCTATGAATTAAACCGCCAAAAATCTGCACTATTTTGTACCTTTGAACCTGCAAATCCAGGAGATCAATTGAGTTGTAATTTAACAGCCGTCTACGAATCAACAACCCTTAGAGTGAGAATGAATGTTGTATGTAATCCAGCTGTATCACCTCCATCAGTCTGTCCATCACCGTCCTCATTCACAATCGGTATACAAGGATTTGCTAATCCAGTTCCATCCCAATTCCAAGGCTCGCCAACAGACACAAACGTTAGGCTGGGTCCTGGGAGCTACATTGTAAGAGTAACAGGTGGGCCGTCAGGTGGAGCACCTCCTGGCTATGAATTTTTTGATGACCTTAGCAATGATTGTGATGGAAGAATAACTGGGATAGAAGACAACTCAAGACAGTGTGTTATAACACGCACATATTTCATACCAAGCACGCTTACGGTAAGAAAACAGATTGACCAAACAACCTGTCCACAAGGTAGTACTTGTGAACCATCACAATTCTTAATAAGGGCTACTGGTGCATTAGGTGCGTCACCCAACGGATTTCAAGGTTCATCAACGGGTACCCAGGTAACCCTTGGCCCGGGAAAGTACTCAATTACTGAAGAAAAATCAACTGGAACAACTAACCCTCCAGGTTTGGTGCCTGTACCGACTTTCAGCAATAGTTGCAATGGGGTAATCACCACGGCTGGGCAACAACTTGCAGATTGCGTAATAACAAATAGATATCTACCAGATACTGATGGAGATGGACTTGCAGATACTTGGGAGACAAACGGCATTGACATTAATAATGATACTAATATTGATCTCACACTGCCTGGAGCAAACGCCCGTCACAAGAATATCTACATAGAGACAGACTATATGGAATTGCATCGTCCCTTCATCGGCGGCCTAGAAAATACCAAGACCTCCTTTAGGAATGCGCCAGTCACTAATCCCGATAACATTAATGGAATAACTCTCACTTACGACTTCAATGAAGAAAACCTCGGTCAAGGAATACCACATCGGGACTTGGTTAATTTGAATTCTCTGCAGGACCGAATAAAGCCTCAGTGGTTCGGCACTGAAGATCAAACGGAATGACCCCAATGCTGCCAATATACTTGCTGCAAAGAGGCACGCATATCACTACGCATTATTTGCACACATGTTCCTATGCACTAATGTGAATGGTGTGGATTTTGTGTGTAATTCAAACACTGACGGTTCATCTGGTATAGGTGACTTACCAGGAATGAATTTCTTGATGACTTTTGGGAAAGAAGGATGGGAAGCGGATCTAGCTACCGGGCACCCTGTCGGAACTGTTACTGAGCAGGGATTTACATACATGCACGAGGTAGGTCATAACATAGGTCTTCGACACGGTGGATATGAAAACGCGCCAACGTGTAAACCCAACTATCTAAGTGCGATGAACTACTTGTTCTCACTAGGACAGTTCGTTGCTAGTAGTCCTCTAGACTTTTCACGTTCGGCCCTAAATACTCTAAATGAGAACAACCTGAATGAACTAACGGGTATTAGTGCAAGCACTCCGCCAGGAAGGCCAACTATATATAATGGACCCGGACCTGGCCAGGACTATAGAGGACCTCGCGTTCCAGCACCTACGGGTGAACAAGCTGACTTCAACTTCGATGGAGCATTTCAGACATCCGTGACTTCAGACATTAATGGAAACCTTGCGTGTCGAGACCCAAGCCCAGGTCAGATACTGAGAGGATTCAATGACTGGGGCAGTCCACTAGTATACAGCTCGCTATCCTCACGACCGAATCCAGCTCCCGTTACACAACAAGTGAGTGCATTGCAGAATTCTGCTCCCACTACAGAACAAGTGAGTGCATTGCAATTTGAAGAAGAACCAGACATGCCCACCATAGCTGAGGTAAGACTGGCTCGAGCTGTCCTCCTAGAAGGCATTAACAATGCTATCCTGAGACTTATCGAGTCACATCCAGAAATTGAAGTAGGCCCAGAAGAATTCGATACAGGTCTCATAGTAGAATACCTCTTCGCAGACCAGTTAGACACAGCAATCGAAGAGCTTGTTGCATTGAAAGATAAGGTAATAGAGGTATTTGGTCAGCAAGCAGCAGACGAAGAGGTGGTACCTCAAATTCAGAACTTGGTAGATGTCCTAGAGACACAGAAATTCGCATCTCCTCCTCCAGCATCTGACTGTACTGGAGTTGGAAGCAGTAACAGAGTGATAATAGGAACACCCGATCCTGATACTCTCATTGGTACAAATGGTCAGAATACCATTAACGGACTCGGAGAAGGCGACCGTATTCATGGTTGTGGAGCAAATGATAGGATCATGGGAAGTACTGGAAATGATGGAATAGCGGGAGGTTCACACAATGACGACCTAAGCGGCAATGATGGGGATGACGTAATCCAGGGAGATTCTGGCAATGATCGATTAGCTGGTGGTACTGGTCTGAACTTTTTAACGGGAGGCTCGGGTAGAGATACATTCATCTGCGATCCTCAGGGAGAGACACATATCACTGACTTTGAACCTGGTACTGATTCAATGAGTGGGCCCTGCATACTGTCAGATGCAACCACAAATGCAGCTCAAGCAGAACTCTCAACAACGTCAACAGCTTCAACCACTTCAACGTCATGCAGCAGCATCATCACCATCAATACCTCTGGAGATACTGCCTCTGCCTCTGCCAAGCTAAAGACATCCCAACCTTCCTCTATTTTTTATATTTTAAGTTTAAAGCCCTGGCTTTCTTTCGTTAGCAAATGATAACATGAGAAAGCAATAAGTCAAGTCCAAATTGGAACTATTCTACCTATTTTAATCCACATAATTAGATGTCCGAGGATAATGTACTACATTATGTATGTAAGGCTGAACAGTTTCTTCTGATTCAATTGACCAACTTGAGCTAAATATTCAACTATTCATCATGTTCTGCAGAACTAGGTTGATTTATTTGAAAATCTAACCTAGCACTCACTAGTCAAATCGCGAGAGCATGTCACGTTATTCTATATGAAATACAGGAGAAAGATTCCGGAACCCAAATCGTTCTAAAAGCAGGTACTGAATTTATCGTCAGGATCGTGAAGAATGTTGTATTGTTGTTCCCATTCTACTGATAAATGACTTGGTATGCTAATAGGTGCCCGAACCTTCGATACTACTCCAACAATTTGTAGACCCTGATCTGAGAATTTGTCATGTAGGGATTCGTTGACGGGCATTTCCTTTTATTACAAATGTTATGAAATTTGCGTCTTTAGGTTCTACATCAGGTCTCAGATCATAATATTCACTTATCCGGTCATCATTGTTTACGATTAAATCTAGGAGGTCTCTAAAATGCTTGTTCTCAAATCTTCATATGAAATGTCTCCCGTTTGTCGCCTATCTTTGGGGAAATCATTCCTGTCAAAACCGGGTCTAAATGTAATGACATCATCTTTAACTCTATTGGCCATATGTAATAGGATTTCCCAAATCCCCAATAATCTCCCAGATTCTATTTTTTTCTTCAAACATGTGTTTAAAAGTATTAAAATATGCGCTCATTTCGATAGCGTTCTTATGCAGAAAATTGTAAGAAATAACCTGTTACTATCACATAATACCATATTGAAACGACATATGAACAATGAATAAGTTAATCTGGATATGATCGCCGGAGGTGTACTTCCCTTTCTCGAAGGTACAGACCTCAGTGATGGAAATCCCCACCTTCTACAACTCCTAAAGGTCCTTTATCTGCAAAGAACACGACAAAGTCGTCCGTATGGGTCCTATATTTAACTAGGTCTTCGTAATTGTATTCTTTGCCGTCTACGTCAAGATATAAGCTGTTAACACTGTCGTGAACCTCTCCTCTTACAATATTATTTATTCGTAGACTTGGCTAAAATAGATGATGATTTAACATAAGAAGATTGAGCGTATATAGTCGATAAACAAGTCTAACACATCAGGGATCTAACCCACCTAACAAAATAAGAGTCCAACAGACTTGAACATCATAATTTCCCTTTATTTGCAATCAAAACTACTCCAGTCATTATTATCACGGTAGCGATTATTATCTCTGGAGTGATTGCTTCACTAAGTATCGCCCATCCCAAAATAACAGCTACTACTGGACTTACATAGGCAAAAGTATTGGCTAATGATGCTGATGTATTTCTAAGAACCCAGAAAAATCCAGCCCATCCTACTGAACCTACAGTTATGAGGTACAGTAGTGAAGCCATGAATGACATGACATAGAAATTGCAGATACCTGAAAATTCTGTAGCTCGCCTATCGCAATACTCAATAGAATTAAAAAAATTCCACCTACAAATAATATCATACCAGTTGAAATCAGTACGTTGGTAGGGAGATCTGCTTTAGATGAATACAACGATCCTACTGACCAGCTGATTGCAGCTATTACTAATGCGATTATACCAACAAATTCGAATTTCATATCAGAAGTATCTATATCTCCAAATTGTGCTGCCAGCAGAGGAAATATCAAAATAACGAAGCCTACAGTACCTGTAATAACTCCAAGTACAGTAAACTTCTTCAGTTTTTCTCTATATACTATTTTCCCAAGTAGTAATATCCAAATGGGAACCGTAGAAAATAAGAGTGCAGTAACACTAGATGAAAGATATTGCTCGCCCCACGCCAATAGTCCCTGTCCACCAAGTATCAATGCACACCCAATAATTGTAGCTTCCTTCCATTGTCCCTTGTTAAGTATTAATACAAGTTTGTGCCGCTGGCTGACCGAAGCATTTTGATTTCGAATAGTCCCATAGTTGTTATTTCGGGAAGGGATTAGGATGTATATCAGTATAAGAAGTGCACCAGATGATACATACCTTACTCCAGACATTAAAAATGGAGGGATAGTATCGATCGCAATTTTTATAGTGATATATGTAGATGTAGCTTTATCCCTGGTAATCAGATTTTCATGCTTAAAACCCCTTCTAATTAGGGTAGCAAACTAGGAGTATATCTTCAATTTGAGGTGTTCGAGCCAGTATTACACATCGCAAATGAAGATTTTGGTAGGAAACTGCTCGCTTTGAATCAGCTCGAATGGACGGTTAAGTGAATGTTGTGCTGACTTCAACTCCAAGACAACTTAGTGGAATATCATTGGGAATGAATCTGCTCATTTATCTTTTGGGAGCTTCAGCAGGACCTATCAGTTATTCTGGGGAATACTGTTCAAGAAAGTACAGCGGAAACAATTTGTTTTGAAGACTAATCCCCTATGACAGTTTTCATTATCGTCTAATAATGATGAAGTCATATAATACAAAACCTACATGTGCCTTAAAAAATATAAATATAAATGAGGACCCTGGAAGAAATTTTAAAGACCAGGGTCCCCCAATGCAGTGGGTTCTTCTCGTTATGTTCCATTTGCCATTTGCTGCCTCTCAGGGATTGGACATTTGAAAGCGAGCATTACTATTTTGACAATGTGATTTAGTTAAATAAGATGAAAGTAACTTCGGTATTTTGAAACAGGATCTGAAACATGAATAAAATTACCTAATCTTACTTCCCATTCGTATTTTTACCCAATACTATTTAACAGGAGTCGGAATATGCTGGATTCAATTACGAAGAACCTTTTTGACAACTGTCTTATTCAAATTCTCTACCAGCAAAGTCTTTCGTAGCTTCAGTATAGATAGCACGTAAGTAAACAACACTACCTTAAATTCTTATTATCAAATGGATAGAAAGGGCAGCAACATGGACCTTAATAGTTGAAGGAGAGACATTCCTTTGGTCCCATAAGTAAACTATGAAATTTATAATAGTTGTTTCCATCCCCTTTATAGAGTATTTCAGTAGTAGGGTATCAAAATTTGGTGCTTTCATAATATGTCTGGAATTTTTGAAGGAACAGTATATATGTTTCTCTCATTCTAGGAGACTTAATCACATATTGAAATTGCTTGACAGGATCTACTATTGTCTGAATTTGGTAATATGTAATATACGCAGCCCTAATTATGGTGGATATACTGCGAACACAATATTAATTAGGTAAGGCAATACATTTAATCTATGCCTTCGAGAGGATACGAGACGATAGGATTGAAGCCTGCGATCCTTCAGAGACTGCAGGCAGCGACTGATGAGCACTACCCTGGAATGTTCCTTCCTAGCGCACTAATTATCATGATGAATGAAATAAAACGAGGCCAGTATTCAGTCGAAATGCACAACTTGAAATTAGATTTCTCTGGCAGGTATTCCTCATTGACTCTCAGATCGGATGTGAAGGAATGGCTTGGTGAGAATCACAAGAACCTGAAGGAAGAATATAGTCAGAAATATAGAGCGGATAGTTTCACAAAATTCGCTAGTGTGTTTATGATAAATGTCTTCGAATCCAAATCGACCTCTAGGGACTATGTGATTAGACTAAAGGAAGCTGATTTCCGATGGTTAGAAGAGGAATATCAAAAAAGAAGACAGGAATACAAAAGCCAGTTTGGTGTTTACAATTTTGAGCGATTTGCTGATCTTTTCCTTAAGGATCTTTTTAATAGAGTCAATGCGGCCAAAAGGATTTTGACATATGAGGAAATATAATTATCTTAAATGAATATCTGCACCAATCAGACTGGTAATCATTCTTCTTCAACTATTACGATTTTAGTTCACTAACCTTAGGGAACATTTTTGTTATCTTAAAAGCTGGCTTTTAGTGGGTTTACATATAATTATATAATTAGAATAGTGGAATTTTTGTAATCAAGTCTGAGTACTGGTAACTGACCTCACTAAAATAACTCCCTAAATCTTACACAAAAACATAATTATTGATTCAAATGAAAGAAATGTAACCCCCAACTTCAATAATTGAGAGTTTAC
>CAWBHQ010000004.1:0-25004 GCA_963788755.1 uncultured Nitrososphaerales archaeon
CCCTCTCTATACATTCCTGGGATTCATATATCATTTGCAGGTAATATATTATATAAATTATCTGACTAAAAAATGTCTCATAATCTTATGGCAATAATTCGTGTTTGTATAGGCCTTAATAATTGATTACTCCAAATTAAGAGTATTAGATCTAAAAATTGTAAATCATAGCAAATAATAATAGTAGTACTGGATATCTAATGTTTTTTCAAAATTAATAAAAAATGTTGAAACCTCCCAAAGTGATCTGACATTTTCGAGTAATTCATTATCTGACTGTTCTACAAATAAGGTGAGATGCTACTTTTTTAAACAAAGTTAATGATGGTTAACAAAAGATTATTCTTAACTGAATCTCGTTGTGAACTAGAAGAAAGCAAAAAAAATAATTTGAACTGCATAAAAAAAGAAAAATATACTTTCTCTACAGGTCTAATTGATCCTATTAGATTGATAGTAGATTTAGTCAGACTCGAATGGGCCGCAAAATGTTATACTTTGAATTTTCAAAATAACCCCTTCCTTACAACTAAAATCGCATGCTAGGCCAAGAAGCTGAATGGTAGAATCAAAAAAAATAAGCGAGCATTAGTTACGTAGCGTATTATTGAAATGAACATTATTATTAAAGAACTTTCTGTAATATTTTTAGATATCCATAAAATGATACTTGATTCAGACAATAGCACAGGGCCGAGAAATTTTATCTACTATGACTTGCAGATGATAAATATACAGAAATATGCTAACGTTATTCGTGTCAGAATATATTACAATATTTTTGCTTACATTATTATTTATGATAATGTCTCTAGTAGATTCATTTATTTTTTCTGATGCTTCACTAGCCCCCTCTTCCTCCCCATCTTCTTTTGCTCGTCAGGAGATAAGAGATAGTCCATTTGACCTGATTGATATGAGTACCCAAGAAATTACCAGCGAAGGGAATCATTCTATCGATATACGAGGGGTCAACTATTATAGTGATGGAAAGACTTTGAATGCTACAATTTGGTTAAATTCCTCATTTAATAAGACAATTGTTGATGACGCGGATACAGTCAGCTATGGAATGTATATCGATACAGATTCTAATAAAGAAACTGGTTGGCAAGGAGTAGATTATCAGATGGAAATCCAATGGAATAATGAAATGCAAACATGGATTAAGATTATTGTTGAGTACTCTTCACAGGGATATAGTAGATACCTGGATATTATACAGAATCAGACGGATTTCGTTGATGAACTTAATGCAAATTATGTTCTGTTATCTCTGGATTTGGAAGTTCTAACTTCGCCTATTAAATATGAAACAATATTTTATGCACAAGTAACAAAAGATTCCATACAGAAAATTGATTTTACTAACTGGGTCCACATTCCTCCACCAGACTTTACGATATCAACATCGCCGAATCACATATCATTAAGACCGGGAGAGAAAGAGAATATCGAATTAAAGATAAATTCAACCACAGGTTTTGAACCTAAAGTGAACCTCTATTCTGAGAATCGAACTAATGGAATCGAATTGAAATTTACTCCTAGTGAGCTCAGTATGCCCTCTTACGGTACAGTTGCCTCGCCGTCACAGGTAAGAGTTCCAACCAATGCCAGTCCCGGACAATATACAATATTTGCATTTGCAAATGGAACCTTCGAGTCTGAATCTGTAGAGTCATTAATGGAGAACGACCCCAACGTGGAAGATACAATTGCCATACCCACTAGCAGCGAAAATCTAACTGAATCAGCGGGTTTAACAGTAACAGTACAAGAGCCTTTAACCTTTGAAGAAAAGTTAACAAGTTTCTGGTCTTCCTACGGAGATCCAATGAATTTTGTGTATGGTATTGCAGCTGGACTTGCTCCTTGGGCTTACGTTATATTGAAGAAAAAATTTAGTAAGAATAAAAGGTCTTTAATGAATGATGACTATTGAGAAATATTTAATTTCTCTCTTATTTCAAGACGATTATTCACATCCATCCTATTAAGTAGGTGCTCAAAATCATAATGCTTGGATATTTTGGATGACACTTCTATAAGCTCATGTGGATAGAAACGATCAAATAACCTCTCCATAAGTTGCGGTTCCAGTACATTTAGAAAATTCATAACCCTGGCAGGTGTAGGTGTATCCAGAAGTTCAGATTGGTCATTTGGAGCAAGAACCCCGATAAATTCTAAGCGCTCAGTCACTTCAACTCTTCCAAGCACGTTTACAATAGCATCAATTTTTTCTGTGAGGAGAGTAGGTGATAGAGAAACCCTAATTACCTTTGCTTTTTCTAGGGGTGGTAACTCGGAGAATGCAGATGCCGCTACTTCATCATTTTTAGCCATATCATCTTCAAACGTTCGCAAAACATCAGAAGGTAGAGTACCATCCCCTATGACAGAATAACCAGTTCTTGCAGAGGTGGCGACTATATTTTGCACCCAAGATCGCCCATCTTCGCCTGCATTTTTAATTGTGTTTGCTCCTTGCTGTAAATCAGGTTCAGTCGATTTTTGTACTATATCTTTTAGATGTTGGTCAACATTCTCAGGCTCACTAAATAATCTGAGATTTTCATTTGCATCCTCTTTTGTCTGAAATACATCTGGCACCTCGCCGGTACCAATGCTATCAGACTTACTTGGCGGTCCGGTTATTCCTCCCATTGCCTCTCCACCCACTAAACCTGTGCTACTCATTTGATCTGAACCTGTGCTACTCATTTGATCTGAGCCGGTTTGAGTAGTTGTAACTTTGTCTTCCTTCGTATCCTTTTTTTCCACGCTGCCCTCGTCTCCACCACCCTCGTCTCCACCACCCTCGTCTCCACCACCCTCGTCTCCACCACCCTCGTCTCCACCACCCTCGTCTCCACCACCCTCGTCTCCACCACCCTCGTCTCCACCGCCCTCGGATTGTGCATACGCATTCACTAGAGGAGTTATCATTAATATGGCAAGAAGAAGTGCTATGGATGAACAGTGAGTTCCTAGCGAGTATCTTGATTCTGGCTTGTCCACTTTTAGCCTATCTGCGGTAGTTGAATGGTGGAATCCACAAGATGTATGCTCAGTCTTTCCAATAGGGGTATTCTCATATACATTCTCTTTTACAGGGGATAGTGACCACATTAGCTGCTTTACAATATATATTGAATGAGATCATATTTATGTATGATTTAGCTGGGATCTATATTTATACAAAAATCCTATTAGATTTTAACATCAAATGTATAAATTCATTGTGCTTGATGGGTTTACCCCAAGGGAACTAACTAGTATTACGCTCCTACATGGGGGACAGAGTGACCTCTGTGGTGATAATAACATTGATTTCGCAGGCTTTTCTTATTTCCGAACGGAATAACAGACGGGTGTACGCATAAACCTCAATTGCGGTGATAACCGTACCATTAGAGTAGGAGACGCACCCGCAAGCATGTGGGGCCTATTAACGCCTAAGTACCCGCCGTCTCAACGCTAATTCAGTTCTGAAACGGCAGGATATATTTATTTACACCATTTATGCCTTGCATTTGTTCTATGGTCGTCTACATCAGAGTTGAATATGAAACACTTACCGCATTCAGAGCAGAACCAGATTTTTTAGATCATCAGGTTTCAAATTTAATGCGGATAGTATAAGCGGAAGATATCGTATTTAACTAATCAAGAATATCTTGACATTTATGAATGAGAGTCATAACCTAGATGACTTCGACTTGCTTCCAATGATACCTATTAGTAGGGATATAATTATTTATAATAACTTTAGCCGTAACGAACTATTCCGACCCATTTACTTAGCTTTAGATCTGAAACAAATTCGATTAATGATTCACGACGATGGCGAAAGCGTAGCAAATGTTCCCGCTTCGGTCCATGGAATATCGTATTTTATATACTTCGAATGGCCGACCAACCTTTTGTGATCATCGACATCAGAACCAAAAATAAAACACACACCACATTCGGAACAGAGCCATATCTTCTTTAAATCATCTGGTTTCAATTAAAATGCGAATACTATTAGTGAATGTATCGTATTTAACTAATCAACCATCAAGTTATATTCGTTTTTAGTTTACACAATTTATAGAATTAACTGCATACATTATATTCTATAATAACACAACATAACATTATGAAGTACGCCCTTGTCTGACGTGAACCGTCAAATAGGAGAGTGTGCCATGAATATCATAGGAAATTTATAGCCGATATGTGATCAATGCCAATTCGAGCCGATTTAAAAACAACAATCTTTTTAATGTCACAGTCCCTGATTGAAATTGATATCGCTTGAGTGGCTACAGCAGGGACAGAAAGAAACCTAATGGAAAGATTGGAGAATTAGGTTTTACGTCCTCAGCCGCAGACAGGATAGCTAAAAGAACTCATCCCACCGAAACTATTACTTTTAGATTACCCACTGCCCTGTTGGAAGAGCTCCGAAAAGATGCGGAACTGGAAAAGATAAACCTAAATGCATTTGTAACAAGAATTTTTTCTAATCACGTACAATGGGAAAGGTATGAGCGGAAAATGGGATTACTTCCAATGACGAAACCCTTCCTCAAGGAAGTCATTAACCATCTCACAAATGACCAGATCATGAATTTAGCACAAAAGATTGAAAAGGAAAATTTCAAAAATATATTGACCTTTATGAATGAAAGCCATAATGTGGATGATTTCGTGGAAATCTTGAGAACGTGGCTTACTGTATCCTGGATGCAACATAATATCGTCCTCAGAAATGGCTCGTATCATTTTAATATCCAACATGACCTAGGTTACAAATGGTCATTATACGTCCAAACTCTAGTTTCTGAACTCTCAAATGATATACTTCAAAGAAGGGCTGAGATAAAAATAACTGATAACGTGATCTCTATCGTATTTCCTAGGGATTGATAGATTTAAGAGTGGTTGAAATGTCATTTCGAAGACCGTAGCCTTGGGTAATACTCTATAGGCCGGTTGAAATATTTAACTCAGTGATTCTTCTTTTTCCCCTTGCCTTGAATATTTCATTTCGGACTAAAATAGCGGCTCAAGGTACAATGCTTTTTATCTAGGTTTATTGCGATAGAGTAATCAAGTTGGCAAAAAGTACAAGAGCTGCGCGCACATCCCAAGATGAGCCAGAAGCACTCCCCAAGTGGGCAGAAGATGAGATAAAATCTGTGAACTTTGAAGATCCTCAAACCGTCTCGAGATCAGGTTATATTCTTGATATATATGAAAAAGACTTTAAAGTTGATATACAAGTGTATGAACCTCTACCCGATGGACGTACAATAGTTGAAGGTTTGGACGTTCCAACTGCCATGAAGATATCTGAATTTATGAAGGGTTTTGTCTATGAATTTAAGATTAAAATGTACGAAGGTAAACTAAGCTCAAAGTTGGCTGATCTCCTCAAGAATAAATATGCTTTAGACATGGATAGCATATACCGCTTTGAAATGGAAAACTTGCAAATGTTGGACGTAGAATCTGATGTAGCAACTAGGAGTAACGAAAGCTCAGCTGATGCCAATGATGAACGCTTAGATTAATTTTATTAGTCGTCCAATTATTCTACTCTCAATCCAGCCTAGACTCGAAAAAAGGTGACTACGCAGACTTATCTTGCCAGCAGATCCAAATTCGGCGCTATAGTTTATCTCGATCCACGTCATTGTTTCTCTAATCGTCCCTAACTGATGACTGTCCTTTACTATTGTTGGGATTGCCTAAGTTAAACCCACGATTGCCGCCTTCAGAGTGATGGCGGGCCTCGTTTGGACCAGAAAGGTCAATTTTAGAACTTTTCTTTCGCAAAGATACTACATCCTTGTTTATTGTAAGCCTCATCAATGCAATCCACATGATAACCAGGGGAACATGATATGATGCAATTCTCCAAACCACTATTACAGATAAGTGCGAATCGGTAACGATATCCTGTAAGGAGGGTATAGAATCCAAGTTTGCAACATATGCCCAGATCCCTAATTCAGCTAAGCCAGATCCTCCCAATGTTATGGGCAGGGTGGCTAATACTGTAGAAGCAGACGTCGCCATAACCGAATCAAATATGCTTATAGGAGGTATTCCGTTACCTACTGCATTAACCAAGACCATAAATGAGATACCTTGTAAAACAAATGCAACTATTGTTATCGCGATTCCTATTGCAAAGGTTTTGATAACGGCAGAAGAAGAGAATGTAAAGTTTTCTCTGCTCATTTGGCATAAATCTGCAATTGCTTTGTTAGTCGATGTGACCAGATTACTTCCTCGCTCTCCCCTTAGAACTTTCTCTATGATCTTTTCTATTAGCTTAGGAAGTTGGAGGTTTCTTTTTGCAGAGAAGAACATCAGCAAGAACCAAAATGTGAAGGTGGGAATAGAGAGCAGTACAACGATTGTTCCAATAAAATACCCTCCATTGAGAATTGCAAAGACACCAGATATGATTCCTAGAATGGTTCCTACAAAGACATCTGAGATTATTTCAATCGTCGTGATCCAAGCAGCCCTACCAGCTGGAACTCCTCTACGTGTCAACCATGCAATCCTTACTATTTCGCCGCCTATGTAGGATGGAGTAGTTTGTGAGACAAATTCTGAACCAAGTCTAGCAGAAATCGTCGTCGAAAAGCTGCTAACATCATGCCCTATAAATTTTCGAATAAAATATTTGAACCTGTACGCTTGTAATAAGACCTTTCCGATTACTGCTGCCGAGGACAGAACAAATGGAATGACCCCTACCGACAAGAGGTCATCTACAGTTATGTGTGTGAAGAACACCATCAAGATTAATGGCACTATGCTTGCCGGGATTGCGAGCAAACGCCAGTTCAAAATATTTCATCCGTCTGATAAGTTGAGGCCATATAAAAACCCCGAGTGATTTTTACCACTTTCGCTTGTCATAAGTCCCCGTCTCGCCAAGTTCACTCTTTTTTTGACAAATACCCCTTTACATCTTGTAAAGGTACCAGCATCCGTTCTGATGCGATACTACCCTACATACACACATATACTGCGGGCAGAACAAAGGATCGTTTGTAAATTTTCATGGATACGATCTTCGTCACTGGAACGGCTGGGGCAGGGAAGTCCGTTCTTGCCTCGAGGCTACTTCAGTGGTATTCTGACAATGGTTCATATTCAGTCTCCCTAAACCTGGATCCGGGCGCAGAGAGTCTTCCATATGAACCCGACGTAGATGTCAGAGATTATGTCGACATAAAAGCTATAATGGAGGATTATAATTTAGGTCCAAATGGCTCCCTGATAATGGCAAGCGACCTTATATCTACTCACCTGGAGGAAATACAAAATGAAGTAAATGAACTAAATCCTGACATTGTTGTTATAGACACACCTGGACAAATAGAATTGTTTGCATTTCGAGCAAGCGGTCCATACTTTGTAGGAAATTTTCTTGCAGACAATAAGGTAAATACATTTGTATTTGACGGCACGCTAGTCTCTTCCCCAATAAATTTTGTCTCTGTCTCTTTGCTTGCCTCCTCAGTCATGCTCCGGTTAAAGACTTCACAAATAAACGTATTGAGTAAGAGCGACATTATCATAGAAAAGCTTCCACAGATACTTGGATGGGCCTCTTCTAGCAAGAAACTTGAGGATAGTCTAAATCAAGAAAAAGAAGCGGAATACTCGCTATTGAGCAAGGAAGTATTAAGAGCGCTGACTATGGGTGATTTTCTACAAAATCTAATAGCGGTTTCAGGTCTCACGATGAGCGGAATGATTAACCTTGTGGCGGCGATAGCGAGGATTGTCAGCCAAGGGGAGGACAGGAAGGTCTAGATAAAGTGTTTGGGCAGTCGTTGTTGAGGGCTCTAGATAGAAATAATAAAGAATAATAGGAATAATAATAATAGGTAGAGGAAAAAATTAATCCCACAAAACATGATAGTAGAATTGACTGAACACAAATTTGGATCACATTCAGTTACTGCAGCAGCACCTTCATCTACTGCTAATTTTGGTCCTGGATTTGACATATTTGGTCTTGCAGTGGACGCTTTCGACGATTACGTAACGATCAAGAGATCCACTGATAATAATCCTAACCATGGTAACACTAGCACACAAAAATTTGTTGGCACGGATGACTCTTCATCTCCAATTCGTATTGAGATGGTTGGACAATATCACGAATCTATACCCGTAGATGCGAGCAGAAATTCAGCAGGACTAGTCATACAGAAGATCATCAAGGATTTTGATGTTAGGGATTCATTCTCTGTTATAGTAAATAAGAACATCCCACCCGGTTTTGGGATGGGAAGTAGTGCTGCGTCAGCAGCGGCCTCTGTTATGGCAATCGATACTCTCCTAGACCTTCACCTTCCAAAATCATATCTGGTTCGATATGCAGCTGAAGGTGAAAAAGCGAGTGCAGGGTCAATACATTATGATAATGTAGTCTCCATCGATAATGGGAGGTTTTGTTCTAATCCGCCCCTTCTCAACAATCCCAGAGTTCATCCATATCACTCCTCCAGAGAATTTGCATCTCGTGTTTGCAATCCCAAATTTAGATGTCCCTGCAAAAAAAACCGAACAGGCGAGGAAGGTTTTACCTGACACAGTTTCGCTAGGACATGTCGTTCAAACCCTTTCCAATGCTTCCACTGTAGTAGCCGGGTTCCTTTCGAAAGATGTAAGTATGATAGCTAGAGGTGTGGAAGATATCATTGTGGAACCTGCTCGTAAACACTTGATCCCTTGTTTCGATAATGTCAGAGCCCAAGCATTGGCCGCAGGGGCTTTGGCCGTTACCATTAGCGGTGCTGGCCCATCAATGGTCGCTATCGCTTCCGATAAAGATCAGTTGGAGGCTATAGCAAATTCAATGAGGAATGGCTTTAGGCAATGTGATTTGACTTGCACTACGTTAAAGTGCTTACCAAGTCAAGGAGCAAGGATAATAAGTAAAGAGTAGATTCCATGATTGTCCAAATAATTAACTTTGGATGTTATCCGAAGAAAAACGTTCCACTTCGTTCGACTAGCTATGTCTTGTCGGGCCCTATAGAACTGGGCTCATCTGTGAATTCGATTCGAAGCACTTGTATTAGTTCTCTTCATTACCCTCTTATTTTCAATCTGGATTCAAGCTCTTGATTCGTGGTTCGAGTAGGAATATCCAGCCCCAGTTGCTTAATATCACTCTTCATTTTTTGCTCTTGTTCAAAAACGCCGACATCATTTTCTGTCTGTCTTCATGGGCAAAACATAAAGCCCATCCATAAATCTCTAACCGTAACCCTGTGTCTAAATCTGTGTCCAACGCCTTATTAATCAAGGTCTTACTTACCTTAACAGCAGTAAAGCCATTCTTTGTGATCTCCATGGCAAGGGAGATACACTCATTTATCAGTTTTTTATTGAGAATCTTTGCTATTTCAGCTGCCACGCTCCTTTTCTTTCTTGGGATCTGACTTATCTTCTACTTCTGGAGGTAATTGATCTTCGTCACCTAAGCTTACTACCCTGTTAACTAGGCCAATTTCATATGCCTCTTGTGCAGATATCATCTTTCCAGTAAAGATTAGTTCTTTAGCCTTTGCTGGTCCCACTAATTTTACTAGACGCTGAGTACCCCCCAACCAGGTGGTATCCCAATGGTAACCTCTGGTTGGCCAATTTTTGCATTGCTAGATGCGATCCTCATGTCGCATACCATCGAAAGCTCACATCCTCCACCCAATGCAAATCCATTAACGGCTGCTATGACTGGCTTATCGAGCTTTTCAATCTTGTTAAGGACACCTTGCGCAGAAGTGGCATATTTCTCAGCCTTCATTGGATCAATGTTTACCATGTAAGCTATATCGGCACCAGCACAGAAAGATTTCTCGCCGGAGCCGGTAATAATGACGACCTTGATTGAATCATCAAATCCCACAATGTCGACAGATCTTGATAATTCTGCTATGACATCCGTGTTCATAGCGTTTAGAGCCTCGGGTCTATTAATACGCAATAAACATACTTCTCCTATCGGCTCGATCTGAATATATTTCATCGTAGACATTATCGTAAAGCGATGAGTTGGTCAACTTAAATCTTGTGTAAATCTTAAATCTTATTAACTAAGATTCGCGGGGATCGGCCTTAACATGACGATTAAAGCGACAATACCGGCCATTAGGTTAGCTATCTATTTTCCGCATCAGCCCATAGATATTCAAAATAATCCTTAGCCAGGCCAGCTAATCCCGAATGCTCGGCCCAAATTGCAATGGGTTCGAAACCATTACTATCCGTAATACCCCCTTCTCCGAGCAGTAGCATTACTTGCCTGCTGTCGCCGATAACTCCACCGCCAAACATGTGATCTTTGACTCTAACTTGAGCTATCCTTGATATTGCTCGAAGTGTATCAGAGCTCGTCCTTCCTGAAGCAAGTACCGAGATATTAACTCCTTTCTCAAAGAGTGCTCGTAACATCGGTTGGGCCGGTTTCGCAATATTTTCGGCGACCTCTGGAAGTGCAATTAATAACTCAGCCTGACAATCAATGATAATCTCACTTACTTTCCCGACGATGTTATGTATTCCTCTAACGACCCATATTTCTGGCCGTTCCTTGATCCCCCTCTTTTGATATATGGGCAGCAACTCATTCATGATCAAATTTTCGCTATCTTTGATCCCATTTTCCATTCGAATTCTCATTGCTGCCTAGCGCACTTTGTGGAGATTTGGGAAAAAATTTCTGTGGTCTAGAACTACTCGATTCGAGCCAACCTTTATCTTCCAGTGTATTGATAACCTCGTATATTTTAGAATACGGAACACCTGAAACTTTGCTTATTTCCGATGCAATTGCAGGCCCGCCTTCCAAGATAGAAAGATAAACCTTGATTTCGTAGCCTGTCAAGCCAAGGTTCTCCATTGCTTTCCTTGACTTGTCGCTAATAATCATTAAAACTCTAAAAGGGATACAATAATTCTAATATATTCATTCCTCAAAGCTTTGCCGATGGTGTACAGGTTGGAAATGACCATGGTCTCCTCTATCAATCGAAAAAGTTTGAGTTCAGGTTTATGTAAATTAGTCAAAGTCTCCTAATCACCTTATGAATCGTAAGGTTATGTTTATATATAATCCCGAGCTCATTGCCGATTGTAATTAGGATAAGGTTAGATAGAGATGGAATTAATTCAAATAGCAAATCTTTCTAGTAAGAATACTGCCATAAAGAAAACGATTAGGTACACACAGAGCATTTGTCCAGATTGTAATATGATATTGGATGCAGAAGTTTTCGAAAGAGAAGGCAAGGTATACATGACCAAAACCTGCCCTACTCATGGAGAGTGCGAAGAACTATACTTCGGCTCTTACAAGATGTATCAAAAGTTTAGCACCTATTGGATGGACGGAAAAGGGGCACATGCTCCAAATGTGATGGTCGATAAGTGTGCTTGTCCCAATAATTGTGGACTTTGTACTAACCACTTATCTCATTCCGGACTTGCTAACATGATTGTCACCAATAGATGTGACCTTACCTGTTGGTATTGTTTCTTTTATGTTAAGAAGGGATTGGAAGGAGCGTATCTCTACGAACCCTCTCATGAACAAGTAAGAGCAATGATGAAGACTTTAAAGGCTGAACGACCTATCGCTGGCAATTCTATACAGCTGACAGGAGGAGAGCCGATGCTTAGGGACGATATTACTGAGATAGTCAAGATCATTAAAGAAGAAGGTGTAGATCATGTCCAACTTAATACTAACGGCATAAAATTGGCATTGTCCCCCGAAACGATGCGCCAGGTTAGAGGGGCTGGTGTGAGTAATCTGTATCTTTCTTTTGACGGAGTGACACCTAGGACTAATCCAAAGAATCACTGGGAGGTGCCCTATACTCTAGAATCTGCAAGAAAGTGTGGAATGACTGTTGTCTTCGTTCCAACAGTAATAAAATCAATAAATGACCACGAACTCGGAGGCATTATTAGGTATGGTCAAAAGAACATGGATGTAGTTCATGCCGTTAATTTCCAGCCAGTTTCATTGACTGGCAGAATGTCAAAGAAGGAAAGGGAGAAATATAGAATAACTATTCCTGATTGCATCGAGAGGATCGAAGAGCAGACTAACGGTGAAATTCCTTCAGATGGTTGGTTCCCAGTTCCATCATGTATGCCCATGACAAATGTAATTGAGGCATTTTCAAAGAAGCCAAAATACGAATTGTCCATTCACTTTGCATGTGGAGCAGGAACATACGTCTTTGAAGACAGCGACACCAAGAAGCTAGTGCCTCTCACCTCTTTCGTTGACATTAAAGGTCTGTTGGAATACTTTGAAGAGAAAGTTGACGAAATCAAGTCTGGCTCTAATAGGTACTGGAAAATGCTCGAAGTTTTGAGAAAGATAGGTCAATTTGTCGACAAGAGCAAACAACCAAGAGGGTTAGACTTGGCCAAGATGTTCTCTAGTATATTACTAAAACGGAACTTCGACTCGGTAGGTTCATGGCATGGCAGGTCTCTTTTCCTTGGAATGATGCATTTTCAGGATAAATACAATGAGGACTTGGAGCGTCTGCAGAGATGTGATATACACTATCTGACACCGGATCTTAGGATAATACCATTCTGTGCATTTAACGTAATACCTGAATGGTACAGGGATAGGATACAAAAGAAATACAGCATCCCCGTCGAAGATTGGGAAAAGGCACACGGACAGACCCTTGAAGCCGGTCTTTATCGAGGAACAATGAGAAGAGGAAAATCACAAGCACAGATGGGTTGTGCAATGTCAGAGATGCATAAGGCGGCAGCAGAAGCTTCTGCTGACGATGATCACAAGGGAGTAGAACTGAGAAACGGAATGGCTGGAGCCTAGCCCTTCGCATACATTTTTAGTAGTCAAATTTAGTCATCATAATGTTATTTTATCAATACTAGCGTCGCCCCTAAGCAAATAATCTCCAATAACGACTTTAGCTTTCAATTTCAAATTTTGAAGACAGTAAGGAGGAACCTTCTATAACATGTGAATCTTAAACACTGGATGACATTTAAATTATGTATAGTCCAATTCTTCGTTGACAAACGATGACAAGAAAAACCTTCCGATATCAAATGTGACGAGGATCTTGAGTTTGGAGTTTGTCACTATCATATGAATTGGATTCAATCAATTCATAAACGGTTGTTCATAAACTTGATAAGGAGCTGAACCCATCTTATAACATGAATTGGTTGTTATAGAAACTACTTCTTCTCTTGAGAGTTTTCGAAAGTTTATAATTGTTAGTACGTGTAGGTCGTTTATCCCGGAAAGTTATCTTAAGGATTTTGAAGTATTTCCGGAAAGAGAAGAAGGCCCTGGAGCAATCTATATCGAAGCAGCAGATAAGGTAACATTGAAGCGAATTAGGGAAATGACGTTCGTGAATGCTAAGGAAATTCTGGGTATTATCTATTCATCAAAGAGTGGAAATACGCGACTAAAATGGAGACAGACAAGAAGGAAAATCGGTAAGGTGCAGGGAGATGCTTCGTCTAATGCGCTTGTGAATATGGTGGAGTCAGGAGTATTAACTCAAGAATGGGTAGACAACTATCTGAGGGCGTCTCATTCACGAAAAACCTCGCAGAGTATTGACCAGCCCTTACAGTCGGCTGCTACAGAATCGGCTGCTCCCCATTCAACTTCATCAACTTCTCAATCTCAGCCCTCCTCACCTTCACCTTCAACTCATTCTCCAACTTCCAATAGTCAGTAATTACCCCTAACAATAGTATAGTTTCAAACCTCTTTGGTTGCTAAGACTGCCGCATGATCGTCAAAGAAGTAAAGGGATCAGCGGGGAAGGCGTACTTCCTAATTCCTCAGGACCCAGATGATTTATTCAGTGTAAGAAGGATACTTTCGCCTGAGGACCTAGTTATTGCAAGTACTACTCGAGTGATTAGACAAGAGAAAGAATTCTCCCGCCCAGATAGAGGTGAGCGAATCAGTGTCAAGGTGTGGCTCCGAGTTGATAGTTTGGGATTCGACAAGATGGTTGACAGACTACGAATTAAGGGAATAATTTCTAATGCAAGCAGTGAACTTGTACCTCGAGGTTCTCATCATTCAATAACTATTGGGATAGGGGACAACATTACCATTGAAAAGAAAAGGGACTGGCTACCATACGAGAAAAATATTATCCACAGGTTCTCCGATGCCTCTCTCTATCTCCTTGTAGCCGTGGATCTTCAAGAATGTGCAGTGGCCAAATTGAGCGGGACGCATCTCGGAATAGTCCCAAATATCTATTCAGGCCAAAGCGGAAAAAGATACCACGTTCAGACTTCTAAGACTGGCGAACCAGAACAGTTCTTCGATGAAATAATTAACATCCTAAAATCACAGTTAAGCGCAGGAGATATCGAAGACACGACTGACAAAGTGATCATTTTTGGACCAGGCGAAACGAAAAAACGATTGTATAACTTTCTTGCGCGAAAGGAAAAGAATCTGTCAAATTTGGCCTCAGTCATAGAAGGAATAGATGTGGCAGGTGAAGACGGGATATTACTATTCGTTCGGTCACCTAGAATGAAGGAAGTCATGGAAAACAGCAAAATCTCTACGGTCTTATCACTGTTAGACGAGATAATGATATTCGTAAGTAGAGGGGAGAATAGATTCGCCATGGGCTTCGGTGATGTAGCAAAAGCTGCTCGCTATGCGTGCTGTAGAATCCGTGATTTTCTCTAGCTCGATATTTGGAACAGTAGAAGAAGACGAGTTGGTCAAATTGCTAAATACGATAGAAAGCCAAGGTGCTTCAGCGTTCGCTATAGATTCTTCCACTGACATCGGGATGAGAGTTTCGTCACTTGGAGGGATTGTTTCAGTTCTGAGATATCAAATTGGTACATGAGAGCGAGCACCAGGCAGGGGGTCATTTTATTCACTGTTTACAACTATGCCATTTTAATAGTAATCTCTTAATCTTCTGTCAATACTCATCTCTTCAATCGTTGTCTTAGTTTATCGCCGAGTTATTGATGTAGACCCAATTAGCCAGTCTAGGTAAGGCTTGGAAGCTTTGTCAATAGATATTTCGAGGATTTCAGGAATATCATAGGGGTGCAGTTCTTCAATCCTTCCCCTCAAATCTCTGGCTTTTTCTTTCGTTGTTTTGAACAAGGCAATGAACTCTTCCTCGTCATTTAGCTTATTCTCCCACCAATACAAAGATCGCACCTTTGTGTAATTTACGCAAGCGCATAATTTTGCATTCACTATCATTTCATGCGCAATATCGCGTAACGATTTCTCATTTGCAAAGGTCGAAATAATTATAGCTGCTGTGGACAAGTCCTTATTGCGAACCATGACGATTCTTCTGAAAATAACGTAATGTTATCATATATACGCTACTTTTGTTGCTTGAAACTGTGAGATTCGCCAATGCTATTATTATAGTTCGCCGTGAATTGGTTAGCTGAACTAAAGCTAATCTTTTAGTCACTAAAACCGTGACTTCTTGCCTTAAGTATTTGATTCTAATCATGAACTTGTAGTCAATTCCCGAAATTGAACCTAGGAAAGAAGAAGATAAAGATAGAAATGGAAGACGAGGAAGGGGGCAAATATAACCTTTCATTAGAGGGTAGTATATCTAAAGCAAAGATCCTAAAGCTGTATGAATTCATGAATATGATGGATGGGAAGACAAGGAATTACGACGGAAACAATCGTGAAGTCGACAATTATTCCGGTTCAAATGGCAGGATGGATGATAATCGACCCATTTCGGTAGGAGACAAGATCTGGAGCGTCATTGCGAACAAGTTTAGTACCAACGCTTTCACTTCTTCAGATATTCAAGAAATGTTCGAAGCAGAGTATGTTGAGCCAATACAATTGAGCATTATCTCCACATATCTTTCGAGATATGCAGAGAAAGGAAAACTCACAAGGATAAAGAAAGGGAAAGAATGGGTATATCGGCTGGGTAATAGACTCCCAAGTAACACCTTATTCCGACGAGATCAACCATTTGAAGCTGGCGAACTGAGCCACAATATTGCGAAATCTACAGAAGTAAATTAGCTCATCATCGAAGGTCGGCATCGAACAAGGACTTGCCTGAGGTGCATGCCGGCTACAAAGAAGTCTACACAGTTGGTTAGCACTTTTTAACAAAAGTATAGTTCAAGAATCTTGATTTTGTCAGAATACCCGCACGCGATTTTTTCTCAAGCTAATTTAATCGTTAGTCTGCTTGGCATTTTCCCAAGAAATTCTTAGTCCTTATTCTGCTAGACTTTTAATTTGTACCACCAACAATACCGGTTGAAAAATCTTGAGCCACGCTTCCTTCTCAATAATCATGTCATTGTATAACTACATTTTTGCATAATATGGCTATTGATTAATGCAATAAGGGGAGGCTTGTTTTGAAAAATATCTTCAAATAATATAGCATTATTGTGACGTAGGGATCTGAGAATAACTGGCATATGTTCATTGCAATATACAACCACATATACTTTTTATTCACATTAGACATTTGAAATCATAATGTCTGATTCCAGTCAACTTCTTGTTAGAAGAATCAAAGAGGGGACGGTCATCGATCATATCGAATCCGGAAAAGCGCTAACTGTCCTCCGTATATTAAATATCACAGGTACGGAAGGCAATGTAATTACAGTCGCATTAAATGTCCCAAGCAGTAAACATGCTAAGAAAGACATTATTAAAGTTGAAGATAGATTTCTAGAAAAGGATGAAACTGACAAACTCGCTCTTATCGCCCCAACAGCCACAATTAACATTATTAATGATTACAAAGTTGTGGAAAAGAGAAGAATACAGCTCCCTGATTCAATCATTGGGATATTTCGGTGTCCGAATCTGAAATGTGTTACCAATAGCGATGATTATATTAGGCCGTCCATTGACATTATCGACAAACAGAATGTGATCCTAAAATGCAGGTATTGCGCTCGAATAGTTGGGATCAATGAACTTTTGTCTTGACATTCGTGGATCAATCATATGATGGGTTCCCAAATCCATAACCTCGGTTACCTTAGGCAATATCAAAAGGCCTTAGAAAAGGATTTCAATCTTCGTAATTTGGATTATGGTTTCAAGCACAAGCGCAAATTAACTGCAATCGAAAAGATCAAGAACGATACTTGGTTAAGGATAGATGAACGAAAGGAAAAAAAGATGTTCGGAAATGAAAAATGGAAGTTCGGCTCAGTTATGAAAGTTTTCTTTCATTATTTGTTCATTCTTAGAACATCTACCTGTCCACTGTGTAGCCAGTCCTTTAGTTCTTCGTGACTTGGCTTTGCGTCATGTTTTCCTGCTAGATGAAGGTGTAGTAGTACGTAATTAACCTGATTTAGCAATGGTTTGTTATTTTCATCCCCTTTTCTAGTCTTTGTCTTCAAATCATTCGGGACGGTAGCCCACCATTCCTCATAAGTCCTCTTTGTCCCACTTTTGGGTTGCTGACCAAATCCTTTTGGTAATGTCATCTTGTGAATAATAATAAATCCTGGCCTTTTAAGCGTTTATGTCTGAACGGATTGGGATAATAACAGCGTAGTTTATGAATTCGCCATTTTTGAATCAAGAATTTGAGCACTTCTTCGCTTCAAACAATCTGTAATCGTCCTCATACTCTAAAATGTTCTTACCACTTTTGAAACTCTCGAAAAAGAAATTATTTCAAATAATCTAATCAGTCGTAACGAACTTCTTTGAGACCCGATAACCTACTCCCATCCCAATAAAAAGAGTCAATAGACCAAGTGACACTGTGATAAGTAGGTCTGCTTTAATATAATAGTGCATCAAAAAAGTCACAAGTAGTGCTGGGATAGCGATAATTAATGCGATTAGGCTGCTCACTCCAAACAGTCTTGTCTTGCTTAATGGGCCTGATTCATCATTCCTCCCTTTCATGAGCTACAAATTCCTTCCCGCTCTTACAAGAAGATGAACATGTATTTGTTCATATCCTTGAATTTCATGGACGTGCGGTAAGAATCGAATTTGGCAAGTGCTGAACTACTTTTTCAGGCTGCACAGTTGCAATTTTGCAAACTCTATAGAGTTCTTGAAGGAAGCTTGCGGGGGGGGGGCAATTCTTTTTAATTTCAAAATATCAAATCCATGAATATCATTATTGGCTAGAAGATGGTAAAACGTATTAAAAAAAATCAGAGCTAATATTGTGGTTGACTAATCAGAACTCTACCGAATGAACCGATTACGTTACTCTTATCTATTTATTGCAGATATGCAAGATTGTTTTCACTGTCCATCTTTCTGGCTGAAAAAGGGCTTTGGTGTTAAATTATCCTCACGCATCAACCTTGCGTTTTGTTTTTTTTGACAAACTGAAGGACAAAGCTGAAAAAGTTCTATGACCAATGTTTATATCTCCTAGCTAAGTAGGAAATTATGATAAGAATTATATGCATTCCCCGCCATCGAGGATTGTTTTTTCGTTTAAAGGTAGCAAGGAGATCTCCCCCGACGATTTAATAAAATCGTTTTGGCTAAGCACAGCTATGGCCCTGGTTCTAGTTCTACCGCCACTGGCAATTTTTGTCGGGATAAACCACGGAATCGAGGATATTCTGATTGCCTCACTTATAGGATTTGGAGTCCATTTTGTGATTCTAGCATTCTCAGTCAGAATTTGCTCACAGTTGGAAAGACTATTCTAGGAATAAGTATCTGAAAGGTCACGCTACACCATTTCTGTTTAGGTTAAGGAGACTTCTAATCGTCAGTCTCATTTTTCGTACCAATGAAGAGTCAGCTAAATGTTAAAATGCAAGTCGCGATATCAATATTTACGGAGACTTTGAGTTAAGATGAGTACTACTGTAAGTATGCCAAGTAAGATTTTTGGTACAGTGTTATCCCATGGATTGAGAGGACGCATGCTATCTAAGAATGAGCTCCATACACTTGCTGAATCAAGGGATATAGATGAACTCGTTACGCGAATGAAGAACACGGTATATCTTGATGCACTAGCAAAACTCCCAAAGCCCTATACCGCGGAGAAGGCTGAGAGCGCACTTCGCGAGTACCTAGTCAATGTCCATGCTAAATTGGTAAACATCTCGGGGGGCTCAGGAATATTATACGCCTACTTTACAAAGTACATTACTTGGAATCTTAAATTGATTTTAAAGGGAAAGGCTTTAGGCAAGTCTTACGAGGAGCTCTTACCAAAAATTAATCTCCGAGCGGAAGAGTTAGTAGGCAGGAGAGATTTGGTAGTAAAAGCACTAGTAGCTCAAGACTTTGATGAAGCAGTCTCAGTCCTGTCTGGGAGTGAATTCTTTGAACAGGCATCCAAAGCAGCTGCTGCCTACAAGGAGAAAAGAGACCTGAGACTATTTGATATATATCTAGACCATGTCTTTTACAAGACGCTTGATAAAGCGATGAAATCTGAGACGCAAGATCCAGACATAAAGAGGGTGGTCTCAGTTGATATAGACTCGTACAACGTTTTAGCGGTACTTAGAGGCAAGTATTGGAACTTAAACCCTACAGACATAAACGAGTTAATTGTGACTACTACCCCAAAGGTCACTAGAGAGACCTTACAAAAGCTCATGAACGCCGAAAAAATATCGGAGGCGAGCTTCAGAATTAGGGGATACAGTCTATAGAGAAATCATCCCTCAGAATGTATCCGATGATATCGATATTATTATGCAATTGGAGGCGGGATTTGAAGGGATAGGTTTGAAGCGAGTTTTTAGTGCCTTTAGATCGGTTTTCAGTGTTGCAATCATGCTTGCTGCATTGAAGCTCATAATGATAGAAATAAGAAATCTATCAGCAATTATTTCAGGTGTAGAGCAGAAAGTATCTCATGATTTAATAGTTTCTAGACTAGTGACTCCTGACTGAGATCTCGTGGTCTTGAGGTTTTCGAGCCTGAGGCTTCTCGCATTATCACGATTGACTCGCCTACTTGCACCCGTTTAGCCATTCGCTCACTGGCGTAAATGTGCAAATAATGGAATAAGAGGATGAATAAAGGGAATACTTTTTTCTCCTTCCCGATTAAATCCCACCATTACAATGCGACCTAGCAATGACTTGTGTAAATCTCTTACAACTTCCTGCTCTTTTAGTGGCCCGTAAACCTGAAAAAAGTATTTCTCATTGTGAAATGAAATATGCTGTATGATCGAGTCAGTGACAATAATTGGGTCTTTATAGAGTTTTTCTGATGTAAATCTTCCTTTCATCTCTACGCTGATTTGTAGCTGCCGTTTCAAGTATTTGCTTCTAGTAAAACTTGAATCTACAGAGAGTACATTCGATCGATACTGAGCAATTGCCCTGTCGAAATCACGGACGGTTTTGCTGCACAATTGTAATATTTGTGCTGTTTCTATTCCAGAAGATATCTCTTTTTGCTTGCCAAAAATGTAGAACAACCCGATGATCTCGTCTGCGGAGATATATGGAAAGTCTCTTTTACCAACCAAAAATGTTTTTATTCTTTCGGGAAGATCTTCTGGGAAAAGCAAACCCATGTAAGAATTGGCAAATGCCGTCAACGTCCCTATTGAATTTCTTGGCAAACACGTTTATACATTGCTCTATATGATACAATTAGAATCATGTCTGCAACAAGTCCAGAGAATACTACTGTTCATATCATCGTGCATGGAAGGATGACCTTATTTGACAAAGTTAAAGATCTACTGGGAAAGAAAGGTTTTGATTCTCAGAAGATGAGACTGGCCAGCTTAGAGGAAGCCGGCAAGACAGGAGAATATGTAGCCATGTTGTGGCCTCCATGGGATCCCAAAGAAATTATCTTAAGTGAGATTACTAATTTAACAGAAACCTCTAATCAAAAACAACCCGCTACTTCAATGGCGATGGGTGCCTGGTCTACGGTTGGACAAAAAGAGATCTCTAGAATAGAGATTTGAATGAGGGTTGGACCATAGTCGCAGCCAGCCCGTCCACTGTCTTGATTCATTTAACGGTCAAGCTTAGGTTGAATTGATGCTCTTCTGTAGCCATGACTGAAGTCTGGGTCATACACCTTCGAAAATTGGTAACCTCTTGGTTTGACCACGTTACCAACAATAAGCAATGCCGTCTTGGTTATGTGCGCGTTCTGTGTTTTGTCAGCAATATCTGACAATTTCCCAGTAATAATGACCTCATCCTCCCAGGTAGTCTTTGTATACGACGGCAGCCGGGGTATCATCAGTGTATGCGCCACCTTGCAACAACTGTCGAACTATTTCCTTAATCAAGTGAACACTTAGATAAAAGGCCATAGTTGAGCCATGTGATGCAAGTTGGGAAATTTTCTCTTTTTCAGGAACAGGAGTTCTTAGCTCTGCTCTCGTAATGATTATCGTCTGAGTATTCCCAGGTAGCGTTAATTCCATATTAAGTGAAGCAGCAGCTCCTAGAAGTGACGTTACTCCTGGAATCATTTTACACGTTATTCCATCTGCCTGTAGCTTATCGACCTGTTCTTTAGTAGCACCATAAATATTCGGATCTCCGTCATGCAACCTCATAACAAGTTGACCTGCCAATGATGCGTCTCTTAAAATTTCATAAATTTTTTCTCTATCAATCAATGAGGCATCATACAAATGTGCATTCTTTTTAGTGCATTCTAGTAATTTTGGATTCAATAGAGAGCCAGAATAGACAATTGTATCGGCCTCTGCTAGCAATTTTTTTGCCTTCACCGTAATTAGGTCAGGGTCCCCAGGACCTGAGCCGGCAAAATAAACAACAGGGTGGCTTGTTTTCCGGTGGGTCATTTCTTCTTTACCACCATTATTGAAAAATATTTTTCTCCCGTCTCTGTTACTTGCTGTAATTCTCGAAGTGGAGATGTTCTAATGGTCTGTTCATCGACTGAGACGTCTTGAGCTATAGTCACCAATGAATCACTACTAAATCCAGCGTGTGGCAACATTTGTATAACCTTTCCGAAATACCTTCCGTCTTTAAGAAAGATTACAGTATCACATGTACTTGCCGTATTTCTTACCCTCTCGATGTCATAACAGGCCGGAATAATGCCCAATGTCTGATCTCCTTCAGCTAGACTTAGTTTTGCTTCGGCTGCAAAAGAGAACATAGATGTAATACCGGGAATAATTTCGATCTCAATATCGGGGAAGCTTTCTCTCACCTCCTTAAACACATAAGCCCATGTACTGTACAGAGATGGATCTCCAACAGTGAGATACACGACATTCCTTCCCGAATAAACGGATTCGGCAATCTCGGAGGCGTTCTTTTTCCAATATTCTACCAATGATTCTTTGTCCTTCTTCATTGGAAAAACCAAGGCTTTGACAGTTTGGTGTTCCTTATCGATATACCTCTCAACTACGCCAATGGCTATGCTCTGTTTTCCCTCCCTCGAAGTCGGACCGAAGATAATGTCTGCGGCTTTTAATCTATCTAACGCTTTAATTGTAAGTAATTCTGGATCTCCTGGCCCGCATCCAATACAAGAAAGCCTCATTTTTCGAAAATGGACTTAGCAGTAATTTAAGTTACGCTTTGAAACGAAGTTGATCAATGGAAAGCTTTAAACACACATACAACTTTTGCGTTACAATCCAGCTCAAAAAGACTGGTACCTACGATAAAAGAGTAGGGTTACTCTGTAGAAAATCATTTCCCGCTAAATATCACTAATTCAGAAAGTAGGCTTGGTTGCCGAGATTATTAGAACCGGATTTCTCGCCAACATCATAGTCCCAGTCGTTACTTTCCTCGATTTTGAAATTAAGACTTGTGTCACATCTACCTCTTCAAGGTTAGCACTATAAATTGTAGACAGTGCTTCATAAGCTGATTCTATTAGTATGGTATTTACAACCAGTCGACCATTCGTTTGCAATTTCGAAATTCCCATTTCGATTATCTTTCTTGAATTGCCCCACGTCCCCCCAATAACTATTGAATTTACCTGTGGGAGCCTGGGAAGCGCATTTTCTGCATCAGATAGGATGACCTCGGCTTTAAATCCAAATCGACTTAAATTCATCCTTGTCAATTCCACCGCCTTTTCATCAAAATCAATTGCATAAACTGCTCCTCCCTTGATCTGATTACAGATTTCAACCGTCAAGCTCCCGCTACCACAGCCAACATCAATTGCTGCAAAGCCTTCATTCAGCCTCAACTTGCTAATTGTTATAGCCCTAACTTCTTCCTTCGTTATGGGCACCTGTTCGGATCTTTCAAATAGCTCGTCAGGGATACCTGGGGTATCATATCTCCAAAGCAATTTGCCAAAATTTTGGCGATTTCCCCTATTTTAATGTGCGAGACTTTGATGCAATCCTGTGTAAATAAAGATCATAAACATTAAAAAGAGGAAAATAAAGGGGAAAATGCCATTCGTAGCTAATTTCCTCCTTTGTGGCTTCTGAACCGTTCGGCCAATCTTCTTGGATATGCCGTACGATATCAAATACAAGAACAGACCAATGAGTATAACAATGCCTATTATCGTCCCTTGGTCGGTACCTGGCATTATGACAAGGCCGGCAACGATTCCTCCAATGACACCAAGTACTGCCCGCATGTAATAAATTCTATCGAACATATCTAATCTATCAACGAGGTACAATACGATTATTACAGTCTTGAACCATCCTGGTTTAATTCCTTGCGGTTAGCGTGGAAAAGTGTTATAATTGGTTGTTGGTAGAGTCACGATGAAGATCATGGAACTATCGGGTCTTGAATTGCACTGCCTAATTGAAGATATCAATCAAAAGTTAAACCAAGGATATTATGTGGGCGCCATATCCAGTATTTCAAGAGATTCATTTTCCCTGAAGATGCGCCATCCTAATCTCTCTGATGTAATTTTGATACTTTCTACGACAGGAATATGGATCACAAGAATGAATTTCCGTACCTTCGAAGATAGTCCAATTATTACTAGTCTGAAATCAGAGATAGAAAGAGCAAAGTTCGAGAGTATTGAACAGATAGGGGACGAGCGTGTAGCCTATCTCAAGTTTAGGCATCTTGATGGCCGTTTGAGAGTCCTAGTCGCGGAATTCTTTCGTAAGGGAAACGTGATTGTATGCGACGAAAACAACCTGATAATTTCAATTCTAAACCCAGTTGAGGTTAGACATAGAACACTTAGAAGCGGTATGACTTACAAGTCACCTCCGCCGAGAGGCATCAACATCTTTGATCTCTCAATCGGTGATTTGTTAGGTTTGCGCGAAATGGAGCAAGATCCCAACGTGGCAGTTGAAAAATGGCTTGGCAGGAATCTCTCGCTATCGAAAAAATACATTGAAGAAATAATTACCAGAGCTAAAATGAAGCACAGGAAGCTGAGTGACACAACCGAAGGAGATATAGAAAGGATCTTCGACTTGACCCGACAGCTTGTGTCTGACGTTTGTGATCCATCAACGCATAAACCATCGGTGCTTCTAGACAGCGCAGGTCAGCCAACAAATGTAATACCCTTTCGATTAGAATCAATATCAGAAGGAGTGTCATTTGTTCCACACGAGAAACTGATGGAGGCCGTGGATGCTGTTTTCAGCGAACAGTTAATAAAAGAGAGTTCAAGCACACGTACGGTTGATTTAGATAATAAGATTGCAGTCCTAGAACATGACTACAACCAGCAGAACCAGGCCGAGTCAGAAGTTATTGAGAAGTCTAGTGCAATCAGGAGATTGGCACAAGAACTCATGACCCTTCCTAATGCTGTGACTGACATCGAAGATAAATCACTATCTTCAATTCTAGAGAAAAACTCCTCGAAAATCGTTACCATTGAGGGTAGAAAATTTCTTGAGATTGTCGATGAATCCATACCATTCGATCCGCGCCTGCCAAGAATCTCCTCTTTACTGTTTGACCGAGCAAAAGAATTGGAAAGGGGTTGTGAATCGATTAAAAA
>CAWBHQ010000005.1:0-55981 GCA_963788755.1 uncultured Nitrososphaerales archaeon
TATTGGGAAAGGAACAACATTTAGCTTCACATTGCCTTTAGCAGATGCAATAGAAGTGGGACCCAATGGAAAGTGATCCTCACCTAATGAATGAGGGATTAAAAGGAGAAAGAATATGGCTGTAGTCGAAATATAATACTCGTCTAAGGTATTTTTAGTAAAAATGACAGTGCCTAAGAGACAAAGTAGAAATTGAGCACAAGAAATGGCTGGTAAGTAGGTTCGATATTGGAATCGAACGCATGTTGAGTGAAATAATGGTAAGAGAGACATTCATGGTTGTTGCTTTTCGAAAATCTATATAATAGTATGATAAGATCCTTTTGGTAATGAGGAGAAAGATTGATCTCTGTCTGCATTGAGATAATATATTCAATAATAGTAAGAGCATTCTCCTTAGAGCTTTTTTGGAGAGATTTCTTACAGTCAGGTGTCAGTCCTCTTACAATAGATTCGATCTTTATGTCAAAGAGAGGATCAGCTTTATCATTATAGTTAACAGCAGTATTCACATGATTTAGTATGATCGAGCTACGCATAAGCATATATTATTTATATGCTAGGTTATCAATTAAGATTAGTAGTTACAAAAAAATGGTATGCAAATCCTCGTTGAGGGAGTTGAGCAGCTTCATATCCGTTTCTTCAAGTTGGAAGTCGAATACCTGGATATTTTCCCTAATTCGATTCTCATGAATAGATTTAGGGATAACAACTAGACCATGTTGGAGGTTCCATCTAATTAGGATCTGAGCTGAGCTTTTACCATATTTCTTTGCCAGGCCTACCAAGGTGGGATGATTAAGCCTTTGACCTCTAGTCAATGGACTGTAGGCCTCTAACTGAATGTTACTATTTTTACAGAATTCTAACAACTTCTCTTGAAACAGAAATGGATGAAACTCAACCTGATTTACCGACGGTATAACATCAAAATTCTGGAATATTTCTTGTAAGTGAAAAACCTCAAAATTGCTTACTCCAATAGCCCTGGTCTTGCCCTCGTTTAATAATTGAATCATCGCTTTCCAAGTGTCTTTGCCTTGGCCTTCAACTGGCCAGTGAATCAAGTAAAGGTCAACATAAGGCAGTCCTAAGAGTTTTAGACTTCTATCACACGCTGCAAGTGTAGATTGATATCCTTGATCGCTATTCCATACTTTTGTAGTAATAAAGATCTCTTCTCTTTCTATACCGCTTTCTCGAATTGCTCTACCTACATCTATTTCATTGCCATATAACCAAGCAGTATCAATATGTCTATAACCAATCTTTAATGCATACTTAACTGCACGCAAAGTAGATTCTCCAGGTGGTGCCTGATATACTCCCAGACCCAGACGTGGAATCTCTACTCCATTATTCAATAATCCAACGGATTGCAAGCTCAATTGCATAACAGAATGGTTCATCATCAACCCATTTAAATTCTATCGGCTTACATATTTCACTAGCGATCTTATAGCAAAGATATGTATGATAGTTAATGTTAATGTTAACTGGATAAGTGCATTAAATAGCCATTCATAAATCGATCTGCTGCAACACATCAAAAATATTTCTTGTCAAATCAACCCAAATAAATAACTATCAGTTATCAAGCTGATTGCTTTGTTACTTAATGTTAGCAAAAAAAGAATAAGATTGTATGTGTATTAATAACAGAGATCATAATTATGATTCATGTTGACGAAGCTTTATAATGTCTTCTGATTAAATGACTTTTTCCTGATCTAATACACTCATGCTTTCTTGGAAGCTTACATTATTATTATTATTACGTATTTGGTAGAAACACATTATGGAAATGGGATTGCGCTTAGCGTTGAAGGTATTTGCGATTCGATGTTTGGGTTCACATTACCTTCGTCGTTCTTAGAAATAATTATGCTAATGTCGGATGTGCTATCAATCGCATTGATATCAATACTATGACTCTCTTTTTCTCCCTCTACTGTTTTAGCAGATGCAATAGCAATCGATCCTCGATTATCGGATACTGAAGGGCATCCGAACACAGATTGGGTTTTAGCATCACAGTTCGATTTCATAGCCAATACACTATTAATAGTATTCAAATTCATCAAAGTCATCACTCCAGTTAAAACTAGAATCGATATTAACAAGAATAGCCTGAATGTGGACATGTTTTACAAAATATTGATTGTAGTTGAAGGTAATCAATTTAATTAAAGTAAAATACCTACTTTTGATATGTAAATATGATATCCTCCAAATATTAGTAAGAAAACTAAATAGTGACGTCAATGTATCCAACCTAATTTTACATGTCTAGGAGAAAACATCTAAGTATTTCAATTGAGTTGATTTAACAACAACCACAATATTCATACTGTTTTTGGTCAGTGAGTCAATATGAATTCGATTAAATTAAACTAGAACATACACAAAAAGTATCTTTGATCCTATATTTGGATCACGATTTTAGGTTTAGAATAATCGATTGGTACATGATCATGCGATTGATATTACGATTTCTTAAATTAAAGATTAGTATTATGGTATCAAAGGAATGATTAATAATATTAAAGTGAATAGACACATAGCAACGAAGAATTTACCTACCGCATTAACTATATCATTACTATTGATCATAGCGAGTAACATAGCAGTTGCGCCAATCTTTGAACTGGCTTATGCAATTAAGGAATTCGACATAGATGTGGACATTGAAGACAACGAAATTAAGCGTGGTGATACTCAACATATAACAGTAACTGTCAAAAATGACGATACTGATAATCGAGTATCAGACGCAAACGTTAAACTGACAGTATATCCTCCAGATAGCGAGTCAACTTCTGCCCATGATGAAACTGACAATAATGGCGAGGCAACGTTTGACGTAGAAATAGATGACAAAGCGGAAACAGGTACTTATGATGTAGACATAAGGGTATCAAAAGATGGATACGATACAAAAACTGCGAACTCCTCATTTGATGTAGTTAGATCAAGCGGCTCAGACGATGATTGGGATGAGGATGAGGATTACAACGGTGCTTCATCTTCTTCAGCATCTTCTGCAGCGGCATCTGCTTCAGCGGCCTCTTCAGAAAATGGTGACAGTGATAGTAGCGCAGCATCAAGTGCTAGTTCTGCCAACAACAGTGATGATGGTGATGATAGTAGTGGTAGTTCATCCTCATCATCCTCAGCTGTAGGAGACGCTGCCTGCAGCTGCAGCAGCAGCATCAGGTGCATCATCAGCTGCAGCTGCAGCAGCAGGTAATGCAGCTGCTGCAGCCGCTGCAAGTGGTGGTGATGCCTCTTCGGCTGCATCTGCTGCAGTATCAGAGAATGGAGGATCTTCATCATCCGCCGCGGCTGCCGCATCAGCTGATGCGACTGCAGCAGCATCTTCTTCCGATGATCGTGATAGTGATGGTAATGATTCGTCTTCTTCAGCTGCTTCTTCAACTAGCGAAGAGGACGGCGACTAATTACTATCGCCTCAGTGAACAAATTTTTTCTTTTGATCTATACATGCGTCGATCCTTAGATAATTTTGAGATAATTTTGAGATAGGATATTAAGGCCAATACAATATGCTTTTCCTAAATTATCTACCGGATCATGGGAATTAGTCCATACTTCAAATTCGGGACTAAAAGGAGTAACAAAATATAGTGATGAATGGATGCCGTTAGCTTACAACATAACAGAAGGCAAGTTCAAAGAAAAATGGGACGGTATCCGATCTTTTAGAAGAGATTTTGGTAAGGATTTGGAATCATTTGAAAACGCTTTAATGTCTATGTTTGGATGTATAGACGGCAATAGTGAAAAAGTTCGTAAGATGGTAGAAAATATATTATCTCCTGTGCTTGGCAGATCAGCAAAAGAACTCCAGAGTAGACTTCTTTTTGGCTCTGTCCATGATTGCATTCAAAGATAAATGCGTTCTATGAGGCGGGGCGTTAAGCCTATTCATTTTGGCCGATTCACGATTTTATTAAGCAATTAGTGATCTCTAGCAAAGAAATAGCATCGAGATATTATAGTCAATATTTTAGATGAATAAAGGGAATAAGAAAATTATTCGAAATCATCAGACCAGATCAGAAATTAAAGCGAACTTAAGGGATACATACATATATTTTTCCCTTTCATATATTTTGGTTAAGAGGAATAATAATATATATTAAGAAATAACTTCAAATTTGAAGTACATATAATAAACAACTTCTGCCCAATTTATAACGATGGGGACATCAATCACGGAAATAGAAAGTGCATTATGTATTATAGTGGGATTTATTTTGACCTATCTGTTCTTAGAATTAGCATGGCATTTTACTGCCTGCAAAATTAAAGAGGGGACAACACTTAAGCCATGCTTATTAAGGAATTAAGAAAACAAATCCTTTTTGTAAGCAATAGATTGTGAGGCGAACAACATGGATCTGCATGATTATATATGTGACCGAGTCCAAAAAGTTGATAGATCTATTAGATACGTAGGTTTATCAAACAAGATGGGTACAAGGATTGAAGATCGTTATAGGGACAGATTGGAACCACTTCTAAAAGAAAATGAATTAGATATATCTGTATTAGAATCCGCTCTACGAATGAACCTGCGATGTGATATGCAGCATAAACTTGGGAAGCCTTTATACTCATTTACTCTCTATGAGAAGGTTAAAAGGGTAACAATACCATTACATAATAGTGATTATGAAATACTCATGATTTCATTTGATATCAATGGAGAGAATGAATACGTTATTCTTGAAAAAGTATTATCATTGTTAAAAAAAAGATACATATAATAATTTGCAGAGTACATATTAAGCCTGAGATTCTGGGAAAAATGGATTGACAATATTGATAATATTGATAATACCATATTACAATAACTGAATCTTCAGATTTTTTGAATTGATTTGCATTTTTTGTGATTTTGATTATTTACTCGAATAAACTCATATACATCATTAAGAGTAGACAGTGGAACGCAGTGGAATACATAGTTTATAAGAGGTTACTTATATGACTTTTACTGGTTATTAGAATTGAAGCGAAGAAGTAGTTTTTCGACAGGCGGTAAATGTGAATGTATGTGTCATACTAAAGGAAATATTCAAGATTTTTGTGGTTATTGTGCTTCCTCTCATACAAAAAGAACAGCAACAATAGGAATGAAAAGATAAACTTGATAGCATTCCGATCAATTCTTTTTTTGGTTAAATCTTGATTTTGCGAGATTGTGAATATAAGTAAGCTTTGCAATTGAATTACTTTCAATACATATAGTCGCGATGAATGTTATTCATTAACAAATTCCAATCTCAATCATCATACTTATGCTTTAATAGTTATCTAAGGGGGTTTAACTGGTGTTATGCACCTGCAATATATTATGTTATGGACAAAATTTGTTATTGTTATTGTTATACTTGACGGCTTGTATTTAAAAAGTAAAAAGGGTACAAATTCGCAATCTAATTGCCGATTATTTCTTGTTTCTTGTTCTTTCCTTATGTTTAGTAACAATCATAATTCTTGGCATTATACATTGAATCAAAAAGGGAAGTACATTTAGTGATCCAATATTGTTCGGTATTCATTGTGTTGTGAATTAAATGTATTTAACTGCTACATATTATTAATTCAATTACAGACATTTACCTTTAATTTCATTCATGAAAAAGATAAAAATAACTATGCGGATAATAACATACTCAAGATGACATTGAGTCTCAATTGTAAGGAGGCAGGAGATCCTGTATGTACTCATACTATGTATGGCGATACGGAAGAAGAGCTTCTTGCTAATGCTAAGAAACACGGAATACAAGTGCATGGATATACTGAAGAAACGTGGAATGAAGAAGTTTCAAAGAATCTGGACCATTTTCGTAAATTAATCAAGACTTCTTAGAGAACAAATTATAACAAAATAAAATATTCACATTTTTTTATTCCACTTGTCATTATAGAAATATAGAAATATAGTTGGTACAGTACGCCGCGTTTCGCGGACTATTCTTCACCCCATTTGTCTCGACAATTACATACTAAAAATTAAATATTAACCACATATTATATGAATAATAATGAGATGACAAACGCCCGCGCCCATGGTACTTCGATAAACAAAAGTAAACTTGAAATTCTTTTATCAGAATGTAGCTTTTCATATGAATTTTACAAGAAAAAAATAGTTAAAGGCTCTCACACAATGTATCAAAGTAAGTACAAAGTAACGGATAAACACCAGAATGTTCTTGAAATATTAGACAGTAAGGAAGATCTAATTATTGTTAGTATGAGAGGAAGTAACTTTCCATTTGCCGCCGCTCTAATCTTTGCGCTTGCAGTAAAATATGGTAGACCTGAACTAGTATCTCTAGATAAGAGAAATAGTGATGAAACAGGAAATTATGAGAATAGTGTCCGTCACGATTATGCGGATATAACCATATATTATACTATGAACTTGCCATTAACGTCTAAAGTCAAAGATAGCATAATTAATCAGCACAGAGTAACGGGGTATAACACACAGCTTATTGAATGTGCGGAACTCGAGAAGATTGCGGGTCACTATCTTGAGAATTATTTCAAGCAGTAAATGGCTAGTTATGCAACGTTATACATAGTTTGAAAATTTAACTTTCATGCGAGATTAGCACAAAGAATTTAAGGCTTATGAAGGCAATTTCTACATAATTTTTGAGCCAATATCTCATCCCTTTCTTTGCTAAACCAGTCAACATGTACTAGCACGCCAGAAGGCGCTGTTTCATTAGATATTCCACATCTGTCACAATTTGCCATTCACTAAGGTCTGCGGAATCTGTATATTAATTTTGAGTGTACAAACAAAGGTAGGACGGCGAGTGCTTATTGAGACATAAACACGGTCACTCTTTTTGGAACGCTGGCAAGAACTTGTGACAGTAGACTGCCAATACCACTATTTGTAAAACATGTTATAAATAATGCCAGGGTTGGAGGGTATTATCAGTAACCAATCCCAGAGTGAAACTATTCATTTTTTGGAAAAGCTGGCATACTGAGTAAGGACTACATTGGTTATTAAGATCTGTATGTTTGAGGACCTTTGCATTGAGTTGTCAGAATCATATAGAACACACATCGAATTTTCTGAGGAAAACCCCCACAGTGAAAGGTAGGGCGCCAGACACAATCATAATAGTAGACCCAAAATACTGGTACATCTCTAACAATCCGAGGGACAATACAGTCTCTTGTTGCCAGCTATGCAGTATAAGCGGAAGATATTAAGCGAATCTGGATATACAACAGACGACATACAATAAAGTAGTTATACGTTCATATCCATCACCCGAGCCGAAGTCACTCTGATTACAATAATAACATTCAGGTGGAAAGCTACACGTTTTATTTCTCCATTATATAATGAGTCATCGATAACTGGATTGATTTCCTCTGTTATCCAAAATTAATAGAAATTTGCTATACAAAGGATTTGAAATCGAATGGTTTTTTCAATGAGTTTAACATATAGAGCATCTTTTGTATATAAGGCCGTTTACTAGAAGTGACTTCCGTTAGTTTTTTAGAATAAAAGTCTGTAAGATGTTCAATAAAACATTGTGTTGCTTGCTTGTCATCAGATAATCGTATCAAGATCATTCCATACCAGTACTCTACCACTACATCTTCACCGAACTTTTCTTCTATATCAAGTAGAAAGCTAAAATTCGAATGACATTTTCTACATAACCCGTTTTGACCTTTTGCGAATGATCTGTCAGTCAGATGACGGCAATGTAAGTTCATCAAAAACTCTTGTGTGCTAACGAAATTTTAGCTTTCCTAATTCATTTACCTAAATAATATACGCTGAAAATCAGCACTCAGGGGGTGTTAATCACAGGTGGTCGGAATATTCTTGAATGGTCAAGCAGATTGCGAACTAGCCACCTAATATTATATTATAATAACTAGTTAAAATAGTTCAGTTATTTCTTTTCGATAGCCTGCTCGCCAGGTTGTTATGTATCGCCTGGTTATCTTCCTATCTTTGATTTTGTATGAATTTAACCGTTCCGTAACCGTTTGATAGCAGTAGTAGGACTAATAATGAAGTCGACAGATGTGACCTACAATGATTTCTAACCAGAATTAGAAATATTGTGATTGTGTGGGATATCTGTAATAATCGTCATATTCCTGAGGTCTATTTTGTAATCTGTAATTCCTGTTATTGGTGCGCGTCTTATTTCGAGATTGATGATTTAGAATCTTTATACGGATCTTCATCGCATGTTCTCAATAGTCCTATTTGTAATTCTCATAACACTGAACTAATGCCTATCGCAACTGACGAATCATTTAGAATAGAATATAGTCTAACGAGAGGAATGGAACTAGAATTTTATAAGACTAATAAAGTTGTTGTTAGACAGCAATAGGCGAGCGACACAGCTCCACGACAAATACTAGGATAAGTTGTATTCTGTTGGATAGTAACAATAATTGATTGATTGATAGACTATCGATAGATTGACCGCTAAATAATATTATGTTTAATCACGCAATATTTACGACAGTAATGCCTGGGAGAATACTAAAATCGAACTTTTACAGTATCGAAGTCTGTCCATATATTAAATCCAGTAATTACAAAAACCTGAAAATGAAGGTGTGGTAGATAGGTATATCCTGTCATTCCAACCTTAGCTATCTCCTCTCCTGCTCGGACATTCTGACCAACTTTCACTGTTGAACTATTATAGCTTAGGTGATCGTATCGTGAGTATTCTCCATTTGGGTGCATAACTACAATAAAGTTTGTATACTCCCAATATGCTGGATTAGGTCCTCCGATGTCAGAGATATCTTTAACAAAAGTCACCATTCCGTCGGCTGCGGCAAGAACAGGCGTACCTTTATCAACTATAAGATCAATGGCGTTTCGAAGTTTACCTAAATGAGCTGGCGATGAGGTTCTATCCATACGCTGCAATAAATTTTTCGGTACGGGCAGTATGTACCTATTGATAGTGTATTTACTCATGTTGCAATGATGTATTATATAATGATCCAATTAGGAGCAGCAGGATTAATCCAAATGATAACACGAATAACGATTCACTACTCATGGATTGAATATTTTTCATAGTTGGATTGATCATGAGCCTAATTTTTTCTGTATGAATGTGTTACAATCAATAACCAATTGCCTGTTACCAATTGTTCTCCCCATGTACAGTATTATATAGTTTATTCAAAAACATGATAATATGACTCTCTTCATTAAAAAAAGTTAAGATAACCTAGCCTGGAAATCTTGTATATTTAAATGTCGGTAATGCTACATGTCGCAAACCTGCACAAGGTGAGGGGGTAGTGACGGCCAGCATATCGGCACAAATTCTGTTTGCCGTCCCTACCTACAAAGTTTTAAATGCCCATTTTGTGAATTAGGGCAGCCGTAACTTATGTCTTGGTTGGTCCGACCAGGGCACAGCGAACCCATGGTAGACGGCTAGGGCTTGTTAACCTAATCTCTTCCTAGCCGTTCTACCTCTTACCACAATTTCAGGTTATAGAGAAAATGTGTGATGTGAATTTTATTAATCCGTTCCAGTGTTCGTACTATTTTGAGTACTACAAGATAATATTGACATTGGTCATTAGTCAGTTAAATTATATACTATGCTATAGCTACTATGAGTAATGACCGAAACAATGTTGAAAGGTTATCAGTGTGAATGTTGTGGTCATAAATGGACACCAAGAGAAGATGAGCGACCAAGAGTATGTCTGAAATGTAAGAGTGCGTATTGGGACGTAGTGAGAAAACAAGATATGGCAAAACGACTTGCTGGAATAAAAACCGAGGATCTAGATTGTAACACATAAAGCTGAAAACTTCTGATAATGGACGATATACAGGGTTTATCATAGAATCTAATGACGCTGGTGCATTTGGCAGCATAGGCTGGGCTATCGAGAGACATCTAAATAATCTTCCATTTAAATTAAAACTAATATTTCAAAAAATTCTAGATGATACTAAAACTAGGAAATATAATTTAGAAAGATCGTAATTGTTTCCTGATCTAGTTTCTCAATAATTGAGTATTAATTATACTAATTACAATATTAAGTCATTAAGTCATTAATTCTATATTGCCAACTAACAAATATTTTCTTTTAGCGTCGGCACCTGAGTTATTCATATACTATTCGTGAATTCAAACTTTTATTCAATAAACGATTACTGATTGATTCGCAGATAACTAAGAATAATTGAATGTTGATAGTTACCAACTAAACGTATCATAATTATGCACGAATAGTGCGATTTGAGTATGTGTTAATTGGAACTTTGATATATAAAGAGTTTGGCAATTTGGAAAAAAGTTATGTGTTCAAATATATACTGAGCTAATTTTGCAACTTATTTATTTTCTTGGATCTATGATTCATTCACAACTGACTGTTTTCTAGAAAGACGACGTATAAAATAGTCCATCTTCTACAATAATAGATGAAAAAATTCCGTATTATCAGCAGTAGGACTGTTGACCATAACAATAGTTCTGGTGATAGGAACATCTACAACGGCACCATTGTTTGCGACAACAGGAATGGATAACTGTAGAGATGAACCAGGAGGCTGTACTCCACAAAAAGATAGAGTAGACGCAGATGGGTGATGATCCAGATAATGCAGGTGAAGATGCTGAAAGAGATGGACCAGGAGGTGACGACGGGGTAGGTCAAGAGACAGACGATGATGAAGGCGAGGCAAATTGTTGGGGGCAGGTGTCAAAAGGTCTAGCACAGAAAAACGATGGTAAACCAGGCTTAGGAGAACACTCTAGTAATCCAACACCAGATGAAGACAATGAAACACCACGCGAGGGTGTAGGTAATCAAAAAGAAGGTCATCCGTCTGACCATGCTGATACAGTAGGAGGATTGGTTGACGACGACGTGACAGAGGATGAAGACGAAACTCCAGAATGTGTAGACTAGATTAACTCTCTCTTTATTTTTTTTAATTTACAGAAGAATAAGACATCCATCAGAGCATGCGGATACCGTTGGTAGACTAGTTGATGAGAATACTCCGAACTGTGTAACTAGACTAGGTAACCCCCTCATTTTTTATCTGTACTCTGAATGTAATTTCTTAGTAGTCAGAACTACAGATTTATAGACTATAAATAAACGTAGCATTTATTTCAGTTATATTATAATAATAGATGTATGGATCAACTATAAGTAAAATTGTTACCAATATTGATTATCTTTCATATTACTTCCAATTTCCATTCATAAAGCACAAGGTCAGTTATAATCGTTGCATTCTTTTCTACTGCTACATCCCTATAATTTATGTATCCAGCCCAAACAATCAGAAGAATAATTGTAATCACTATTAAGGCAAAGATTACTTTGTGTTTAATACCCCTGCCGATTGGCATTCCGATTATCAATATTATATAAATCTAGAGATTAAAAATATCTCTTATACCAATAGATCTTGGGCTGTACTTCAAAACTCACAAAAAGAAATTTAGATAACCTCCTTCATTACAGTACCCACAATCAGAGGAGGATTATCAAAGTTTTACATGTTAAATATCTTATCCGTTTATTAATTCCATTTTTTGAGCCTCATTTAATGCGATATCTACAACTAGAATTGAAATAATTTTATTATATAGAAATATTCGCTTTCAGGATCAATCTTGTCTTCAGTATTGTACCTGACACCCAAAATCAATTCTATGAATAGAAGGTGTGAGCTGTTTTGATCCTTGAGATACCTAAAGGGCCCCTGGAAGAAATTCTGCAAAGACCAGGGGCCCATGCGCTTCGATGCCTTAGGTGTTCCATTTTGCCATTTGCTTTCTTGTATAAAGGGCTGACACAAGAAAGCTACATTATTACTATGGAAAATGATTTACTTAAACAAAATGAACGTAGCTTAGGGACCATGAAATGGGTTCTGAAACATGAATAAAATTACCTAAATCTACTTCACTTTTTGGATCTTCATCACCTTGAGTATTAGCCCGTGATAGATTAAGGTTGATTGATTAGAGCTCCGGAAATGGACATGAGCAGTACCCCCATTGCCGTAGTCGCAATGTGGATTATCGAACCTAAAAGCATGGTTTATCACAAAGCATACAAATTGATGGGATAGGCGCTTTAGATAATTCTATATTTGGTTGTTTGAAATAATAGTGTATGTTTAGGGTTAATTATTTATAGGACTTGTTATTGCCGCTGGAATTATGCCCAAGCAATCGTATTATTCTAATTAGATCTTCTACCTCTTTGAGTTCCAAGTCTTCTATAGATTCGATCCTATTTTTAGTCATGTTCTTAGTTTCGTCCATTACTCTTATTGGAGATGATCTCATTGGTTATTGCAATTGAATAGTCAAATTCACATCATGATAGTAATGGTTCGGATGAGGCAGTTAGCTTCAAGACTTACAGCAAAAAATAAAAAGATAAACAGTCTTTACGACTGTATTATTACTCTACCTTAATTTCCTTCCCTTTAGGTTTCGATTTATCTTTCTTGTTAAATGTTACTTCAAGGATGCCATTGTTATATTTTGATTTTGCTGTTGCGAGATCAGCCTCTTCAGGTAGTTCTATCGTTTCATGATATCTATGTGCTTTACCTTCAGCATCTGTAGTCGTCACTTCCAATGTGCTATCGTATGCATTTATCTTGATATTCTCTTTATTTACTCCTGGCATCTCTACTACTACCTTTATCTCTTTATCTGTGGTAGAAATATCGACTAAAGGTTCTCTTTCTGAGGATATTAATGGCCTAGTACCAAACATTCCTTTTCCTAATCCGCTTCGTCCTTCTCGGAATGGTGATTTGACATTTCCGAACTCTCTTACTTTAGGTCTACCGTCTGGCCCAACGGTCATGGAATACCCATATACAAACGGACCATATTCTCTCACTTTTGCTCCTTCTGGTGTTTCATATTCCCTAACTAAATCTTTAGGAGCGCTTGATTCAAATTGCTTAAATCCTTCTTCGAACTCTCTTTCCATGCGATTTCGCATCTCATCAAAACCCTTGAATATATCGTCAAAACCCGATCTGCCCTGAAAGTATTTCTTGAACCAGTCAGAAGGCTCTATGTCCCAGAAACTCATTTTCTAATATGTCACCAATATTATTTTATGACAAATCATAATTTAAGTGTTACTCACATGCCATGAGTAACAGGTTTTGATATTCGTGAGAGAACAAAATATTGTATGTAAGGTAGCTAACTATAACGTCCTATATATTTTGCACATTCTTCTTTATTGTGCCGTAGCTGTTGAGACATACTAATATTTAGATATTTAGATAACCCGTTTAGCTATTATTATAATAAAAAAAATAATGTGAATATCCATATGACAATTTTCAATTCTGAATTTTGAATCTGGGTTGAAGTATAGAGCTCAAGTTTTATCCAATTTAAGAAGGTGATATCAGTAAAAATTAAATATAATAAACACCAACTGTTAGTAACGGAGTGAACATCTAAGAAAATGACTTTGCAGCAAAGATTACAAACCAACATCATATTATTGAAAGGGAGTGTAACTAAAGCAAAAGATATACAAGATATCAATATAATGGCTGCAAGAATTATGGTTGAGATTTCGGAGTCTGGTTTGGATTCTTAGTAAAGAGAAAAGTGATGAGGAATATGTACAAGAAATTAAGTGGAAGTGTATTAGAATTATGGTAAGAAAGAAGGAGAACCGTACGCCTCTGCTAGCAGACACTAATGTGCTTTTTGATATTTTAGGCAATGAAACGAGAAGAAGGATTCTAAACCTGATTTCACATGAACCTATGTATTTTAACCAACTAGCTAAGGAGATACAAACAGGTCAACAGGCAATCTTGCGTCATGTGAAGATTTTGGAAGATACCGGTTTGATTAAATCTTATTCTATGAGAAGCGAACTAGGTGCTCCAGACAGAAAATATTATAGAGTCAATTCTTCTTTCAATCTAAGTATTTCAATTTCTAATGATAATTTCACGGTGAGAAATGGAGATATTGAGGAAGTGAGACATAAAGAGGCAGACGCTCTTTACAAGAAATTCGATGAACTTGATTCTATCATTCTTAGTCATGATGATAATACACTAGACGAATCTAGTGATAGGAATACAAGAAGTAATCAACGAAAATCGGTTATGTCACTAGACCAGATACTGCTAAAGTTACAACAAAATTTAGAAGACACAGAAGGACAAATTTTACATCTAGAGTCTCGTCTTAATGATCTGCGAGCATTAAAACAAGCGATAATTAAAAAGATACATGACATAGAGAAAGAAAATTTTGATGATTTAGAACGTAGACTCATATGCTCTATAATGGAAGGGCCGATGTGTCGAAAAGAGGAGCAATTGACCATTTCAGAGCTTGCTGAAATACTGGATAAGAATGAAAAAACAGTAAGAAATGCACTATCTAGAATTACTGATAAATTAGAAATTGGTAGTAATATATACGAATTATTTAAGAACCTGACATAGGACATACTGCAAGTAGGCCATCTTTTATGGCAAAATAATCGTATTTTTTAAGAGTAGACTTAGTCGAATCGTTAACAATAAACCGCTACCTTAACCGAATTCTATAGACAGGTAAAATATCTAATAATCTCGATAAAATCTTCAAACTGGTATTCTCTGATGGGAGAATAGACATGACAGATAAATATTCTCCTTAAATCTCACCACAACAAATGGTCAAACATAATGATGATGATGAAATAGAATCACTGGGTCAGTTAGTCGCTAGTTTAACTAGAGAATTGGTAGAGACAAACCGTCAGGTCTTGGAACTGGAGAAACGAATCGTGGAACTGGAGAAAAAATAAAAATCAACCAGCAAACTCCAAAGACTAAGAACGCCAGGATTAGCATAGTCTTTTTCCCTTTTTTCTATTCTCTTTTTCCGTTCTCTTAGACTCATACTTAATGCTAATGCTAATCATGATGGTGCAATAACCTATCCATCTTCGACCAAGTTAGGGCTCTACTTTTTATCCCTAATTATGTACAAATCTACATTCCACTAACCAGGCTAATCTTTAGGATGTATTAATTTCTACTTAAATAAATAAAAAAAAGAGCGTGTATGTATAATATTTTGTCTGTGTCTTTGTCTGTCTTGTTGTTATGGGATTGAATCTGCTGTACAGCTTTCCTTCTAATGCTAGTTTGTACATCTCTGCTACGTACGGGTTCTTGGCTGGTGTTTCAGCTCCAAGTTCCACCATTCGTGCATATACCCTTACGACATATGCTAGAGCGCCCATGAAAGCTACAACAACTCCCATGTTAAACATCCAGTGGTTTGGAACTGAAAATATTTCTTCTACAAACCAAAAGTGCCACATCTCATTGATACCTATAGTAAACATGGTTGCCAAATATCCAAGAATGGTCATCTTTAGACCAGTATTCATGGAGTTGTTTGGTCCCCTTAGAATAGGTACTTTTCTGTCATACATTGCTACAAATCCCCAACCTAGAGGAAGGGCAATGAAATGACTGTATAGCCACCAATGAGCTGGTGTGAATGCACTATCTCTAATAGCAGTTTGATGCAATGATCCATCTACAAAGTTATCTACTTCTACTGATGCTGCAATTGAACCTAGCATTATACACATTATGTATATTTTCTTTAGTCTCTGTATCTCTACTTCTTTTGGTATCAGCGCGGGCATCTGTGCCATTATGTTCTTCAATAATGAAGATGCAACAGAGCTATATTAAGTTGCGAGTATCAGGATCTGATTACTTTATCAATATTTGATAATGAATTGGATGGTATATTGTGGAATGTATATATAATTCTATTATTTGTATGACTTATTATGCTTAGAAGCAGATAAGCATTAGTGATTAGCATGGATGATTATCATATAGTGGGTGACATCATCATTCAAAAAATATGGGCTCGTCATATGGTCTAGATTATATTTCCAATGTATCGCTAAGGTAAATACGATTGCACTCAAACTTATATAGATGAATAATATAATCGCCAAAAATTTCTATTCCATTATTAGACATAAAAAAGTGCGAATAGTTATATCCCACATTCCATGACTCCCACATTATCTACACAGTACACCCATTTCCAGAGGCCTTTTCCGGTATCTAAGATGGACATTGAATTTATGTGATCATCTTTCAAAGATCTCTCGGTCCTAAATATTAGGTTGATAATTGTTTATTTGATAAGTTATAGAATGGTCAATCTACCATGAAATGTTGTTATTACAGTCCTACTCTGAGATACTTAGTAATACTTAACCTTAAGTGTGGATTATGTCAATAATACACTATGAAACCTTATCTATTTAGATCTGCTCTAGAGCATAATAGTTTTCTCAATTATGGTTGGCACATTACTCTTGTTTCATTTAATGAAATTTTAATAAATAGCAAACAGAATTTACCGGTACTTGATTGAAGTTGGATACCGATAGGAGAAGAAAGTTAAAGTAATGCCTATATGCTATATCTGTGGTCAAACAGAGAATATTCCATTCCAATGTAATTACTGCCAAGAATTATTTTGTAATGTTCATAGAAATCCGGTTAACCATTTTTGCCCATTCTTAGATACTTACGATAAGAAAAGGAAGAATATGCTAATTGGTAATGATTCCAAAAAATATGGCCTTCGACCATCTTCCTCTTTTTTCAAAACTTTGTCAAGAGTTTTAATTATAAAATCTTCTAAAACTGAATTATTTCATCTTTTGTTAGCAACCATTTTAGTTACTGCAGTAGGTCTTTCTTTAAATGGTTATCGATATATTTCCTGGCAGTTTCTGGCTATATTTGTCTGTGCTTTTCTGGTACATGAACTTGCTCACAAGTTTCTAGCCCAGTATTATGGTAGTTGGGCAGAATTTAGAGCTCAAACTTGGGGATTAATCATAACAGCAATATCCGCACTCCCGTTTATGCCATTCAAATTTATTGCTCCTGGCGCTGTCATGGTTGGATTATCAGACAGAAAAAAATTTGGTAGAGTAGCTTTAATTGGTCCTATGACTAATTTGGTGATGGGTTTCTCGTTTCTGCTATTTTCTATGTTTTATGACTCATTCAATCCGTTTTTTGTGATTGGAGCATCATTTAATGGCTGGATCGCAATGTTTAATCTGTTGCCATTTGGTGTATTGGACGGACAAAAAATTTTTGATTGGAACAAATTAGTATGGATAATTGCAATGGCAGCTGCTATGGGATTATTTATAATTGCATATATTTGATTCTTTGATTCATAATCATAATCTTGTAGTTCAAAGGAATCCTTATTTGTTCCTGTAACAGCTGGGATATGTTTTAGTATATCTATTCGGTTGTTTTGGTACCATTACAGAGAACCATCTAGTGGAAAGTGGCGATAGTAGTTTGTATGTACCAACCCAAAAGTAAGAACTGGTTAACTAATAATCATATAAGATAAATAGAGCTAATAATGATGGCCTGGACATAAATTGCCTTTAGTTTTTATACTCATGTCAATATTTGTATTTGTATTCTGGTCTCTAAATATACTAATTTATATCTCTAATTTCACTTTCACTTCAATTAACGATTTTATAATCTATGGAAAATCTTTGGATAATGATATACCACTTAATCTCCCAGAGGTCGAAATTACATCTCCTAAAAACGGGAATTCTATACCTCTTTCTTCAGAATTAACAATAAAAGGTACGTCATCTGATACAGGTAACACTAATTGTACAATTCTTACATCCATAAATAATATTCAACCATTTCAAAATGCTTCTGCAATTGGTTCACAAGGAGAGCAAGACTTTTCTAATTGGAATTCTACTTTCACTAATGCAACTAATTTACTAAGGCTCGAGAAAAATACGATTACTTCACTTATTGTTTGTTTGGATACTAATAATAATATACCTGCATCATCCTCTCATTTAATAAATTTTACTGGACTGCCAAGGATTGATAATCAATCTACTTTATCATCAATTTCTAGAGTGGTACATGATGACTTAGAAAACAAAATAGTCGAACAACACAAAAGTTTTGATCAATCAACAACAAATCTCCGAAATAATCTACATACAAAACCAATACATCAAAACGATGATCAGAGCCAAAGTCAGAGCCAGAGCACTCTGTCTCCTAATAGCGGTCAGAGCACAACTGGAAATCCTTAATCATATTATAATCAAAGAGTGTTCTCACTTGAAGATGCATCGAATGATCCCATTTTCCAATTATTTAATAAAATATTTGGAAGAAATGTATCAACCGCATTTTAAAACTAAAAAAAAATGGAGCCGTAAAACAATGGTCGCATAAAAGGCCAATCAGGTCACTCCCAAAAAGCAATCTTGCTGGTTGAGCTTGCATTTATGCCATGCCCAATGAGCTATTGATCCGCTGAACTCAAACTAATAGAAAGAAAAGGTGAGGGGGTTATGGAACAGTTATTCCAGAAGCAAATAATGTTCCATTAACGTTATTTCTTATTTGTTCTAACAGCAGATTTGTCTGCTCGAAATTATCTTCTGTTTCAGTTTCTTCTTTGTCGCTTGATGATGTATCTTGTTGCGAGTCATTATCATCGCCGTTGTCATCACCATCGCTTGATGATGTATTTTGTTGTGAGTCATTATCATCGCCGTTGTCATCTTCCTCAGATCCAGATGAGCTAGAAGTTTCATCACCGTTGCCATTATTGTTATCGCTATCGTCGCTTGACGATGATTCATCATCACTATCAGAAGGTTCTATAGCTGGTGTGGCAGGTGGTATAGTAGGTGTAGAGGTACTGTCCTGTGCAGGTAGTTGTGGAGGAAGGAGCGTAGAGGTAATGTTCTGTGCGAACACAGAATTTTGACTTCCATCAATCGTGCTAACCATGACCGTGGAAAGTACTAAAATTGTTGCTAGTACGCTGAATCTGATATGGTGTGTATTGATCAATTTCTTCAAGTCGCTATTTGGCTACAAATCTTATCTTGGTTAATTCAGATTTATGTTATATTTTTTAGAAAACTAATTGGAGGTAAAATGCTGCGCAATTTGAAGTTGCTACTAAGCTTTAAGGCTAAAAATCCAGTTCTGATAGATTAATCCGATAGGAGTCAGCTCCATTATGACTTGAAATTTTATTGTATTTCGGATAGTTCTCGAATATAATGGGATCAAGATGTTGCTTTATCTTTTCAAAAGATTTCAGCAAAGTTACAAGAGTTGAGAATGCCAACGAATGTGGAATAGACGGATTTCATAAAGAATATGCCCTCTACATATAAGTGACCGAAATGTATGCATAAATATACGCTTAATCATGGTAGTGGATAAACCATATTATACAATAAAGAGAGCTGGAATGATGTATTTCTTGAACAATCTTCAAAAGGATATAGGTAAAGCAATAACCGAAACTGATATGGCATTCCCTGAGTTATTTGAGGAATATGAAACGTATCATACTGAGGTTGAAACAGGAAGATTACTAAGAGCGGAATTAATACAAGACTGGATTGAGTCCGGTTCAACTGTTTTAGATGTAGGTGTAGGAGATGGTTTCATCTCAGATTATCTAATTAAAAAGAGGGAAGCCAAAATAACAGGAGTTGATGTTTCAAATACCGCTTGCGAAAAAGCAAGAAAACGAGGTATAACTACAGAGATAAAGGATATAAATTATGGTCTAGGCTTGGACCCTAACAATGTTTATGATTATATATTGCTACTAGAAGTTCTAGAGCATACAATGTATCCCTCCCGAGTACCTGCTTGATGCCACACATCATACAAGAAAAGGTGTAATAGTAACGATTCCAAATAGTGCATATATAAAATGGAGAATTCAAATGTTAAAAGGATATCATCCCAGACAATCCTTTATGCATCTTCATTTTTGGTCTATAAAGGACTTTGAGCTTTTCTGTACGACATTGGACATACAAATGATTGCGTTCCGCACGTTTCTACCACGTCTAACTTTAAAATTTAGAAATTTATTAGCCTGGCAGCAGTGTTGGTTGTTATCACCAGCCAAAAGGAAGACGTAGATTGTTACTTCATAATCCTTGTTGTTCTCGCTACGGATGCGTTTGCGGATTTGGTATTGCGTCTATGGTTAGTCTCAATCCCTCTTTCATATTAACCATCGGTTTCCACTTGAATGCATTTGATACCTTTGTTATGTCCGCTTGCATCGTACTCACGTCTGTAAATGTATGTGTCTTATTGTATTGAACATTAAATTCTTTACCTAATAATTCTGCTACAATATGTGTTACTTCTTCCAGAGTGTGATATGTTCCAGATCCTACATTAAATATATTATAACCTCTTGGAAACTCGTTCAGGATCATGGTTAATAGATATATGAAATCATCAACAAACAGAAAATCCCTGGTTATACCTCTGTCATTTAATGTAACCTCTCCAGTCTGTTTAATTTGTCGGATAATAGAAGGAATAAAAGAATCTGATGATATGCCTGGACCATAAATGTAAAAAGGACGGAGTGTAACAACATCAATATTAAAATCACGAGAATAAAATCGACAGAGTTGGTCTGCAAGTAGTTTACTTTTATTATATGGGGAATGTGGATCAATCGGATGATTTTCATCTACAGGGTTATATTGAGGATGACCATAAACATATGTACTTACATTGATGAATTTCTTAACGTTTTTTAGTCGGGCAAATTCCAGTAAATTGAATGTTCCTACAAAATTCGTATAGTAGGTTAAATAAGGATTATGAAATGAATTGATAATCGATGTTTTTGCAGCAAGATGTATTATTGCTTGGACTTGCTTATTAATAGAAAGTAATGTCTGTAAATTGGTTACGTCTAGTGACTTTTTTTCTTCAATTTCATCCCCGTCAATAATTGCAATTTGTTTTTTTGTCAAGTATTTGTACAAATGATTTCCTATAAATCCATGTCTTCCTGTAATGAGTACAGTTGTTGTTTTCAATGTTGAGAAATGTTGTCCCTCTTAGTATGTCCAAAGTTCCGATTTGTAATTGTTATACCAATCTATCAATATCCGAAGTCCATTTTCAAAATCAATTTGGGGTTTAAATTTAAGGAGTCGTTGCGACTTGGAAATGTCTGCGAAGAGTCGTTGTACCTCTATAGGACGCGGCTGTACATGAACAACCTGCATTTCCTTAATAGCAGCATTTTTAATTACTAGATCTGCGATCTTGTTTATGGAGATTTCTATACCACTCCCAAAGTTTATTCCATTTTTTCCAGGATTGTTGTTGGCCATTAGAACCAAATCATAAGCATTTACCGCATCTGTTACAAACATGTAATCTCTAGTTTGAGTACCATCACCATAAATTATAGGTGGCTTATTTTGTAATACTCTTTTGATAAATATCGCTATAACTCCGCCATAACCCGAATCTTTTTGTCTGGGGCCAAATAAATTAAAAGATCTAATAATATCTACTCCTAGATCATATGTTTCATTATAACTAGAACAAAGCCTATCAGCTGCTATCTTACTAACCCCGTACGGATGTTTGGCCAACAAAGGATGCTTTTCATCCATGGGTACGTATTCAGCACTTCCATAAACTTCACTAGTTGAAGCGAACAGTATTTTTTCTATATCATTCATTCTAGCAAACTCCAGTATCTTCATAGTACCTTCGAGATTTATCTTGAAAGTCTCTGCAGGGTTTATAATAGAACGATCAACATGGATTTGTGCTCCGAGATGTATTATTGCATCTAAATCTGAAGGTAGTTTATGGTATAATTCGTCCCTACAAATATCATCATGAATAAATTTGAAGTTCTTCTTATGTAATAAAGTTCGAATATTATTAAGATTTCCATTCAGGAGATTATCAATCCCGTACACCACCTTTCCATCTTGTACATATTTCTCACACAAATGACTTCCTAGGAACCCAGCTGCCCCGGTTATAAGAATCCTCATCATCTAACTTCTAATTCCTGCATCTATTTGCAATGACTATTCTATATAAAGAATTCATGATAGAATATTAGGTTATATAAGACAGACAGGTAAGATATTGTAATTTCTTTGCTATCAGAATTCGAAAGAACCCAGAACAGGAATAAAAATGGTAGTTGGAAAGAATCTCTATCCTCTGCTCTTGAAATGCCATTAGCAATCTCACATACCAGTAACAAACCATCCAAGACAAATAAGAACACCTGATAAATCTGGAGAAAAAAATAGATGATATTACTAAGGGCTTAGATAAGGCATGGTCAAAAAATCTTCGAGAAGGATTATCATCAGAGAATGCAGAGGTAATATGTAACTATATAATCTCCATGAGAACGGAGATAAATCCATCAGACAACTATCGAAGGGACTCAATAAAGATGCCATATCTGTTATCAAGATATCTAGAGAACAAACCTTTTGATGAAATGACAAGAAAGGATATTATAGACTTCTTAGATAGCTTTAGAAAACCAGAAACACTTGATCCATTACACAAGTGGATAGGCACTTACAATCTTTATCTAGTACGTATTATCAGATTCTTCAAGTGGTTATACTATCCCGATACTGAACATAGAAAGAGATTAAAACCAGAGATTGTTCAGAATATTAGCAGACTGAGAAGGAAGGAGAAATCTATCTACAAACCTACTGACATGTGGACACAAGAAGATGATCTCTTGTTCTGCCGTTACTGTCCTTCAAAACGTGATAAAGCATACCACATGATTGCAAGGGATACATCAGCACGTCCACATGAGATTTTGCATCTAAAAATAAAATCTATTATATGGAATAAGACACCTGATGGTAAGATATACGCTAATGTATTGGTCAATGGTAAGACTGGTAGCCGAAGCCTCCTTTTAACTGACTCAATTCCATATCTAAAAGACTATCTGAATACTGAACATCCTATGCCAAATAATATAGAATCACCTTTGATATGTGCAACTGGAAGAAGCTTGGGAAGACGTTTAACTGGATCAGAATTAGGCCTGATTTACTCCAATTATAAGAAAAAAGTATTTCCAAACATATTGAAGAATAATGATATATCGGAAGAAGATAAACATAAACTACAGAACCTATTGACAAAGCCCTGGAATCCGTACATAAGAAGACATAGCAGTTTGACCCAGAAATCTAAGATTCTGAAAGAACACACTCTGCGTCAGTATGCAGGATGGACACCTAATAGTGGAATGCCACAGAGGTATGTCCATTATTTTGGAGACGAGGCCAATCAGGACCTCTTAGTTGCATATGGCATTATTTCAAAAGACGAATCAGTAGATACAACCTTAAGATCTAAGTATTGTCCTAATTGCAACTCTGCCAATCAACCTGAACAGCATTATTGTATGAGTTGTGGCTTTGTGCTGACACTAACCGGATATTCTAAACTGATGGAAGAACAGAAGAAGAAAGAAGACAAACTGGCAGTTATGGAAGATAAGTTCAATGACAATGCAATCACAAATGCAGACAATATTATCCATTATGTCATCAGCGAATTCACAAGACATAAGGGAACAAATTGCAAAACAGCTCATTAAACAAGGAGTCTATAGAGCAAGCAATTAACAGTATTCTATACTCTCAGATCTTATTATTTTCATGCAGTTCTCTTAGGAAGCTAGGATATACCTACTCCAGTAACGCATCGGTAAGAAAAGGATAGTCAGCTAATACTTGAGAATAATCTTTTTCGATTTTATCGAATCTTTTTTGTATTCCGCTATTAAACCGCTTTATTTCTTTCTCCTGCTGTTCGCTTCTTATCTTTCGTTGCTTGGAAGGAAGCTGTTTCAATTGTTGGTCCCGTTTCAAACGATACTGACGAAGTTCTTCAAGAATGATTTTTGTTCTTGTATCTCCCCAAAATATTGTATACCATTCCACTTCCTTTTTGGTAGGCAGTCTGAAATTTTTCCACGTTAAACGCATTCGGTTAATAGAAAATGCATGCAGATGCGCGCATGCGATTATGAACCCTCTTAATGCTTCATTAGCGATATCAAATCTGTCCTCATTAAGATATTGAAGAACAGGGGATATAATGCGCTTTAATAGACCTTCTTGTTCCAGTAACTCAAAGTGTTCAGTTGTCTTATCTCTTGTTAACTCGGTACGCAAAAAGGAACCTTCATTTTGACCATAACTTAAGACCTCATTAATAGAAACGCCTGGAAGCCTGTAAGTATAGTAAAATCTACCTTCCTTTTCAGAACTGTACAGACAATCTATTCTATATATGGTGATATCAGATTGATGTTGCTCTTTTGAAAAGGTAGTAACTTTAACAGGTTCATTTACTATCTTTAGCCCGTTCTTGGACATGCGAATTTGTCTACGAATAATCTTATTCTTAACTGAAATTTGCTTTAGTTCATTTCTTGACATGTGAATTTTGGATAAAAAGTGTTCAAACTCTTCTTCACTAAGTTTCACGGAACTATTGTTGTCAGTAGGCACATTTTGAAAAGCCGTAAAATTGAAGAACAGGTGGTAGGCCTTTTCTCTATCACTCTCCTCTATAAGGAGAGGAAGTTCAAGTTTCAGCCGTTTTTTAGCGCTATTTGTTAAGGAGTAAAAGATATTACTCCCCTCTTCCACAATCCCGTTTATCAAGAATGGGAATTATAATATCTCGAATGTTTTCGGTCCAACTTCAGCATTTGCTTCAGGTGAAAACTAAAAAGAGCACTTGAAATTGTTTTTCCATTTCGGGAGCACTCTTCTGCTTTTCTTTTAAGGTCGCCAGAAGAGATTTCTCCATTTTCGCTTCGTGAGAGCAATCTTAATCATTGCTTTGTCTAAATTGATGTCATAAGATCCATTCAATCTCTGATAATCTGAAGTACTCCAGATTACTAATATTAAATAGTTTCTGAATCTTGCTAATATGAATGTCAAACAAGTTGGAATCTCACTTCCAAAAGACATCATAAGTAGAATAGATGATGACCGCAGAGATATACCTCGTAGCAAGTATCTCCTTCGACTAATAGAAGATTTCTACAAGACTAAGGAGATTGTTAACTAAATTATGGAAAACAGATCCTTCACTACTACCAGATCTTATTATCGAAAATTGTCTTCCAAATTGTGGAGAATGCCCAGGTCAATGGAAAAATGAATACAGCAAACATAGGATCGTATGTCGGTGCAACAAATGTAAGCATGGTGATTCCAGCGATCTGGGTTTGGACGGCCAAAATCGCCAGAATACACGCGACTCAATAGCCTCAGGAGATAAGACCTTTGACTACAACTTATAATAATATATTAGATAGAGATAAAGATTTCCAAAATCTAATAGAAGAAGGATTTAACCTTATCTCTGAACAAATCAAAAGTTTCCAGGAGATGCTTGATAGTCATAGACAAGATTTCAACTATAAATTATCATACTTTGAAAGGCTACTATCCTTACATCCTACAGAAACAGAGTGGCTACCTCAGTATCGCTATGAAAGTTGTTTGATGGGATCAGTTTATGACCTCATAAAAATAATCATGCTTTGTTTTGGAGTTAAAGAACTACTAGTTTTGAGGGGCGAATTCTGGTATGAGTGAACGAAGTGATAAGGGCGGTTCGACTAAAATAAAAGAGATTGATCTTACTCCTGCCTTGCAAAAGTGTGGAGTAACCAGGATGGGGAGAGAAAACCTCAAGATTCTCATCGAATATAATTTCCAGGCAAATGATGGTCAATGGATTCCAGTTGCAATCTATTTTGATCTTAAACGGGACTTCTTTGATACTTTAGAAGAATTTGACAAAAAGGCAAGTAAGCGAATACAACTTACGAGAGATATTATTGAGAAAACTAAAACAGCATTATCTAATGATGAATACTATGTGAAAGTCCTTTCATATTACGAAAGTGAAGTTACTAGTGATAGTGACAGTAATGACCGAGCTTCTACATCAATAGGCGAGAAAATATTGGCAGCTGATGATGGCTCTAAAGAAGACGAACAGGAAAGAGCATACGCATCATCAGTATCAGATATAGATTACACAGATGAAGGGTTGCCATTACTTTCAGTGACAAGCGCTATCCGAAAGGATCCAGGTCGATATTGTGTATGTGGTATTATCGTTACTGTAGGAAAACTTTTCAAACTAATAACTAGAGTTAGTTTCGTATGTATAAATCCGAAATGCTCAAAGCAGGACATTCAAGAACCGCATCTGCTTGATACACCAATATTTTCTTCGGAAGATATGCCGATAGCATTTGATGGCGGAGTGGAAGAATTCAACAGATATCAAAGATGTCCTGCTTGTAGAGGTCGAAGAGAGATAGTACAGGATTTCAAGAAATTTGCTAATGCCAAGATAATTGAACTTAAAAATTTGGATAAATCTGGAAATAGAAAGTATTCAACTATTGCATTGAATAATACTTTAAGTATGGAACGTCTTACAGTCCTTGTCGTTGATAAACATACACTCAGTGTAGGAATTGGTGAAGAAGTTGAAATTGTCGGAGACCAACATGTGTTGGCATCATGGGCATTGTCTTCACGTGTAGGTAATAGTAGTCGAGGAGGTGGAGCCAACAGCGGGAGAGGTCAACCAATACTCTACGCCAAACGCATAAAATACACCAAACGTGAACGCGAACTTAAACTAACCGAGTACAGGACATCAAGGCTATCAGAAAATTTGCATCATTTCCAAATCATTTATCACGACTTGTTTCTATGATGTCTCCGCAAATATATGGCCATGAAGATGTCAAGTTAGGAGAACTGTTAGTTTCAGTTGGAGACCACCTATTCAAAAGGATAACTGGTATCGTAGACACTGGCTAAATGCAGGATTGTTTGGTGATAAGGGAACTGGTAAGACCACTCTTGCAGAAGACGCGGCAAAGTTGCTACCTGGAAGTCAAACAGTATCAGGTCAACATTCCACAGGGAAAGGGGTAGTAGCGATTGCAGAGAAGGAAAGTGATAGTATGGGCGGTGCAGTCTTGAGGGCAGGAGCTCTACCCTTGCAAACAATGCCATTTGCGTCATTGACGAGTTTGGAACTATGGACTATGAAAGTCAGAATCAATTCCTAAGCCTAATGGAAAAAGGGTATTTTGATTTCAACAAATTAGGGATCCGACAGAGAATAGTGGCAAAGCCTAGTTTTATTGTAACCGCTAATCCAATGACAACCAACTGGAAGGATTCCAGCTAAGATATCAAAGGATGAGATACCGTTGAAAGGTGTGTACTCGATAGACTAGACATGTTCTTTGTTTTCAGAGCTCCACAAACACCACAAGAGATTCAAGATTTCTCAAATAATATGTTTGAGCTATCAAAAAAGCATTTCAGGCTGGATTTCTTATTTCTTAGAAAGTACATTCATTATATTCGTAGCTGCGGAGAATTTGACAAAATTGACTTTGAAAAGCCGTACCTAGCAGAAAGATTAAGAGATTTTTGGGCTGACCTGATGTCAGCTAATCCTGAAGCCATAACTAACAGAGGATTTGAATCAACCTACAGAATTGCAAAAGCGTTTGCCAGACTGATGCTCAAAAAGACAGTAGATTCCGAAATTGTAGATCAGACAATAAAGTTTATCGGAGAGATGTATCGTACCCATGGATCTCAGATCGGCGAAAGTATTGACTACCGTACTTATGCCTATCTCGCTATTGCCAAGGTAGTAAAGGATCAAAGTCAAAATATGCTCTGGGCTCAAGAACAAGGTGCCATTGGATTAGATGAACTAGATGATGTTACGTTCAGTAAGGCTGCCGAAATTGCTGCCTTCTAAAGATCAAAAGGTTCGTCACTACTTGGGCGATAACTTCAGAAGTAGCAGTAATCGAGCCGCTCGACACTTAAGGGAGATGTTTAGAGAAGAAAGAGAATTTGAGGGCGGAAGGATAAAGGCTGTCTCAAAGGATAAGCATGCAGAGCTAAAGTTAAGGTGGGTTCCACTTTCTGCTACGGCGGAAGGAACAAAAAATGCTTGTCACACCGTCACACATGTCACACAGATTTCTCCAGGACATTGCTCCAGTGAAGGTCTGGACTTTATCCTTTCGCATCTGCAGGAACCCATGTGGCCCAGAACAATATCCACTAAGGCCACAGGCGGAAGACAAATAATTGTAAATAGTAAAGAGGAGGCGCTTGCATACTTTAAAGCTGCTAACTATTTCGATTGCAGAATAAGTGCATATCCATTTTGGAGACCGTCTACATTATCTGATTTTGTAGGTATTAGAAACACAATACCACCCAGCTTTGTGATGATTGATTCGGATTTGTCCAACTTTAACGACGAAGTCAATACCATCAAGACAACATTACGAAAGACGCTTCAAAGAATCAACCAATTACTTAGTTCTGCACCAACGGTCATCTGGTCCGGTAATGGTTACCACGTCTATATTCCTATCAATGCAGCGATTCTGGAAGATATCAAAGAATTCATAGATATTGATCAAGTCTCAACCAAGTTCCTAAGATTTGCGGAATGGTATTTGTCATCTGGAAAATCTGACCCTGCTCATAACAGCACAGTCTCATTAAATAACTGTATGTTAAGAATACCGGGAACATATAACTCAAAAAATAATGCTCAGGTTAGTATAGTCAAGAGATGGGATAATAACAGGCCTAGAATTACTTTGCTACTTGGAAGTTTCTGTGCTTACCTTAAAGACCAGAAACTGAAAGAGCAAAGATTTATTCAACAAAATGCAGCAACCATGACTTCATCTGCTACCGAAAACATTCCTTGGATAGAGAGATTACTACAAACAGCTGTATCAAATGGTCGTAAGTACTGTATTTGGCGTATACTAGTTCCGTATCTGGTAAACAGAAAGCATCTCTCAGTAGAACAATCAACTTATATCATAATGGATTGGCTAAACAAATGTACCCAACTCTCTAGGTTGAATTTCAATCCAAGTTCTAGAATAGACTATGCCATTAAACATGTTGGGAAGTATGGTCCTGTGCATCCAGAAACACTAAGGAAGGAGCATGACACACTTTACGAACTACTAAAAGTACAAGGAGTTTTATAGGCTGATGACTAAGGCTGGTAGGATATGCACAGTAGAAGAGTTCTTTAGAGATATGCCAAATGAAGACTGGAAACCTTTACCACCGCATGAAATCTATCAGAGTCCATGCTATCCTATAATAGGTATTAAGATCTACAAGTGGATTAATGTTAAGACAGGAATCAGAGATACAAGTCGGTGGTATTATTGCAAAGTCCATCTAAAAATAGAAAACATTCACCTTGAATCAATTGAACATCACTGTAAATACAGTGAGCCTGAAAAACACAAGTCAAAAGTTATAGAATATTTGCAACTCTTCTTGCAGCAATACAGATTAACAAAATAGCACTCTCTAGATTAGCAGCGGTTTCCACAATTAAAACTAAGATCAAGCAAGAATATCTGCTGCCAAGACAGTGTGACGGGTATGACAGTGTGACGGGGGGGATATAGATGTACAACAGAAAAATAATTCTCAAGGGCGATGTCGATAACAACGACAAGAGTAGTAAGCAAATATTCAAGTATCGACCCAAGCAAGAAATATCAGATGAAATTTCTACTATAGCAATAGGAGACCCTTGTCACACCGTCACACATGTCACACAGGCTTCTCAATACGTTTCCCAATGAAAGTCCAGACTTTACTCTGTCGCACGTATCGAATTCGATATGGCCAAGAATAATTTCTACTTACAACGAGCCTGAGAAACATAAAACGAAAGTACCAGAATTTTTGTAACTGCTCCTTAGGCAGCACAGAATCAAGAATATAAAAAAGTCTTGGTTTATTTACTGGTCACAGAAATCTCCTCTTCGGCTTTGCTCTCACTTTCGTCTCCGCTCTTCTTGCTGGTATTTTTTCTTCTTATTTCTACGCAATTTTCTAACCTGTTCAAGTATTTCCTTGGATATTAGATATGTGACTGGATGGGTAAGGTGGTATTATTGGAATACAAATATTTTATAAGCGTCAAGATATTACCTATTAAATATGATTACGGAGCTATTCTATGGCATCTAACTCAGGTTCTGAAGCCGAAAGAGAAAAACGAATATTTGAAGAAACTCCTGAGGCCGCGAAAATGCCCTAGAAGTAGAATTAAAAAGAGAAGAAGCTGCATCTGCGGTTGAGAACACTAAGAAAGCCGTATTGGTAGCCCAAGAAGGACAAAGAAAAAGAGATGAGGCTCAAGTTAATTTAAGAAAATTAGAGGCGGAAGCTGAAAAGGCACAACTTTTTTTATGCTGGTAATACTGGTTACTACAATATCCGCAGGCACAATTTTGATGGTCATTTCATTCGCTTTGCCCATATATATCGTATTATCAAATCCCAATGCACCCCCTGCTCCTATCCAATAGATGATTAATGTTATTATAGCAAAAGATTATAGCATGAAGTATCCTCCTAGTATGAGGGTAATCAGAGGACCTTCGAATCTTAGTTCCCATCTTATTTTGGAATAGGAAGCTCCTGACATCAGCTTGATAAAATTACTACTTTGTTGTCTTGCCTCAATATTCTTCTGAATGATTTGTTTCGCTTCGCTTAATTCGGTTATTTGTGCCATATATTACAGTAGTAGACGATGCTATCAGGTTTATAGCTTCACGTGCAGCGCCAATAGAAAAAGCCTATTCTGACAAAATGGTTGTTATAGCTGATAAAAATCATAGTCACGAGAATCAAGAGTCGATAGCAACAACTGATATCATTTTCTAGCAATATGGAATAAAGCAATCTCTAAGCATTCATTTACTGATAAGAACAGAGTCAATATCTAAAAAATATGTCTCTGAAAGGATCATTTAAGAAGTTTCTGTTCTCGCCTCTTTAAGTATGGTGGCCACTATTAATTTAGTCACAGATGTAACGTAATCCATATCAAGATCAGATGGAAGGTCATCGCTCCTATGGTAATGCGGATTATTGCACTGTCCTTCATCGTATAACCCTACTACCACATATCCTAGATTCTCAAAAGGGCAATAATCACTTCCATATATAGGTCCCTTTATAGCTGTTAAATTTGTATAAATAGCAGGCCATCTCCTCCATAGAATGTGCAAAAGCCTCAGAATCTTTATCGTTACTTGATACTTCATTGCATGGGGTACCGGTGTTGCCTATCTCTCTTTCTATGTTAATGATTTGTTGTCCTAATGGTGGATAGCCAACCATATCTAAATTAATCACCTATGTATCTCAATGTTATTATCTTTGACATAACGAGCGTATTCTTCTGCTCCCCATAAATTCTTGTTCCTCTCCTGAGAATAAAGCAAATTGAATACTATAATGCAAGTCTGCTTGTAAAAGAACTCGTGCAGTCTCGAGAACTACAGCCACACCACTAGCATTGTCATCAGCTCCTGGAGCACTAGACTCTGCATCTTCAAGATCTTTCATTCTGCTGTCATAATGTGCACAAATAATGATCACTTTATCAGTTTTGCCCTGTTTATTACAAATGACATTCTTTAACTGATAGTTGTCTTTAGTATAATTATGAAAGTAAACATTCGTATGACCGGTGCTCTCAAACTCTTTCTTTAACCACTCTGCTACCTGATTAATAAATCTAGACTTGGAATGTCGAGTAGGAAAAGAAGACGTAAGTTTATTTATCCATGCTTCGATACGAGTTTTGGAAACTAATTCTATCTGAGAATCGATAAATTTGTCACGAACATATGCAGCCTTTTTTAGTCTGTGTTATTTCGGAAGGAACAATTGGAACATCAGGACGATCTTCCTTACAAGAATGTAAATAAGGCTTATCTTCTTTCATTAACTTGTTTCAAGTTATTTCTTATCTAACTAATAAGAATTCTTGTTCGCCATCGACCGTGAAATCCCGATCCACAGCAACTCAGTTACTTACTGCATTGTTAGAAAGAGGCAGGTAAGGTAGATTTTCTGTTCTCCTGTAATTACATGACAGGCTATGATCTATACAATAATAAATGATTTTCTGGGCCCTGAATTAATGGTTTCACCACACAACAATAAATCAACTTTTTCACTATTATGAATTTCAGCTTGAAAGTATCTAAGAATTGGTAGTGCATAATTCCCATTGGTCACTTTAGATAGAACCGTCACCGAAGGATTTTTGGTTCCCTAGGAAAAAAGAAAGGCAAGATAACTTTTCTTTCATCTCGCCCTAGTTATTATTCTTATCTTCTAAATTAGCCATCATATTTGCGAGATCCAAAAAGAGTCTAAAAAAGTGATTTTGCTTTGGATTTTTGACTAAATCAAAATCTAGTATATTGAACATTCCAATATAGTATTTGATATCAATAAAGAGCACAGGATACCTCAAGGCAAAGAAACTAATACAATGACGAGGAACAGACAAAAAACATGCACAAATCAGCTCTGATTTTAATGTTGATTCCGTTGTTAATACTGGTGGTCAATCCTTTAATTTGCGCGTTCATACTACTTTGATATTTTATTTCGATCGCTTTAGTGAGATCGAGCCTTTTAGCCATTTAACAAATGATCAGAGTTATTCATATTCTGTACGTTGGCTTTGGAATTACCTTGCAAATCTTAGCTTCTTTATGGTATATGCTATCATAGGAGGTCTTATATGGATAGGGTCTAACTCGATATATAAAGACTATTACTTCTTTATTGCTAAAGGAAGTTCAGAATACATATTGGAACGTACAGGGATTGAAAAGGTTCGATATGCTATCAGAGCTTTGAAGTACTTTAATAAATACCTAGGAAAAGTGTTAAACCTCCAAATAAATGATATTAATGGAGTCATTTCTAAACTCTTATCAGATCCCGAAATGAATAGATATGCTGCTATACGATCGGTATATGATTCTTTTCAACGTGATGATAAGCTTGAACCTATAACTTATATTGTGAAGGAGTTGGATATCCAGAACGCAGAAAGCTTTCTAAAATCTCAATCTCTTGTTGATAAAATGAAGACATGGGTGACATACATAATTGCCAGCGTAATTCCCACTGTTATTTCGGTAATACAACTGATCTGGTCCCAGTGAAAAAGCCTGGAGGATGTGAAATGAAAAGATCCTCAAAAAATCTGACCCGAATTGGCAAAAGACATTGTTATTATGTGCAGTAAAGAGACCAGGGTATAAATCACAACACTGGACTATAGGGCCCCTTCACACAATTATAAAGTAAAATTTAGATTATTTCTATTTAAATAAACTATGAATCACGCCATTTCATATCCTTCTTAACCTCCAAATGTTAGTATGACAGGTATGACAGTGCGGCCCAAGATGCTATTTGTGTCCTGTAGAAAATAGTTCTCAAAAGCAATAGAATCAATAAAGTAGTTATATTAAGTGTTCATGTGCCAACTCTCGACAAGTAATATCAAATAAATATCTTCCACTATAACAATGAACACTCGTCATACCATCACACATGTCACGCAGATTTCTTCAGGACATTGCCCTAGTGAAGGCCTGAGCTTTATCCTTTCACATCTGTCTATACCAGTGTGGCCAAGAACAGTATCCGCAGAGGCCACATGTGGAAGACAGGTTGTTTGTAAATATTAAAAGGAGCAACTCTTTCTGCAGCAATACAGATCAACAAAATAACACAAACTATTTCCTACTTACTAGGGTCTCTCCTTCATGTACCCTTCCTTAACTCTCACTTGCTGTTCTTCTTCTTGCTTTTCGGCAGTCGCAACTGCTTTTACATAACAACGAAAAATTACAAGACAGAATACTTGAGGAGATAGATAAAAATAAAATATGATTTTTCATCGTTAAATGATCATAGATTAATTCAAAAGATATTATCTACAGCAGGTGAAAGGTTTGATTACGTTGAAAATGGGTTTCCATCTAATGATTACCCCACTGTAGGGTTATCAAACAACACATATTATTATTGCACTAATAAAGAAAATGAGATTACTGATCACAACGTTATTGACGACGAAATGAAAGAATATCTACAAATGGTCATAGATGAGACGAAGAATAAGACCAATAATGATAGAATGAATAATTTATAGAATATATATTGTTTGGTACAAAGTGTGACAACTTCAGTAATAATTGCCATAACTCAAATCCCCATGCAATTACTGGAGGTTAGAAACACAATTTATGATAGCAAGGAAAACACAATTTATGATAGCAAAGGATAAAGCTTTGGTTTCAGTAAGTATTGCAAGCGTAATCATGCAACACGTGAAAAATCTGAGCTTGGAACAATGCAACAAATGAGCACAAAGACCCAAGTTGAATGGCGAAGAGCCAAAGTATTCGAACTGATGAGCAAAGGAGAAACCAGTCAATCTGAGATAGCAAGGGTACTGCAGGTAGACAGATCCACTATATGCAGGGATGTAGATTATTTGAGGCAGCAGGCAAAAGAGAACATTGCAAGATACGTTGATGAAAGACTCCGCCGAAGAGTACGAGAAATGTCTTGTTGGATTGAACAGTATATTGAAAGAAGCGTGGACGATCTCACAAACAGAGAACATAAAGGGAGATAAGATAAAGGCTTTATCCTTAGCAAAAGAATGCTATGCAATGAAGCTGGAGTTGCTTACTAATGCTACGGTAGTAGATGATGCTATCCGGTTTGTAGCTTCACATGCAGCACCAATAGAAAAAGCCAATTCTGACAAAATGGTTGTTAGATGAGGAAAATCGTAGTTACGAGAAACAACAGCCAATAGCAACAACTAATACTGTTTTCTAGCGGTACGGCACAAAACAAACTTTAACTATACAACTACTATCGAAGGCAGTGTGACAAGTATGACGGTGTGACAGGGATGTTATGGATGCAGTACAGGAAAATTATTCAATTTATCCATAATCAAACATTCGAAGTAAAAGTAGCTTAGGTGTGAATATAGACTCAATTACAAGATCTTCTTTTTAAGCAAGATTTAATCACAACGATATAGCTGATAATGTATAGAATTGTGGCGCTGATGTGTATAGCCTTGATGACAACACTAGATGTACATGCCCAATCAAATAATACGAAACCGGTGTATGAAACCATTGGTGGGGGTGATAAGTCAATAAGTATAACTGATATTTTTTACAATTATATTCTTCCTATTTTTGGTGTAATGGGAGCGTTGTCATTTAGTTTGAACGTATATGATTTATATCACAAAAGAATCGGATTTTTAAGACCAAAACTAGAATGCAGTTATAATTACACTGATAATGGATTATATTTAGTTTCAAAAACAAAACTAGAGAATTCAAGCAGACGACCAATATATCTTGATCGTGCTTTTCTGCTCATAATAATATCAACCGACGTTTCGGATTAATATAATAGATATACTTGAAAAAATTTTGCACTATATAATAACAGAGAACTACGAGAACGAGACAACATTCAAAGTGGATGAGCATTCGACTATTGTGTTACTGCCATATTATTATGAGACACATATACGAGTCGGGAGTGACGCACAAATGGCCACAGCAGTTACACTTATGCTCGAACATTCCGGAATTTATTCAGTATACTTTGTAGTCATTGGAAGAAATTGGTATAGTAAGCGGCGTTGGAATACTCTTTGGCTCTTCCGCAAGCCCGATTTTTCACAAGCCCGTTCGGCACATGATGAAATCGTGATTGGGATGCGAGAAGGAAATGATCTATCCAATGCTGATCTAGCCAGTGCTAATCTGTTAGACACTAGATTAGAGAATATAATTACTAAAAAGATAGACTCCCTTACGATGGTTTCTACAGATAAACCAGTCACACAATTACATAGGATCACTAGGTATACATCGGACGGTAAACCAATAGAATATTACTAGTTATAGACTCATATCAGCATGTTGTTTACACTACGACAGCTTTGCCAGATTATTTCTTAATAGTGATTATTTCTTGATTTACTCTGCTGTCATACACCTCACACTAAATCCAAGTATGCTCTTGACAACCTAAACTACTTGGAAGTTGAAAACTTCTATAATGGTGACAGGATCAAAGATAGATTTGTAGCTTTATGTACTCTAGAACTTGCAATAAGTCTTATATTCGCCGTATTAACTGCCACCACTGTTACTTAATGTATCATTCAAAGATGTAAAGAGTACATCGTTCACGCCCCGGATAGATAACTCTGCTGTTTTTCCAGTCTTTTATCTGTGGCTTAAATTGATACTTTTCTGAGCCATATCAGATCTAATAGGTGTGACAGAACAAAGTTTAGACCTTCACTGGGATAATGCGCTAGCAAAATCTGTATGACATGTGTGACGGTATGACTGGGGGGTTATGGGTGTATAGCAGAAAAATAATACTTAAATAAAGCTACTAGTAATAACAATAATACTAAAAGTGTTCAACAAACACTAACTTTAGCTAAGTGATATTAGATAAAATTTTTGCCACAGCAAGAAAAAATACCTGTCACATTGTCATACCTGTCATACTTGCTCTAATCACCAGATGTGACAAGAAGATTTAGTAATCACCCCCTTGGATACATGACAGTAGGCGATATTCGTTAGACTAGACAAGAATTTAGGTTCGAGTAGAGAATTGCTCTGACAATCTTTGCTTTAACACACAGATTGAGGAACATTACTCCGACGTGGGATTTGGTTGTGATATGTTCTAGGACAACCGATCACACCTGACAGACAGTTTAATGACGAGGAAAAAAACGGCAAAAGATTTGTAACCTCGCGTATGGTAGCGTCCTACAACAACAGAAAAAGCTAATTCTGACGAAAGATTTACTTTCTCTGAAGAAGAAGTTGATATTCAAGGAACTAAAGAAGATTGTAACACCATTGAAGTACAGTCAAGAGCAGCAGATAATACCAGTGAACTTCCAGAAGAGACACCGGGGAGATGCTACAGTGGACGTATACGCTACTATCTAATGGGTTTATCAAGATACATCCGTCATTGCACAATCCGATAGTGTCACTATGAACAGCAGTAGTATCAGACGAATGGAAGCTCGACAAACAACAAACTTCACATCAGGACACACTTGATTCGTTCAGTCTGTCGTCATGCAACTATGAACTTTCAAAGAATAATGCTTGACAAAAGCCACACGGGCTTGTATTTGCCATTTTCTTTGAATCGGTATAATCTATAGTCCTTTAAGGTATAAAGAAATGAGAATCGGTAACTGTAGAGCAAGGGGCTTATAAGGTTCATTCTACATATTATCCCATGTTATAAACAATCGTCATAAATCTAATCGGATTCCGGAGACTAATGGTCTAAAATTGACGAAAGCGGATGAATCTGCTACTATTTTCCATTATAGGATAATACTTAAATACCACCCGCAAGTATGTTACAACATGGGTGAAGAAGGACACGTAATCCTTTTCGAACACGCCGATTTTCATGGAAGACACAAACACATTTTTAAGGACTATCCGAATCTAAATGCTGCTGACGATAATGATTTTAATGATATAACATCATCAATAATCGTCTTAGATGAGAGATGGGAATTCTTCATACACGCTGATTTCGTAAGTAAGACAGGAAGGACGCTTCAACGCGGCCTGTATCCTAATGTAATGAATGAAGGAATGCAGAATGATGCTATCTCCTCCTTAAGAATAGTAGAGGATTAATTCATCATAAAATCTACCTGGATGGGTAAACCAGTATCGTTATCATCACAGATGCATTTTTGAAGGGTAAAATAAAGGTATTATATTCCTACCGTTCAACGTTGACTAAGTCGTTACCCGCGAGCGGTGATGCATAAGAAAATTGTTTCAATTACGGACATAGTATGACAAAAGATTTATTCAAAGTTTGTATGTAACAGTGACGGAACCCGTTTTTATAACCGGTATCGGCACGGATACCCTTCCGATCGCATTGAAATTTGAACTCCCTCTAAATAAGATCCCTGAAGATGCAAGAAGAATAGTTCGTGATAAAGCAATGAAGCTGGAGTTGCTTACTAACGCTACAGTAGTAGATGATGCTATTCGTTTTGTAGCTTCACATGCAACACCAATGGATTCTGACATGGCTGCTGTTGATGAGGAATACTAAAGCCTACGAGAAACAACAGTCAATGGCAACAACTAACTCGATTTTCTAGCAGTATGGAATAAAACAACTTGGCATAGATTACTGCCAAAACAGTGTGACGAGTATGACGGTGTGACGGGGGGATATGGATGTACAGCAGAAAAAATATTTCTTAGGGATGAAGGCGCCCCTAATCACAATAGGGCTATTAAAAGTTCAACTAACTCCAGTCAAATAATATCAAATAAAATTTCTTCTACTGCAGCAAGAAAGGCCTGTCATACCGTCACACATGTCACACGGGCTTCTCTAATACATTTCCCAATGAAAGTCTAGACTTTATTCTGTCGCACGTATCGAATCCGGTATGACCAAGAACAATATCCACTTACAGAGAACCTGAGAAACATAAAACAAAAGTACCAGAATTTTTGCAACTGACCCTGCAGCAGCACAGATCAAGAATATAAAAAAGTCTATTGTTTTACTTACTGGTCACAGAAATCTCCTCTTCGGCTTTGCTCTCGCCTTCCTCATCCTGTTCTTGCTTCTGTTTTCTCTTCTTATTCTGACGCAGTTTCCTAACCTGCTCAAGTATTTCCTTTAACTGGTCTTCAGACATCTCAGCTATTCTGTTATCACATTCAATGCCGTTAGCCTGCAATACATCCTCAGTATAACCCAGAATCTCCTCTTTATTTTCAGGTAACTGTTCTTCTGCAGTTAGCATGTAACTGGCCATGAACCTAGAAAATGCTAGTTCACTCATTTCTTATTGCACACCCTTTATGTCATAAGTTGTACTTCTATCCGAGCCTTGTCGAGTTACCTCTAAGACAGTAAACCCTTCTTTGAGTTTTGCTATTATCTGCAGACATACCGTCTTTGATACACTCCAAATCTGTCTTCTTGCACTGTTAACATGTGTTATAGTGCATTCATAGCGCTTTATGGGCTTGCCATTTGCATCCCTGAACCTATCAGTTTCCACTGGCACTATCTTGTCATTCCGATCCATCTTTATGACATAGGTTTTCCCAGGCTTTGCCTTGAAATACTGACTGCTGGCTTCGATCTCCTCTTCAATAAATTGGAGGTTGTCGATTGCATTTTGTTCTTGTTCAAGTTCATTGGTAGAACTCATACATATTATATGGCAATATGCCAATATAAAGGTATGGCAATATGGCTATATGGCATGACATATATATAGTTGTGACGAATGGTTAACTATGTCTAATACATTGGTAATCACAGATGAGGAGACTAAAACAACTTGGAGAATGCCTAGAGAGCTGCTTAAAGACTTGAAGCGCTATGCTCTTGAAAATGATACAAATGTTACTGCAGTAGTTTTGAGGGCTTGTAGAGAATTCTTAGCAAAGGACAAAATGTTCAAAGAGAAGTATAGACCCGCATATTGCACAGATATGATAATAGCGGCTTGGCGAAGGAACCCAAGAATTGACTTCGAAGAGGATTCTTAGATTTAGGGAGTCGCATGGCATAATTATCATATTCGATGGATAATAATGCATTAAGCTAGCTTGTTTTGGGAAGAAAGATAAGATATGTTCATATAGGGAAGATTATGCTTTAAAGTTGCGATTAGATGACATATACCTTCATAATTGTCGTTGCTTTTATTGTTATTACCATTTCTATTACTACATTGTTTGCATATGCTGTCATAGAGCCTTTACAGCCTTACGATCCTTTACAGCTTTCGTTTGATGATGATAATGTAGCTGATAGAGCCTGATAATATCGCCGCACTAAAGGAAAAAGGGATGGCGCTTTTCGAACAAGGTAACTATGAGGAAGCTATGCAGTACTTTGATAAAGCATTAGTTGTAGAACCTAATGACGCAGTTACATTAAATAGCATGGCGAGCTCTTTTTAGTCTCAGATAGATATGAAGAGCTTTAGCATTACCTTGATAGAGCTTTAGCTGTAAATCCAAATTATGTAAAAGCCCTAAAAAACAAGGCACTGGCCCTAGATGAACTTGGTAGAAATGATGAGGCTACTTTGTATTATGATAGAGTATTAACTTTAGATCCCAATGATACTCGTGCTTTAGACAATAAAGGTCGTCGGGCATATGATATAGGTAAGTATGAAGAAGTCATTCAGGTATTTGATAGAGCTTTAAGCGTAGATCCAAATTATTTACCAGCGTTAAGTAACAAAGGTATTGTTCTTGATAATTTAGGTAAACCGGAGGAGGCAATACAGTATTACGATAGAGCTTTAGTGATAGATCCAACTAGTAGTATTACACTGTTTAACAAAGGAAATGCTCTCGTAAAGTTAGATAAACCTGAGGAAGCAGTACAGTATTACGATGGAGCCTTGGCTATAGAACCGAATAATAGTGATATATTGTTGAACAAAGGTAATGTACTCGATAATTTAGGTAGATATGAGGAGGCAATACAATACTATGATAAAGCAATAGCTATAGAACCTGATGATGCTGCAGCATTAAACAACAAGGGAACGGTCCTTGGGAATCAAGGTAACTATGAGGAAGCTATGCAGTACCTTTGATAAAGCATTAGCTATAGAACCTTATAACGTTGCAGCACTAAACAACAAAGGTGTATCTCTTAAGAACTTAGGCAATTATGGAGAAGCCATTGTGGTTTTTGAAAAGGCCTTAGGAATAGAGCCAAATAACCCAAACGTATTGACCAATAAAGGAGTACACTCTCTATAGAATAGGAGAGTACCAAAACGCTATAGAGCATTATGACAGGGCCTTGGCTATCGATCCTGACAATGTTAACTCATTAAACAACAAAGGTAACGCTCTTGCTAGTTCATCAGGACAAATAGAATCTGCTACATATTATGGTACAACTCCAAAGCAAAATTCTCCTACTCTCATCTATGTGATGGATACAAACCGCAGGATTATATCTACTAGTGACCTTGGAAACTTTCAAACAGCAATAGAGAATTATGATAAGGGTCTAGCTAAAGATCCGAACAATATCAAGATATTGTCCAACAAAGGTCAGGTTCTTTTTAGGGCAGAAAAATATAATGAATCCATTCAAACACTTGATAGAGGTTTAGCAGTAGATCCGAATGACGTTGCCTGTAATTATTATAAGTATCTATCCCTTGATAAGCTAGGAAAGATTAGTGAGGCTAATGAGTCCAAGGACAAGGCAGCTCAGATTGACCCTACATATGGCGGTGAATACATTGACGCGGATATTCTTCTTAATGAATTTGGTTCTGCACAGTGAGATGCATAATACCTAGTATATATAACCCTAGATAATAGATGAAGATGCCCCATAGAAAAGTAGTTATGATGACTCTCTTCTTAATACCAGTTCTATTAATACTGAAATCATTTCCGGCATCTGAATTCCAATATGTATTTGCCGATTCGCCCTCTTTTGTTAGGCAGGAAATTATCGATACCAAGGGAGACTGGATATTCTGGAAAAACCCAGCCTCTGAAAAACCCAGACTCTTTACTCATGATGATAAATTTGTTGTGATGGACAGAGCAAGAGGTTTATCTGAGTGCAAACAAGGCACTGATTTTATCTCTCCCGATATCCAATCTGTAAGTTACATCAGTGACGGAAAGACTTTAAATGCTACAATATGGTTAACTGACGAATTCGAAGAGCCTCCATTAAATGATACTCTTGACACATTTCAAGAACAACTAGCGATAAGTGTATCAAGAACTAACATGACCCAACCAGGATATTTAGACTTCAAAAATACAACTCTTGACCCATTAGTCTTTGACCTGGATGAAAAAAATGTCACTATTGCGGATAATCAGGCACATGAGGTGACATATAGTATCAAGGAAGGGCAAAACGAGAAAAGGGTGACGGAGATTTGGATGGTAAAAGCACCCAAAGCATATGATATTATCTATACCGCATTATCAAATAACTATTCCAAGTATGAACATACTATTCAACAGATGATTAATTCATTTCGAACAGAGACTCTCATCATCTTCTGCTAAAGACAAGTTTGATAAAAACCAATCAAACAATAATAGTGATAATGATTACGACGATCTTTTACCTTACAATAATACCGAGTTTGAAATTAAATATCCAGCGAGCTGGAAAATCTATGATGATAACAAAGGAAGTACTGCAGATGCCAAGATCCTGTCAAATGTTATCTTTCGTTCTCCGTTTGAAGATACTGAATCAGAATTGCCACCATGGCATGAATTGACCTTTACGATGGCAATTGATATTAATTCAATTCATGATGCAGGGTACTGATTATAGAATTCAATATTCCAGGATTCCGTATTTTATGTGGACAGGCAATTGGACAAGACAAGTTCAGGAAATATCAGCATACGATACTGCAAGAATATTAAATGAAGAAGGTAATTACAGTGCGCTGTATGATACAAACGGGCATGGATTACCGAAATATTTACTCTTTTCCTTTGATTTAAGTGATGCAAACTTTCCTAAACAGTACAAAGCTGTTTTCTATGTAACAGACTATCTTGTTAAAGATCATCATTTTTGTAGATTAATAGATATGACTAACTGGGTCATTATTCCACCACCTGACTTTAGCATGTCTGCTTCTCCCAGTTCTGTTACATTAAGACCTGGCGAAGAAAAAAGTATTAAGTTAAATATAAAAGGAAATTCAGCCCTTGAATCTGAAGCTGCTCTAACGGCTATTAATAATTATAATGGTGATGATATAGGGTTAAACTTTACTCCTAATCGTATTTCTGTCCCAGCTTCTGGAGCCGGTCACTGTCACTTTGGACGTAAAAGCTTCTGAAGCTGCAAAACCAAATCCGTACACCTTTCCTATTATTGCAAATATCTCGTTTCCAACTTCTATCACAAATAGAGGCGGAGAAACATTTACTAATAATAGAAGTGTTACTGTTACCGAAGCATCAAATTTAACCTTGACTGTTTTACCCCCTTATACCTTACCAGAACAACTAGATGATATCAATAAGGCTTGGATAGCTCCAATAACCGGCATATGGACACTCTTGGCTGCAGTCGGGGCAGTAGCTGTTCCAGTAATTATTAAATTATATCGACATAAAAACAAGAAAGATAAGAAGGTAAGTGACGAAGGTAAGTCATGAATTGGCCTTTTTGTCTAGTTCATTTCCTAATCTTATCAAATTTGTTCTAATGATGAGCTATGTCTGAAGTATCGGTAATCCTGATGAGTAAACGAAAACAACTTTGAGAATGGCTGAGAGTAGCCTAAAAGACTTGAAGCACTACGCTCTAGAAAATGATACAAATGTCACTGCAGTACGTCCTGAGAGCTTGTAGAGAATTTTTGGCAAAGGACAAGATGTTTAGAGACAAGTACAGACTAAATGTTGCACAAATATGATAGCAAGGGATACAAACTGCGATCCAAGTCGGCACTGGACCATATAAGTCTAACAAAATGTCAGAATAACAGATGTCAATTGCGGCAACTGGTTGCCCAGCTCATTATAAGATATATTTGCCTGGTTCCATTATAGGATATATTGGATACAGTATACCTTTTTAAGGAAGAACAAATCTAAAATTGCGGTGTTAATCAACCCCATAGGACTGGCGATTACGATTGCCGTAGCTGTTATTATACTGGTTTTTAATGCCTCTATTAGCAATGAAATCAATGCAGCTATTTACTTGGATGACAACCGTTTTTCACTCTCTAGGCTGGTTCATATGGGAGAACAAGTTAAGATTATAAAAGTTTCATTGGATGATGACGAAGACGATGGGGAAGATGATGATACTGACTCCGATGCTGAATCAATAGATGAATTACTAGCTAATGGAGATACAGCCTCAGATGAAGGTAATTATGAAGAGGCTATAGAGTATTATGATAAAGCTTTATCTATAGATCCTAACCATACTGACGCGTTAAATAACAAGGGATTAGCTCTTGACGATCTAGGTAATTATGAAGAGGCTATAGAGTATTACGATAAAGCTTTATCTATAGATCCTAACCATACTGACGCGTTAAATAACAAGGGATTAGCTCTTGAGGATCTAGGCAATTATGAAGAGGCTATAGAGTATTACGATAGAGCATTAGCTATAGATCCTAATTATACTCCGGCATTGATTAACAAAGGAGCAGCTCTTGACGATCTAGGCAATTATGAAGAGGCTATAGAGTATTACGATAGAGCATTAGCTATAGATCCTAACGATACTGACGCGTTAAATAACAAAGGATCAGCTCTTTACACTCTAGATAACTATGAAGAGGCTATAGAGTATTACGATAGAGCATTAGCTATAGATCCTAACTATACTAGCGCGTTAAATGGCAAAGGATCAGCTCTTGACGATTTAGGCAATTATGAAGAGGCTATAGAGTATTACGATAGAGCATTAGCTATAGATCCTAACCAGCTGACGCGTTAAATAACAAGGGATTAGCTCTTGACGATTTAGGCAATTATGAAGAGGCTATAGAGTATTACGATAGAGCATTAGCTATAGATCCTAACTATACTAACGCGTTAATTAACAAAGGATCAGCTTTTTATTTCTTAGGCAATTATGAAGAGGCTATAGAGTATTATGATAAAGCTTTATCTATAGATCCTAACCAAGCTGACGCGTTAAATAACAAGGGATTAGCTCTTGACGATTTAGGCAATTATGAAGGGGCTATAGAGTATTACGATAGAGCATTAGCTATAGATCCCGATCATATTGAGGCGCTAAATAACAAGGGAATAGCTCTTGACGTTCTAGGCAATTATGAAGCGGCTATAGAGTATTTCGATAAAGCTTTATCTATAGATCCTAACTATACTAGTGCGTTAAATAACAAGGGAGTAGCCCTTGACGATCTAGGCAATTATGAAGAGGCTATAGAGTATTACGATAGAGCATTAGCTATAGATCCCGATCATATTGAGGCGCTAAATAACAAAGGATCAGCTCTTAAGAATTTAGGCAAATATCAAGAAGCTATTCTCGTTTATAATAAGGCCTTAGAAATAGATCCAAATGACCCAAGCATATTGATAAATAAAGGACTCGCCCTTTATAAATTGGGAAAGTACGAAAATGCTATTGAGCATTATGATATGGCCTTGGCTATCGATCCAGATAATGCAGATGCATTAAATAACAAAGGCAATGCACTTGCTAGTTTCGTAGGCCAAATAAAATCGGCTACATATTATGGTACAACTCCAAAGCAAAATTCTCCTACTCTCATCTATGTGATGGATACAAACAGCAGGATTATATCTACTAGTGACCTTGGAAACTTTCAAACAGCAATAGAGAATTATGATAAGGGTCTAGCTAAAGATCCGAACAATATCAAATTATTGGCAAACAAAGGTCAGACTCTTTTCAGGGCAGAAAAATATAGTGAAGCCATTCAAGTACTCGATAAAGGATTAGTAGTAGATCCAAATGATGTTTCCAGTAATTATTATAAGTATCTATCCCTTGATAAGCTAGGAAAGATTAGTGAGGCTAATGAGTACAAGGACAAGGCAGCTCAGATTGACCCTACATATGGCGGTGAATACATTGATACTGATGTTCTTCTTAATGAATTTGCTGCAGCAGCATGATAAACTTCTCAAGGAATTTGGATCTGCGGTATGAGATGAATATACCTAGTATGTATACTCTCAGATAATATATCAGAATGCCATTCAAAAAAGTGTGTATGATGACTTTCTTCTTCATATTCGTTCTTATAGTACCAAAATCATTTCAGGTATCTCTCCTGATATCCAGCCGGCAAGTTACATCAGTGACGGAAAGATTTTAAATGCTACAATATGATTAACTGACAAATTCGAAGAAGCTCCATTAAATGATACTCTTGATATATTTCAAGAACAACTAGAGATAGGTGTATCAAAAACTAACATGTCTCAACTAGAATATGTAGACTTTAAAAACATAACTCAATCCATCAGTCTTTAACTTGGATGAAAATAATGTCACTATTGCTGGTAATCAGGCACATAGAGTGACATATAGTATCAAGATGTAGTACCTCCTGCAAAATAATTGCCCCTCCAGAATTAAAGCAACTTGAAATTTTTCTTACACGTCTATCATTTCACTCTCTAGGACACTGAGGATAATAATACCTCCAGCCATGATGTTGGACTGCCCAGAAAGGACTAGGTGGATACAGTTTCCACTACTTGACTACATGAGTGTTCATACAGCGATTTATTGCTTGGATATGCCTATAAGACAATAGGCGATGTCAGGTTGCGGTTGTCACTGGTCTACGGATGGAATTAGCCATCACTCATAGTCGTATTTCCGATAACCAAATCAGAGGGTAGCGGCAGTAATAACATGAGCTTCTGCAAATCGATTTCCCACATTATCTATTTCAATACGTGCGGTATCACCAACTTTTCCATCCTGCACAAAAACTATACAATCAGCTATTCTTGCAATCCCTTCGCCCTTATTACTAATTTCAGGCATATGCACAGTGTGTTCTTCCCCAACTGCTACTATCGATGGACATTTCGGTCCTTCGGCATCTAGTTGCCCACTTACTTGGGATTCATTTCCATCGCTGATACTCACACTTGTTACCGCAAAAACTAAAAGTACTGATACAATTCTATTTAACATCTATGATTAGGCATATATCAACTATTTAACATTTATGTAAAATTAGATTCATATCTCGAACGATCCGAACGATATCTGAATGAAATCTTCTGATAAGTTTGATGTAATTATCTATAACGATTGAAAAGACCATAACACAAACGTAAGTGTCATAATTGCGTTCAATTCTTGTTGAGGAGCCTAGTTTGAAACTCCTAAAGGGGGACGGGATCCGACTTACACAATCAATGACTGAAATAGAAATAGTAGATGATTTCGACCAAGACGTAATATACTTACCAGGAGATGGGGTAGGGCGAGAACAGGGGCAACTTGAAGTAACGATTATACAATATGACCTTTTACTTAAAATAGGATTGATAATTTTCTTCTAATTTAGATTGGACAGAAATACCGCAAATAATAAAGCTGAGATCAAACAAGAATATCTGTATATTCGAATGCAACAGTCTCTTAACCTAAATATGGAGGTTTGCAACAAGTGAGCTCGTCAACACAACACCAGATGGAATGGCGTAGAGCTAAAGTAATGGAACTAATGAGCAAAGGAGAGACCAGTCAATCCGAAATAGCGAGGATACTGCAGGTAGATAGATCCACCATATGCAGGGATGTAGATTATTTGAGGCAACAGGCAAAAGAGAACATTGCAAATACGTTAACGAAAGGCTTCCTGAGGAGTATGAGAAATGTCTTGTTGGATTGAACAGTATTCTTGAAAGAAGCCTGGACGATCTCACAAACAGAGAACATAAAGGGTGATAAGATAAAGGCTTTGGCATTAGCAAAAGATTGTTATGCAATGAAACTGGAGTTGCTTACAAATGCTACAGTAGTAGATGATGCTATCAAGTTTGTAGCTTCACATTCAGCACCAACAGAAACGGCTAATTCTGATAAAATAGTTATTGTAGATAAGGAAAACCATAGCCAAGAGAAACGGCAATCACTAGCAACAAATAACTCTATTTTCTAGCAGGACCAAGTAAAACAACTCTGGGTATAGATCTGCTGCTGTTAGTGGTGTGACATGTGTGACGGTATGACAGACATTTCTTGTTGCTGTGACAGAAATCTTATTTGATATTGCTTGACTAGAGTTAGCATTTATTGAATACTTGCTCTTCAATCTTAAAAATATTCTTTCGCTGTACATCAATAATATCCTATCACACCGTCATACCTGTCATACAGATTACAAAATATTATTCCAATATGTCCTAGCTGAAATATACAAGGATGGTAATAAGAATAATGAAGTAAATTTGTGGCTTGAGATACTTTAGCACCCGCAACAACAGAAAAAGCTAATTCTGATGACAGATTTATTTTCATTGAGAAAGGTATTGACATTCAAGGAACTAAGGAAGATCGTAATACCACTTAACAACAGTCAAGAGCAGCAACAGACAAAACTATTTTCTAATAGGATATTGAACAAACCATTTTGGGTATGGGATACTGAACAACATAAAACAGAAGATATTTTAACAAATGGCTACTGCTGCTTTAATCATATCATTGGACTACCGAAGAAAAATGCACAAGACAAACCATTGTTCGATTATGAAAAGATGCTGTTTGACACTCTTCAACAACATATGCATATCTGGATAAAGAAAGCCACCGGACTTGGTATTACAGAATTTATGCTCCGATATATGGCCTGGCTTTGTCTGAGAAATAACAATCTACGCGGCACACAGATGTGCATTGTTACAGGCCCAAGAGTAGATCTTGCTAACACTCTTATCGATAGAATGAAGATATTATTCACAGATAATGGACTAGTCAACTTTGATAGCAAGGAAACTGTCATTGAGTTAAACGGAGTACATATAGAAGCATATCCTTCATACCATCTTGATGCAATGAGAGGATTACCAGATGTTTCTTTCATCTTACTAGACGAGGCAGACTTCTTTCCACCTGGACAGCAGCAGGACGCAAGAGATGTTTCAGAGAGATACATTGCAAAGTCAAATCCATGGATAGTAATGGTCAGTACACCAAATACACCAGATGGACTCTTTGAGAGGATGGAAAGAGAACCAGAAGGTAGTTGTCTGTATAAGCGACTCTACCTTGATTATACTTATGGATTAGACAAGATTTACACGAGAGAAGAGATAGCATTAGCGCAACAATCACCCTCATTTGAAAGAGAATACAATCTAAAGTACCTTGGAAAGGTAGGCAATGTCTTCCATACTCTAGACATTGAAGCTGGAATATGCACGCAGCAAGAAGGTCAGGACATGTTAGGACTGGTCCACAAGTACTATGGTAGGAAGGAGTATGGGCATTGATGTGGCATGGGGAGACACGTCAAAGTTCGCAATTGTTATTACTCAATACAGAAACAACAAAGTAGAAGTGTTTTATGCGGAAAGTTTCGAGAAACCACAGATGAATGAGATCATCAATCATATCATGCAGCTAAAGCAGAGGCATCACTATAACCAAGATGTATGTCGATGGTGCGAATCCAGAGGTAATAAGAGAATTGAAGGCAAGGATAGGAGAGTATCACGATTATTACGGCTGGCTAACAGAAGAACAGATTTGGGCTTTACGCAGCAGCAACAGCTGGCAGATCATACCTGTCAACTTTCAGAAGAGACATAGAGAGATGCTACAGTGGACGTATACGTTAATGTCAAAAAGATTCATCAAGATACACCCATCACTTCAGAAACTGATAGTATCACTCAGAACTGCAATAGTATCAGATGAATGGAAGCTCAGACAAGCAGCAGACTTCACACGATGACATCCTGGATTCATTTATGCTTGCTTGCTGTAACTACGAGCTACCAAAAAGCTAACGCATAACAACCCGTCAAAGAGTTTATCGGTTGGCCGAGACTCTGGCTTCGGCTGTCCATCCTTTAAGAGTCCAGATTATGATATACGAATCTCACTAAAAACGTAACTAAGCTTTCTTTTCGGACTGCAGTTCTCACACTATGTAACTATGAGCCGCACTAAATGACATAATCGCCAATAGGGATCTCATCAATATGCCGTAAAGTGGCGGCATAAACTGGGAGAATCTATGTAATCAGGTACGGTCATCTAGTCGGTATAAAGGACCCATGCTACGAGTATGCAAACGGAACTCGACTAACCGAAAAAGGCAAAACGGCATTGGTATGTTTACTTGGAGGAGGCAGGTCTAGATCCAGCGACTAAAGCACAGATTTTAGCCCTTGGACGACAATACTATCCTTAACTTTCACTTTAGGATATACCTGCAATTCTTGCATTGACTGCCAATTTTTAGGTACCTTTATTCATAAATGGTGCAAGGATAATAATGAACCTCTCGCTGGCCTGCCTAACAAACGATCATAGGGCATGTAAGTGGAGCGATAATATTACATGTCAATGTAACTGCCACCCTGGAAATCGACGATAGAGTGTTTACTGAAATTCAAAAATAAACTGTGTTCTTTCTTCGTCCCACATAGAATTGTTTTCTAGATATTGGCATATCTGTGGATAAACAAAACAATACCCCATTTGTGGTATAGGATAACTAGAAATATTTCTGTACTCTATGTATTTTTGTAGGTTAGGCATTACACAATACATCCATGTATTATTTGATTTTTGACAGTCACCTAAGTAGACGTGAAGCTGAAAATCACACATGTATGTTATAGCCTGGCTTAATAAATCGTTTTGTGTTGCATTGGAACTGACGTGTGCAAAACAAGTATTTATTTCGCACACATTGTTGGCATTGATAAAGTTCTGCGATGACGGTGAGACTTCCCACGGATAGGTTACCTCATTTCTAAAGTATAATTGGCGGCAATAGGTAGCAGGATCGTGCATAATAATCTGTTATCACCTAAATTCCTTCAAATTATTCCTCGCGTAGAGTCAATAAATGATATACTCTAATCTTTGAATCATCTTTTCTAGCTTTCGCCAAAGCAATTTCTATAATGAAAGCTATTTTTTTGTTGCATGGATGAAATGCTTCGAGCACGTCATCAAAAGACACATATATATTTTAGATTCTTGGCCGTAGATGTCCTTAATTTTTTCAGACTTTGTATACTTTATTGCTGTTAATAACTACAGTAGATTGTTCATTTAAGAATCTGGACATTTCTGCAAATAATGATTGCCAAGAATGAAAACAGATTTGATGAAAATGTAATGTCAAATGTAATACAGGGTTATGTGAGAAAATTTCCAAGTTAAATGCAGAACCATATGAATATCTTCGTACAGGTGATAATGCCAAATTCTCTGACGATATCTTAACATCATATTCTCAAAATCCTTTCTCGATGCACTCAGCAAGAGTGGAACAAAGATATAATATTAACACAGAACTCCATGAAACAACCCTAATATTTGGACTAGATTCGATGGGAGCTCGTCGTTAATCAGAAAAATATAAGTAAAATGATCATTTTGAGTATCATAACGGTTCATGTACAAATTCCTACGATTAAGACAATCCAATAGACCAAAGAATATTTCTTTAAATGATAAACGAACTCAAAGTGGCAAAGGATTAAAAATTATTACAGATGAGCCAGTAATAGAAGATGCATTAGATTTTCATAAATATAGTCAAAACCTAGCAGATATTATAAGGAATTCTAATCCTAGATTTACTGTAGGGATTCTTCGGGCACTGGGGAACCGGAAAGACTAGCCTAATGAGAATGATTGAAAGAGAGCTGAAAAATGATAAAGATACGTTAGTAGTATGGTTTGACGCCTGGAAATACGAGAAGGAAGAATATCTCGCTGTAATTCCGTTTTTAAGAACTGTAGATATAACATTAGAAAATAGCGATGATGAAAGCGATTTTAAAACAAGACGTTGGAATGAGGTAAGAAAAGGAATTAAAAATACATTTGATGCTTTTGCAAATTCTGTGAACATCAACCTAGGCTTTAGCAACTACGCGTCCGCAAACATCAACTTAGAAAAATTTATGGATATTCTAAAATCTAAAGGGTCTGTAACTGTCGATGGCAAGCGTATATATTATTACGAACATCCAACTGAGGACCCGGCAAACACTTTACTAAATCTTAGAAAGGAGAAACCTGATGCGCGTATAGTAGTTTTTATTGATGATTTAGATAGATGTTTTCCAGAAAAGGCAATGGAGTTATTAGAATCAATAAAGACTTTCTTTGATATTGATGGGATTATTTATGTCATCGGTATGGATCCTAAAAGTATAAACTCTATTGTCGATCAAAAATACAAGTCATCGGAGGGAAGTAATAATGTCATAACAGGTTTAGACTATATGGAAAAGATTGTCCAGCTTCCATTTCAAATCCCAACCTGGCAGCAGATAGATATCTCCAACGCGATAACTAAATTAATATCTAAGGGTTTAAAGGATACTAAACTACTCGATGACTTTCTTGAGAATAGGAACAAGAATTTGATCATTAAGGCCATTGAATCTAACCCGCGGCAGGTCAAAAGATTTGTCAATACTGTTATTTTGGCTACGATGATATACGGAAAACCTATTCCAGAGCTTATCTGTGTTCAAGCCTTAAATTTTAGGCAAGAGTGGAGAGCATTTTTGGATTATATTACTATAGATGCAGTTAGACAGGAATTTTTTAGTCGCTATAATGATATTACGAACAAAGAAAAGTTGGATGATCTAATCAAGAAATTACAATATGAAAAAAAAATACTGTCAAAAGATGTTGAGGCGGCATTCTCAGAATTATTTAATCAAACCTCACAAGATTTGAGACTATTCCTCAACTCAGGAGCTAAAGAAATTCTGGAAAATATTCAACAGATGGAACCTTATAGAAGAGCATTGGATACTGTCAAGATTTCTCCTACCCCTACAAAAGACGTAAGGGTCGGACACTTTGATGGTCTGTACAGTAATCTTGTTCTAAAATGGGCACCGATAAATTATCAATTTATTAGACTCGATTCGGAAAATAATAATTACAACTTAAAAAAAGACCTGGTTGTTCCAGTCTATCTTCAATACTATAAAAGTAATAATGGAGTTGACTTGGAATCACGTTGGGACACACAAAATATTAGAGAACGTTTGAGAGGGGTTGAGATAGAACAGTTAGTCCCAGTAGTTTATTATGCTGTAGCAGAGACCGAATCTCACTATTATATCTTGTATTCATTTTATCATGCTGATGATGATACACATCCTAGTGATATGGAAGGATGTTTGGTATTGCTAGAGAAATTGGAAATGTCTGAATTGTTACTCGGGATAATAACTGTTGCACATTATGATTTATGGAGATACCCCTATAAAGGAAACTACGACACAAAATGGAGAAATTATTTACAATAGATGAACAATTTTCAAGTACGTGAAGAAATAGATAGTGCCAGACCACTAATTCAAACAGAAAAAGGAAAGCATGGTATTTATGCCTTGGCAACGAAAAGTGGGACTGCTGGCAAATTTATGATTACTCTCTCAACAAGAAGATGTGATTGTCTTGCATCCAAATAAAGAAGCATTACACTATAGTATTGAAAATAACAAAGGGAAAAATACACCATATGATCCGTCTTTCTATTATGAACTAGTAGATATTTTGGATCCGATAGAAGGCCTTTGGGAACGATGGAAAAATAGGCCAAATTCAACTTTTGCTAAAGATGGAAAATTTCATGGGGTTCGGCAAATCCGCCATGGCTATGGAAAGAAGGAGAGTGGACTTAATTTTCAGCAAGTCTGCATTAGGGACTATATGTGGCACGATCCAGCACAACTTGAGATAAATTATTTATGCCGGGAGATAACAGAAAAAGTTTTAGTTTCAAATATATCCGAAAAATGAATGGAACGTAAGATAAATGAAGAACTTGAGTAAAAAAACTGGGGTTATTCTTATTCCCAGGATTGATAATAAATAATATTCTGACTGATCTTTGCTTCATATTCATCCACCTAGACGCTTCTGCCAATTGAAAACTCCTTGAAGAGTATCTTGCTAACGCTGAACACCTTTATTTTATCTCCTTTCATGTTCTCCATCTGTGAGATTGTCCATGCTTCTTTCAACCAGATATTTGTATACCAGTTATTTGTCGAATAACAAAGGGCACTGGTACAACTCTCGAACAAGAAGATTTCTTGTTACTAGCATCTAGAAGCAACAAACTCTCCCTCGTGATATCGCTTACGATATAGCAACTATGGATCCTCTAGATTACAACGTGTCTTCTTGGCAATGTTCTGATTTTACTGCTGGTAACCTTGTGAATACATGTGCGCTGAATTATACACGTTTTAATCTAGTGACTTATCGAAGTGTTCCAGGTTCATCCCTCCGATGAGTTGCATTTAAACTAATGGAAAATATCGGGTATTCGCTACTGGTGAAAGATTGCTCATTAATCTCTAAGGGGCCATTCTGCTCAGGATGATTTATTCATGGAAAATGCAGACGATTTACGTAAAAGATTTCCAGAAGGCTTTCAAATTAGTGAGCAATATAGAGAATCGTTTCAATGCTAACGAAAGCGCACACGCTGTAATATCATAGAGTACATCGAATGTGGGCTTCATGACATTAGCAAAAACATAAGGACAAAATGAAGATACTATTAGAACTATAGATTTGACCAGTATCTCAAATAATAAGTATACGAAAGGAACAAATAATGTCCGATAGTCTTTTGGGTATAATTGCAAATGTTATGGAGATGCAAGTTACAGACATTAATGAAGAATCAACTCCTGAAACCATTGACAATTGGGATTCATTTCGCGGATTAGTTTTGTTTGAAGAACTAGAAACAAAATTTGAAGTCAAATTTACCCTTAACGAATTGCTAAAACGTTAAGAAGATAAAAGATGTCAAAAACATACTTTCCCTCCGAGGTGTATTAAAGGATTAAGAGGGAAAAATAATGGGGAGCTGGCTAACTCATGTCCAATAGTCATAATTCCAAAAATGACTCGGATAGTAGTAGCAGGCAATAGCGTATTGTACCTGGCTGGAGTATTGGTAATCCTGGAGATACTCTTCAACATTATCCCACACTAACTAAACTGCAGAGGTAAGTTGAGTATTATTAATTTCACATAACGATTGAATGCACTTAGAATTTTTTATTAAGTGTAAAATTAGCGGTTGTATCGTTCCCCACATTGGTTGCGCATGGTACATTCCGTTGATGAAAAGGCTACCAAATTACATAAACTATGATTTTATAAACTGAATAGGCTTAAGATATAAGACAACTGAAGATTAGAGTTAATGAGAATGCGATCGAATAATTTCAATCAAGTACAAGCTCTGCAAGAGGTGGCTTTTTCTTATCTAAATTATGCTCAAGCTAGCATTAGCGGCCATAGGGTAGCCTCCTCTGTCCCTTGCCTTCAAGAAGGAACCATTAAGGAGTTCAGGAAGATTGAAAAAGAAGACAGAAGGAAACATCTTCAAGGTATTTGGTGGTTGCAACTTGGAAATATCCATAAGCACAGTTCTACACGCAGAAGCTATAGCGTTGTACAAAGCGTTATCAGAAGGATACACAAAAATTCAGGCAGTGGGAGTAACAAGCGATCATGAGGATCAGATCAAACCTTTGTGTGGTGCATGAGGAGCGATATATGTACGTTAATCCTCTGACAACAATCTATGTATTTGGAAAAAACAAAAGAGTCAAACTCAAGGTGAAATTAATAGACACAATGAATTATCCATATATTAGTAGAGGTAAAATCACCTAACGTCTGATTGGGGTATAGCTCACGTGTACTATATCCTTGATTAATTGCAAGACTACTTACTATCTATTCATAGCACCCTCAATCTACCTTAATTTCGTTACAGGTATAAGTTTAGTTTGTAATGAACCGTCATATCATATTATCATTAGGAACATGACTAACAGGATAGAAATACTCAAGTTAGGAACAAACCTCTAAATACCATTGCATAATGTGGCCCCGCACTACAATATTGCAATAAATCTGAGGAAAGCAAACAGAGATTCTTAGCCTAAACTCACGATGGAAATTTGAGAGTTTTAAATGTAAAATTGCTCTTAGTAACAATATTGGTACAAACTAATAGGCTAAATTAGCATGAAAACCTAAATTCGTCGTATCAGAAGGCATTAGCATTGACACTTAAGGGAAAGATTGTCAGTGATTTAATTGTATATACACTTTCTGAAGAAATAAA
>CAWBHQ010000006.1:0-87767 GCA_963788755.1 uncultured Nitrososphaerales archaeon
TAGAGTGCTTGAAGGAAGCGGGGAATTGTAAATCATAAAGGTCATCCCATCCGGTCTGGTAACATCAATTTGAACCACTGGGGGGATATCGCCATACTCTAAACAATAATCAATAATAAAATCTGTAGGATAGGAGTTGTACCCATATTCGATTTCAAACAAGTATGAAATGATCGGGATGCCTCCAAATGAACCGTTCTGTATTATTGCATCAATAGGTTCGAAGATCATATGATTGGGAAGATTAATTTCTGGCGGAGCGAGTTTATCCATGAAGGAGCGGCAGATTTTGGATAATCTATCCAAAATCCGGGATTGTTCCACTGACCAGACGATTCTAGTGGCACTGCTAAGAATGCATAGATAGTCATTGAAATCAGCAATGCTAAAATGAAGAAGCCTGCAACCGCGGCCTTGGTATGCAATATACGTCGAATTAAAAGATTGAAATTACCCACGGATTCTGTGGTCGTCACGACGATACCTTAACCCTTGGATCGAAGTATGCATAAAGGAGGTCGGCTATCAGCATAGTCATAACATACATTAATGTAAACACATATGTGCTTCCCAAAATTATAGGAATGTCTAATACCAGTATCGCATCATAAAGTAACTTTCCGACTCCGGGCCAGTCAAATACTGCTTCTACAATGAAACTACCACTTATCGAAGCAATGAGCGCAGTGACTATTCCAGTCAAGATAGGAGGAGCTGCATTTTTGAGTGCATGAGAGAATAGTATTTTCCGTTTTGGAATTCCCATCACTCGTTTTGCTTGAATGTAATCTTCATCCAAAACACGGGAAATAAAGTAGCGCACGACAAATGACCAAACTGCAAAGCTGAAGATAACCAGCGTAATCAAAGGTAGCATCATATGGTACAAAAGATCCAAAACGTAAAAAGGGTCTCCAGGCGAAGTCAGCGGAGTGGAGCGAGCAGGAAAGATATCAAGCGAGAATGAAAAAAGCAGTATCATTAACATGCCTACCCAGAATATAGCAAAGCTATTGCTAATAACTGCAACAAATGAAACCCCTTTATCGAGAATCGACCCCCTTTTCTCTGCCATATAAGTTCCCAAAAACAGACCAATGATGACCACGATCACCGTCGATGTCGTAAATAGTAGTATCGTCTTAGGCACCCTTTCTATTATAATGTCGCTAACTCTGGATGAGCCACTATCTGAGGTAAAGAAATTAGATTGGCCTAAATCAAGTGTGATTGTAGCAAAAAGGGTATTTAAGAATCTCTTGGGGGAATACCATGGTTCATCCAGTCCAAGATCTTTTATTTTTATTTCGATTTGTTCGTCGAGATAAGTCTGGCGTTGAGAGAGTGTTCTAAATTGAATGTCTTCTTGGGCTGACGCTTCCACTACTTCGGCTTTTACCCTGTCGATCAATACTTTTTCTAAAGTAGTCCCAAATAGTATCAGACTGATAATCACAGTAATAACAACAACTAGGATTCTGTAAGCAGTTGTTTTGGCGACAAAAAAGAGAAAATCTGTCATCGACGAAACATTTGGCTATGGCGTCGACGCCATCTATAAATGGTATCGATCTGGACGTCAAAAGCGCGATCGCACTGTGAGAGATTATTTTTCGGATACAAAGAATTCTGCTGACATTTTTCTACTATTAGTTTCATCTTCCCGACGCATTATATCGAAGTAATGGAAGAGACACCATTCTGCCGTGCAACATAACGGATAAGTAAAGATTGCATTCACTATCTATCCCTGCTGTTGTCTCGGTCCGGATAATGGATTAACAGTATTAGAGTTGCTGTTTGAATATCGGGTCTATACGCAGAATCGCTTACAGCGAAAAACTTCATGATGCTGGGGCCAGTTTGTAGAAGCGCCGTCTCGTTCGCGGGTATCTCTATCGAATATTTGCCATTGCCGTCCGAAACCGTGGTATTGCCCGATATTACATTTTTCCCATCCTTGTCAGAAACAAAGTAAAAAACAGATGCATTTTCAGTTGGATTACCCCCCATACTGACAGTTATATCTGCATTAAGTGGACTCTGTCCTGCGATTATGTTCCTGGGCGCATCAACCTTTTCGATTGATGCAATCTTAGGTGTCTCATATTTTGCCCAATGACCTTTCTCAAATGGATAAGAGCTGTCTCTAAATGCCTTTAGTGTTATGACCCTCCCTTCCGGATTGTACGAGTCTAAGTAGAAAGGCCCGTTACCTATGACAGCATGCTTGTGAGCATCAATCCATTTGATACTCGCATCATACCTCTTTATAGCCTCCTGAGGCGTCACAAAATCTCGAAGCGGGACAGGGACAAATCCCTCAGCTTTCATAACTGCTAATTCGTTTCTCAACAGGGCCGCATGCGATGGAACTATCAATGAGAGCCAAGGCACGTTTTTAGATGATACTTCACCCCTTGAAAAGGCAGCTTTTCCGGATGTAACAAGCCTCTCGCTGGCTGCAGTTATTTCCCAAGGCTCTCCTGCCCAGGCGCCCGCTGTCCCTGCCAATTCCTTGTCATCAAAGTGCCACTGGTCTACATAGGATTCCACTGTTTGATTGTCGAGGAATCTTATCCCCTTTATTAGAGGAAGCGCGGGTTGCACGCCGGCCATATATTCAGGATCGTTGGTCAAATCAGCAGGGTCCCCGGTATCCATCCCCCACTCAAAGACAAAATACTGAGGATACAAAAGGTCTGCAGGCGTCATCGGGATCCCGTTGTGCCAGTTCGAATAAAGGGTATTGTATTTGACAACTGTAAAGGCAGTGTTATTTTTTCCTGGGCCTGTCCATTGCTGAGAAATTGGATCCCAATTCATTGAATTATTGGGGACAACGAGTTTCTCCAACGGCCCTTTTGTTGTTATATTGATCCAAGGAGTCCTCATTGGGATCACCTCTCCGGTGTACGGATCCCGAAACGTACCGGGGTCGGATAAAGCTGACGAGATATCCCTGCAATACTGGTCCGAACAACCCCCAACTCCATTCCATGCTCCTTGGTATATCTGCTTGACTCCAATGTCCAGGGCGTTTGCAGGATCTTGAGTTCGTGCATTTATCAGCGAAAATTTACTAGATATTCCTGCACCAAAATCGTTTACAAGACCTGTAAGCCCAGACGATGCTACGTAAGGATCGACTAATTGTGCAATAAAAACTCTGACCGCTTCCTGTACCCCTAAATCTGTGGCATTTCTAACAAGTGAATTTCTCTCTTTTTCGGAAGTAAAATTAAGGAACTGAATTCTCTGCGCTATCTTGTCTATAGATTCATTTTCGTAGTTCCAAAAAGCGGGGTTTTGCTCCCCTGGCATATTTCCGAAATATGGGGCGTACATTTGTGAGGGAATCACTGGGTTGTATTTCACAAAACCGCCAGTGCCTCCGAATGCTTCAGTATATATGTTCCACCCAAGGTCTTGAGGATTAGAGCCGTAAACTACGGTATTCGCCTTGTTCAAGTCACCGTAGTTCCTTTTCACTGTAAATCCTGCTTTCTCCATCTCTGAAGCTACCAGCTCTCCAACCGATCTTAGAGGCTGATTGTCGCTTCTCATCAGGATTGAAATAATCACTGGCTTCCCACTAAACATCCATTTTCCATTTTCTTTCTGGGCACCAGCTTTATTCATTGCGGCCGTTACAATCTGGTCAGCGAGTCTAGGGTTATAACTTAGTCCGGAAGACTCTAGTGTATCAATTACGTTAAAATACTCCGGTGAAAAAATCCCATAAGGACTCAGAAGAGGAGTACCCAAGCCTTTTAGGATTTCATCTACTACAAATTCTCTATCGATCAAGTAATTCATTGCGTACCTGACCTCCCTTAATGAGAAGGGATTCAACGAGCCAGGACCATTTGACGGCGAAGGATTCAATAGCAAGCCAAAGGAACCCGAAAGTTTGTCATACTCCTTTAGACCAGGAATATTTTTAATTTCAGAGGCTGCCTCGAGTGGTATTCTAAAATAGTAGGTATCCAGATTTCCTGATTTCAATTCCTCCAAAGCTACATTGTCATCTAGATACTGGATGAATCTAACACCGTCGATATATGCTCCTGAGTTATTGCTCTGCGCGGCACTAGCAGGAGCAGAGGCAAAAAGAATAAGAGAAAGTAGGGCAAGAACGAGCAGAACTGGAATTGGAATTGAAATTGGAATCCAGTCTTTCTTCACACGTAACCCCACTTCACTTAGTAGCAAAAAACTAGGTTCCATTCTTGATTCAAGTTTCTTTAATTACATCGCAAAATAGGTGGAATATTAGGGAGTTCTAAAGTGAATAGGAAAATTTCCCCAGACGTCGTCGGTTTTCAAAGTAGCTAGAACTTCCAAGAGGATTTACATGATTACTTGATAAATATTTTCTAATGTCTGAGGCTATCATGGTTTGGTCAGTAGCGAGGCGACGCGCGTAGCTTCCAGGAAATAGTTTGAGAGAATCCATCTCATGCCTACCAGGTACTCTCCTTACCTTCATTCGGTTGAGCTTCTGACGTGATCCGTGCCATTTGAGCTTGTATTTTCATACGGATTTGCATCATTTACATGACTGGAATATCCATCGAAATCAAGAGACGACGGATCTTGCTGATCAATAAATTCGGAATGTGGTATTTTATTTCCATAAGCTGGTGGAATTCTGCGACGAATAATTTCATCTGGTATCATGACAAATCAGCTACATGCTGGCGCGATATTAATTTGTACTGCAAACATCCCCATCAAATGACAAGGTGTTTTATTTCCACTTTACTTTGATATGCGGTGTCTGATTGCATTGACCAAATTGTCATGATTTAATGCATTTTCCATAAAATATAGAAACAATATTAATTCATCATAAAAACATTAGGCGTTTTCAATCATAGTTGTAAGAATTTCAAATCTGGGACGTGGATCCTTGTCCAGTAGGAATAACTTTATATACTAGAATAAAACATTTATACTAGATGCGATATTCTGACAATTTTTATGGTGAAAAACTTTGGTAAAGGATATTACACTATTCAATGAAAGATGCCCGCGATGCGGAAAGGGACCCATGGTGACAGATAATTCTAGTGGCGAGATGTTTTGTGGAAACTGCGGGTTTGTAATTACCGAAAGGATTGAAGAAATGGGTCCAGAGTGGAGAGCATTTTCGAAGGAAGAGCATGAAGATCGGAGTCGAGCTGGTGTGCCCACGTCGCTAGCCATGCATGATATGGGACTGGCTACTATCATTGGCCCCATCGATAAGGACGCTTCTGGAAAGCCGTTGTCGGCCTCTATGAAAAGCACTATTGAAAGGCTTCGAACTTGGGACAGCAGGAGTCAAGTACATGAACCAGTAGACCGTAATTTCAGGCAAGCGTTCAGTGAGCTCGATCGACTGAAAGATAAGCTGGCAGTCGGGGATGCTGTAATAGAAAAGGCAGCTTACGTGTATAGGAAAGCTTTGGAACGTGGCTTGGTGAGAGGGAGATCCATATCAGCATTAGTTGCAGCTGCTCTATATGCTGCGTGTAGAGATACTGAGACACCCCGGACATTGAAGGACATTGCCAATGCTAGTAATATCAAGAAGAAGGATGTTGCTAGGTGTTATCGGCTTTTGATAAGAGAGCTGGACTTGAAAATGCCTGTAGTTGACCCAGTCAAGTGTGTTGCTAGAATAGCAAGCAAGGCAGGGCTTTCAGAAAAGACAAAGAGAAAGGCCCTTGAAATCCTAAAGAGGGCAGAGGAAGGAAAAATTTCTGCAGGTAAAGACCCAATGGGACTTGCAGCAGCTGCATTGTATGTCGCTTGCGTGATGAACGGTGAGAACAAGACACAGAAAGATGTCGCAGAAGCGGCCGGTGTAACTGAGGTCACAATCAGGAACAGATACAAAGGACTAAAATTGCATCTAAAGTTGTAGGTACTGATTTTCAGCTGTAACCAGAGCGGAACAAACCCCAATACTACATTCAAGTAGATAGTAAAAATTCGTGTAGTTAGATAGCATTGTGAGGGGTTGAAGAGCATAAGTGATTGTATGCAGGAGCAAAATGACCAAATGATAATTATGTACTATCCAAATGCTCTAACTGATTGAAATACCAAGCTATATAATTACTATCACGCAAAAAGGTAGCAATCAATATTTTGAGGAATCAATATGGGTCTTGCTGCCTAGACTATCACATAGCCATCCCGTCACCTTTCAAAAGGAATCAATAAGGATATGCCAGTTCACTGAACTTCGATAGCAGCCTCATTAAAACCCATTCTGAGCAGGTAACCCTTGACATCATCTCGATGGTCTCCTTGTAGCATTATGAACCCATCTTTTGCAGTACCGCCGCATGCAAACCTGCTCTTCAATTCCTTAATAATACTTTGAACATCACTTTGTTTTGGATCAATACCTTCAATCATCGTAGTTGTCTTGGAAAAACGCCTTTTTTCTAATCGAACAATGATCCTTGTGTCCTCTTTCTCCAATTCGCCACAAGCACAAAGATCGTCGGGAAGGCCACATTTCTTGCAAATAACCGCCATCTATTGATAGATATTTCCCCAATTCTTACTTTTAAGCCTTGCCTGATGAGAGTGGATTGTGAGGCTCTTTAGATATCCCTCCCTTGGCTTAGAGTAGGTTGTTCCATGTTCGAAGCTACCGTACCAAATCTCAGACTGCAATCGCAATCTATTTAACCGTGTTAAGGTCCTCCAAACTGTAGCAATGAGCAGCAGCAAGAAAAAGAACGCACCACTTCCAGCCTCCAGCGCAGGGTTACTTCGATTCTTTGAAGATGAGACTAAGGGAATCAAGGTTAAGCCCGAATTGGTACTTGGAATAGCAGGAGGAATAATAGGTGTTTCCATCCTCATTCGCATAATATTCCCTGTGTGAAGTCACTTTTTATGTTTAGTCAGGCAGAGGATAGCGTTTCAAATATACATAAAAGATGGGCTCTAACCAAACTTAATCCATCCACTAGCAGAGTTTCTTTTGTAATTACATGCTGCGCCTTTACTGCCCTTGTTGTCCTCACCAATGGTTACGTGACTGGAGTTGGATTCGATAATCCTCCTTATCTCATTTACTATGTTGTAGTGGGGAACGCTGCCCTGTTCGCGCTGACGTATTTGGACTATACCCTCTTGAAGGGAACCTCTCTAACCAAACTATCAAAAGTTTTTCACGTATCGGCCTTCTCGTATCTTATCTGGTTGCTTACCCTGATTATTGGAATGCTGGCTCCTAATTTGATAACAAATGATGTCTTTACAACTAACTCAAGTTATCTGTTGGAAGGACTACTCTTCGTGGCTGGTTTTAGGATATGCATGTTTAAGTCTGTTTTTGGAGCATCTTTAGTCCGAGCTATCCTTGTAGGACTGGTGGTTCCGTTTACCATTCTCTTTTTCTTTTCGCCACTTCAATTTATCCCGGAAGTATTTTCTAACCCGATAGCACTTGGATACGGATTGGTGCTAGTCGGTATGGGAATTTTGTGGGCCATTATGGCAGATCGTGCGGGAAGGCCAGAGATCAGGAGCACGTTTGAAGTCCTGCAGGCATTTTTGGCCGCTTGGACAGAAAAAGACGGAACAAGATTTGAGCGTATTGCCGAAGAAAAAGCAGACGAAAAACCTGTTTCTACATTCATGATGAAATTTTCACTTGACAAAACCAATGGATACTCGCTTGTTATCCCCGAAGTCCATCCTGGCCCTTTCCTCTCTGTAGGAGGCAGCAATCTACCATATGTTCTATACAATGCGTTTTCGGGAAGGGCGATGGTTCTGCATGGAGTTTCTGATCATGCATTGAATATTCCTTCCAAAGAGGTGCTGGACAGATACTTGAGAAGTCTCAAATCAGCACAAAAGCTCTCTTCACATAATCGTTGTTCAACGCCGATCAGAGTTGAGGATGGTCATTGTAGCGTAACAGGAATTAGATTCGATAGAGTCTGTATGCTAATCTTGTCCATGTCTCCAAAAGGCATGGAGGATGTTCCATATTCAGTCCTCTCTCAACTTAATCACTACTCAAAGAAGATCGGGTTTGATTCCTTACTCTTAATAGATAGCCATAACGCGATGGGTGTTTCACTGGACGCTCAGCAAACTGATCGGCTGCTCAGGACTGCCGAGCGCTGTTTGGACAAACTTGTCGCTGCTGTTGAATATCCATTTCGAGCAGGCTATGCTAATATTAAGGATATCTCTGTTGGAGCTGCCTTCCAAGATGATTTGGGCGAGTCTGGATTGGCTGTGCTTGCGCTGTTTATTAACAACAAGTGGAACTTATTGGGCTGGGCTGATTCTAATAACATGAAGAATGGCTTGCGTGAGGCCCTCTTGAAAAAACTGACAAGCCAAGATCATCATATGGTGGAAATCTGTACTTCGGATACCCATAGTACTTCAGGCAAAAGGACTAGGAATGGCTACTTCGCACTTGGAGAGCTTAGCAAAGAGGATTCGATCGTAGAAGCATTTCAAGCATTGTCAGTTCGAGCCATGGAATCAGCTGAATCTTCAACGCTGGAGTTGTACTCAGCTATATCGAGTATAAAAGTGATGGGATCAAAACAGTTAGACGACTACTCTTCTGCATTAGATAGATCTATGAGGCTCACAAAAATATTCTTGTGTGCCTTGGCGGTGACGTTTGTTAGTATGACACTGTTGACTTGAACTGCCAAAAATGCGTTGGATAAGTTCGACCGCGACCGCGAGTGCTTTTGATATCCTTAGTATGAAATCAATTTACGGCATTTACCTTAAGATCGGCATGAAGTAAAATTAAGGAAATCAATTTTTCGCGTTCAGTTTAGTGGATGGGGAGAGATTCGAACTCTCGATCACCTGTGTGTGAGACAGGTATCATAACCAGGCTAGACTACCCATCCAAATTTTTTTTTCGAGAAGACCAGTAGCACCTCTCTTACAATGCTAGACCGTGTATTTCAATATATTCCACTCGACTTCGTCTCTTCCATGCTTTAAAGCGATTTTAGTCGGAGACGTCGAAAGTGGGGGTCGGAGACTAGGTCCCTTGATCAAAGCCCTTCAAGTATTTCTGTTGATCTTGCGTCAGCTGGTCGATATATACGCCCATTGAATGGAGCTTCGCCTCGGCTATGACCATATCCTGTTCCCGTTCAATTTCGTAAACTCTGGATTCAAGCGAACCATGAGCCTTGGCGATTCGGATAACAGAGAGAAGTTGATTTGCAAAGCTCATGTCCATTACTTCTGAGGGATGTCCTTCTGCAGCTGCGAGGTTCACCAGCCTGCCTTCTGCTATAAGGTAAACGGCTTTCCCATTTGACAATTCATACTGGTAAACATGGTCGTTTATCCTATTTTTCGCAGCCGCATTTTTCTCCAGAGCATCCACTGAAATCTCTACATTAAAGTGCCCTGCATTAGCCAATAATGCACCATCCTTTAACTTTAATATTGTTTCATAATCGATTACGTCTCTACAACCTGTTGTTGTTATAAACAGATCTCCTATAGGGGCGACTTCCGTAACTTTTGCAACTGAAAACCCATCTAACTTTGCTTTCAGAGCAGCAATTGGATCGACCTCGGTAACGGTTACATTTGCTCCCAAGCCTGCCGCTTTTCGAGCAATCCCTTTGCCCACGTGTCCGTATCCAGAGACGACGACATTCTTTCCTGAAAAAAGAATGTTTGTAGCTCGAATAATTCCATCCAATGCGGATTGACCAGTTCCATAGTAATTATCGAAGTCATGTTTTGTCTCTGCATCATTTACTGCAATAATGGGGTATTTGAGAATCCCGCTTCTCTCCATAGATCTGAGTCTTACAACTCCTGTTGTTGTTTCCTCCGTTCCTCCATACACTGTTTTGAATTCTTGAAAATCTTTGTGCATCTCAAGCGTGAGATCAGACTCCATCATCGATGGTGATATTTGGATCGATCTTCATTGCCAAGTGAATATCTTCGTAATATTGTTGGGTTGATACACCTCTACTAGCATAAATTGATATTTTATCATCCTCAGCGAGCGATGCGGCCACGTCATCTTGGGTACTTAGAGGATTACACCCACACCAGGAAAGTTGAGCGCCCAACGCCTTAAGAGACTCCACCAATACTGCTGTTTCTTTCGTGACATGAAGGCAACCGGCAACACGAACACCATCTAGCGGTTTGCTTTTTTCATATTGCCTGGTCAAAGACTGCAAGACAGGCATATGGGATAATGCCCACTGAATTTTTCTCCTTCCTTCATTTGCTAAGGAGACATCAAGAACACGATAACTCATACTGCTTGCCGATACACGGGCCATATATTATTTTAACTTCAAGAATCTTTGATAGGTTTTCCGTCTGATCTATAGTAATATAGAGAACCTGAATCTATTTCTTGCCAAGAAATGTGCGTAGAGTATATGAAAGATCGAAACTGGAAAGGAAGGCGTAGATCACATAACAAAGGAAGAAACAGAAGAAAAAAGAGGTATTAAAATAGGTTGAGCGAAAGAGAGATTAAGAGTAAGCCAGTTGAATTCTTGAAAGGGATAGACCTACATTTTAATCTGCGATACAATGAATGATTTTGAACACTTGTTTATCACCTTGTTTTAAGTTGGAACGCAAGGTATATGATGTTCTGATCAATTCTAGGTAAAGTGTGCGGAAGTTACAGATAGGCGTGATCGGCTACAACGATGATCGTTGCACCGAAGTCGCCAAAAAAATAGCATATGAAGTCGGTAAAGAAATCGCGCTTTCTGGCTCAGTGTTAGTATGTGGCGGTCTTGGAGGAGTAATGGAAGCCGCTTGTAGAGGTGCAAAGGAAATGAACGGTGATACGGTTGGCATTATTCCGCAAGATAACTTTAGTTTTGCAAACCAATTTTGTGATATTGTAATTTGTAGTGGCATTGGATTTGCTCGAGATTTCATAGTGGCCACATCCTCTGACGGAATAATTGCAGTAGGTGGAGGGATTGGTACTCTAATCGAGATGTCTGTGGGCTACATGATCAAAAAGAGAATAGTTGCGATCTCTTCAAGTGGCGGGGTATCTGATGTTTACTCGGGGAAGTATCTGGATGAAAGGAAAAGAGTGTTAATTGAGTCGGCGCCTGACGCCAAAGCCGCCGTTCAAGCCATTCTAAATGACAGGATATGCACGTAGATTGAAATAAGTGCGCTGTCTGTCGGTTTTCAGTCGTCGGAGCAGGCTCAGAGCGTTGCTGAGGTTTCTGTTGTTGAAGTTATTGGCTTTTTACGCTTCTGTTGCTTCTGCTTCTCCTTCTGCTACTTCCACAATTGAGTTAATAAGTGAAATTGAGGAGATACTGGTCAGGAGCATAAAACTTGCCATACTTGTCGGACATTTCTTTTAATTTATCAACAACCCTTTTTATCCCAAATTCTTCTGCAGTGGCCAGAAGTTCTTTTTTGAGTCCCATCCCAAGACGTAGTGCCTTTTCCAGGTCTGATTTCGAGCAGACGCCATTGGAAAGAAGCCAAGCTGCATTGTTTGAAGCGACCGCCAGCATTACAATAGGGTCAAAAGCCGTGGCGTCGGCTTCGACAAGATCCTTGCGCTCGTATTTGTCTGACGAATAGGAATAGAACCCTTCCCCAGTTTTTTGTCCAAGCTTTTTCTGTTCGAACAGTTTTTCAATTAAGGGATGTGGATTAATGACCTTTTCATCCCTAACATACATTTCATGACTTGCCTTGTTAATAACATCCAATCCAGTATAATCAGCCAGTTCAAATATTCCCATTGGAAAGCCTAATTTGGATTTCATTGCAACGTCTATTTCCTCATATGTGACTCCGTCTCTTTCCTTACAGAAGACGGCTTCATGAACTAAAGGTATGAAAATCCTATTTACGATGAATCCAGTCTACGTCTTTTTGTACCTAGCACAGGAGTCTTTCCTATATCCTCTACAAAGCCCATTAGTCTCTCGACAGTACTTTGATCGGTCTTGTGACCTTGGATTACTTCTACCAGTTTCATTAGCTGAGGGGGGTTGAAGAAGTGTAACCCAATAAATGACCCAGGACGATCTGTTAGGTCAGCCATCTCGCTTATTGGTAGGGTACTTGTGTTTGATGCAAAAAGAGTCTTTGGATTGGCGTAGGAGCTTACTTCTTTGTAGACTATTCTCTTTAACGAAAGGTCTTCAGGTACCGCCTCAATGACAAGATCTGCATCCTTCAAGCCTTCTTTGAGGTCTATCACAGGTACTAATCTGGAAAGTGTCTGGTCAAAAGATTCTTTGGTCATCTTGTTTTTCTCAACCAACTTATTTAGTGACCATCTGATCTTATCCATAGCATTATCCAGGAACCTCTGCTCTACATCTCTCAAGAGAACCTTGAAGCCCGCCATTGCGGCAATCTGTGCTATTCCGTGTCCCATAGTCCCAGACCCTAGAACTGTAACATTTGAAAGCTTGTCCATTCTACGATCACATTGTATCAATGGAAGGGGGCTTTTAGTCTTGCCTTGAACTGAAACCAATTTAAGAGAATGATTATGTAGAGCCACCAGTATCAGTAATTGGATCTATTCAGATTTACTGCTGACGTGTCCTCCCTTTCAGAGCGTATGACAAAGAATTCATCGGCAGAAGTAATTGATAGACTTGATTTTGTTAGGAATCGCTTAGTTGATCTTTACAAACGTAATCTAGTAAAAATAAATCACTCTGTTATGGAGCTTGTCTGTGCAAAACACCTTATAGAATTTGGGTATACTGTCGATGTTGAGAGAAGATTAACCGATATTTTGGTCTGCGACGTCTTTGCGAGTAAAGGCGACGGTGAAGCAATAGTTGAAATCGAAACTGGCTTCATACCTCCTGAGCATGCTCTGGATCCCACGGCTTATTATGTTGCAAGAATTGCTAGCAAGATCTCTAGATACAGCAAGCATGCCAACAAATTTGTCCTCGCAACAATTCCTGTAAGCGTTCTGCCGATCCCAAACCTTTTTAGATTTCCAGTGCGTGCCAGGATAGCCAACGAGATTCAGAAATTAAAACTCGTATGTGATAACTATTACAAGGATCCTCCTATAGAAGTAGACGACATTCTCAATGGCAGGTTACATATGATTTATATCATAGATATCGATGAGGGTAAGATCCAAGAAATGGATGTGGAGACCTACTTTGATGAACTACAGATTGCTTCTGAACTTTCGACTAGAATAATGAAAAAATTCTAAATCATACTAGTTTCTTTAGTATGAATATGGTAGTCACTGTTGTCGAAATACAACAAATTAAACAACGATCACTTACAAATTCAAATCAATACAGCTAAATTCTTCTTTATATTAAAATAATAAGATTCTGAATAAGCAATATTTGAATGCATAGTTATACTAGTCTTCGTCCTACCGCTTAATAAACATGTAAAAGGAAATCTTGCGATGTCTGACAACAAAGAATTGCTAACGATAGCAGTCATAGCTGCAGCATTAATGATGGTATTAGGTACTTCTATACCATCAAATGTATTAGCAAGCACTAGTATTGAAGCCGCAGAACCAAGCGACGATAGTGGAAACGATGAGACTAGTAATAGTGACGATGGTGGTAGCGGTAATGACGACAATGCCAATGACAACAGTGATGATGATAGCGGCAATAGCAATGGTAATAGTGGTAGCGAAAATGATGAAGTAAGTGATGATGGTAGTGGTGATAATGATAGTTCCGACTCAAACAACAACGGCGGCGTCCCTGAAGATTATCTGGGAGAATATTCAACATGCGTTTCAGATCTATCCTCAGACGATAGCATTTTGAGCCAAGATGATGTAGTTGATTGTTATGGGCAAGTTTTTGGTCCTAATCCGACACACGATCTAGGTCCATTGATGCAGAATGCTCCAACATCGCCTGCTACTAATATGCCTGGATTTGAAAACATGCCATCTGCACTGCAACAGCCTGGAGATCAACAGCAACAACAGATGCAGCCTTTAGCTGAAACTCAGCCACAGGATGGACAACAACAATCGTATCCTGCAGTAGGAGATCAACAACAACAGATGCAGCCTTTAGCTGAAACTCAGCCACAGGATGGACAACAACAACAGATGCAGCCTTTAAGCTGAAACTCAGCCACAGGATGGACAACAACAACAGATGCAGCCTTTAGCTGAAACTCAGCCACAGGATGGACAACAACAACAGATGCAGCCTTTAGCTGAAACTCAGCCACAGGATGGACAACAACAACCAATTCAGCAACAACAACAACCACAAACTGGAATGGGAAACCAGCAACAAATGTCGCCAACAGAGCTTCCAATTGATGCGGGAATATTGGATGTAGAAACGATTAAGGAAATAGTTAAGAACAGATTAGCGCATTAGAGACCAGCCGTCTGTGAACTTAAAAGGAATTAGCAGTCAGCTAATTCTTCCCTCTTTTTTGGATCCTGTACCTATAGTAAGGGTTAAAGAACTTGACGCTACATTTAATTGAAGAAATTACTTTATGAAACTATTTGCCATCCTGTTGAAGCAAGATGATCCATCAAAGTGCACAGCTACTAAACTCGTTAGATTTCATTTATTGAAAACGGTCGTTCGACCTAGACATGATACCTTGATTTTGAACCCTTTTTCTAGAGCCTGTTTAACACGAAACGATCGAGATCTCTCCTCAGCCCTATGCGTTATTGATTGTTCGTGGGAACGATCTGGCACAATCCTACAAAATCGGAAATGGCGATCTTATCCCTTATTACGTCGACTCCCTGCACTATTCAGCTGGAAACCCAGTCAACTACGCAAAATTGGGGAAACTCTCGAGTGTTGAGGCATTATCAGGGGCGCTTTTAATACTCGGATATAATTCAGAAGCATTTGCTATACTTGACAAGTTCAAATGGGGACACACCTTCTATGAACTCAATTTGCATGCATTACAAGAATATTCAAGGGCTGTGAATGAGGATGAAGTTTATGAAATCCAGCGTCAGTATTTTGAACAAGGAACTTAAATTATGGCTAAGGGTAATAAGCAGTTGAGAGGTGGTGAGCTGGTGTGTGGGCTACTCGAAAGAGAGGAAACTCCTCCCTCTATGCAGGCACTCGGATCAGGGATGATCGATCGGAGACGGTCGGCTCCGGAACAGAAAAGATATCCAGTCTGGACGAGTAATAAAGCTGTGATGGTGAATAGCCTGAGTGTCCTAAACTGGAATGAAACTGCCGCCCCGAGTGGAGCAAGGCCAAACTGAGCATAAGACCCTGCAGCAGCTATGGTAGGCCGCTAAGCGGAATCCCACTTAAAACAGAAGGAGGGTTATTGCCAGGACACCATTTCTCACTCCCCCTTACACATTACTTATTTTCTAAATATACTTGGGTACTAATTAATACAGGATGACTCACTAGTATTGGATAACCTGGTTAATTGAGAACTGCAATTTTTCCACAGACAAACACTTCACGAGAACTGGCCGACACCTATGGGTACCATGAATGGATGGTTGGCCGGTTCCTTGAATACATGCCTGATGTAGAGAAATGCTTAGCCTTGATGGAATCTTCTTCAAGTGCATACATTCGAACTAATACCTTAAAGATTAGCCCAAAGGCTCTTCTAAGTTTGCTTGGCGCTAGGAATATTGAGTTAAAGCCCACAGAGCTACATGAAGTTTATAGAGTAGTTCGTACTTCCCTACCAATTGGAGCTACTCCCGAATACCTGGCCGGATTATATTACATTCAAGACCTCAGCTCTTGTATTGCCGTCGAGGAATTGAACGTTTCATTCAATCAACAAAATATAGACATGGCTTGTGCCCCGGGAGGCAAAACATGTTTCATGGCGCAGAAAATGTGCAACTCAGGGGCGATCTGCGCCATTGAGTCTAATCGAAGACGGATCCCATCAGTAATTTTCAATTTGTCAAGATGTGGAGTACTAAACACTTCAGTATATAACATCGACGCTCGGTCAGCAAGCAGCTTAAACGTGACATTCGATCGTGTATTGCTTGATGCCCCATGTACAGGTGAAGGTATTATTTCCAAAGACAAAACAAGAAAAACTAGCCACGATCCCTCTGATATTGAAATGTCGAGCCGACGACAGCAGGAGATGCTTTTAGAAGCGATTAAAATTGTTAAGCCAGGAAGTTTCATAATTTACTCAACTTGCTCGTTTGCACCGGAGGAGAATGAAGTAGTGATAGATGAATTGTTAAGGGTCTTGGGTAATTCAATCGTCATCGAACCCGTTCGACGTGGACTCCCAGGTTTGACTCATTTTGGTGATCGAAGATTTCATTCAAGCCTTAGCCGTACGGCAAGATTATATCCACATTTGCATAATACAGCTGGTTTTTTTATTGCAAAGCTAAAGGTGTGCTGATGAGCTTTTGCCACAATTATTTAGTGAGCAGACTTGATACCATATAGAGAACCAACACGCCAGGAACTTACCGTGCTTCGCAGAGGCTTCAACAATTGGGGATTTTTTGATTACGTTATCGATAAAGAGATACTCCTTTGTGAAAAAAAAATGAACGGGTCTAAAATTAAAGAAGTATATTTAACTACGAAAGATAACTTTAAAGTGATATCCGAGAACACATCGTTATCCCATATTGGAATGTTAATTGGACACCTGCAGAGAAGGAATTTTGTCCCGTCTATGGCGGGGGCAGACCTGATTGCTAGAGTAAGCGCTAAATTTCCATTTGTTACAGTGAATCAAACTGCTGAGGCCTTGGTCTTGTACGGTCGAGACATAATGCACGGTTCTATCTTGAGCTATGGAAATCTAAGCAAAAATAATGTTATAATTATCATACTTAATAAAAATCGAGTCCCTATTGGATTGGGAATAACTACGGTGTCTATCGGGAAAAATATCCGCACGTCGGATAAGAAAATCGTCATAAAGACGATAGTGGACGCTGGACACTACCTAAGGAATGAGAGACAGAGTAATAAATGAGAGACAACAACTGATGACCAAGCACAGGCATAAGATCTATCTCCAGGATACGCAGGGACAGGGTAGCCATCAAATATTATGGGGGTAAACTGAAACCATGCCTACATAGGAAGGAGAGTCTGCGTCTGTATGATCCTTTTTATGTTTATCGGTGCTAGCGTAAGTGAACTAGGATGATTCTCCAGCTTGGGGCTCTCTATTTTCTCGTTTTTATTAGGACGAAAACAGCAACTGCGCCCATCATACCTCCCAGAACAAGGAGTACTTGAATCGGAAATCCCCCCGTTGCGGTACTAGTTCCGCCTGGTGCCTGTTGGGTTACGACGGCAAATTCCGTATCGCCGGTCTTTTGTATCTTCGAGAAACCGGCTATGGTCATCTGTGCTGACGTTGGGGGTGTGGTAGATTCAACTGTGATAGGTGAGCCATCAATGGTGGCACTAGCTTGCTTTTCTGTTTCTTGGAATGTCCCTTCTCTAAAGCTACTTTCTCCAAGGGAATATATTGATACTACTCTGGCACCAGCGATCTCCTCGAATCCAGAACCTGCTGCTCCAGCTTGGCTACCAGTCGGATCGAAGAGAAAGTGCCACGTATCCATTGGTCTTCCAACGTCTTGAAAATTAAACAAAGGATCTTCCATTATTGCTGCTGCTTCAGTGTTCATTAATTGATCCGCCACGCTAGAATGATTGGCTTGTATAAGGCCGATCGGGTGGTTGACGTCAATGTCTCCGTAAGGGGTAGAAAGGGTGATGGGATCTGCGACATTAATGGATCGCCAATCCAAGTCAACCACATCCGCAGTCTGATTCTCGCTAGATAAAGTGACTCCAGAAATAAATGAAGGCTTCAACTGCACATTGTACGAAAGCGTTAATTCATCTTCACTTCCTCTCAATTGACCAGTGTAGGTCAAACTGGCATTTGAGATTCTCACAGGACTACTCTTTTGGGAGGCCATCGCGTCGTTGAACGCCTGTATAAGCTGTGGCATGCCATCCTCGTCGGCCTGCATTGTGAACCTGACGGTTTCAGTTTTGCCATTAAACTCTTGGGCTAGAGGACTATTCGGAGGATACTTAATCGTTAAAAATCGAATAGCGCTCCAATCGACTTCGCCGTGGCTTGTGGTAGGCACCAATGACGCAGTCAACTGAATTGCATGAACATTCATGATCTGACTAAAGAGCAGGACAGACATCAGACTAAAGGAAAGAATGAGAATTAAAACCTTCACATCACAAATCACCGTTTTCTTGCTTATATTCCTTTTTGAAGCAAAATATTAGCGAGATAATGAGTACAAAATGAAGCGATTTGATCTGGCATTAACCATTGGAAGAATCGCACCACGACTATGGGTCACGAAAGAGAGCAACTCCTACAACGTTAGCTAGATCGAAAATTTTACATTTCCATTTACTCACTTAAAACTCAGTTCATTGATCACTATTCTTTCCGGTGGCACAGGTTCCATGAAATTGGTACGAGGATTGAGTCATATTGAGAACTCGATCGCAGTTATCTTAAACATTGGCGATAATGTATGGAAATATGGACTATACATTTGTCCTGATATTGACACTATATTCTATGGCTTGTCAGGACTCCTTGATGTTAGTCGAGGATGGGGCATTAAAGGTGACACATTTAATTTCATGGATCAAATTGGTAAACTAGGACTGGAAAATTGGTTACGAATCGGTGATCGAGACTTGGCGACCCATGTACTCAGAACAGAGTTGATCCGAAAGGGTATGACTTTGACTGAAGTAACCGAATATTTTCAATCGGCTTTCAAGCTGAAGGCTAAGTTGGTTCCAGTATCTGATGATACTATCGAAACTCGCATCGTTACGAGCCGTGGTGTAATGAATATTCAGGAATTCTGGGTCAAGTATAAAGGCGCCCCCAAGGTAGTCGGAGTAGTATACAAGGGAGCAATAAATTCACGGTTGACGGCCGGAGTCTTGAGGTTGATACGTAGCTCGGAAAAAATCATCATTGCGCCCGCAAACCCCATAAGCGAGCATAGGGCCATCACTTTCGGTCCCGGGATTTAGGAACGAATTGGCTAAGGTTAAGAAGAAGGTGATTGCAATTTCTCCTATAGAAGGGAGACAACCATTCAGCGGCCCAGCCAGTAAGTATATGAAGGCATTAAAACTAGATATATCTCCATTGGGAATAGCCAAGTACTACTCAGATATTGTAGGTTCATTTGTAATTTCGAAAGCAGACCGGGCCTATGAAGGCGTGATTAAGGAGATGGGATTAGATGTCTATCTTGATGATATTACGATGAACTCATTCCATGAAGAGCGTAGGCTAGCTTCGTACGTTGCAGGCATTACCTAGGGAATCTTAGATAGTAATATGGACATATGTGCGGTCGTCCCAGTAAAGAGCTTTGAACAAGCCAAATCCAGGTTATCACCTCTCTTAGATGAAGACCAACGTATAGAATTATCTCGCTTTCTATTGCAAGACACACTGACCACCCTTTCACTCTGCAGTGACTTGGCGAAAACCATTGTTGTGTCAAGCGATCCCTTGGTGAAGGAGATAACCCAGAATCTAGGATTAGAATGTTTATTTCAAACTGAAGACAAGGGTGTTAATAATGCAATTAGGTACGCAGACAAGTTTCTGAGCACCAGAGGGAATTGGGTCAGCATTATAGTACCTTGCGATTTACCACTACTTCTTCCAATCGATATAGGCGGCGTGTGCCAGGCAATCCCAAAAGAGGGCCCTTGTATTATCGTATGTCCTTCATATAAATTCGATGGAACTAATTTGCTTACAAGAAAGCCATTTAATATCATCAGTGAAACTAGGTATGATAATGACAGTTTTCATGGTCATCTTGAAGCTTCGATGCAAGTAGGGGCGAACACAAAGATATTGTTATCCACCAGGTTAATGATTGACCTCGACACTCCTGCAGATCTGCGGCTAGTCTTGAGCAAAGATGCACCAGCAAAGAAGTCCGTTTCGTACCTACGGGAGATCAAGAAAAATCATTTTGGCTCATTCTCCGCGTTAGGCGCGGTAAAAACTGATACGAAGACAAAAAAGAACCGACTCAATTGACTGCGACCCGTGAGCTGTAATCGATCTTTGGTGGCAGTGAGTCAATAGTAGATGGAGCTAAATGCAATCCTTCTTCTTGACTGCCTTAACGCCATCTTTGAAGGGACAATGACCTTAGATGGTTTTAGTGATTTAACAAGGATCAGAAGTAAAACTGTTACAAATGAAATTTTAAATTTCCTGTTAGAGAGAGGAATAGGCAAGCGCCTTAGTAGAGGGCTTCTTTCATTCTCGTCTACGGATAAATTGAAAACGTCAATTTTAGCCGTCAGTTTAGGTGTAGACATCATGAAAATCTCCCAATTTCTATCTTGGAAAGACTTCGAAAGGTTCGCATCAGAGATATTACTCAATTGTGGGTTCCAAACCATTAACAACGTTCGATTCACCAAACCTCGAGCAGAGATTGATATTGTAGCAACCAAATCTCACTTATGCTTGTCTATCGACTGCAAACATTGGGCCAACAATGCGCTTAGTAGGCTATTTATCCACACCCAGAAACAGATTCAAAGAACAGAGCGACTACTAAGCAGTCCCTTCGAATTTAGAATAGCAGTTCCAGTGTTGCTCACCATTTATCCGAACTTTCAGCCTTACTTCTCCAATCTTGTCCCAATAGTAGACATAGGCAAGTTCCGAGCTTTTGTAAATGAAATAGAATCCAATACGGATGACTTACTCATCATAAGTAGAGACAAGAGGTAACCGCCAATCATTCTTGCTTTATGATTCTGAACATAAATTGAAGCGTTCGGCTATACACTTATCATTTTGTGGGCTTCCCAAATCTTGTCGCTTATGTAGTGCAGAGTTTGGATAACGTGGCCTTTCTGTTCTTCGACCGCCTTATCGCTATCGATTAATGCTATTCCAACCGCTAAGGGTTTGCTATGTACTTCGTCCTTGATTACGACTATGTTTCCTTTCCTAAAGTTATCAAAAGCCGTAATTCCAGGCCTTGCCACCTTTGCTCCATTGCAGACAAAGCGTACAGCACCCATATCGACTGTAACCGACGGGAAGCGAGCTGAAGAGCGAGACGTCTCCAAGAAAAGGAACAATGTACCTCTCCTTACCTACTTGAACTGCAGTAAATTCGTCAGATTTGAAAAGCGATTCATCTCCATCTACATGGTATTCTTTAATAGTCTTCATTTTAGGAACAACATTTATGGGCCAAGAAGCCTCGATCCTCTTGACGAGCATTGCTGTGTCTCTTTTAGAGAGAAAGGCCGACTTCATATAATCCTGACTTCTAATCTAACCACATTTCAGTAAACTTTAGTTTTTATCTGTTCTGTTATTGATTGGTATATATTCACAGCCCATGGGTCCACAATATTTACCAACATACAAAGCTTTCGGTCTGTAGAGTGCAGGTCTGGGAGCAGCTTCGGCAAATTTTTCTTCAATGACATGGGTTGTCCATCCTGCTATCCTGGATATGGCAAAGATTGGGGTATTGAGTCTCGATTGGGATTCCCAAGCTGTAATACAATGATGCACTATAAAGATCCACATTTGGATATATTGGCTGCTTCTTGTGTTCTCTCATATACCTTCTAGTGGCATCTTCAACCCGAGCTGTTATTTCGTACCATGGTGTATCTCTTTTTCTTGAAATAATTTTCGAAAGTCTGGCCAGGATATCTGCCCTGGGATCGGTTGTCTTGTACACAGCGTGACCCATTCCCATAACCCTCTCACCATTGTCGAGTCTGGATTTCACCCATGCATCGACTTTATCAACCTTTCCTATCTCGAGGAGCATTTTCATTACCTGAATGTTTGCTCCCCCATGTAATTCCCCAGAGAGCGCGCCAATAGCTCCTCCAATGCATGCGTACATATGTGCCCTGGTAGACGCAATTTCTCGTGCTGCGAATGTAGAGGCATTAAAGTGATGTTCGGCATGTAGGATTAAAGAAATGTCAAATATTCTTGATTCCTCTTTAGATGGCATTTCGTTGGTCAACATGTAAAGAAAGTTAGTTGCATGGTTCGCGTCATCGCCAAGTGGTGCTACTGGCTCATTTCCCTTTCTAATTCGGTCCCATGCTGCCACAAGAGTCGCAATTTTAGAAATAAGATTTATGGACCTCTCGATGTTTACTTCCTTTGCATCACTATTCATGTCAGGATCGTAGTCCGGTAGTTCAGAAATAGTCGACTGTATCACATCCATGGGTCTGGCTGATTTTGATCTATTCTTCATATTGTCGATAATTGACCGTGGAAGATCTCTTGCACTCGATAAATGCTCAGAAAATTCCCTTAAATTGTCCTTATCAGGCAAGTCTCCGAAAAGCAAGAGGTAGGATGTCTCTTCAAATGTAGAATGGTTGACAAGATCAAAGATGTCATAACCACGATAAATGAGTTTACCATTTTCACCATCAATGGAGCAGATTTTAGTATCTGCAACTTCAATATTTCTTAAGCCGATATTCCTTGTATCCATCTGATAACTATTGATTTTTCTCACTTTCTATATTAAAGTAATGGACATATGAATTCTTCTAAGATTCATTTCATGTGAAATAAGTATTCATCTTAAATTCTCGTAGTTTTTGAAGTATCTGGAAAAACAAAATCATAAAAATTATGTGTCTCGCTTAGAAAATCTCGTTTACTTTCAACACAAAACTCGTGGATGCCTCATTAACGTTCTATACTCGAACCTCTTCCTTTTACAACCAGTAACGTTTGCTTTATGAAAATATGCTTACTTAGTAACAAACCATTGTCCTAAGTGCAAAGAACATATCACTTTTAAGTAGGTCAGGGAAGTGAACTAGTACAATGGTCTTTGGTAGGGACATTAGACTCAACCGGATCCTAAAGGATGGAAAAATGGTCTGTATTCCTATGGATCATGGAATCACCAACGGTCCTATATCCGGCTTGGAGAATGTTCACGAGGTCATATATGATTATCAAGACGCAGGGTTGACTTGTGTCTTAATTAACAAAGGGATCATAAAATCAATGCCACGGGCCCCTAAAATAGGACTGATTGCTCACCTCTCAGCTAGGTACAGTGCTGGGACCTTCACCAAACCGAAAGGTACTCATAGGTAATGTAGAAGAGGCCATCAGACTGGGCGCAGATGCCGTATCCATACATCTGAATATTGGATCCAAGGAAGAACCAGAGATGCTACAAAAATTGGGGATCATCTCCGATCAATGTGATGAATGGAGTGTACCACTTGTTGCTATGATGTATCCTAGAGGAGAAAATGTCAAGGATCCACACGATCCAGGGATTGTCGCCCATGCTGCCAGGATTGGCGCGGAAGGAGGTGCTGACATGGTAAAGACGGTTTACACTGGAGATATTGACTCGTTTAGAAACGTAGTTAAATCCTGTCCAGTACCCTATAGTGATTGCCGGAGGTCCTAAAGCAACTAGTGACGCAGAAATCATGCAGTTATGTTATGACGCAATGGAAGCCGGAGCTAAAGGGATTACGTTTGGTCGAAACATTTTTCAGCACAAGGAGCCATTCATGATAATTAGATTACTAAAAGAGATTGTCATATCTGGAAAAACTCCCGAGGAGGCGAGGATGATTTCTGCATACAAATAAGAATAAGGTTTTAATCATCAAGCCGGAATTCAACAAAATCGATACTAGTCGATTTCTCAATTCCGTTTCAGGTCAACACATTATCTATGCGAATCCCGAGCAAGTACGAGGATCACCTGCCAAGACGATGTATGAATCAACGCAGGCCGATTATGTGGTATTTCGGGAGATTGAACAACTCCGAAAATTTAATGACCCTCAGAAAGCCAAAGGATTCTACAAAAAGATAGAGAGTAATAATGATTTAGATCAAATCCTTAAAGCTGCAGAGGCGGGTGCTAACTTTATAATAGTAGACACACTGGATTGGAGAATTATACCACTCGAGAATGTGATAGCAACTTTGCAGACGACTAATACAAGAATTTACGCTCCGGCATCAAGTTTTAACGAGATAAGGACTCTTTTCTCCGTTTTAGAGCTTGGGGTGGATGGCGTGATACTGACAACCCGAGATCTAAATGACGTAGAAGGTGCTACTAAGTTGATGGATCCTTCTAATTTGAGCATTAGTGTTGTGAAGATACAAGAAGTAAGAGAGGCTGGAATAGGAGAACGCGTTTGCATTGATACGGCCTCTATTCTAGGGATGGGGGAGGGAGTCTTGGTAGGTAGCAGATCGAATTTTCTCTTTCTAATACATAATGAATCCCAAGGGTCTTCGTTTACATCACCCCGACCATTTAGGGTCAATGCGGGTGCTGTTTACTGCTATACATTAGTTCCTGGCAAGAAGACAAAATACCTTTCAGAGATAGAATCAGGATCTGAGGTACTTGTTATTGGAAAAGGTGGAAAAGTCAGAGTAGTTACCGTTGGTCGTTCAAAAATTGAAACAAGACCCCTCACTATGATTATGGGCGAATCTAACGGACAACGAGGCACGGTTATTCTTCAAAATGCAGAGACGATTCAGTTGATAGGGGAGGATGGTTCGTTGATTCCAGTCACCAATCTGCAGGTTGGCGACTCGGTACTTGGAGTTGTTCAACCGAGCTCGGGGAGACATTTTGGAATGGAAGTTTCGGAATATGTATTAGAAAAATAGATTGTGTAAATAATAATACCTTGGAGAGTCCATTTTTTTAAAGCATTTGGAATATCACCACACGGTTAGAGTAGACTGCTATATGCTAGTCCAGAAGAATCCATTGGATGATATTATTGCCGGGGATTGTAAGAACATATTGTCATGCATCCCCGAAGGCTCAATTCAAGTGACAATTACTTCCCCGCCTTACAGAAACGCAATCGATTATGGTATACATGCTTCGGGAACAGGGGGATACTACAGAGGTAAACATCAAGTAGAGACAGATCAGTATTTGCTTGAGATGCAGGAAATATTTAATGAGAAGATATACCGGGCTACCAAAGAGGGTGGATACTGTTGCATAGTAATAGGAAATGAGGTGGTAAATGGGACTATCTTGCCGCTACCTCATATGTTACTGTCAAAACTTGTTCAGCCATTTGGTAACTGGCATCTTCATGAGGAGATTATTTGGCATAAGGTCACAGGCGGCACCAACAGGTACGGGTCATTTGTGATTAATCCGTATCCAAAGTATTTCAGGGCTAATATCATGCACGAGTTTATTCTGGTTTTGAGAAAGGGTGATGTCTCAGTAGGCAGAAGAAGAAAGGAGGCCTTGCCAGCTACTCATGAAGAGTGGACGAAGGAAATTGCTAATTCCATTTGGCATATAGCACCAATTCCTCCAGGCTATATACGTCATCCCTGCCCGTTCCCAGAAGAAATTCCATATAGACTAATGAAGTTATATTCATACAAGGGTGATACTGTTCTTGATCCGTTTAATGGTAGCGGACAAACTACAAAAGTCGCGTCTCATTTTGGACGCCACTTTATTGGAATTGAAATAATTGAGGACTATGTAAAACTTGCACTTACGAGACTCAATGATGAAGAACTACACATCCGTCCTGAGGCTCTTATAGCTGAAGTGGAAGAAGATCCCATCTCATTGCATATCACGATAGTCTGACTCAGCCATTCTGCTGAGGTTAGATTCACTTAACTTACCTGTGTCAAATGCGCTGACGTTCAGGCTACCTAACACTATTTCTTCAGTATTAGAGAAGGCTCATAATATACCTTCAAGTTATAGTAGTCCCTATGATAAATATTTGCGCATCCATTACAGAGATAGAATCTAAAAAATTCAGTAAATCTGCTGCTCAAGCCTTTGATATGGGTGCCAGTTTCCTAGAGATTAGATTTGATTATGTTGAGTCTAGAAAATTTTCAGAAGCATTAGCCGTTGTTCGACCATTCAAAGCAAAATGCATCTACACGATAAGAAGAACTAGCCAAGGTGGAAAATTTGAAGGATCTGAAATACAGCGCCTTAGCTATCTGAAAGAATTAGCCAGTCAGCTGCCGATGATGATCGACGTAGAGTACGAGACCTTACAAGAATACCCTGAAATCGTCACCTTTATCAAATCGTTAGATTTACCAATGCTTTTGTCATGGCATGACTTTAAATCAACACCCTCGGAAAAAGAAATGTCTGAATTGTTGGGTCAGATGTGCTCCTTTAGTAATAATAATAAACTGGTTACTATGGCAAATTCATTAGAAGACACACTGAGAGTTTTGAACTTATACGAAACAGTCGACAAGTCGGTGAATCTTGTGGCCTTTTGCATGGGAGAAATTGGATTAGTTTCAAGGATGCTCTGTGCATTGCAACCAAATTGTCCGTTCACATATGCCGCAATTGACCGGCCGGTTGCTCCCGGTCAGTTTACTATAGAACAAATGAAAAAGTTGTATCGTATGATTACCAGGGACAATTTGTACGACGGAGGTTGAGGCGATGAGAACATATTGTATAATTGGTGATCCTGTAAGTCATTCACTATCCCCCGCAATGCATAATGCAGCTTTCAAATCACTATTTTTGGACGATGTCTATATTGCATACAGGGTTTCATCACACGAACTTGAATCGTCTGTCGAATCATTAAGGTCTGTCAAGATATCGGGATTTAATGTTACCATTCCTCACAAAACGGCAGTGTTGCAGTACCTAGACGAAGTTGATCTCATGTCACGCAAAGCAGGGGCAGTTAATACTGTAGCCAGTATCAATGGAAAATTCAAAGGTTTTAATACTGACATTCAAGGCTTTATCCAGCCCCTTCTTAACCGCAACATAGATTTCAATGGTTTGTCTGTACTCCTCATCGGTGCAGGTGGTTCGGCTAGGGCTGTTGTCACGTCCTTGTCTTCCGTCAACGGCATCTCTAAATTAGTTGTCGCCAATAGAACCTATAGCAAATCAATGGAACTGTCTAAACTAGCTGACTTACAAGGATTGAGCAGCTCAGTCTCGATGATTGAAGAAGCGAAAGGAATGGCAAAGCATTTCGATCTCATAGTAAACGCAACATCTGTTGGATTGCAATCAAATGAATCAATCTTGGATAGTGAAGATATTGATGAAAGCAGACACAGTATATGATTTGGTTTACAGGCCCATTATGACCAAACTTCTTGAAAACGCTCGAAAAAAGGGAGCAGGGGTCATTTACGGATACGAAATGTTACTTGAGCAAGGAGCCCAAGCGTTTGAGATTTGGACCGGATTAAAAGCACCTATCCCCGCGATGAAAAAAGCTCTTTTTGGGGTATTTCAAGAGCCAAAATGAATAGATCACTTCGTGTAACTATGCACGGAGCCGTATCTGTTGTAAATGCAGTGGCAAATGGTCGTGGGTCTGCATTAGGGATATCCCTTAAGGTAATTGCAGATTTGACGATCTCTCCGGGAAAGGGTATTTATGTACAGTCAAAGCAAGGCCAGAAGCTGCTAAATATACTCCTCAGGAAAGCGTTACCAAGAGCAGTACTCTTAGATCATGCAGTCCGAATTGAAATAAAATCAGAAATTCCAGTTGGATTTGGATTGAAGAGCTCTAGCGCAGTATCCAGTGCGGTTGCACTAGCAATTCAGAGGTTCCTTGGTGAAGAGATCGATGATGTAAAAGTGCTCAATCAATCTGCCGATGCATCTATTGATGCAGGTGTTTCGTTGACTGGGGCTTTCGACGATTCAGCTGCCTGTTATTTTGGTGGATTTGTAATTACAGACAATTTTTCAAGGAAGCTCATTAGAAGGGAACCTGCTTCAGAGGACCTAACTGCGATTATTTTGCTTCCAGCTCGTGTATCAAGAGGGAATTTGTTCAACCTTTACCTAGCTCCAGAAATATTTGATGTAGCATTTAAGATGGCATCTGGTCACGATTATTGGAACGCAATGAAGCTTAATGGAATGGCGGTCGGAGCACTGTTGGGTAGCGATTATACTCCTGTCATATCCGCGATCAAGGAACATGCCCTTTCTGCGGGGATCTCTGGCAATGGACCATCAGTAGTGGCAATTGCTGATTGCAGAAATCTCAAGAGTTTGGTGTCATCTCTGTCAAGTTTCGAGGGCCAGGTATTAATATCAAAGGTTAACAATCAAAAGGCTACAGTAGAAGACTTCGATGGTTAAGATATCTATCCAAAGATCGCAGCTGAGTGGAAGAGTGAGGTGCCCATCAAGCAAAAGCTACACACATAGGGCCGTATTTTTAGCGTCTCTTTCAGACGGTGAGTCCAGGATCCTTGATCCATTAATCTCACGAGACACTCTTTCAACTATAAACGCTTGCAGAGCTTTGGGACCACAAATTGTTCATGAAGGTGCTTCGTTACGTATAATAGGAACACACTTAAAAGCACCAGACAATGTCATTGATGTAGGAAATTCAGGAACTACAATTCGAATTGCTATCTCGGTTTGTTCCCTGATTGAATCAGGGTATAGTGTATTGACCGGAGATATCAGTCTAAGAACACGTCCCATGGGTCCTATCCTTGCACTCCCTTGGGAAATTAGGCGCTGAGTGTTACTCTACAAAATTAGACGGTACTGCTCCTATTGTTGTAAAGGGAGGGGGACTGAAAGGAGGAAATGTAACCATAAATGGTTCCATTTCTAGTCAATTCTTGTCATCCTTACTTATTTCGACAGTTCGAGCCAGTAATAATGTATCGATAGAAGTTGAGGGAGACCAAGTCTCCCGTCCCTATGTCTTGTCAACTATTGCCACAATGGAAAAATTTGGGATCAGAATTGAACGGGATAATGATCTAAGAAATTTCAAAATAAAAAGCGGTACCTACTCTCCTAGTACCTTCCATGTTCCATCTGATCTTTCGTCAGCCTCAATGATCGTGGCAGCAGGAATCTTGGTGGGTAAGGATAAAATTCGACTGTCGGGGTTGAACTTTGACTTACCTCAAGGGGATTCAAAAATTTTCAGTATAGTCGAACAAATGAACGGCAGGATCAACCTAGACACCGTCAAAGGCGAATTGTTTGTTGAAGAATCAGAAAGGTTGGATGGAGGGGAATTTGATTTGAAAGACAGTCCTGATCTTTTGCCCGTCGTCTCGATCCTGAGCTCTCAAGGCTAAAAGAGCCGTGGTAATAAAAGGAATCTCTCATGCTAGGTTTAAGGAAACGGATAGAGTTAGGAACATCACAACCGAACTAAGAAAGCTTGGCGCGACAGTATCTGAGACACATGATTCGATTTCAATACAACCTCCTGTCATTATCAAAAACGCTTCGTTGGAGTCATTCGACGATCACCGCTTATTCATGGCTCTATCTATTGCATCTCTTCTGACCAGTCATTCCACATTGAATGGCGCCGAGTCAGTAGATGTATCATACCCAAGCTTCTTGAATGACCTCACTGGTATGGGAGCCAATATATCGGTATGTTCAGAGCAGAATTAATGGAGAATCCATCCTTCAGAATAATTTCTGATCCTCTTTAGCCAAAATAGTTGCCCCAACATACATTAAACACATGTGAGTATTGAATGGAGCTAATCTAGTCATGCTTGGCAATCTAATAGGAGAACGGTTCATGGCTTTGAATTTCGGAGAAAGTCATGGCCGTTGTGTTGGGACAGTAGTAGAAGGCTGTCCTGCAGGGCTTCGTCTGGAAGAATCTTTTATCCAGGAAAAACTGGATCTGCGAAAGCCTGGACAGTCAGTAGTAACTACCCAGCGAAAAGAAGATGATAAAGTAGAGATCCTGTCCGGGGTTTTTCAAGGTCGAACTAATGGTGGACCAATTTGTATGCTTATTTGGAACAAAGACCAAGACTCGAGACCATACGAGCTGATTAGGACGATCCCGAGGCCGGGTCATTCAGATTATCCCGCTTCCGTAAAATATGGGGGATACGCAGATTATCGTGGTGGGGGTCGATTTTCTGGACGCCTAACTGCCACTTTTGTAATGGCTGGTGTTGTCGCAGAACGATTATTGAAAGTTGCCCTTGGAGTCGATATTGTCGCCTACGCTGTTGCAATTGGTAAAATAAGGTCCAGACATATCGATTTTACTTCAGCGTTAAAGTATCGATATGAGAATGAGGTGAGATGTCCTGACACTGAAGCAGCGGGAAAAATGAAGGAAGCAATTTTGGCTGCGAAGAAGAGAGGCGATTCGATTGGTGGTATCATCGAATGTGTTACCAGTCACCTTCCAGTTGGACTGGGTGAACCTCTTTTTAGTTCGCTGGAATCTGATATTAGTAGGGCTTTATTCGGCATCCCTTCGGTGAAAGCAGTTGAATTCGGCTCTGGATTTTACGGCTGCACAATTCCAGGTTCAGAGAATAACGATACATATGTATTGAAGAAAGGAACAGTAGTGACAAGAACCAATAATTCTGGAGGTATTCTCGGCGGAATTTCTACAGGAATGCCCTTAGTTATTAGAATTGGATTTAAACCCCCCTCATCAATCGCACAAACACAAGATACTCTGGATTTGTCTAGTGGAAGGCAAGCTAAATTAAAAGTCCCGGGAAGACACGATCCATGCGTGGTCCCCAGAGCCCCACCAGTTGTGGAGGCTATCGTCTCCTTGGTCCTGGCGGATCACGCAATTAGGCAGGGGCTCATATCATCGTCACATCTGGGGGTGAAGCGCGATAACTGATAGCGAAGGGGTTGCGAAAAATAAGGAACTACAAATCCTGCGATCTGAAATTCAAGCTGTGACGGGTGAGATATTTCAAAGGATTAAGCATAGGATGGAATTGGCGCAGAAGATTGGGGAAATCAAGATCAAGCTTGGAATGGACGTATCCGACGATCAAGTTGAAAGCGAAATAAGAAAAACGATATTGAGCCTTGCTCACCAAATAGGTTTGGACCCTTCATATTCTTCTAGGTTACTCAATTTATTGCTTATTGAGTCAGTTGGCCTTCAAAGAAAGCAGAAAACAGTTGAGCATGCAGACTCACATATGGACGTTCTAATGAGAGCCAGACAGATTGAGGCATCTGGAAAGCCAATGATCCACTTGGAAATTGGCGAGCCCGATTTCGGACCTCCACCAAGCATTAAAGAGGCGTTTGCAAATGCGATAAACTCAGGCTGTTATCATTATACTGATGCCAGAGGGATTGAAAGATTAAGGGAGAAGCTAGCAATTATTCATGGATTTACAAAGGAATCGGTAATGGTGACACCAGGTGGAAGGTTCGGGGTATATGCATCAATCGCTTCATTGCTCAAACATGGGGAGGAGATTGTGGTTATAGAGCCTTCTTGGCCGGCATATTCAGACTGCGCAGCACTAAATTCAGTAAAGGTCAAAACTATTAAAACAACGCTCGCAAATCAATGGTCCCCTAATGTTGATGAAATAGATGATGCAATTAATGATTCTACGAAAATGATCGTTCTAAATTATCCGAACAATCCTACTGGAAAGATATTGGATACAGATACGATTGAAAGGATCATCTCTTTAGCGAAAGATCATGACCTTTACATTTTAAGCGATGAGGTATATTCCAAATACTGCATCAGAAAATTCAAAAGTATTTCTGAATACAATTATGATAGATCAATTGTTATTGAATCGTTTTCCAAAACCTATGCAATGACCGGATTTCGACTCGGTTACCTTTTATCTAGTGCTTTAATTATTAAACAGATTGCTAAACTGCTAGCATTTGCTATGACAAGCGTAGCTGAGCCACTTCAATATTGTGCACTGAATGCTCTCGAAAACGAATACGTCACTAACGTTGAAGAGACTAGGATCAGGATTTCTACCTTAGTTGAAAGGCTGAAACAAATGGATTTGAGTTTTACTATTCCCGATGGCTCTATGTACTTGTATCCAAGGATTAATACTATAACACTAGACGATAATGCCCTAGTTAACATGTTGTTAGAAAGAGGCGTTGCAGTTGCACCTGGGAGCGCGTTTGGTAGCAGTTATAGCAAGTTTTTTAGAATTTCCGCAACTCAACCTGCATATAAAATCGAAAAAGCAATGGATGATTTAGAGACTTGTCTATCGATGAAGATATGATAAGCTCCTTTCCTGTAAGGAAAGTCGCGGTCATAGGAGCAGCCGGCAGGATGGGACGATGGTTTACTTATTACTTTGCACGGTCAAACAATGTGAGAGTATCTGTTTATGATAAAAAAAGACTTGCATTTAGAAACCTAAAGCGTGTTGATCGTTATGAAACTATTAGAGCTTGTGTGAAAGAGGCCGATTTGGTTATAGTCTGTGTACCTATTGATACCAGCGTTTCAGTCGTTCAAGAATGTTTCACTTACATGAAAGAGGGAGCCACGCTATCGGAAATTTCATCCATTAAGAAGCAAATATTCAATGTATTGCGCGCTGCCAGAAAGGACATTACTTGCCTATGTATCCACCCCATGTTTGGTCCCGCCACTAAAAGGTCTAGAATTATCAAGAATTTGCTTATTCCAGTCAAGAATCGGACCAAAGAATTAGCTCTCCTCAAGTCTATTTTTCCACGGTCGGAAATAGAAGTGATTAGATATCCTGATCTCCATGATGAGTACATGGCAGTGGTCATTGGGCTTACCTATTTCGTTAACCTAGTATTAGGTTCAATGCTCTCCAAACTCGATCTAAGAACTTTGAAAAAGGTTGCCGGGACGAGCTTTGGAATGCAGGTAATGATTACTGAAAGTATCTTAAATGATTCGTCGGAGCTCATGTTATCGCTATTACGAGAGAACCCATTCAACCAGAAGTATATCACTAACTTCCTTGCAGAGGCAGAAAAATTACAGAATCTGGTGGCAGGTAAGGAAGAAAGTGCGACTGCAAGAGGCGTTGAGGATATTAAAGCTCGTATAAATAGATTAACTGACACCGACAAATCCTATATTAAATTTTATAAGGCAATAGAATATCTTGAAGAAGTTCGACATCAAGAAATCAAATTGAAAGTGAAATTGAAATCGAAATCGAAATGATCTCGGTAATGTTTGTCATGCTACTATACACTTAGATGCTCCGGCATCATGACACCACGATAGAAGTTCACTTAAAATTTTTGCAGTACCTTGAAAATACTATTATTGAGTGAGCGCTTAAAAGTCAGATGACATTTTTGGGTAAGTACGAATGAGAATACAATTAACGCGACATTTGGCATGCGTAAAACACTATGGGCGCAGTAGAAATTTGTCTATTGATTTGCTCGATTCAAACAACGGAAACGAATGTTTAGAGGGTTTTCTCAAATGTGAAGAATGCAATCAATTGTACCCTGTGATCAACGGCGTTGCTTTGCTTTTGGAAAATATTGCAGAATATGTATCCTCTAGACCATCTTTACTTGGAAAATGGATTCTGTCGTGTAAGACCTCGGCAATGAAAGAATATCTGAAAGGGATGAGTTCAACTCTCACTAAAGAAAATAACTCTCAAGGGAGTAATCTCTATGAGGTCGAGGGGCCATTATATGAGTCTTATAATTGGGCTCAGTTTGACTTTGATAGTAACGACAGATTTCTCTCGTTACTGAAACACAAGTTGTATCCTAACGATCTCTACAATAAGGTAGTCCATAGCACTGTGACAAATTTAGATGGGGCGGCGCTGGACTTGGGCTGCTCATCAGGATATGCGGCATTTCAGCTCGCCAAGAAATTCGCATTTGTAATTGGAGTAGATCTTTCGTTTTCTTTTATTAGCGAAGCAAGAAGGCGCATGACAGCATTAAGACAGGGTAATTTAGATTTCGTAGTCGCAGATTGCATAATGCCTCCGTTCCTCCACAACAAATTTGATCTGGTGATTGCATTGAATATCATAGAGTTCATGGATGTGGAACAGTTATTGGACAGAATCCACAGATTATTAAAGGAAGATGGAGAAGTGGCCTTCTCCTCCCCCTATGATTACAATAGAACACAACTAGGTAACAGAGTAGATCCTCAGTCATTCAGACAATTATTGCAGAAATCCGGCTTTAGAATAGGTAGCAGATATATCACTAGGTGAGTCATTTCTTCCTTGGACATTGAAGATTAATGAGCGGACCTATCTTTTTTATTACGTCGATTACCTTAGAGCACGCAAAGCTTCAAAAGCCAAAAGATAGCATCATGTTTTAGCGGTTTTTATTAATCTGGTAATACATGGATATTGGCTCACTTGACGTATATATAGTGTAGAGACTGATAGGCATTGCATGAAAGCTCAACGATGGCATGATAACGATATCAACTTGGATGATGTCAAGCAGGACAGAATCGCTGTGATTGGTTACGGCATTCAGGGTCGTGCACAGGCTAACAATATGAAGGATAGTGGATTAGATGTCCTTGTGGGGCTACGACGAGGTGGAAAGAGTTGGGATCTCGCTGCTAAAGAGGGCCACAAGGTTATGAGTACAGCCGAAGCCACTAAGGCTGCTAACATCGTTCACGTGTTGGTTCCGGATATGGAACAGAGTGCTCTGTATAAAACAGAGATAGGACCTAATCTTTCGGAAGGAGCAGCAATAAGCTTTTCCCACGGCAGCGGCAGATACATTGGAAGTGGATTGAACCGCCTGAAAATATCGACGTGATAATGGTGGCGCCAAAGGGACCAGGACAGATGGTAAGAGAGTTATTTTTGCAAGGATTTGGAACCCCTTCTCTGGTTGCAGTCGAACGTGATTATTCTACTAGGGCCTGGGGGAGGGTTCTTGGTCTCGCGAAGGCAATTGGCAGTTCCAGACCAGGACTAATAAAAACAACGTTTAAGGAAGAAGTTGAGACAGACTGGTTTGGTGAACAGGTGGACTTATGCGGTGGAACCCATAGCCTTATCATGAATGCATTTGAAACTTTGGTGGAAGCCGGATATCAGCCAGAGGTGGCTTATTTTGAATGCTTGCATGAATTGAAGTTGATAGTTGATTTAATCCACAAGTACGGGATAACAGGAATGTACAATAGAGTTAGCGAAACGGCTCGATATGGGGGTCTGACTAGAGGACCCGCAGTCATCGACACAGAGAGCAAAAAAAAATGAGAAGCGTCCTTGGTGAGATTCAATCGGGTACATTCGCAGATGAATGGGTAAGCGTTTATGGAAAGGATGGCAAGAATTCATTTGAGACTTTTATGAAGAAGATTCAAAGCCATGAAATAGAGCGTGTAGGTATCGAAATGAGAAAGATGATGTGGCCGGACTGGAACAGACAGGATAGATAAAGAAAAGAAGAACCGGAAATCGACTTCCTTTGCACACTGAAATTATTTTCGAGGTTTGACATTACTGGATATATATTTAATTATAGTTGGTAATGGGGTCCCAGGTCCGAAGTTGCCCATTACACCTCCCTCTTCGAGGACCTTCTTGTCTGCCTCAGGAATTATGCCTCCTCCTATCAGCAAAATATTATTTCCGCCTTTTTCTCTTACCAATCTCGCCACCTTAGGAAATAAGACTGAGTGAGCACCGTTTAATAAACTCATCGCAATTACATCAACGTCTTCTTCGATCGCAATCTTCGCTACTTGTTCAGGCGTGCAGAATAAGCCAGAATAAATAACTTCCATCCCTGCATCTCTTAGCGCCCTGCAGATTACAAGCGCACCCCTGTCGTGTCCATCCAGTCCCAATTTGGAAACAAGGATTCGTATCGGTCCCTTTTGCTGTTCAGTCCCCTCTAGCATACCAATCTGCTTACTCCATAAAGATGTCGAGAAGTATATCTAATTTGCGTCTATTGTTTTTGTCGTTACTTATTACTATCTTGTCGTTGTTGTCGTCGTCAAACTAATTTCATTCAGGACCTTATCCGTAAGTATTAGAATCGAAATATTGAGTTTGATATTCCTCTAATTCGTTACCAATGAATTTATACCGAATTTGTGATATCTGGCTCATGCTTAAGATAGTTAAAAGACTACTCGAAGGAGACCGTAGGTCTCTGGCTCGGGCAATTTCGATGGTTGATAACAACGATCCTGATTCTCAGGACATTATTCGTGAGATCTTTTCCTTAACGGGTAAATCCAGAACAATAGGTTTTACTGGTCCTGCAGGTGCAGGGAAGAGTTCTCTTATAGGAGCATTGGTACGAAATTTTCAAACAATGGGTTATCGGATAGCCATCCTTGCGGTTGATCCTACCAGTCCAATAACCGGAGGGGCAATTCTTGGAGATCGGGTTAGGATGCAGGTAACAATGGATGACCAAAATGTGTTCATGAGGAGTTTGGCCTCTAGAGGCGCTGTGGGTGGCGTTTCCAATTCGCTTAGGAATGTTATCCGGATATTAGATGTTGCCGGATTCGATCTTAATTTTAGTTGAAAGCGTTGGTGCTGGCCAGTTAGAAGTTGAAATATCTCGGATAGTAGACATCACTATCGTTGTATTGACCCCCCAGACCGGAGACAACGTCCAATCAATAAAGGCTGGTCTTAACGAAATAGGGGAAATCTATGCAATCAACAAGGGCGACCTAGAAGGCTCTGGGCATTTATTCAATTCCATCCTTGAATTTGTTGGAGGCACTGATAAGAAACCTTCAGTTTTGAAAGTATCTGCGCGGACAGGAGAAGGGGTTACGGAATTGGCTTCGCATATTGATGAGAAATTAATAAGTAACAAAGCAAGCATAACAGAGAAGAGGATAAGTATGTTGAAAAACGAATTGCAAGAAATGATATTCCGAGCGGTGGAACAGAGGGCAAAGTCGTTTCTCAAAGACAATCTGGAATACGAGAATTATATATCTATGGTGATCGAAAAGAAAATTGACCCATACCTGGCTGCTGAACGGATTTCTGCCAGATTCATGAGGTAGGGAGTAGAAGAAATGGCCGAATCCAAACCATTATAAGACGGACTCCGGCATTGAGGTAAGGAAGATTTATTCCGATTCCGACATTCCAGCGAATATTATTAATAGCCTCGGATCTCCTGGAGAGTTTCCTTATACACGTGGAATTTATCCTGAAATGTACCGTGGCAGGCTTTGGACCATGAGAATGTACAGTGGATTTGGCAGTGCGGAGGAGACAAATAATAGATTCAAATTCTTGTTGGAACATGGGCAGACAGGTCTTTCCCTTGCATTCGATTTGCCTACTCAAACCGGCCGCGATTCTGATAATCCTCAGTCAGAGGGAGAAGTGGGGAGGACGGGAGTTCCAATCAGCTCGCTCGAACGATATGATGACCTGTTTCGAATCCATACCCCTGGACAGAGTTAGTACATCAATGACCATAAATTCAACTGCCTCTACTCTGCTATCTTTGTACATTGTTGTAGCTGAGCAGCAGGGCGTTTCACCTGACAAAATTCAGGGGTACAGACCCAGAACGATATTCTAAAGGAATACATATCACGCAATACATACATCTATCCACCCAGACCGTCACTTAGGCTGATTGGTGATATGATTCAGTATACCTCAAAGAAAGTACCTCAGCGGTACCCAATCAGCATATCTGGTTATCACATGAGAGAGGCCGGGTCAAACGCAATACAAGAGCTTGCCTTTACATTCGCAAATGCAATAGAGTATATAGAGACCTGTCGGCAACGGGGACTGGACGTTGACTCGTTTGCCCCTAGGCTTTCATTTTTCTTCTGCTGTACAATGGAGTTCTTTGAAGAGATCGCAAAATTTAGGGCTGCTCGCAGGATTTATTCGAAATTAATGAAGGAAAAGTTTGGAGCAAAAGACCCAAAGTCATGCCATTTGAGATTCCATGTTCAAACTAGCGGTGAATCGCTTACAGCTCAGCAGGTAGACAATAACATAGTAACGGGTCTCGTTGCAGGCTCTTGCAGCTGTGCTGGGGGGATGTCAGTCATTGCATACCAATTCTCGTGACGAGGCATTGGCCCTCCCAACTGAGGAATCTGTGAAGGTTGCATTAAGAACTCAACAGATAATTGCTAATGAAACCGGAATTACAAAGACTGTCGACCCTTTAGGTGGATCGTATTATGTTGAGGAGCTTACCGCCACGATTGAAGACAAAGTTCAAGGTTATTTAAAGCGGATCGAGTCCATGGGCGGCGCTCTCGCTGCCGTGGAGAAAGGATACTTTCAAGAGGAGATCAGGAAAAACTCTTACATGCTAAAGAAAGAAATAGACCAAAATGAACGAATCATTGTAGGCGTAAATAAATTCCAGGATTCAAACGACAGGGAACCTCAACTCAACTCGATCAACCCTGAACTAGAGAAAAAGCAGATGGTACGGTTGAAGGAATTTAAAGCATCTAGGGACCAACCGAAAGTAGACTCGATCCTCTCAGAACTCCGCAAGGCTGCGGAGAATGATAGCGTAAACTTGATGCCTTATATCATTGAATCAGTTAAAAGCCGCGCCACACTTGGTGAGATTAGCGCTATTTTTAAGGAAGTGTTTGGAGCCTATCTTCCAAAGATATCATTCTAAACACATTTACCTTAAAGGTAGGCAGTCTCGTCGCAGCTTCTCCTTTTTGTTCATGTATAACAAGTTATTGGGAAGGAATGCGGTGTTAAAGTCGGGTACATGGTGATTGAATTTTAGCCCTTGAAACGCAGTGGCCTGTTTATCTTAGATATACAAATTAATACCAGACAAAATCATCAGGAGGCAGATATCGTTGAGAATTGATCACATTGCTATTGCGGTCAAGGATCTTGAACCCGCTCTGGAGAACTTTAAGAATGTTCTTAATATAGGCCATGTGGATCTGGAAGATGTACCAGCTGAAAGAGTTAAGGTGGCCATTTTGAAACTCGAAGATACTAGGATTGAGCTGCTACAGCCTCTTGATGATAACAGTCCCATTTCAAATTTTCTGAAGGAAAAAGGTGAAGGGATTCATCATCTAGCCATAACGGCGGATGATATTGAAAAAGATGTTGAACGTGCCTCCTCTAATGGTGCGAAAATCTTAGGTGGGATTCGCAGTGGGTCATATGGCAGAAAAATAACATTCATTCACCCTAAGTCAGTCAACGGAGTGCTAATGGAGATATGTCAAGCTCCTCCAGAAAACTGAAAGTTATCCCATTAAATTCCCGTCACCCCACCTAGAGTATAGCCAAATACTAGTTCAGACTTGCTAATCCACGCGCAGGATCTACATTCCAGTAGCAATTAATCCCTCCTGTTTGCCAAGATTTTTGAACTTTTTTGATCCACATTTGATACAGATGGGGCATTGCCTCACACCTTTCATAGGGAATAGTTCATTGAAACATTTGTTCTGTTGTTGAGTTCCACTTAAATGCCCCTATTTAAACCGGAAGTTGTAGCCAATACACGTTCCTGTTCAATTTGAGTCTTTCTCAATTTCTTTAAGCGTGAAACTCCATCAATTGCGTTTATAAATAACGCTACAGGCGTTGGAACGAGGCCTTGCCAATTGCCGTTTTGAACAATCAAATTTCTTATTCGAGTTCCATTGAAAATCTTGAACTTTACAAAGGCGGGTGATTTGACCTTTACATCCTTCGGCAAGAGGAGTTGAACAAACTGATTGCCGGAGTAGACCGTCTTGATATTCGGAATCATGGACCTTATGCTCTCGAACCATGTGTAGTTATTATTGCTATTTTGTACAGTAAGTACGTAGCAGTTAGACATCCTCAAGCCCACGTTTTTTTAGGGCTTCGTGCACCATAGTAATTCTTTCTCCTGCCGTAAAGGGATCGTTAAATGAAAAATTACTTCTGGACTTCCAATCGCCACGACCAATTCTTCACATTCAGAAAGTATTTGTTCAGCAAGACTTAGGTGGCCAAGGTGGAAAGGCTGATATCTGCCTATCATTAACCCGCGGTTTATATTGTCGACGACCTCTAATCCACCTTCCATTTGTCGAGGGCTAATTTACTCTTTTCAATTTTTTGGAATAATGGTTGAATTTCTCCGATCTTGTGACCTGACTTCATATCTATTTGTGATGCACGGATCCAATTCTGGTTGTGTACAGTTACCAGTAAGACCAAGCTGATCCCAAATTCTTACCGCAGAATTTGGGATAAACGGGTCCAATAGTATAGCCAGAGATTGAACAGCGCATGCAGAAATGTAGAGCGTGTTTTGAGCCGTGTGTCTTATCTCCCAAGGTTTCTTTTTCTGAAAATACCTGTTTAGACTCGTACTGAAATCAAGTATCTCTTTCATCGCTTTTTCAATCTCGTTTTTTGAGATTGACGTGCCAACTATTCCAGCGATACCTGAAATTCGATTCGCAACCTCAAGATCAACATCATCGTACACAGATGGATTTGGTACAAAACCGCCAAAATTCGTCTTGATAAAGGACAGGGTTCGATTGATAAAGTTCCCAATGTTCGCGATGAGTTCGTTATTTATCCTTTCTATAAATACATCCCAATCGAAGTTTATATCAGTTTGAGAATAAGGGGTTAGCCGAGCGAGATAAAACCTCACATAGTCAGAGGGAAATAATTGCAAGAACTCCCTAAGCCCTATGTACCAACCTCTACTCTTTGATATTTTTCGATTGTTGAGCATTAGATGACCTCTTGTGGGAATATAGTCTGGAAGTTTGTATTCATATCCAATTCCCATTCGTATAGCTGGTAAGAAAAGGTAATGATGGTACACAATATCCTTTCCAATGAAATGAAAAATCTCCGAACTATTCCATCGTTCCTTTCCATTCTTATCTCCCGATTCCTTCGAGAGTGAGAGGAAACTAGAGATGTAGCATATGTGGTTATCAAACCATCCGTAAAAAACTTGACCTCTGGCTTCTTTCCTTGGGATCGGCACCCCCCATGACAAGTCCCTAGTTATATCCCAGTCGACTAATCCCTCATCAATCCATTTCAAAACATATCTTGTGACGTCGGATTGGAGATTATGGTTCGTAGTCAACCAATCCCTCAATTGTCCGGAGAAAGTTGAAAGTCTAAAAAAATAGTGAGTACTTGATTTCTTAATAGGCACCTCCCCACAGATTCTACATCTGGGTTCCAAAATCTTATCTGGAACCCTACCACAATTTTCACACAGATCTGAATATTGATTCTCCGATAGACAAAAAGGGCATTTTCCCACTACATATCTGTCAGGTAAAAACTTCTTGTCAAACTCACAAAAATACTGGACAACATTTTTCTCGTAAATATGCCCATTGTGGTAAAGTTTGTTGAAAATCTCTTGCGTTAGCCTAATGTTTTCTTCCGAACTAGTTTGGGAAAAGTAGTCAAAGGAGATACCCAATGATTGGAAGTCTTTCAGATCACTATCTCTCCAGGCTTTCACATATTGTTCTGGTGTAATTGACTCTTTCTCGGCATTTATCAGGATAGGAGTACCGAAGTCATCAGTTGCACAGAGATGGTACACATTCCTCCCTAAGTGCCTCCAATATCGAGTAAATATGTCTGCTGGCAAATAAGTCGACGCAATATGGCCTAGATGTATTTCTCCATTCGCATACGGCAAGGCACTCGTGATAATAAGGCTATCCATGAGCTGTTTGTAACCAGTATTCAAACCTGATTTGGGTCGGGATTTTAAACTTATCCTTGATAACCGGCTCCTTTTTCACACTCAAAATGACTTCTCGTTACTATGTTCCACATTGATGCCAAATGCGTCCAACGCGTACTCTGAGATCTTACGATCAATGTGTTCTGGAACGTCATACACCCGTGGCTCAAGTGAACCCATTTCTTTTGCCAAATAGATTATAGACATCATTTGGTTTGCGAATGATAGTGCCATGACTTCCGGAGGATGTCCTTCGGCACCTACCAAATTGATCACACGACCTGAGGCAAGCAAATAGATGCACTTGCCATTAACCATGTATTGCTGAATGTTAGGCCTTATCTCCTTTGGTTTCTGATCCTGAGATTTCATATAACCAATATCAATTTCAAAATCAAAATGTCCTGCGTTGCATAGGATTACCCCATCTTTCATCCTGTCAATATGTTCCTTTCTAATAATTCTGTAGCTTCCAGTACACGTGATGAAGATGTCACCGTACGTGCACGCAGATGCTAGCGGACGTACGTCGTAACCTTCCATTAGTGCTTCTAGAGCCTTGATCGAATCGATTTCCGTCACTGTAACGATTGCTCCCATGCCACGCAGCCTGGAAGCAACTCCTTTCCCTACCCATCCATAGCCGCAAACGATAACATGTTTGCCAGGTAGGAAGACCGATGTAGTTCGTAATAATCCATCGACAGTGCTCTGCCCTGTACCATAACGGTTGTCAAACAAGTATTTAGTTCGCGCATTGTTTATGGCTATTATTGGGTACTTAAGATGCCTCCCAATTTCCAATTCTTTGACTCTTGTCACACCACTAGTAGTTTCTTCTGTTCCTGCGACTATCTTGCTATCTGAAAAGCGGTGTACCATTAAATGGAGTTCGGCCCCATCATCAGTAACAATTTCAGGTTTAAACCTTATCACCTTCAACATGTTATCCTGATACTGTTCATAAGATTCGCCTCTAGTTGCAAAGACCCGAATCTCTTGATCTTTAAGAAAGCAAGCAATATCATTCTGAGTTGACAACGGATTTGCGGAGCATAGTGCCATTTCTGCTCCAAGTACTTTTAATGCCATGACAAGCACAGAGGTCTCTTTTGTAATATGGAGGCATATTCCTAGTCTTATCCCTTTCAATGGTAACGCCCTCGATTCAGAAAAGTCATTAATTATTCGATCAATAATCTTCATTCTTGATTTTGCCCATTCGTGCGATTTTTGACCCTCCGATATTAATCTTGATCTAGAAGATCTACTTGTCAATTTATAGTGACTTTGGAAGATAAATTGCTTAATAAATTATCTTAGTGAATTTATAATATTAAAAGACTCAAGTTCGTATTTGGTGGCATTTGATAGCAAATCTATCGAAGTTTCATTGAACCTTGGGTCACCTGTCTCTACAAAATCCAGAAACATAGCATAACTCGACCGCTCAGAATCTAAACTTTTTATGTAAAGTGCTAGGGCTTCTCGGTACTTTTGGGGCGCCTTAAAGGAAGTAGCCTTGTCCACCAGAAGATCATACTCAGATAGGAAAGAATCTGTAATCTCGACGAGCTTTCGATTGTCATACTGATCTCTTTCCCACTTCTCAATTTCCTTATGATAATTTTCAGTCACACCAGTTGTAGCGTCAACTAATGAGTAGTAGTTCTCCAGGAACTGTTTTTCTTCATTAATTTGTGAACTAGAGAGAAAAGCAAGATAGATCCCAGCAAATGTTAATGCCAGTATTATTCCAATTACTGTATAGGTCTTAGCTCGCTTCTTCGACACAGTATTTCGTAAATTGTCGTACCTCACATATCAGAAATAAACGTTCCATTCCCGCAATTTCTTTTTACTATCTCTTGAGGTTATTCAAGACTCTATTCAAAAAATCGGAAATACATGACGTTGTCTCTGGCATAAACTGGGTTACATCCGAGAATTGTATTTTTCGACCTTCTTCCAGAATGATCCTCCTGCACGATCCGATAATTCAACTGAGTATTTTTCAAGAAGAGCAGTCCTTATTTCATCTGACTCTCTGTACTTTTGTTCCGTTCTGAGGCTGTCTCTTCTAACAATCATAGCAGTTACTTCCTTCACTTCATCCTCTGAAATGTCAACTAATTGCAGACCCAATAAGTCCATTATCTTGTAGTATGTATTGCCAGCTATTGTGGCAAGTTCTTTACTTAACTCATTGGAGAGAGCCAGCTTGTTAACATAAGTTACAAATTCCAGGAAAATTTTAAGAGCCAAAGATGAGTTCAAGTCATTCCCTAGCGCCATTCTGAATTTCTCTAGGGATTTTCTTGAAAGATCACTTATTATTCCAACTTTGTCAGTATTGTGAGCTCCCGTTGCAAACCTCAACTCCCAACCGCAATTTTCGATAGCATTCCAGCTGCGCTTTACTTCAACTAAAACATCTTCCCTATAATCAAGAGGCTTTGGGTAATGGACAGAGTAGCAAAAAAGTCTGATTACGTTTCCTCCCCATTTGGCCAGCGCGTTCTCAACAGTTATAATATTTCCTAATGACTTCGACATTTTTTCGTTGTTAAATGTTACCATTCCGCTGTGAGCCAGAGCTTTGCAAAACATTGATTTGAATAGGACTCAGATTGAGCGATTTCGTTTTCGTGATGCGGAAATATTAGATCATTTCCACCACAGTGGATTTCTATAGTACTCCCAAGATACCTCTCCACCATCGCGGAGCATTCAATGTGCCATCCAGGCCTGCCTATCCCCCATGGACTAGGATAAAATGGTCTTGAAGAAGTAAATTTCCATAACGCGAAGTCCAATGGATGCTCTTTGGTATAATCAACTTCGACCCGCGCCCCGGCTATTAAATCGTTGAGTGGTTTTCTTGAAAGTTTCCCGTATTCAGGATAGGAGGTCACTCTAAAATATATGCCATTCGTTGTAATGTAGGCATGACCACTTGCTAGTAATTTATCGATCATACTCGTCATTTCAGCAATATTTTCAGTAGCCTTTGGATATTTCTCCGCCTGAACTATATTCAATCTGTCAAAGTCTTTTTGATATTGGAGTATGTATTTGCGCGCAATTTCCTCAGCACTTGTCGCTTCCTGCTCGGCTCTTTTAATAATCTTATCATCAACATCTGTAAAATTCTGCACAAACTTTACTCTAAAGCCTGAGTCCCTTAGAAGTCTGTTAAGCAAATCAATAACGACTATGGTCCTAGCGTGTCCTATGTGGGATTTATCATAAACGGTAACGCCACACAGATAGATTCGAATTATACTATTCTGATGAGGGATTTGCTCTACGTTTCTTGTAAGCGTGTTATAGAGTCTCATATCTATGGGCCTTGCTAGCGACTATTCATTAGCTAGTTCAAGGTATATTTGATCTTCAATAACCTTAACCTCGTACGTAGTCAGTCTAACACCATCCAGATAATCTAAAAGCTGCCCGGTCTTAATGTTGTAATGCCAGAAATGCAACGGACATTCAACTACTTCACCCTCTATCTTTCCGGGGGCAAGTGATCCATCCTGGTGACGACATAGAGCTTCGATCGCGTAATATCTTCCATTTGCAAAAAAGAGAGCTATGCGAGTTTGTCCGACCTTAACTTCTCTACCCGCATTTTCCTTGATATCCCCTACTTCTCCAACTTTCACGAGAGTCATTATTAAAATATTCCTTGATGTTTCTAAGGATGTTTCAAAACATATGAATTTATCTGGTAGGCTTAGCGTTCCATACCATTCGTTGTAGATCATTTTGCGATAATATGATCATTCGTGAATCTATATATGGATGAAGTTGCCTTAAGTGCTTATTGGACATCCAGAGCCGGATTCATGAGGGTTCAGGAAGTTTAAGAGCATGTGCTTTGTGTTCCAAAAGTCTGGACACCACGAAAGTAGTAGCATTGTGCGACGATTGCTTGAAAATAGCTGACTGTTGCGTCGGACTGGAGCGGGTTTCCGAAAGTGAGTAAGGGTCTATTCGACTGTTTTAAGCGTATCGGTCACTGTTATGACTCCGATAAGCTCGCCCTTTTCACTCACCAAAACACATTTTGAAAATCTTACAAGAGGTATGAGTGCCTTTGCAGGTACTGAAATATCTACTATCGGAGGAGGCGGTTCCATTATGGAAGATACCGTCATGCGTTTGATATCTTTCTGGTCTTTTTCGATCATTATTCGCGCAAGAAGGTCTTCACTCACGACCCCTATCAATTTAGAATCATGAAAAACAGGGAGTTGACTAATCGAATGTTTCCTCATCAATTCAATTGCGTCATGAAGAGTATCATTTCTCTGAGCAAACATCAATGACCGACTGCAGATGTCTCCTGCTTTAATTGAAGATTGCCCCTCTAGCGAATTGAGTACTTCAAAAATTTTCCTGGCAGTCTCATAACTGGGTTTACACCTTCCAGATTCGATCTGATTAATCATTGAAGTACTGATTCCAGTATGTGCAGCTAGATTTCTTTGAGTAAGCCCTAGTCTTATCCTTAACTGTTTTATATACTGCAGGTTTGGAAGCATAGGTTGGTTGCCTCTCTTTTGTAGTGTTCTCTTATAATCTATGTCAATAGATTAGCATCCTAAGAGTGCAGGTTTGATAACCTTATATTCCATACATGTTGATGTGATATGTTTTGCTTAAATGTCTAAGAGCGTTACCTCAGATAATAAATGGGATTCAGTAAGAAGATATAAACTCACACGAATGATAAATGAGCTGTCGGGTATTTCTGGACATGGTACAGAGCTCGTTACCGTCTACATCCCTCCTAGAAGACCAATTTATGATGTTATTGCTCAACTTAGAACAGAAGCAGGAACGGCCTCTAATATTAAGTCCGATTTGACGAGAACTCACGTTCAAGATGCGTTGAGCAGGACGGTTGAGCAACTGAAGTTGTTCAAGGAGACGCCAGAAAATGGTTTGATTATTTTTTGCGGGGCACTACCAACCGGGAAAGGAATAGGGACTGAGAAAATCGAAATATTTCCGGTTATGCCTCCTAAACCTGTGCAGATCCAGCTATACAGATGTGATGACCATTTTTGGACCGATCATTTGAAAGATATGTTGAAGGATGACAAGGCAATGGGGCTTCTCACAATTGACACTCAAGAAGCAGGTCTAGGAGTATTATCGGGTGATAGGTGGCAGGTAGAAGACACGCTAACTTCGGGTGTGTCCGGCAAACATAGACAAGGCGGCCAGTCAGCACGTAGATTTGAACGGTTAAGGGATAACGAGCTGAATGAATACTATAAAAGAATAGCGGAGAGGGCTCATAGGATTTTAATCGATCAACACAAAGTCAAGGGGTTAATCGTAGGAGGTCCAGGAGCCACTAAGGACACCTTTCTAAGGGAAGAGTATTTGGACTATCGACTTCAAGGCAACGTTGTAGCTGTACTCGATACTTCGTATTCTGGGGAAGAGGGAGTAAGGGAGTTGGTTGACAAAGTCAACGAAGAAGGGGTCATGGATGGATATCGGTTGATGGAGGAGAAGAAGATTGTGAAAAGATTCATGAAGGAAGTTTATTCGGATAGAGGATTGGGGATCTACGGCATTAATGACGTTATCAAGGCCTTGCGAAGTGGGATCGTGGAACTTGTTATAGTTACTGACGATATTTCGGTGGTAGTAGTGGAGGCGAATTGCGGGAAATGCGCGAACCGCGATATCGAAATAGTAGAGAGACCGCGTCTACTGATGGCTAGGCAAGAATTGCTCTCCAGTTCGTGCAAGAATTGTGGGAACCCTGATCAAGAAACCCGAGAAAGAGATATTGTGGAATACTTTGAAGAACTCTGCAGTTCAACAGGAGCAGGGTTGGAAATAATTTCGGGAAAATCTGAGGAAGGCGCTCAAGTTTCTAGCCTTGGGAAGGTGGGAGCAATCCTCAGGTTTAGGCCCACTGTCAATTAAACAGGAGGTTCAAAGTTATGATCCAAGACTGATCTTCGCATTATGTTTGAATGAGCAGGATGCCTCTCATGTCGCAGGATAATTGAGGTCGATAACCTTTTAGATAATAGATGCGGTATATTCTCCCGCTACTATGAATTTGTGTTACATTTGCAATTCGAAGGCTGGAAGCAAATTTTGTCCAGTATGCAATCGGCCAGTTTGTAAGAACTGCATGAAGAATTTCCCTTTCTCTGAAAGCCTGTGTTTAGAATGTTCAAAGGAAATAAGAACAGGACTAGGGGGTGTACGGAAGGATGAAGAGATATTTTAGTGATTGACTAGTTCGGTAACCTAATCCTTACCGGAAATGATTCAGGAGCGCCGGCTTTCCATACTATTTTAATTATATGAGATCATTCGTGTTTGGTAGCACAATGCTTCGCCGTATATTAATTAGGGGAATAGAAACGATTATTGGATTGAAATCCGTGCGATGATACTTGGTCTCAACTGTAGAATAAAGATTAGGTGTCTATCAAGGTCATAAATTTTTCTTTATTTTGTTCGCTAATTTCTCAAGCTCTTTATAGTCTGTTACTTTTCTAGAAGGCCACTTACCATCTCGACTATCCTTTTCATATCTTGGAATTATATGTACGTGAACGTGAGGAACGATCTGATTTGCCGCTTTGCCGTTGTTCTGTCCAGTATTGAGACCCTGCGCGCCAGTGGCGTTATACACGGCCGATGCTATATTATGGACCACTCTGTACAAGTTTCCAACCTCGGCGTCTGTCATCTCAAAGAGATCCCCATAATGATACTTGGGAAGCACAAGCGTATGCCCCGAGGTGATGGGATACTTGTCCATGAATGCCAAAAAAGTGTTATCCTCATAGACTTTGGCCACAGGGGACTGACCTCTAATTATCGCACAGAAGACGCAATACGTGTTCGTATCAGACATCTAATTGACTTCTTAATGGACGATAGCTACGTTTATTTATTGTTTAGGGTTAATTGCATTCTTTCTTGAAATTGAATACTCATTACCTCGCCTCGCAGCATATCTCATAAATATCATGAGATTATCTTCATAAGATCATGGTAGAAACAGTAGAGCTAGAAACTTTTGACTTGGTCTTCTCATTTCATTGTCCGAAATGTGATTACTTGAATGAGGAGATTTCAGCAAACGATCTCCTCAATGGAAATGCAGAGTGTGGTATGTGCGAAACTGAATTCAAAGTGGAAGGTTTAGATGGAATAAAAATTACTGCAACTATGGAGTAGTTTAGTCACTGTTTCCGAATCACTAATATTAAAATAAGTATCGCAAATCCTTATTCTTGTGAATTTACCAAGCCGCAAGGTAATCGAGGGTGGTGCAAGAGCACCACAAAGGGCGTATTATAAATCTATGGGCCTAACGGACGATGATTTGTCAAAGCCGATGGTAGCAGTATCTTCAACTTGCAACGAAGCTACTCCATGTAATATCCACCTCGGAAGGTTGGCACAGCACGCAAAAAATGGAGTAAAAGATAGTGGTTGTACGCCCAGAGAATTTACAGCCATTTCAGTTTCTGACGGTATTGCGATGGGTCACGAAGGGATGAAAGCTTCGTTAGTCAGTAGAGAGATCATTGCTGATTCTATTGAAGTAATGATGATTGCTCACCAGTATGATGCCCTTGTTGGGATATCGGGGTGTGATAAGAGTTTACCAGGTACATTGATGGGGATGGCTCGCGTAAATGTTCCCTCTATATTTGTATATGGAGGTTCAATAATGCCAGGTGTTTGGAACGGCAAACAAGTTACCATACAGGACGTTTTTGAAGCTGTCGGTAGTTATGAAGCTGGCATGATGAGTATGGCGGAGCTCGTGAGTTTGGAAAACGTTGCCTGCCCTTCTGCGGGGTCATGTGCGGGTATGTACACGGCCAATACAATGGCATCTGTCGGCGAGGCAATTGGCATGTCGTTGCCAGGGAGCTCGACCGCACCAGCTGAAAGCGAGAAAAGAACTTCTACATGTTATGCGACAGGAAAAGCAATCGGTGCTCTTATCGAAGAAAACATTCGACCAAAGGATATCATGACGTTTGAAGCCTTTGAAAATGGAATCGCCATGGCGAACGCTATCGGTGGCTCTACTAATGCTGTGCTGCATTTGGTCGCGTTGGCAAGAGAAGTAGGCATAAACTTGACACTGTCGGACTTTGAGAGAATTAGAAAGCGAACGCCACATATTGCAAATATGAGGCCGGGTGGATCTTATGTGATGATTGATCTCGAAAAGATTGGAGGCATACCTCTGATCATGAAGAAACTTTACGAACGTGGTCTTTTCAATGGCGAAGTGATTACTGTAACTGGTAAAACCATGAAACAAAATCTGGATCACGTCGAGGTCAATATATCAGATCACAACCATTTGGTTGCCCCGATAAGTGCCCCTCTTCATTCTCAGGGAACGCTAAAGGTTATGAATGGCACTTTGGCGCCTGATGGGGCAGTTGTTAAGATCGCTGGTCTCAACACAGCCCACTTTCGTGGAAAAGCGAAGGTGTTTGATGCAGAAGAGGAAGCATTTGGCGCAATTTCAAAGGGATTGGTAACTGAAGGTGATGTCGTGGTCATAAGGTACGAAGGCCCTAGAGGAGGCCCAGGAATGAGAGAAATGCTGGCAGTAACTGCTGCACTTGTGGGGCAAGGACTAGGCAAGAAGGTTGCTATGGTTACTGACGGGAGATTCTCAGGAGCGACGAGAGGCCTTATGATAGGCCATGTTTCACCAGAGGCTATGAATGGTGGACCCATTGCGCTCGTTAAGACTGGCGATCAAATAGAGATAGATATCGAAAAAGGAACAGTTGATCTTATGGTGGATAGTGCCACTATTGAAAAGAGATTCAAGGAGTGGAAACCGATCACAGATCGATATCTATCCGGAGTTTTAGCAAAATATGCATCTTTGGTCCAGTCCGCGTCTGACGGTGCGATAACTCTCCCTGTGAAGGCGAGACTAAAGTGAACTTCTCGACCTCTGAGATTCAATGAAGATGTATAAATATGAACAGTGAGGTCGGTTATATATGATAAAAATTGGGCTAATAGGCAAGACCAATACTGGTAAGACCACATTCTTTAACTCTGCTTCCCTTTCATCGGCAGATATCTCCAACTATCCTTTCACTACGAAGGTTCCTTCAGTCGCGAACGCTAATGCTATCACGTTGTGCGTGCATAAGGAACTCGGAGTCAATGACAATCCACGGAATTCGCGCTGCGTAGACGGCTGGAGATTTATTCCAATCGAGATAGTCGACCTCCCAGGATTAATAAAAGGTGCATGGGAAGGAAAGGGCTTAGGGAATCAATTCCTCTCTATTGGAGCCCAATCTGACGCCCTACTTCATATAGTAGACGTCTCAGGGAGTATTGACGCATCGGGGAGAGTAGCCGAACCAGGCACAGGAGATCCTATTGCAGACATTGCGGACATTGAGGAGGAATTGGTCATGTGGTATCTAAAATTGTTTGAAGGAAATCGTGACAAAATTGCCCGCTCGATCCATTCCGGAGTTGATGCGATAAATTCTATTACTGAAATTTTTAGGGGGATCGGGGTAAAGGAGCATCACGTGAAGGCTGCCATTGCATCGAACAACCTGACTAATACAAAGATCGATGATTTTGGCTCTGAAATTACCAAGGATTTCGTCTGGTCTCTACGAGAGCTCTCAAAACCGACTCTGATAGTTGCAAATAAGGTTGATCTACCATCCTCTTCAGATAATTTCAGAAGACTGAGAGAAGAATATAAGGATCTTATTATCGTCCCTGCGAGTGCAGATGCCGAACTAACACTGAGGAGGGCAGAACACAGGGGGTTGATTAAATACCTTCCTGGAGACGAACGGTTTGAAATCTTAGAGCAGAGTGGATTGAACGAAAAGCAAAAATGGGCCCTCAATTTTATCCGAAGAGACATCCTCGGGGAATATATGAGAACAGGCGTCCAATTTGCGATTAACGTTGCTGTTATGAAATTACTAAGAATGAACACTGTATATCCAGTGGCCAATCCTTCAAAGTATTCGGATAGGAATGGGCAAGTTTTACCCGATGTTTATCTTATGGAAGCTGGGTCAACAGTTGAAGATCTTGCGAATACTGTTCATAGCGACCTTTCTAGAGGTCTACTCTATGCAGTGGATGCAAGGGATGGATTAAGGCTCCCTGTCAATTATCACTTGAAGGATCGAGACGTTTTATCTATTGTCTCATCAGGTAGAAAGAAAAGGTGATCCTCTCAAGTTCCGTCAGCAGTGCCACATTAATTAAGATAACCTTTTATTTCTATTGCCTACAAGAAGTTTAAGATTGTCTGATTCAGGAATTCTCGGAGGAGTAGTCTATGAATGTATGCGCTGCGGCACACACGTAACAGTCGAAGAGCTTTCTAGGTTGCCAGAGATCAAGTGTATATGTGGCTTCAGAGTCTTTAGAAAGGCAAGACAACCAATTGTTAAGCAGTTAAAAGCGGTCTAGCTCACTTGTCTGCTTCATTTCAAGCTTGAGGCTAGGACCATACATTTTTAGCGTGGCTCTGAGATTACAATAGTAGTATGAAAGTGAAGTGTCCGGATTGTGATGGTATAGCGGAGCTATCTGATAATTTCAGTTTTGTACGATGTGAAAAGTGCCATTTGGACTTGACTTATGGTGAATATGTGAGGTACATTGGAAAGAAAAATCCTGTTTATAAGGACATACTCAGTGATTACAAACTGCGTTAGTGACAGGCTTCAGCAATCAGATGATTGTACTTTTTTTGTCCACGCACGCATAGATTCAATTCACTTCTATTTGTTTTCTGTGATGAACTTTGAATTTATTTTTAGTTTATTCATCTATGGCTTAGAGGCTGATCATTTTTTGTCACTTTTCATAAGAGTCCACATTCTAACTGAAAAGAAATAGCGTGACGCAGAGCGAAAATCCTTTTCGGGCAGACAAAAAATCCCAGCCAAGGTTCGTGTTCCGGGACGATTTACCTATCGAAGCTAAATGATTCTTGTTGTGCTTGCGCACCATTGGTAATTACCAACAAATCTATCCCGTCGCCGCTTGCAGAATCTCTTTGTATCGAGGACCTGATGGCCTTTAGCGCAAGATCCTTCGATTGTTCAGCCGTTATGCTTGATTTGTATTCAGAATCAAGAACACCTAATGCCATTTCTGCACCGGTTCCAACTGCAGCATACTCGTCGGGAAGAACTGAGCCTAAAGGGTCTAATGTATAGATCCGCGATTTTGCGTCTATTCCACCCACGATAACTTGTGTAAGAAGTGGGAAAAATCTACGTTCAAACATTATAACAGACATCAACTTCGCTATAGAATTAGTCGCAACCTTTCGCCTTGTTTCAAGCTTTCTAATTTTTGCCAGTGCCTCAACTTGCCTAACCAGAACTTGCATATCTGCTATCATACCCGCGCATGCGGCTCCGACACTCTCTGTGACAGGAAATATTTTCCTTGTTTGTTTATTAATAACAAAGTTCCCGTACGAGACACGTTTTTCGGCAGCTGAAGGTAACCCCATTTGAAAACGATATCCCAACTGCTGTTGCTCCTGGCATAAATTGAAAAGCCATTTATTTCGTCATTATATCCGAATGTAGTTAGATTTAGTCCTTTCTATCGAAGGGGGTTTGTTCGAGATATCTTGGTATCACTACTTCTTAACAACGGTGTGGTCATGTATCCTAATCGCTTCGGCAATTAGCCTATTCTGCAGCTCCAATGCTTCTTTCGCTTCAGGATGCTTGGCCTCAGCGAGTGCCTCAGCAACAATTCTTATTATATGTCGCAAGAGAAATTCATCGCCTCTTCTGGCTTCTGACTGATATGCTGAATTAGCCTTATTGACAAAAACGACATTCTCACTTCTAAAGTTGTATCTTGAATCGGATTCATCCTCATATGGAATCACTTTATATCCAACTTTTTTTAGAGCGAACGTTTTCCTAATGATCGGTTTTCTGACCCTCTTTATAGTGGATACTCCACCAGAGTGCTGGAATTTATCCTCATTGTCAGGCGATCTCTCAAGTAGCGAATCATAATTCATGCCAAACTTGGAAGATAGGCCTGCCCCAGGTTCTATCGTCGTTTGTCCCTTTAGTACCAACATCACCGGCCATAGACTTCTCTCTTAGATCGGAAACCGGAACTTGCACTGTTAGTGTCTAGGTCAGATTCCACATCGTTTCGAGCTTCATAAGGATAATGACGTTGGCCTGTCGAATAAATATTCTGGCTAGGAGAACCTATTTCGTTGTTTGTAGAAATTCTACCGCCTGTTCCAACTCCCATATTATCGTCGGTTCTGACTTCCTCTTTAACATCGACTAACTGAAATCCTTCAATTTCCTCTTCTCCTTCTAAGTTCTCAAACAAGGCTTGTCCTAATGCTTTATCAATTTCCTTGTAAATCTTCGATTCCTCCCGAGTTATCAAGACATCCTCGTATTCGGACAAGCTGGAATTACGATATCCTTGACGAACTGCTTCATTGGTACTATGAAAGACCTGATATTCATCATCCTCAATCAATGCAGATTTGTCTGCAAAACGAGATGTCAAACTATCACATCTAACGAATCCAGTTATCCTGCTCAATCTTGAATCAAGATCAAACGAAGTCCGAGTAACAATGTGATTTCGTATCATGATCCCAATACCTCTTTCTTCTTCTGACAGAGGTCTCCTGGCAATGATGATTTCGCCCACGATACGAGGTGATTCAATGTTAACAGGAATTCTGTGACCTTGGATGTCAGGAGGAGTGATCATTTGAGCACCAGCAAGATCCCACTCCCTAAACCTATTGGTGCTTTTCCAATATACTTCAAATAGAGGGTATCGAAGAATGGCCAACTTTCTGATTTCCTTGATTAATTTAATTGGATCGATGTTCACCTTAGAATTGCTTAAAGTCAATTCCGTACCATTGCGGACCAATAGCGGTTCGTTAAGCTCTTTCAATCTCGAGTTTCCCTTGTACAGATCATCAAGTGACGTAGAATCAATCACGATTGATTTTCTAAAACCATCCCTCTTTGTTCGCATTTTCATGCTATCGAAGGACGTCAGGAAGGATAAACGACCAGTGCCATACCGGCCCGTTCTAGTTCTCTTCAACCTAGGAGAGATATAATCATTCTTCTTGTGAGGAGATCCTAGAACCAGAAATTTATCCATGCCATCTTCATCCATACCAGCATCATCTTCAATTACGATGGCACCGTCACCGACAATAGTTATTAATACCTTGGTTGCATCCTCGTCAAATGCGTTTTCGATCATTTCTTTTATAATATCATTTGGAGAAACCCAGGTTTTTGTCGCAAATTCTTTAAAGAAAGATGGATGCACCTTAAGTTCAACTGTCATTTCTTGTATCATGTACTGGTTCTCCCCTTTATCTATTGCGTAAAATCCTTGATACAATGAGGACAGTGGGGGATTTTACTACAGATTTGAGAAGCCATCACGAATCGTTACAATGTTTATCATACTCTTAGTTATTCAAGTCATAATCTCAAAGGAATAATTCTACCTGTATCTATAATATTTTTTAATTCCTTGTCAAGTAAATCGAACTTAATTCTGTAATATTCAACTTGAGCTGATTTAATTTTGTCATGTGCTCTCCTCAAGATACCAATACACGTTTCATTTTCGCCTTTCTGAAAATGAACGAAGGCTGCGGCAATTAAAATGACTCCATTAAGTAACCCTTTCTCTTCGCCTTCTGTTTGTTTCCATACATTCTCCAACACTTCGTGGCACTTCCAAAATCTCTCATTATTGAAGAGGACCCGTGCTCTTTCGATAGCCTCCTCTTTAGATATATCTTCTTCCTTTATTTTTTCATAGCAATCGAATTCAGCAATTGTTGATAGAGCATTAAGGATAATCCGATCTAACACTTCTTGTTTACAAACACTCACATCAAATTCAATGAATCGCCGTGCTACTCTAACGTCTCTTATGACAATATCGTCAGACTTTGGCATTCTTGTCCTTGCCTCTAGTAATATCGCCGGTGCATCATATGGCTGGTACTTTTGGTTTTTTAAGTAAAGAAGATATCTTTCCAATATTAATTTGTAAATTGAGGATCCATTTAAATTCATGAAGAATACTCAAGCAGTTGATTCATTGACATTTTTAATAAGAACGAGCATTCTATTTCATCAGCAAGAAGACAAATGGTGTATCAATGGATTGCTCATTGGTCCACATCGTCGGCAATGTAAGACAATCCAGCATGCTCAATTTGTGTTCCGCAACGAAGTGGCCCCATCCATATAGAGTATGATCTCTGGAATATTGTTTCATCGTATGACTGCCCATTAAAGCAAAACCTAATTTGGAAGACGAAGAATCATGGTGAATCAGGTTCATTATTGCTGCCTCAGCAAGAACCTCTCCCTGTTCCGGCAATCCTGAAATCAGGAACATCGGTTTTGATAAATTCATCCCTTCGAAATTAGCCCTGCAGGCATCATTATTAATTACCTCGAAATCGACTCCGGTTGAGCATATTATTCTCCGTTGAAGATCTACCAGGTTTGCATCCAATTCAACGCTTATACCACGCAATCCAATGATTGCGCCACAATACGGAATGCGTGCGTCTCCTGATCCTATGTCTATTATTTCGCTGAAGCCCAATAACTTGGCCGTAAGGCAAATGATTAATGAAGAAATTAGCCACGTTGGGTAAAATGGTTGATAACAGGCATCATATTTCTTACTGCTTAACCAATATTCAACTACTTCGCATGAGAAGACTTTGCATCTACAATTTTGGATGTCAATTTCTTTCTGCCCTTGGAAAATTGGATTATGGGAGGCAAATTCATCGAGCTTCGAAATAGAGATGTCATCCCTTTCCTCGACATTCAAGCAATCTAATGGCAATATCTCATAAGGAGAACCATTAAGGTCACGGCTCTCAGCGTAGCGCCTCTTGAGTACCGTAATTAAGTTTGCCAGATCATGAGGGTGCAAAAGGCAGTCAATACACCGACTCGGCGCTAGGACGAAGAGATCTACGATATGACTTGTGCCCACAATTTATGCATCTATAGGCACTTTTCTTTCTGTATGTGATAATTGCATCTTCATCAACAATCAAAACATGTTCAACCTTAGCCATGCAGCGATCACAGAATCTCCTTTCTGTCTCCATAATTTGACTGAATTAATAAAGGATCTCAAAACTAAGATATATGAATGTATATCTGACCGGATTTTTAAGACTGCGCTCAGAATAACAGCGGAATAGCATCATTGAATCGCCTTATCTTTTAGGAGAAGAGGGAGCTCTGCGGGTGTTTTTGCCACCGGAATGCCCAATCGACCAAAGCTCTCAAATTTGGATTCTGCTGAACCGTACTTCCCATATACAATTGCACCTGCATGACCCATCTTCTTCTCCTTCGGAGCTGATCTACCAGCGATATACGCTACCATGCGACCTCTAATACCTTTGGCTTCAAGATGGCTTACAAATTTTTCTTCAGCATCCCCGCCAATTTCACCTACAATCACTATTGGATCATTGCTTTCAGCGGTTCTTACCATTTCGATTGCTTCAATTAAATTGGTACCATTGATCGGATCGCCTCCTATTCCTAGACAAATTTTCTGTCCAAAACCATTCCTTGATAAATTGAAAGCAACTTCATACATAAGGGTGCCACTTCTTGAGAAAACTATCGTTTTACCAGGAGTAAAAGGATCGGCAGGCATTATCCCTATTTTTATCGTTCCCGGTACGATGATGCCTGGTGTGTTTGGACCGATGACTCTTGCCCCCCTCTCTTTGGCATATTCAATTACTCTCATAGAATCCCTTATAGGCACATGTTCCGGTATCGCTACGATTAGCTTAATTCCATTATCTAATGATTCCATTGCAGCGTCGAGGAAGTGAGGAGCAGGAACAAATACAACGGATATTTTTGCCTTAGTATTAGAAACTGCTTCACTTACGTTATTGTATATAGGAACGCCTTCGGACATTTGACCACCTTTTCCTGGAGTTACGCCAGCCACAATATTGGTACCGTACTCTCTCATTAACCTAGTATGAACAGATCCGAAACTCCCAGTCATGCCTTGCACTATCACCGGTTGCCTCGTATGGTCTGATTCTCCAATGTTTCCAACAAGAACCTTCATCAAATCATAATCATAAATTTGCTTGGTCATAGTATTGCCTTTCCTTCCTGAGACTTTATTCCCTGCACAGCAGCATGGATTGCATCCTCGATCCTATCAAATAAATGGGCCTTCGAATTGCTGAGTATTTCCTTAGCCTTAGTTGACTCCGCTCCTGAGATTCTGGCGAATAAAGGTACCGTTATTAGGTTGTTTGAATAAGCCCTTAGAATACCTTGGGCAACCAGATCGGTACGCACAATGCCACCAAACAAATTGACAACAATAGTTTGAATTGTCTTAACTCTACTGATAACCGTAAGTGCTTGATAAATCGTTTCCGACGTCGCACTACCACCAAAATCTAAGAATGCACCGGCAGTTCCCCCAGCGTCAGATACCATATCGAGTGTCGACATAACCAATCCTGCGCCATTGCCAATGATTGCGATATTTCCCTGAAGCTGCACAAATGAAAATCCATTCTTTTTTGCAAGTGATTCCAGATCAGTTGCTTCCTCATATTTAATCAAGTCAGGGTGACGGAACAGAGCGTTATCATCAATAATGACCTTAGAGTCCAAGGCCACTATCGAACCGTCCGTTAGAAGCGCGGCCGGATTTACTTCCACTAGTTCCGCTTCTTTCTCGCTACACAATCTGTAAAGCCTCTGCACAAATTCAACAAATTTCTGACGATTTTCGCTACCTAGACCTGCTATTCCTGCAATTCTCTTAGCAACGTCTTCAATATCATCTTTGGAAGTAATGTCCAAAATAGATCGGTTTTCTGCTGATTCTATGTCCATTCCCCCGGTCGCGGATACTATCAGAGAGAAACATCTGGCACTACGGTTGAGGAATAAAGACACATACAATTCTTTGGATATGTTTATGACTTCTTCAAGAAGAAGGCCTCTAGGTGACTCTCCTTCAATTTTCCTGTTTTGAAGGACGGTAAATTGACTTTCAACTTCATTCATATTTTTGCATTTCTTGATAGCACCCGCCTTTCCTCGACCCCCTACTGGGACTTGTGATTTTAATACTATCGGAAATGCAAGTTCATTGTTTAGAAGCGAGCGAGCTTCCTCGATTGAAAAAGCCATGCGAGATTTGGGGATCGGGATCCCAAATTCCTTAAAAAGTTCTTTCCCTTGATACTCTAGTAGCCTCATCTCTTGGAGAAAAAATAATAAGCTTATTTATAATTCTATTCTATTTTGCTATTAAACACTCTAAATAATGCAAAAGAACTACAAACTCGCCGGATTTCTATTATAACTATCCTGATTGACACCAGTCGGTTTTAAAATTTATATATGTAATCTATAAAAATTGAAAATATGGTAGAGAAAATGACTGCCGTTTGGCTAATCATATTGACAATCGTTGTATGTGGAGCAGTTCCAACTCTGATGATAATTCTCACAACCATACCTAGCTCAGAAATGTTGTTATATTCTTATGTAACTTCAGATGGTGCGTCAGCGTCCAACCTACAAATAGTGTATTGAATGATTGATCGTTTCTTATTTTCGGAACAAAAATCGAACTGGCTTGTACTTCATGTAGGACACTTCCAAATGTATTTAACTTCGAACGGAGTAGCTTAGTTAAATGGGCAATTTCCTTAGGAGGAGGACTCCTAATGAAGATCAAAATGCAGTCTCTACTCGCTCTAGTGAAGAAGAGCAACTAGATATTAGAGACATCCAAAAGACTGACCAATACAAGAAAGGGGTTTCGCATATGTCTGACGACAAAATGGAAGATGCGATTAGAGATTTTGATCTGGCTTTACGTTTGGATCCTAGTTATGTTGACGCTTGGATCAAAAAGGGCTATGCTCATTTTCATTTGGACGAGTATACAACGGCCGTTTCATGCTATGATAAAGCTCTTGAGATCGACATTAACAATGCAGAAGCTTGGAACCTGAAGGGACTAGCGTTCTACAGGTTGAAAAATTATGAAAAAGCGATACAAGCTTGTGAAAATGCTATAGATTTTGATCCGAACGATGGCATGGCCTGGTATAATTTGGCTTGCTACCTGGTTCTTAGCAAGAATGTAGCAGACGGATTGGAAGCGCTCAAGCGCTCCATCGAGATCGATATCTCTTTTGCAAGGAAGGCCGTTCGTGATAGAGATTTTGAATACGCGAGGGCCGAGGAAGGATTTAGGCGTATTGTTGAAGTTGTAGTGCTTGAAGCTATTAGGCAAGGTTACAATTATCCTGGTAAAATAGTTTGGATCACTTCGATGGACAAGGAGGAAGTCGAGTACGCTCTTACTAGATTGGCCATGAAAGGATTGGTTGTGCGAAGGGAACAAAGATATGGATATTATCCATTTGGCCGGAAGGAAGAATATTACGAATTAGCTAAAAATATCGCCGAAAGAGTAGGAAGTACTAAACGAACAGGGTTTCTGCATAGAACTAAAACCATTTCAGCGCCTGTCCAGCAGCTCCGGGATATAAGTGGAATACTGGGCGATGCCAGGATGGCAATAGAAAAAGGAGATCTGGACGCGACAACCAATATTTTTGAATCATTAATAAATCCGAGTAAACACGGGGCAGCAATGATTGAACAATTTTTTGACGATCACCGTGATCTTAGGTTGTACCAAATAAGACTGAAAGATAGGGGACTTGAATACCTTAACTCACACAAAGTCTGACTTGTTAAACCTAGTGGAAAATCTTGATGCCAAGATTCGCGCTGGCCCAGTTTCGAGCTCGCAGCCTAAAGGGCAATAGGAGTTCTGTGAAGCCTTGATTTGGCCTGAAGAAGCAAACACGTAAGTTGTGTTTTTATCTAAGAGAGTAAATAATATATTTACATGCACAAAGTACTTTCATTGGTATGGCAAGGATATTTTCGGATGTAAGCGAAAGCGAAATCACAAGAACAATAACTTCAATGTTTAATGATACACTGCAGGAATATTCTCAATCGGATGTAATCGTGATTGGTGGAGGTCCGGCTGGCCTGACTGCTGCCAGGGGGTTAGCCAATAACGGAATAAGAACATTGGTAATTGAACAAAACAATTACCTTGGCGGCGGTTACTGGGTTGGAGGTTACATGATGAATCCTGTTACAGTAAGAGCTCCTGCTCAAATGGTTTGGGAAGAATTGGGAGTACAGGTACAGGAAGATAAGCGATAGCTTATATGCAACATGGGGTCCGGAGGCATGTTCTAAACTCATCGCTCCAGCATGTGAGGCAGGGGTTCGGTTTTTGCAACTTACTAAGTTTGATGACTTGGTACTAAGAACAAGCGGGTAGCTGGTGTTGTTGTAAATTGGATGCCGGTTTCAGCCCTTCCAAGGAATATTACGTGCGTTGACCCTATTGCGCTAGAAAGTAGGATTGTAGTTGACGCATCTGGACACGATTCAGTTGCAGTCAAAAGATTGATGCAAAGAGGTCTTGTTGATTGGAAAGGGATGGACCCTATGTGGGTAGATGGGGGAGAAGATGCGGTAGTAGAAAACACCGCTGAAATATTTCCGGGACTAGTGGCGACGGGTATGTGTGTGACTGAGACATTTGGTTTGCCTAGAATGGGACCGACGTTTGGCTCTATGCTTCTATCTGGAAAGAAGGTCGCCGAAATCGTGACTGACAAACTAAAAGGGTTATCTGACTTTCCAAAGGTTAAAGTAAAAAATGCAAAAAAGTAAATACAGACCTATATTCAGATAAAGCAGAGTCAAATAATTCGACAGGTGGTTTCATGCACTAACGGACAGATATCATTTCAATTTTTATTTCTGAGGAATATTACAATTGGCCGTCAATTTCCAGTCCTGCTAATTGCTTGTGGCAGTACTACATATAGGGGTCAGGTAACCGAAGCACATCAAACTTTGAGAAAGCTCGCTGTCATTATCAGAGAACTATTATTATGTATCAATGGCGACCTTTTGAAGAACTATGAGCCGTGGCGGCAATTGCCGTGTTACTCCGATTTAGCGGAACTTTAGGCTTTACAACTCAGTTAGGATGCTGTCTATTCTTGTGTGCTAGCAACGAACGCAAAAATACTTCCGAACGAATTATTAACAGGTCGGTACTCCTTAGATCCTAAAAATCTATGTCCTCTGATCCTCGCAGAAGCGAAAACAACTCTTCTCGCAGACCTGAAACTTACGAAGTGATAATAATAGGATCCGGACCGGCAGGCTATACTGCTGGCGTATATACTTCTAGAGCCAAATTGAATACACTTTTAATCTCAGGATCTCTTCCGGGAGGACGAGCTGATGACGACAAGCGAAGTGGAAAATTATCCTGGATTTCCAAATGGAATTTTCGGCCCGGAATTGATGATGAACATGCGTCAGCAGGCAGAAAGATTTGGCGCCAAACTTTTAGATGATGAAGTAGTGGAGGTCGATTTCAAAAAGAGACCTTTCGGAATTAAGACCCACGGCCAGGAATTTCGTTCCGAGTCAGTTGTTATTTGTACTGGGGCATCACCGCGAAAGCTGGGCTTAAGAGCTGAGCAAGAGTTCGCGGGTAAAGGCATCTCATACTGTGCAACTTGTGACGGACCCTTTTTCAAAGGAGAGGATATTGCGGTCGTAGGAGGGGGTGATACCGCAATTGAAGAAGCAACCTTCCTGACAAAATTCGGAAAATCAGTGAAAATAATCCATAGGAAGGATTACCTAAGAGCAAGCAAGATTCTCCAAGAAAAGGCCTTTGAGAACCCGAAGATTGATTTTGTCTGGGATCATGTGGTATCCGATATTAGCGGCAATAAGAAGATCAACAGTATCTCGGTCAAAAATCTTAGAACTGGCGATGAAAGGAAGATACCAGTAGGAGGCCTTTTTGTTGCAATAGGTCATGAACCAAATACATCCATATTTAAGGGCCAACTTGAGCTCGATGATAGAGGTTATATCGTTCTAACAAAGAATACTAGAACAAGCGTTGACGGGGTATTCGGAGCAGGAGACGTGCACGATTATAGATATCGACAGGCGATCACAGCTGGGGGATTTGGATGTATGGCTGCGCTAGATGTCGAAAAATGGCTAGTGGAAATCCGCGGAGCAGGACTATAATGTTCGCCGGCCCTTCAAGGCATTTTCTTTGAGGCTAATCGGCATCGAACGCGAGTGATGGAAGATGTTTTGACTCGGCCATTATCTTGGCAATTTGTCCCTCGTCAAACAATTTCAATTCTTGATAAAGCGTCTTAAATTTCCTACCGTCGTCTGCAAATATGCCTACAATAGAGCCTGGACTCTTAATTCCTTGAGAAATCTTTACCATGGCGGACATCACTGCACCAGTAGATGGTCCGACAAATAGCTTTTCTTTTTCAGCTAGTTGTTTTACCATCAAAAATGATTCATCGTTGGTGGCCGTATACCATTCGTCGGCTACATGTTTTCTTCGAAGGAAGAGGTCTGGCATAGCGGATTCTTCAAAATTCCTCAAACCTTGCAGTAAATGATTTCTCTGCGCTTGTACCGCCACGACATGGATATTTGGATTTTTTTCCTTCAAGAACGTCGCTGTGCCAGTGATTGTTCCCCCAGTCCCGCACCCAGTAACAAAATGGGTAACACTACTGTCAGTTTGTTCCCATATTTCAGGTCCAGTCGCTTCATAATGAGACAGAAAATTAGCATCATTTTCATACTGATTAGGCATGTAGTATATATCAGGCCTTGGTTTTGAGATAGCCTTCGCAAGCGCTATACTCTGATCAGTACCTGCCCCTACCCTTGGACAAAGATCATCAGTAGTTTCATGTAAACTAACTCCCAATTTTCTCAAAAGTGATTTGGTTTCCTGGCTCACCTTTTCAGGGATAACTATCTCAACCTTATAACCTAGAGCAGCGGCGATTCCTGCCAGAGCGATTCCAGTATTTCCTGAGCTGAGGTTCGATAATGATACTCGAATCCTTTCTAAGCAATCCTTTCCTTTCACCATCTTTGATCATCCAATATGCGGGTCTATCTTTTACTGACCCAAATGGGTTATACCATTCGAGTTTAGCATAGAACTTTATGTATTTGGTTGAAAAAGAAGAAAGCTCTAAGAGTGGGGTGTTCCCAATACGTTCAGCAGCTTTTGCTTGAGCTAAGGTGGCCATACCTCTACTTTCCCTTTTTTATCATAAATTCCAGATCTGGTTTGATCAGATTTACTGAAAGCAACTCGTGACCATTCCTATTGACCCATCTTGAGATGTCTTCTTCAGAGGCAGGATCGTCAGCGATTACTTTGATTATCTCCCCTTTGGCAAGTCGTTCCATTTCTATTTTGGTTCTAAACACTGGCTCAGGGCAATATAGACCCCTTACATCAATTGTTTTTGTCGGAGCAATGTCACTCTTGGCACTCAACGAATAAATTAATTTGAGTTCTCAAGATATTAAATGTTTAGAAACATTCTGACCGCGGGGAATCATCTATCTAAACAGGTCATGAACACTATCCCGCACTAGGGACCTCGCGGAACTGGCCTCCGTGAGCGAAAATTTATACCCCCTTATAATGGCTACAGGAACCCTCCGTGTCTTACCCATTACGAGTTCAGCAGCTGATGCCAGTTCGTCAGCGACAGCAATTTCCGTAATCCTCAGCATGTTGCCGTACATATCGGATCGCCCTATGTCACTCTTTATTGAATCTATACCCGACACTCCAATCGCAACATTTGTCTGTCCCAATCTAAAAGGCCTTCCAAATGTATCTGATACTATGACGGCAATATTAACGCCAATCGCCTCGACAATTACTTGTCTTATTCGCTTAGCAGATAGATCTGGATCAATGGGCAAGAGCAATACAAAGCTGTCTCCAGGACTACATACGTTGCTTTGATCGATTCCCGAGTTTGCGCAAATAAATCCGTGTCTTGTTTCGGTGATGATCAGGTTTTCCGAATACCTAACTAAATTCCTGGACTCGTTGATTATTAATTCTACAAATCGAGGGTCTTTTTTCGTCTTACTGGCTAACTCAAATGCGTATCTGGACGGTTTTACCGTCGATAGATCTAGAATACGACCTTCAGATTTTGAAACAATTTTCTGCGCAACCACCACCACGTCATAATTTTTTATGGATACTCGGTTTGCTTTGAGCGAGTGCATTATTAATCTGCCAATATCATCATCTCTTGCTACATCCTTTTCCAAGGGTATCGGTATGATTTGCAAGGGTTGGAATGACAATTATGTGGATCTGTAAATCTAGATATTGGCCAAAACGGCTTTACCGAATCTCTTTTCCAATAAATTTAACAGAAGGGACAAATCACGGATCTCAATCACCGCATCTGCTCTTTCTTTTATTTTATCCACCGGGCAAAATCCTACTGTGAACCCTGCGATAGCAAATAGTTTCAGATCGTTTGCACCGTCAACCACGACAACGGTATCTTGCTTCTTAACTCCCCACTCCTTCAAGACATCCTTTATCGCAGCTGCCTTGTCAGAAGTCACTCTAACGTTGACATCTTGCAGAATTCCATTGGAAAAGATGAGCTCATTAGAAAATATGCTATCTAGTCCCAGCACTTCTTTCAGTCTATCCGTGATTATGGTGAACCCACCAGAAACAGCGATCAATTTCCAGCCAGATCGCTTTAAGGCTTGGCATAATTCTATTGCGCCGGGCATAATCTGTAAATTCTCGCCAATTTTCTTGGCTTCGCTATGTCGAATTCCCCTCAGCGCATGAACTCGCTTTATGAGACCTTCTTCCCAATTGATTTCGCCACGTATTCCCTGTTTAGTAATGTCCCAGATCTCCTTCTCCTTCTCTGGACCCATAACCTGAGCTAGAACCGGAAGATATTCTGCATTCAGAAGAACTCCTTCAACGTCAAAGACGACAAGCATCTTGGGGATATTATTCAGACCTCTAATTTTACTATATATTAACTTTGTTTAGAAAAAAACACTTAGAACAATCTCCCCATGAGGGATACAATAGTTTTGCATTAGACATTCGAATTAATCGTTGTTATCTGCAGTTAAAGGAAAAGCATTATATCATGAATTTACTGAAACATGTATGAATGAATGAAGAAGCTACGATAGAGACTAAATTCTTAGTTCCAGTGAAGCAAATAGAAAAACCAATAAAGTTGTCGAATGATTCAAAAAATGAACTCAAGAGCATTGGAATGATGGACGATAAGGGAAAGTTGAAATTGAAGGGTGTTAGTCCACGTATGCTGAGACGTATGAAACTCGAAGCGGTAGACTGCCCTGTACTTCAAACCGAAGTTGGATTTATTCAATGTTATGTGTGTAAGAACTTTCACAGCAGAATATCTGGACAGGTGTACTGCAGAGGAGAGCCTTTATAGGCCACCAAAACTTCATAAATCGAATCTGATCTGCCTTTCATAATTGAAGATCCAAAAAGAATACGGAATTACAGCAAGGAAAGGCGACAATTTAAGCGATTGGTATAGTCAAGTATTATTAAAGACTGATCTTATCGACTACGGACCTTCAAAGGGATTTATCGTACTTAAGCCGTACGGATATTCAATCTGGGAATCGATCAAACAGATTGTTGACGTTCACCTTAAGAATTCTGGCCATCAAAATGCATACATTCCATCTGTTATCCCAGAAAGTTTACTTAGAAAGGAAGAAGTTCACTTCTCGGGGTTCAATTCAGAAGTATTCTGGATAACTCAAGCAGGAGATAGTTCATTGCAAGAGAAGCTTGCCTTGCGTCCAACTTCAGAAGCACTTGCATATTACTTATTCTCTAATTGGGTTGCCAGTTATAAGGACCTTCCACTGAAACTTAATTTTTGGAATTCGGCAATGAGAGCCGAAATAAAGTCAACAAAGCCATTTATTCGGAATTCTGAATTTCTCTGGCAGGAGGGTCATACAGTACATGCGAACAACAAGGAGGCAGAAACGGAGGTTAGGTTTATACTCGATCTATATGAGAAGATTTTGGCAGATTATTTGGCCATCCCCGTTTTGAAGGGAACCAAAACAAGGAAGGAAAAATTTGTGGGGGCGGTCGCGACTAGTACCCTCGAAGGCATAATGCCCGATGGGAAAGCATTACAATTGGCTACTTCCCATAATCTTGGTCAGAACTTTTCCGTCCCATTTGAAATAAAGTATCTTGGCAGTGACAATCTGGAACATTTCGCATGGCAAACCTCATGGGGAATATCCTGGAGAATGATAGGGGCATTCATCATGGTGCATGGGGATGACCGCGGGCTAGTCATGCCTCCAAAAATCGCTCCAATACAAGTAGTCATAGTTCCTATCTATAAGAAGGAGCAGTCAAATCAGAATGTTATTCCTACATCGACTGAACTCGCATCGGAATTGACTAAGGCAGGAATAAGAGTGCACTTAGATACTCGGGATGAGTTCACAGCAGGTTGGAAATATAACGATTGGGAGAAAAAAGGTGTCCCCTTGAGAATTAACATTGGGCCCAAAGAGATATTGAACGGAGAACTAGAAATTGTTAGAAGGGATACATTGCAGAAGGAAACAATTCCTCAAAACAGTTTGGTTAAGAAGGTGATAGAATTATTGGATCTTGTGCACATTAGTCTTCTCGAAAAGGCGACCGTGGCCCTTGGAAGCAGAATGACAAAAGCGAGCAGCTTTAACCAACTTAAGGAAATGGTCCAGAAACAAGTAGGTTTTGTTTATGCGGGGTGGTGTGGTGATGAAAAATGTGAGATTTCGGTTAAGGACGAAACGGGGGCGGACATAAGGCTCATTCCTTTTGAAAGCAATAATACTTGGGATTCCGAGGTCAGATGCGTTTATTGTGGTAAAAAAGCCGAAACCGTTCCAGTGTTTGCTAAGGCGTACTGAATGCGATTTTTATCCGTTTAAACATGCCCTGTCTTCTTTATATCCATATGAATGCAGATTTTTGAGGGGCAACTACTAGATATATAGGTCATTAGAAGCTGTATTGCCCTTGACAACACTAGATTGGCTATTTACTTTCTTTGATAGCTTTGGATATCTAGGTGTTTTCACGGCAAGCTTTGTCGGGAGTATTATCGTATTTGTGCCTGTACCCTATTTTCCAGTTTTGGTAGCGGCTGCACTAAGTGAGCAATTAGACCCGAACTTAATTTCTCTAATTAGTGCGATCGGGGTCTTGTTGGCAAAAATGATAATATTTTATGCAAGTTATTATGGCAGGAGTATTTTGAGCGACAAGACCAAACAAAGGATGTACCCTCTTCAAAAAGTACTTCGTAGGTATGGTGGTTTGGGGGCATTCATAGTTGCATTAACACCTATCCCAGACGATGTGGTTTACATACCTTTGGGACTAGCAAGGTACAGTCCATGGAAATTTGCTATTGCTACGTTCTCTGGCAAATTCATACTTAATGAAATAATTGTATGGAGATCGGTAATTCTAGGAAGGCCGTTTTTCGAATCATTTATCTCAACAGATATAGATCCCCTGTACCTGACCTTGGGGATTATTGCGAGTGTAGTTGGTTTGGTTATTGTTGTATATCTTTCGGTTCGTGTCGATTGGGCCAGGGTAATCGGAAAGTGGTTCCCTTGGGCAATAGATAGTTCAGACAATGACGATATTCCCAATCAGTCAAAATCGACATAGATTAAATACTGGGTACCAAGAGGATACCTTCAAAGAAGAGCTTGATCCGGATGATTAAATCCCGAAACGAAACTTAAAGGTAATTTGTCAATGATTTGAATTTGATTTTTAGGTAATCCTATCCTGCAAATCAGGTCTTGTAACATGGTAGTTAACTTGGCATAAGCTTTGGATTTTCAGCTATTGAATGAATTCGAACGGCTATAATCCTAATGGAATGAACTCAATAACTTTATAACTGATACCAGTCATAAAAAATACATGCAATCAAAGTCTCATCTCTACAGTCTATACCTGGCCGCCAAAGTTTACATTTACAAACTAATTAGAAGTAGGAAAAATAAAAGGGAAAACGAAATATCTGCCTGAAATCTGATATCATAGAAACAAGACCGTAGTAAATAGGGTATCCTATGTTTTTAACAAGTTGCAAACAATAGATATCTTGAAGGCTGCCGCTTCTGCAGTATTCAAGGAGACAAGAGATCTGATTGGCAGGCCCGAAAGTGCCGTTACATTCGGAAGAGGCGCAGGCGGAGACCTGTCGTCGAAAATTGATTTGGTAGCCGAGAGCACTGTACTGCATACGATAGGAACACTTGAATTTAGGCCGACAGTAATTGGAGAAGAATGTGGTACAATTGAAGGTAGTGATGGTTACTTAGTTATGGACGCCGTAGATGGAACGACTAACGCCACACGCGGGATCCCGTTTTCATGCTGCTCATTAGCGTACGCAACTCATTGTAACCTTAGTTCAGTGAGTGATGCCGTCATCGTTGATTTGAACACTGGGGACGTTTACGAATCTTCAGTAAATAAGGGCGCATTAATGAACGGAAAAGGACTAAAGATCAATGGCAATGACATTCGTGGACGGGACAAGACTGAGAACGAACTCGTTGTCGGTGTTAACATTTCGGGTATGGGTGCTGGCGGTATTGAAAGGGTGGCCAAGATTATATCGAAATGTTTGCACGTTAGGCATTTGGGTGCGAACGCACTTGAATTGTGTTTTTTTGCCCGAGGTCTTATTGACATGTATATTGATCTTCGCGGCAAAATTAGAGTTACAGATTTGGCAGCTGGTTATTTGATTACTAAAGAGGCTGGTGGGATACTCTTTAACCCTCAAGGTGGATATCTTGACTCCCATTTGTCACTCGATAATAGAATATCTTTCATTGCTGCGAAGAATAAAGAATTTTTGCAACTATTGCAAGCGAGCTAGAACAATTGTTTAACGCCCGGGCCGGGATTCGAACCCGGGTCGAAGGAGTGACAGTCCCCCATACTAGACCGGACTTTACAGAGCTTTTGAACGAGCTCTTCTATACTACCCGGGCGCACAAACTCAAGCAGTGAATCTAAAATACTAATTAAAAACGTTTTGCTTGTTAATTTGTAAGATGAGAAAATAGAATTCAAGTTACTTAGACGATTATGCGAATACCTCGGCTCGCAGATTCTCGTTAGTATATGATTAAATTATACCCATGCAAAGCCTAACTGTAATGTGGGCCCGTAGCTCAGCCAGGTAGAGTACCGGACTTTTAACATATGAAAGAAATCCGGCTGTCTCGGGTTCGAATCCCGACGGGCCCGCTCCAAAAATGGCGTTTTTATTATACCCGCTACTATCGAAATTCGCGGAAATAGATGGGCATCGAGTTGACAACTAGACCTATCAGAAATGCTGTTTGCATTACAATCTCCTGAAACTAGAAGTCAGTACCTGAAAAGACTGAATGCATTATAGACTATTTGAAACTTCAGGGAGACATGAAAGAGCAAGCGTGCGTGTTACTCAGAGGAACATTTGAGGATCCAAAATGGTTAGAAATTCCCCATTGAGTTTACTCAGTTCCAAATGTAAAGTTAACAGAAAAGAGGTTGTCGCGCAGACGATTCGAAACTATCTCAAGTCGCTACATACTTTCTTACAAATTAATGACTTTCCGGATGGAAAATTGAATTGGCGAAAAAACAAATCGTGGTCTTCCACCTCGGAAGACGCAGCTGACGACGGACCGCTCAGTAGAGAGGAGACAAAAAAGTTATAGACTATCTTGACAGACGAATTCGAGTCGTAGTGTTTGTTAGCACATCGTTCGGCATACGAGTAGGGGCTTGGCACTACCTAAATTGGAAATATGTTAAACCATATTATGGTGAGAATGACAAAATAATTGCAGACTTGACTTATAGTTTATGGCGGAGAACCGGAGCAGCATACTACTTTCATTGCGCCAAAAACATTCTTTGCTCTTCTCGACTACATGAACTTTCGTCGTTTATTTGGAGAACATGACAGGTGAATCGCCGCTTATTCGTGACTCGTGGCAGGAGACTAACGTGAATCAAAGAGAACGGCTTGGACTGGCTCAATACCCGAAGCAATGTAAGAGTTCTGGGGTGGAGAGAAATGGAGACACCAAAATTTAGATATTTGCACGGTAGCATAGAAATACTATCACTTCGATTGTTTGAAGGGGTACGGGGGAGCAAGGGCCAGTACATCATTTAAGGATGTAATTACGAAATATTTTTGAATATACTCATGAGTACCATTGACTCTTTATGTGACTTCCAGATGGATAAGATATGCTCTTTCCCTGTGTAGAGTCGCTGAAGAGTCCTGTTTGGAAGTAAGGCCCGGGCAGTGACAGGGTAAAGATTACTCTTCTTCTACGCGTTCGTTGGGCTTATTACTGCATTGTTTGCAACAACTGAAGAGACTTCTTTGTTACTCTGTCCAAATGCTCTGGCAGTATTTGAAGTAACTCTTGATATCTCTCTGACGTTATCTGTAGCTTGTTGCCATGAAGTCTTGAGCAAGTCAAAGTTCGTAAAGATTGTGTTATTTACTAATCTGACAACAGTTACGCTATTGTTGGCAATGTTGCTAATTGTTTGAGAATAGAATTCTTGTACAGTTTTGAGGGTTTATGCTGTAGTATTGTCGATATGTATTTTGAATATTCTCAAAGTATGGAGCAACTGAAGCGTTGAATGCATGTATGATGGCATTCTGAGTGTCAATATAACTGGTTGCAATTTCTCCTGTAGCATTTACAACCTGTTCCTGGTAGTTGTGGATTGCTTGATTATAACGAGGGATTTGACTACGTGCCTCTTCTAATGATCTCTGTATATTCTGCTTGGTTTCATCAAGCATTCTTTCAGTACTTTCTTGGAGGCGTTGGGCTTGTTGCTGCTGCTGTTGTTGTTGCTGAAATGCAGAGGTGGTTGCTGCTGTAGTTGTTGTTGTTGGTGCCGCTGTTTGATCTTTCTTTGTGGAAGACATACCTCTAATTCATTAACCTCCATATATAAACTATGGCATTATATACCATTCATAACCATTGGTAGACATAGAGTTCCATAAAATTAGAAGGGATGTCGTTATTTATCTTTGTTGGAACAACTATTGTCAAGTAATCTCAGCTCTCCACTTGTTCCATAGTATCTCTTTTCTAAGCAGATGACTAGAGCCAAGTAAAGCAGTACCCATGGAATAAACATTATTTCACCGATGACAGAGTGGAACTGTTCCCAACTACTAGAGTCTGAGTTTGGATTTAGGGCATAAAGAGAAAGCAGTGTAATTCGTATTCCATTCACAACACAAGTCAACAATATTCCTGAAAATAAATAAATCAATCTTCTTTTCCATGGGGTGGCAGTCTTAAGTAGAAATGCTAACATTACGAGACCAAAGATAACGATACTATGAACGCCCGCTGAAGGCCAATAGACTTTCATCACAAACGGTCCATCTGGGCCATGTAACACTAATGTGTTACCAAAGGTCTGGGTAATAAACTCCGGTTGATGATTCAGCAAGTGGCCAATTGAATCAAGAAATCCTACATTAAAATTCAGGTAGGTTGGAACAAAATATTGAAGGATTCCCAGAGTGTCATACGGAAACAGAGAATCAAGAAGTAGTATAGTAGCATAGCCCATTAGAAAAAGGGTAGGCAGCTCCTCCGATCCTTAGCCAGTCCTTCTCTCCGAAGATGATCCCAAGAGTTACTACAAAATAAATTGCCAGAATAACGTAATCCCACATCAGCATCCAACTCTCACTTATTTGCGCCCCAGCCGATCTTCCCATGGCTGAAAGTATATGTGAAGAGCCAAAGGATAGACTGGAGATATATAAACTAATCAAAATGGCGAAAGTAATGAACATCCATCTTTTACGACTTGAAATAACTGGACATGACCCAAAAAGTTCAATCGATATTAGTACCGTTGCAATTAAGAAACCTCCTCTTCCCTCGTTCCATGAGAATCCGAACGTATCTGGATAAAGAACGTATGAGAGCAGGATCGGCCAAATTAATAAAATCACAATAATAATCTGGTTGTAACTGTTAGAATTAAACCCGGCACAGCGAAATTTTACCAGGTTGTATTTCATCTAAGAGGTAATTCAAACTAGACTGAAGATAAGGATTTTGCTATTAAAAAATTTCAACCCATCAATACCGACCTATTTTTTGATTTGCGGGTCCATATAGACCGCATTTTATCCAAATGATTCGATGACCTATTCTTCAACAGGAAAGGTTCTAGCGAGCCCTTGAAATGAGTCTAGCAATTCTCAAAGGTTCAGGAATTTTTCCTTGGATGATAAAACTATTCAATATGTGAGTAGTTTTTGCAGGACTTATTCCCCAACTTCGAACATATACTGTCATTCCAGTCTTCAGGGTAATGTGTTCCCGATTTCCCAATTTTCTATACGCCTCGACCCGCTTGTTCGCTTCAATCTTATCAAATTTATCAAAAAATCTGTCTTCTATACCAAGGGAAGCTTGATATGTTACCCCAATAACAGGTATCCCGGTCGTTTCGAATATTTTTTCCCCAGCGACGACGTTGTATAGACTTATTATCAAACCATTGATCATTATGCAATTAACGTCGTTCCGATCCAATTTCATAAACATTGAAATAATTTGCCTGGTGGCATCGTCCCCTCCAACCAATGCCCTTCCTAGGATGATTCCATCTACTAGCATGTCACGACGTAAAACAACACCGCCGAGGGTTGAAAATGTCGAGTTCTTCGTGAAGCTCTCTGCGACTCCAAATACACGAATTCCCTTTTTTTCAGGATGGATTCTTTTATGACGCTTTTCGCCGAATTCCATCGCTATCACTTACTTATTATCAAACTCCATATTAATATAGAATCCTTGATCCCAAGTAAGCCGATTTTATATGTCCATATTGGTCAATACCCTAATGGAAAGAATAGATCAGTGATAATACTAAATATAGACACCACCATAGTGTTATACAGAGGACAGAATAAGTATGTGAGTAGTAAAACGGTGTGAATGTATAACCGTATATCATTCCATAGATACTACGATAGTGATATAATATACGGTGGTCCTATGATGCTTCTTATTTAGATGAACCTCTGGAGATATTCATAAGCCCTATGAGCAGCTTCGATAGGATTATTCTCATAAGTGTACAGTTCAACGGTAATGAAACCCTGATATCCTACCGATCTTGTTGCATCAAAAATATCCTTAAAATTGATAGATCCTGTTCCCGGCAACAAATGATTGTGTACTCTGTCGCTAGAAATGTCCGCTAGGTGGAAGTGTCCTATATAGTCGGCAAGTCGATACACGACTTCGGCGGGGTCTTCTCCTACACAAAAAAAATGCCCCAGATCACAATTTATTCCTATACTTTTAGAGTCAAAACTCTTCAGAAATTCTGTAATCTCTGAAGAGTTTTCTATTATTAGTCCAGGTTCAGGTTCAACTAAGATTCTGACTCTTTCGGCTTCTGCAATCTTTACAGCCTCCTCTATGTTTTTCGTAAAAAGCTTTACCAATTCCCTTCTTTCACCGGCAACTGCAGTCTGCGGTCCCCCTCCCTCAGTAGAGATATTTTTTGCGTTAAGGAGCCTGGCTGCTCTTAAGCAATTGATCGTATGCATTAGACGAATGTCTGTAGAATCTTTATCTGTTTCTATCCAAGAAGGATGATATACGTCATTTACTGCAAAAAGGGTAAACGCATTCAAGTTAGAAACCTTCAGATGTTGTTTTTCCATAAGGTTATTCAGCCGAGAAAGGCGTTGTTTGGAGAGCAGAGGTGGGTAAAGATGTGGAACATCACACAATATTTCAACCCCTTCATATCCGATAACTCCTATCTCCATTATAGATTCTTCAAGTGAATAGCGCTTGAAGGCATTTGTACTAAATGCTAACTTCATGTGCAATTCTTCTCTATGCTTAATAAAATTCTTTATCACCAAAGTAGGCGATGCCTTAGTAGCTTACTATTTGTTGGTTAGACCTAAAAGAAGCGTATCACAAAAATATCTGTTTGCAATTAATGTAGAAATCATAGAGAAGAGGGAGTGGATCTGGAAATTGAAAGTAATATGTTGAATCTTGAGATAGCTGGCATTTCTTTGAGGAGTCCGGCTATTCTTGCATCAGGATTTCTTGGAATATCTCAAGCTATATTTGAGCGAATCTTTGACGAGGGAGCTGGTGCAGTTGTTAGCAAATCTATTAGTAGAGTTCCTATGGAGGGCTATAGAAATCCTACTGTAGTATTGCTTGAGAACAAGAGCTACATCAACGCGGTAGGGCTTTCCAATCCGGGACATGAGGCATTTTATGAGGAGATAAGGTCAAATGACAAGGTACCACTAATGGTGAGCCTAGTTGGATCAGATCCATCAGATTTTGAAGTCATGACAAGAAAGCTTGATAAGTCAAGGATCATTGGTTTTGAAATAAATCTGTCATGTCCTCACGTTCAGAAACTAGGGATGGAAGTCGGCGACGATCCGCAAATGGTGAAATCGATAGTAAAAGCAACCAAATCTAATACTACCAAGCCAGTTTTCGTGAAGTTAGGCGTTGGAAGTGCTAATCTACTTGATGTCTCTCAAGCTGCTATCAATGCAGGCGCCGATGGAATCACAGCGATCAATACAATCAGAGCTATGAAAATTAGCATAGATAATTTCACTCCTATTCTAAGCAACAAGATAGGAGGGTTGTCAGGGACCTCAATTAAGCCAATCGCTATCAGATGTGTTTATGAACTCTCAAAGAAGTTCAAAGTACCTATTATTGGATGTGGCGGGATATCTAATTGGGAAGACGCAGTAGAGTTCATGGTAGCGGGTGCGACATCATTTCAATTGGGAACAGCTATAGCCTTTAAGGGCATGAGTATATTTAATTCCATAAATAGTGGGATACTCAAATATCTAGAGAAGAAAGGTTACCAGAGTGTGAATGAACTCATTGGCAGATCACACAAATACTGACATACTAAGGATTGTCCGAATAAAAAAGGTAATTGAAGAGACCCCGACCATACGCACTATCGTATTTGAGGATGAGTACAGCATTGCTTCAATGCCTGGACAATTCTTAATGGTGTGGATCCCGCAAATCGAAGAGCTACCGATGAGCGTAGGGATCGAAATCGTTGAGAGTCGTAAATTTGCGGCCGTTACTGTCCGAAAATATGGCCTTGGTTCGACATCACTTTACCACAAACAAGTGGGGGAACAAATTGGTATAAGAGGACCTTATGGAAATAACTTTTCGATACCTGACAATCTTAGGAATGCTCTGCTAATAGGAGGAGGTACTGGGTTAGTGCCACTTGTAAGGTTGTTCAGTGATCTTCTGCATGATCGGATCCAAACTTCAATTATCATCGGAGCACGAAGTAGGGATGAGGTACTCTTTGAGCACAAGGTCCAAAAGTTACTATCCGGAAATAAACTTGATGATAATAATGTTGCCTTTTCAACTGACGATGGAACTTATGGATTTAAAGGGTCAACAGTAGACTTGGCGGAGTCAATTCTCGTATCTAAAAAATTCGAGATCATGTACACATGTGGACCTGAACTTATGATGAAAGGAGTTCAGAAGTTGGGAGAAAGACATTCCATTCCAGTTGAGGCTAGTCTTGAGAGGTACATGAAATGTGCAATTGGGATTTGCGGGAGTTGTTGTATTAACGACAAACTAGTCTGTCAGGATGGAACAATATTCGATTCTAATAGCCTGAAGCAACTTACAGAATTTGGTGTGAGTTACAGGGACAAGAGCGGAAGATCCTCTTACTTCATTTCCTAGAGTTGTCGGATAATTAAGAACAGAACCAGTTTAACTATGTTAATTGAATAAAATCGACATTAGCGCTCGCAAATGCCGCGAGATGAGTGGAATACCTCTAATCAATCCCCACTGAATAGGTTAAGACCTAAAGTTGCTGGCCACACTATCTGCTGGACTGCTGAATGGATGTGGACAAGAGTATAAAAGATGAACTATAGGTCAGGTTGTACTTGGCAGGAGTAAGGATAACGGCCTTCCGTAAGTTTAGCTTCAACCATATCTATGCCTTTTATTCCTAGAAAATCGGTTTTTCTTTCCAGTCTTTGGCGGTACACTCCTCTGATATGAAAATCTGAACAATTTACTCCCTCTAGATCTCTTAATCTGATCGTTATCCAGAAGTACTGAAGCGTATGGTGCATTGACTGGACCAATGAGTTCTGTTACCCTTCCAACTTTTTTACCTGCATTATCGAATAGGTTTTCGCCCGACTTCATAACAATACCAGTTCCAATCTTCAATATCAATCGACCACTCTTTGCAATATGAATTACCTCTCCAGCTTCAATTATTGAGGACATTGCTTAGATATGTTCCGCACACATTTTTTCAGAGAGTTTGGTAATCAAAGTCATTTTATCTTAAAGTATCTTGACACATAAGTTATCGTCTTTTTGATAACTTGGCTCGATTTTGCACTATCTTCTCAGCTAAAGTATTTAATATATTGGACTTTTTCGAGTTTTCAATTTTTTCCAACATTACGTAGCCTGATCTTACATACGGCCTTCTTGGGAACCTCGCAGATTCGTTGGTGTTATCAGTGCTTACTGCAAATCCTGCAGATTTGGAAGCTTCGACTAATTCCTGAATTGAAGGGTCAAAGATGGCCATATCCCTCGATACTTTCCTTCCCTTCCTTCGAGATAAATTACGATTAAAATAATCGGTCCATACTATAACATGGTCGTAGTCTTTCACACTAAAATCCCTTTCTCTTGATAGTTATTAGTATAATATTTAAACTGAAATGATGATGCATAATTATCTGATTTGACATCACTGATGTTAACAAGAGGAGGAGGACGTCTAAAAGTACTTACCTATGCGGCTTATCTATATCATAACTATTTAATACATCCTGGCATTTCTGTCTACACTTATTGAAACTAAAGAATAAAAGTGTCCTAATAATCGGCGGTGGGGGAAGGGAACATGCTTTAGGTTGGAAAATTTCTCAGAGTAACCTTGTCGAAAGTGTTTATTATGCTCCTGGAAACGCCGGTACTATAAACAATGTCCCGATTCAACCCAATGATTTCGAGAAACTAGTCGCATTTGCACAAAGTAAGAATTGCTTTACCATAATAGGACCAGAAGCACCTATCTCTTTAGGGATTGTAGACTACTTTTCAGCACGAAATTCAGGGATTTTTGGCCCTTCTTCAAAAGCCGCCAAGATTGAGACAAGCAAGTCATTTGCAAAAGGCCTATTGCAGTCACACGGAATTCCAACTCCGCGATTTGCAACATTTACCGACCACCAAGAGGCAATTGATTACGTGTTAAGGCAATCCGAAGCCTTAGTTATAAAGGCTGACGGTATCGCAGGCAGGAAAAGGAGTGGTCGTATGCAATAATCAGGAAGAGGCGATCAATGCGATCGAAGCGATGATGGTCAAAAGAGTCTTTGGGGAAGCTGGCGATCAAATTGTGATCGAGGAAAAAATTAGGGGACAAGAGGTTTCCCTTATCGTTCTTTCAGACGGATCTAGCATCAAGGCATTTCCTACTTGTAGAGACTACAAGAATATTGCCGACGGGAACGTTGGTCCAAATACCGGAGGAATGGGCAGACTTTTCCCCGGTTCCATACGTCAGCCAAGAGACACAACGACAAATCCTTGATGATATCATAGAGCGTACAGTCTCGGTTATGAAATCTAATTCAGCTCCGTTTGCCGGCTTCCTCTACGCTGGATTAATGATCGATGAGAACGGCAGGGCAAGTGTATTGGAGTTTAATGCGAGGATGGGTGATCCAGAGTGTCAATCCTTGATGGTGAGGATGAATTCTGACCTATTTGAGTATCTGTTGTTTGCAGAGGCTGGAAAATTAGACGAGCTCCCATCTCTTCTATGGAAGGACCAGACTTCAATCTGTGTAGTGATGACTGCAAAGGGATACCCATCAAAATACCAAAAAGGTGAAATCATACACGGTTTGAAAAATGTATATCCGGAAGATAGTAAGATATTTCATTCTGGAACTACTCATGATGCATCAGGGCGTATATTGACTAATGGTGGGAGAGTGCTTTCTATAACATCGCTTGCGTCTAATTTGGAAGAAGCGAGGCAACGGGTCTATGAGGTTGCCAATCAGATTACTTGGGGTAAAAATAGTCAATACTTTAGAAAAGATATTGGGATGTATTCAATTTAAGGCGAGCGATTTGAAGCCAGTCTCTGTCACCACAATGTCAACCTTCATGTCATTCTTAGAATGTGGCAAAAACCCTGTCCTTCTAATTTGAATATCAAATGCTAGCCCAATTACTGTCATCTGTCCTTTATTTCTCAGGAAATTATCATAGTACCCCATTCCACGACCTAATCTGTAACCGTGCAAATCAAAAGCGATGCCTGGGACGATGAGAAGATCCATAGCTGCTGAGACATCACTTTCTGTTCCATTTGGCTCTAGAATGCCAAATTTTCCTTTGACAAGAGAATTCATACGAAATCCATTAATTTTATGGAAGCTCATCGAACCTGAATCTATAACACGAGGCACGGCTATAGTTTTCATTTTTCTCAAGCCTGCCTCAATGATCATCCGTGTCTCGACCTCTGAGTCATGAGATAAATACACTCCCAATACGTTGGATTCCTTAAACAAAGTGCTTGCAGTAAATATCTCTTGTATTAGCTTACTCTTACTGTGGATTTCTTGCTCGTTTAGACCATTTCTCTTGGCTAACATTTTGCGCCGCAAGATTCTCTTACTATCAGCGATGAAAGAGTCTCAATGTGCACCTGAACCCTTCACCAGCGCCGACATCATTTTTCTGTACTTATACCGCACAACCATCTCTTTTGCTGAGTACCGTCAAGAATATCTTCGTGCTATTCCAAGCACGAAAAATCTTCCTTGTTCTTCTCTGGATCGATCTCAATTTCTGATCTGTACCGTCCTTCCAGAAATCTTGACCCTATTTTCCGTAATCATTTTGACTGCCTCTGGATAGATGAGATGTTCATCCTCCAGAATACGATCTGACAAAGTTTCTTCAGTATCATGTGAAAAGACAGGCGTACTCTTTTGGATGATAATCGGACCAGTATCTAAACCTTCGTCGACAAAATGAACAGTGCAACCGCTTATTTTTACTCCGTATTCTATGGCTTGGCGTTGAGCATGCAACCCTGGAAAGGAGGGGAGTAATGAAGGATGGATGTTTAGAATTCTATTCCTGAAGAGATGAACGAATTCGGGGCTCAATATTCTCATAAAACCGGCTAAACAAACCAAGCCATTTGTTGGATATATCTCATATTTTTGAAGCAGCGTCATTAAAATCTTATCGTACCCCCAGCCTTTGAGTTTGTCATTGTCTAGAACTTCCGTAGGCACGCCAAATTTTTCCTTAGCGATTACAAGACCGCCTGCTTCTGGCAGGCTTGAAAGAACCAAAACAGGTTTGACTTGCGGCAATTGCCCCTGCTTAATAGCAGTTAAGATCGCATTCATATTACTTCCTCGACCAGATATTAAAATGGCGAGTTTCATGAATTAGTCCAGATCAAGTAGCCTGTTCGCTAATATTTATCTGGATCGTGGCAGTGCTAGCCGAGCTAGTATAGGACTTAACGCATGCGAGTAACTATCAACATTAAAATACTTCGGCAAAGAATGGGTCAAGGCCTCTAGATTGAGAATCCAGGTTGTAATTAATGAAGGAGTCTTGGCAGTTCAAGTTGGCGACAAATCCATCTCCTTGGATCCTAAGCGACAATATAATTCTGATTTTACGTTTGTCTCACATGCTCACACGGATCACCTCGTATTACGTAGAAAGAAGAGTAATTGTTCGAGGAAGATACTGGCTTCACAAGCTACTGCTGTAATAGCTAATTCAAGAGGGCATGACTTGGAGACACCAGTAGATACTCCTGAAGAATACAATCTTGTAGATACAGGACATATTCTTGGTTCAAGAGGTTTTCTGATCCCTGATGAATTTTTTTATACTGGAGACATTTCTATACGTGAACGGGCATTCCTAAAGGGTATAAGACCTCCAAAAGCTAAGAGTTTAATCTTGGAATCTACTTTTGCTAGACCAGAGTATGTTTTTCCTTCACTCGAGGAGTGCATTCACGAGACAAATGAGCTTATATCTAAAATGTACAATCGGGGCATTCCACTGATCTTAATGGGCTATCCATTGGGAAAGGCTCAACTCCTTACTGAATTATTCAAGCATTGGGATCCGCTGATCGTCCATGAATCAGTGTACGAAATGAATTCTGTCTATGGGCAATTGGGGATACCATTGAAAGAAGGTATAACCGTTTCACAAGCAAGGAAAAGAGGAATATTTCAACGCGGTGTTCCATGGATAATGATATCTCCTTTCATGAGCAAGGGGGCAGAGCTTATCAGAAATATGAAATCATGTTGCAACGCTGTTACAGTTGGCTTTACTGGATGGGCAACAAGAGCGAGGTTTAGACAGGTAATGGGGTTGGATTATGCGATCCCAATAAGCGACCATTGCGATTTCAACGAGTTACTTGATATCGTGAGGTACTGCAACCCTGAAAAAGTGTATACGATCCACGGATTTGCAGATTATTTTGCCATGACACTGCGGACCATGGGATATGAAGCAAAGGCTCTCTTAGGGCAAGACAACCGAAAGGGAGAGGGTATGAAGCAAATAAAGAAGTTACCGGTCTCAAAAAATCAAAGCCTGATCGACTCATTCTTTTAGTTAAACCTTAACTATCTTTCCTATCCTTGAAATATGGTATGACCTTGTTTCCAAATGTCTCAATGTTCTTGAAATAGCCATCTCCCCAGAAGCGTATAATGAAATGGTTAGTTCCGGCCGTAATGAACCTTTCAAGCATTTCTATTACATCGTCTGGTCTGCCTACTCCAATTGCCGACCTCGCAACACTATCAGGAATTTTGAGAGCTGCACGCTTCATCTGCTGCATCAATTCAGGCTTGTTCATCGCGTACTCTGTAAAGTACCCTACGAAAGTCGAATTCTGAATCTTGTTCGAGATTGTGGACCTTGAGAAGTTCTGGTTTGTACAAACTGACCTTCACTGCATTTTTCATTTTATTCCATGCTTCTTCGCCATCCTCGGTGAAGTATATGTCCACGTCGTTAGCGAACTGGAAATCGTCGAGAGTCCTCTCGTGTTCCTTTGCCCTTTCCATAATCACCGATGCGTGATGTTTGAAAAGTTCGGGTGTATACCCAATAGGGATCCATCCGTCTCCGTAACGGGCGCACAAATCCAATGTCTTTGGTGCTCCAGCTGCAATGTAAATTGGTGGGCGAGGTTTACGAACGCTTTTTGTCTGCAAGCAGGCATTTATCAGTTTGTAGTAATTACCATCATAGTTTACACGATTGTCTGGGTCGGATTCAAACAATTTTTCGATTACTTCTAGCTGTTCCCTGAATTTTGTCACAGGTTTGTCAAATTCAATACCGAAGTCTACGACGTTTTGAGCTTCGCCTGCTCCTATACCGAGAATTGAACGCCCTTTGGTAATCCTGTCAAGGGTAATAGTGGACAGTGCAATTGTCGAAGGATGCCTCCTTATAGCATCAGTGACGCAAGTGCCAAGCTCAACATTTTGAGTCACTGCCCCTATTGCCGACAACATCAACCAGGCGTCATTTACGACTGCATTTTTCCACTGAGGAACGTTAGAATGATCCATCATCCAAACGGAATCGTAGTTCATTCTGTCTGCCATTTGACAAGCAGTCATTATCTGAGTTTCATCTAATCCTAGTCTTGCGACGTTTAGTCCTTGAGTAAATCCAAATTTTATCTTCATTTATGACAATAATCCCCCTTGTAATTCAAAATTTTGGATATGCATATCGTTAGTAGATCCACTGAGCACATGTATTTAAAAATATTCAATGCCATACTCAAGTAAATCATTTACTTTCAAAAAACCTTTAAATAATAAAAAAGTTGTTTTTCCTTATCCTCAAAATGCTCGCTACCTTCAGAAATTGAAGCAAGGTCTCTCATCCCCGCAGTTAGAGCTATTTTAGCACAAAAACTAACTGGCGAATATGGCATGAAGGAAGAGGTTGTTGCAAAAGTTCTTGGGGTTACGCAGGCAGCAGTCAGCAATTATGTTCGAGGAACTCGAGGAGACACAGGGCTAATGTCGAAACTTAGCCTAGTGAATCAAATAATTGAAATGATAGATGACATAGCGCGAGACCTGGCGTCGAATAAAGCATATACGCCTTACACAATGTCGAAATTTATTGAACTCTGCAATTACATCCGCCACTCTTTAATTATATGTGATATACATCATAACATTGAATCCAACATAGACGAGAGAGTTTGTCAACTCTGTAAGGGCAACTTAATGTCGGGTAGGTTCTAGCTCGTTGATGGGAATTCCTATCAATCTACACTCCTCCAAAAAAGGTCTTAGTAACGAATGGTAATATTTCAATCCCCTTCATCGATCCTCTGCTCCCTCGCAAAGATTCTCTTTCTGTAAACCTCTTGCTCTCGTCTTTTTCGACACCTGCACCCGTAAATAGCACAGGAATGGGATCATCTGTATGTGCCTTTCTTATGCAAGGTGTAGAGTGGTCGCCTGAAACAATTAGCATCGTCCTCGATACGTCCACATTTTTTAGTAAAGTACCGAAGAAAAGTTCGTCTATTTGTTCTATGCTCATTTTCTTCCCATTTGCATCACCATCATGACCAAACTCATCCGGGCCTTTGATATGTACATAGACAATATCCCATTTCTTAATCTGCTCTATACACTTTCTTGCCTTTTCTTGATAAGCATTAATGTTGCCACCCGTTGTGTAGTGCATCCCTGTGACTCTTGAAATTCCAACCTCCACTGGCATATCGACCACAGAACCAAACTCTAAGCCATATCGCTTAGAAATCGGTTCGATCGAAGGTAAATGATTTCCGGAATCTCGTAATAAGATAGTATTCATCGGCTTCATTCCCTTGGCCGTGCGACGACTATTCACTGGGTGTTCAGCCAAAATCTGGGCTACCTGTCTGCTGAATTCATTTATTATCTGCGCTGAGGCGGCCGCATAATCCCCTTCCTCCTCCGGTACACTGTCTTGAATCTTCAAGCTTGCACTATCTCTGGCTATTCCTATCCCATCAATCCGAGCATACGCCGGATCTGTATTCGATACCTTTGACGAGAGCCTCAGGGAAGGATCACTGAATTTAACGATTACTCGATGCCCTATGCTTGGTTGTAATGTGACGCTAATATTGCGTGTAAACTTCAGACTTTCTTTCAGTGTCCTGCATACCTTGAGGGCTTCTTCCTGTTCGATATCCCTACCCGCTCTCCTATCAATTATATTTCCTTGATCGTCAATAGTCGCAAAGTTTCCCCGTAAGACGAGGTCACCATCCCTAAAATCCATTCCCATGCCCAATGCTTCTATGATCCCCCGTCCTGGGTATCCAACATCCTTAAAATCGTATCCTAGCATGTTAAAAACTGCAATGTCGGATTGGGGGGCAATTCCTTTCCCTACACTGACCACACTTCCTAAACAGCCGTTAGAAGTCAAGTGGTCTAAATTGGGAGTTCTCGCTGCCTCTAGAGGAGTAAGTTCTCCAAGTAAAGGATGTGGCAAATCACCCACACCGTCTAATAAGACATAGATAGCTTTTGAAGGAGCTGGACTCAATCCTAAAGAACAATATCAAACCAGATTTATTCTTATTGAGACAAGATCATATGCAGGAGAATATTATATGCATAAAATACGGTAGACCCTCTTCATGGAAAGGGACGATTCTTCGACCTACTTATTATATGTGCTCCAGCGCAATATTCTCTTGCATTGAAGGTAGCATTGACTGTCGCAGGAAGCGACTCAGGAGGAGGAGTGGAATACAGTCTGATCTTAAGACCTTTTCTGCATTTGGCATTTTTGGTTGCTCAGTTGTTACAGCAATAACATCACAGAATACTTTTGAATTGAGAGATGTATTCCCTATTCCACCTAAGATAATTTCCAATCAGTTAAAATCAATATTGTCTGACTTTAAGCTCAGCCGCAGTAAAAATTGGAATGCTATATAATACAGAGATAATGGAAGAGGTACACAAAAAACTCAAGAATGCCAAATTTCCAATAGTTGTAGATCCGATCCTCTCTACTGGAACAGGATATAGTTTGATTTTCAAAAAGGACCTCGAATATTTTAAAGAAGCCATTATTCCTATGTCGTATTTAATTACTCCTAACTTGCCTGAGGCGGAAGCTATTTCTGGAATAAAAATTAGATCCACAAAGACATTAGTCGACGCAGCCAATATGCTTTTGGACATAGGGGCAACTAATGTGGTGATAAAAGGTGGACATTCTAAAATAACTGGGAGTATTACAGATTTCCTTATTACCCAAGATAGAGAAGTGGTTGGATTGAAAAAGGAACGAATAGAAACCAATCCCTTACATGGTGTAGGATGCAACTTCTCAGCTTCTGTCACTGCCGGACTGGCAAGGAAAACTCCGTTAAAACACGCTTGTCTCCAAGCGAATGAATATATTTTATTAGGCATGACTAATTCTGTATCGGTAGGAAGAGGATCTTCGGTAGTTGATCCCTTTCAATTTCTCTATTCAAATTCAGATAAATTCCTCGTCCTCAAAGAGCTGGATACAGCCGTGAGTAATGTTGAATCAATTGAAAATTTCGGTTTCTTAATACCGGAAACTTCGTCCAACCTAGTATATGCTGTCTCTCAACCGACAGGGCTATCAGACGTCGCTGCAGTTGAAGGAAGAATTGCAAGAGTGGGCAACCGAGCGAAGGCCGTGGGGCGTATCCGGTTCGGAGCATCAAGGCACCTGGGATCAGCAGTCATATGCTATATGAAAGAACACCCTAACAATCGATCTGCTATCAATTTATTATATGACGAGAAGATCCTTGCGATATGCAAAAGGCATTTTAAAGTAGCATCTTATGATAGGCGTAGCGAACCTCGCGAAAGGAAAGTAGTAGAAGGAAGGTCGATCCCCTGGGGAATTGAATCTGCACTGCGAATGAATCCTAATGCGGATGTTATCTATCACTTGGGCGACATTGGAAAAGAGGCTATGATTATAGTATTTGATACAAATCCGTCTCGGCTGGTAGGAAAGGTTAACAATATTCTACTCGAGTTCCTTAAATAATATGCCTGACACGTAAATTATTCTTTGGGTACCGATTGTTAAGTATATACGTGACTTGTGAAGTCAAAAGATGCTGTGAAGGCCGTTATCTTGGCAGGCGGGCTTGGTACCAGGCTGCACCATACACCTTTTTCATTCCAAAGCCTATGCTACCTTTGGGTAATAAGCCACTTCTCGAGCATATTATCTCTTGGTTGACGAACAGTAGCTCCAACAAGATTGATCACATTGTGATATGTGTAAGCTACCTTCATAGAACAATAGAAGATTACTTTGAAGATGGTCGAAGATTTGGAGTGAAGATAGATTATGCTAGATCAGATAGACCTTTAGCTACGGCTGGCCAAATTAAAGACTGCCGAACAATTCCTTGCAGATGAAACGTTTGTTTGCCTCTATGGCGACTCCATATATGAATTTGATATTTATAGAATGATCCGCGAACATAGGAAGTCGAAGGCGTTTTTGTCCATGGCACTGCTTCGCTACAGGACTAATTTAAAGTATGGAGTAATTGAAGTAGTAGGCAAATCCAATAGAGTATCTTCATGGAACGAAAAACCTGAAATTACTGGCCTCATAAACATCGGTTGTTACGTCATTGAACCAGAATTCTTTAGGCTGGTACCCAAATCCAGTGCATACGGAATGGATGATGCAGTGAAAAAGGCACTGCAGGATAAAAGAATAGTACAAGGATTCACTATAGATTCAGGTTTTGTAGATATAGGGGATAAGAAGACTTATCTAGATGAGTACAAAAAATTTGTTAAGAAGTGGGAAAAATATAAGCAACCATATTAAAGCTCTACATTGTTAGAATAAATTTGATCCACAAAAGTATTATTTTACCTGAGTCATAACCCTTGGATTACTTTAGTGGCCTCTAGAATCAGGGCATGAGAGCTGGTCTGAGCCACGACATTCTATTGGCGATGAAGTACCTCACTCTTCTCGCATACATAGGCTCAATGGTGTAGCTAAGCGAACTATATCGTGTACCGTTCAGCTCTGCCAAATATTACTTCTAAGAGTTATTAATTTGTTTGAACGGTAGCGAATCTTGCCCCCCATTTCAAAGTACTTATGGTATTGGCTCAGGGCTGAAGTAATAGTGAGTCGCATTGTCGTCAAATCTCAAAATCTTTAATACACCCACTCCGTAATCATTAGTGCTTTGTTATCAATAAATTAATAGCAATTTCTGGGTGTTGTATCATATACTTCTACGACTATTTCGATACTTTGTTAATATTAAAATAGAACTGGGACGAGAAATTGGATTAATGCTCAAAATCCCTAGAATGTCTAACCCTACTTTGCGGAGCAAATTTGGCGATGTAAGTGCCTAAAGTTAGCACACCGATTCCAGCTCCTATAAAAATTTTAGGCGCATAATCCAACCCTGCTGTTCTGAATTGGATATTAATATCTTGTAAGATTGTATCGGCAATCCACATTCCCACAATGAGTGCCGACCCTGTCAATATCAGAATCAGTCCTGCAAACACATTTCTACTTCGAAAAGAGAGCCCGAACACGACACCTACTAAAATAAGACTAGGCGCCCCTGAAATTGAAATTGTCTGTGCAAGTAGTGCTCCCGGATCGACATCAACATTCGGACCCTCCTCTTCTGGTCCAATCAAGAATGCATAAAAAGATATCATCATCGATACATAAAGTGAACCCATCGCTAGAGCCCCAATAGAAGTCCAACTTTCTAACTTCGCCATGTATTGACCAACTACTACGATGTGAGTCAGGTTTAT
>CAWBHQ010000007.1:0-53236 GCA_963788755.1 uncultured Nitrososphaerales archaeon
TGCACTGGAGACTTTACCCCAACAGTTTGCTTCGCCTTTGCCATCATCTTCGCCTTGTCCAGGGTCGCCAGCCGAGCCGCCTTCGCCGCCTGGTCCATCTCTATCCGCATCAGTATCAGTGTCATCATCATTGCCTACTCTATCTTTTTGTGGTTGGCAGTCATCTGGGCTGTTGTTACAGTTACCCATTCCACCAGGGGTGCCTCCCCTTGTATCCTCTTCCTCTGTCTGCTGTTTCTGTTTCTGTTTCTGCGTTGCCGTTGCCGTTGCCGTTGTCCGCTTCATTATCGCTGTTGCCGTTGCTGTTTTCCTCGCTATCGTCTTGGGCAAACACGTTGTTGCCAGTCGTTGTAACTGTTGACAGCACTGCTGTCGCTGCCAGCAATAGTAGTGCTGACAGATACAACCTACTCTTGTTCTTCGTTTCCTTAGAACTCATCGTCGGCGTACGAAAGTCATGGGTTTTAAAAGTGCCGTTTCTAAGAACGTATGACTTATTAGGTGTTATTTGCCCTGGTACGGGTTTAGCGAGGCCTTTCTTGGTCGCGAATAATCTAAATTTAAATCCAAAATCGCAAGGCCAATGTCAACCGATAAGACTAAAGAATGCCTGTGGTAACTAGCGCCATATTTATAACAATCTCTATCATATTATTAATGGCGATTTCCGTCATCCATACACGCCAAATCCTAACAGGGCTAAGGGTTTGAATACCTGCATACCTTCCTCTAGTCCGTTATGAAAAGCGCAGAAATGTAGGACGATTTAAGGCATGTAGGAATGACATAAATAATTTCAGATACCCAGATACAACTGAAATGGTTTTTCCAAATAAATGTTATTATTGCGCCACAAACAGTTTCGACTCGACAGATGAGTATGAGCGTCACATCGTAACTAGACACCCAAACTTACCTGGTTACCCTGGACCTGCAGATATCATGTTCTACGGGTTAGAAAAACAAGGTATGCCATGGGAACGAGAAGTAAAGAATGAAATAGAATGGAACTAGTTACTATTTTGATTGCTGATGAGACTATCTGCAGCAATTGGTAATTAGTATATATCTCACTCTAATCTCTTATTCTTCTAGTTCTTCAAGTTCCTTTAAGGCAGCATGTATTACTCTTGCCATATGAGAATACACAGCCGCCCTCGATTCGTCTCCTTTTATAAGACATTCATCAGCTATTATCTGCTCCGTATCAAAGTACTCTAATAAAGTCTCTATAATCCTCTTTTTCTATTTCCTAAGTCCTTCGTCAACGATATTCTCGTCATAGCTCTTTTGGAATTCATCTAATCTCTTTTGTCTATCCTCTGGACTCAGGAACATGTTAGATTTATTGATAGCCAGCTGGTAAAATCCGATATATAACCCATCTTCTTTGCGTTGAATCTCGTTTATTTGCCTTGTCATTTTTTACTAACCCGTGCATCTCATTACTTTTGGTCCCCTGATCTTCTGAATCACTAACATTATGGATTTGTATCCGTTGTCATTTATTGTTAGTTACTTTGTGGGTGAGACCATTAATTAAACATAAATGTGTCGCTAATGCCTTAGAAATTGGCATATTATGATCTGAGCTCAATTTCTTACACTCCATATTTATTCTAATTTATATTTAGAAGCATTGCGGCCACAAACCGTTAATCACTATACTTTTGATCCCTTGTATACTTATAAACTATATTTTATCTATTATTGTTGATATGCAGAAAATAATTCCATGTTTGTGGTTCGATGATAAGGGTGAGGAGGCAGCGAAATTTTATGCCTCCATTTTCAAAAATTCAAAGATTGGAGACGTTACTCACTATGGAAAGGAAGGATACGAGATTCATGGGAGGAAAGAGGGATCGGTGTTGACCGTCGATTTCGAAATTGAAGGGCAAAAATTTGTGGTTCTTAATGGCGGCCCGATATTTAAGTTCAACGAAGCCATCTCATTCCAGGTTCATTGCGAGACTCAAGAAGAAGTGGACTATTATTGGGAGAAACTTTCCGATGGTGGCGATGAAAAAGCACAGCAGTGTGGTTGGCTCAAAGACAAATACGGGGTCTCATGGCAAATTGTTCCACTAGTTTTGATCGAGATGCTAAAAGACAAGGACACTGAGAAATCAGAAAGGGTCATGAAGGTAATGCTTCAAATGCATAAGCTCGACATAAATATCCTAAAACAAGCGTATGAAGGAAAACAATAATCAAAAAATATGATTGCAAATGCATACATAGGAGGCGATGGTGGACAGTTTCATAAATGAACTCTATGACGAACTCAGTTGGGTGTGATGATGAAGTGTGTTCCTGACAAAGTACTACGATACTATTTCAATTGTTTGTATTCTAATTTCGATTAGTTTATGTTCTTATTTCACTTTCCAAGAAAATAACTATATGCAGAAAGCACAATATGATAACAAGTAGGTCTCTTATCATGCTTTAAATTTAGCAGACAGTATTTTCAATCCTAATGGAATGCGTAGAACAAAGAATATAAAAAAGAATCTTTATTGGTTGAATGGACTGACTATAAAGAAGAATCAAATTTATCATGAAGATTGCCTTACCTTCATGACCAAAATGAGGAATGAGAGGCTTTTTGTAGACGCCATTGTAACCTCTCCTCCCTATAATATAAACAAGGAATATGGGGTTTACAGAGATAACAAAGAGAGAAACGACTACCTGTCATGGTTAGGATTGGTTGCTCAGGCAAGTACGTCCGTTTTGAAAGACGATGGCTCGTTTTTTCTGAATATAGCTGGCAGACCAGTTGATCCGACTCTTCCGTTCCATGTTGCTAATCAATTTCTAGATTTTGGTTATATATTACAGAATATAATCCATTGGGTTAAATCCATATCTTTTGACCGAGAAGATATTGGTAAGAATAATGAGCTGTATGAAAATAAAACAATTTCAATAGGCCACTTTAAGCCTATAATTAGTGATCGATATCTCAGCGATCTACAAGAATACATCTTTCATTTTAGTAAAACTGGAAATGTGAAATTAAGTAAGCTTAGCGTAGGAGTGAATTATCAAGATAAGAGTAACATAGGAAGATGGAAATCTGCAACACAAGACAAACGGGACAGAGGTAACGTATGGTTTATACCTTATCCAACGATACGGAAAGAGAGACCCCATCCAGCCGTCTTCCCTATTAAACTGCCTGAACGTTGTATAAAGTTACATGGCATTAGAAGGAATATGCTCATTTATGACCCATTTATGGGAATAGGAAGTACGGCATTGGCCTGTCTTCGACTTGGGATTGACTATATCGGTACGGAGATTGATCCTCAATATATTAAAGTCGCAGAGGATCAGATATCAGGAAACATGCAAGCATACCTTACGAGGAATGATATCGAATCAAATTACCCCGATCAAGAAAACAGCTAGATCGAAGTTTCTGTTCTATCCTGCCAACATCTGCAGCAGAATTCCTCATTGAACTGAAATATCTCTGCTGACTTTTTCTTGCATGCAATACAAGAGCTCAAACCAAATCAAGCTAATATTACCAGCTATTCATAAAAAACATCCTAAGGACCGAAGCCTATAACTTTGTAACAGAAGATATGGAGATTAAACGCGCGGGAGGCTTATAGTTTTACGAGTAAAGAAGATACATCGAAACAAAAAAAATATGGAAGGAAAGGCGATCGCTTACTTATTTTCTAATTCTTTAATTCTTTCAGTTACACCCTGAACTTCTCTTTCCAGGTCGTCTTTTGTACTCTTTTAGCATTGAAACCTTTTCCTCTCTAGTTAAAAAGCTTCTTACCTTTCCAAAGTCTCTACCACTGCTACCACAACCACAGCTTCCATATGTCATATTGGCTATACGATATATACAATAAGGTGTATTTATATATATCGGATATCCTATATAAATAAGCATGCCCAGATATGGGGACGAAGAATGTTGTGATATGAGAGGTATGTTAGGATTTTTGATCCTTTTTTTACTATCTAAGAAGCCAATGCATGGTCAGGAAATAGCAGATGAGCTGGCAAAACGAAGAGGCGACAAGCCCAGTCCGGGAACGATCTATCCTGCTCTTAAGAGTCTTAAGTATGCTGGTTTTTTGCATGAGGAAGAGAAGGTAGGCAAAACCATCACGTATAGCCTTACGCCTAGGGGTATGAAAGCTTTTCACATAGCCAAGAGAAGATTCACAAGGACTTTTCTTGGAGTACTCAGTTGAGAAATCGTATCAAAATATCGATCCAAATACAATGATTATTCTAAGGTTGTTCTGTGTAGCTGTACAGGGAGCTGAAGTAACGCTGCGATTACAGTTTTGATGATGATGATGATCCCATCACTCGTATCATTACTAATATCAACAAGAACTTCTCCATCTCCATTCCCGAATCGTCATTGCCTCAATAAACCTATTTTCTTGGCAAATTAGATTATTCCTAATCTTTATAATGTAATCTGCATATCATTTGGTGGATGATGAAAATTACGGGGGCCATGGGTAGTGCCTACACAATGACTGAGGAAGAAGTTGATAGGTTTCTTGAAAGCAAGTTGAATCTCCAGTTAGCTACCCTTGATGAAATGGGAGATCCTAATATTCAACCTATCTGGTTCGAATATGACAAACACAAGAAGAAGCTCTTCATTATGACCCCTAAAGCCTCAAAGAAAGCCCAGAATATTCGTAGGAAGCCGAATGTCTACTTTTCTATCGACGATGAGAACCTTCCGTACAAAGGTGTCAAAGGTAAAAGCGAGGCAATAATACTAGAAGTTAAAAGGAAATCATGTTGCTAGTAGAGAGAATAAATATGAAATATCTAGGCACACTTGAACATCCAATAGCCAAAATGCTTATCGATAATGCAAGGAATGGAATTGAGACCGCATTTGAAATCACTCCAAAGTTCTTCTCTACATGGGATTTTGGTAAGGCTTAACGACTCAATTCAAACATATATGTTTAGTACTGGGCTTAAATGGCAAAAACTACATTATTATTGCTGTTTAGATTTTTTGAATGCCAATTCTATAATTAGCTACCTTGATTTTATCCCATATCATTTATGAATAAGTTGATAATTCGGAAGATTTCGCTGGGAACGAATAAGAATATGAACACAATTTTCATTGGTTCGCCTTCATTATGCATGCTTTCATTATGTATACTTTTGTTGCTAGAGATAACTAGCGCTACTGATATCCGGGCTGTGAATTTAAATGACTTAGATAACAAGTCATTAGTAAATACGGAAAATGAAAATGAAATACTGGTATTGAATGGGGCTACATTGATTGATGGAAATGGTGGGTCCCCAAGAGCCGATTCGGTAATAGTTATTGACGACAATAAAAAAATAATTGCAATAACTAATCAAACTAATTTTTGTGCTAATTCATCATCATTAAGAATAGATGACATTGGAACACAAATTCCAAATAGAATCCTTAACCTAACTGGAAAATACATTATTCCAGGGCTTTTCGACATGCATGCTCACGTAGCGGGAGTTCGAAAGAACTCCTATGATCAGGTTACGTCCGAAAATATACTTGAAATGCTTTTAAATTATGGAGTTACCACGGTTAGAAATCCTGGGGGACCTACTAATGAAACAGTACACCTGCGAGAAGAAATCCTTAATGGAAATCTACTTGGTCCTAAATTTTTTACAGCTGGTAGACTCGTAAATACGCCTGAATTTCCTGTACCATTTGTAGAAAAACAAGTTACTACTAAAGAGGAGGTCAGAGAGGAAGTTCGTAATCAGGCAGCAGCAGGTGTAGATTACATCAAGGTATATGTTGGATTGAACCCAGACCTAGTAAAAGAAGCAGTAGATGAAGCTCATAGCCAAGGAATAAAAGTTATTGGACACCTTTATCTTACATCTTGGACTGATGCTGCAAATCTTGGAATTGATTTCTTAACTCATGGAGTCCCCGTATCCCCTTTCTTATTACCAGAAGATGAGCAAAGAATCTTTAATAGTACTGGTGGAGGTCCATTTGATCATTCGTTATGGCTTGATCTGGTAGATCTAAATAGTATTGAGATTAGAAATATGATAGAAAGTTTAGTCCAGAACCAGATACCAGTAGATCCTACCTTGAATGTATATGAAGCAATTTTTGTTAGACAAGGTTTTGCCGATCCTCAAAATGAACAGCGCTGGAATAAGATCTTGCAACTAACAAAGATGATGCATGAGCGAGGTGTAAAAATTCTGTCAGGGACAGATATACCGAATTTTGAACTTGTTCCAGGGGAAAGTCTGCATCATGAGCTAGAATTGTTAGTTGAGGCTGGTATCAATACGTCAGATGTTATTAAGATCGCTACCAAGAATGGAGCAGAGGCTCTTGATGTGATGAATCAGACAGGCACTATAGAATCTGGCAAGCAAGCAGAAATTTTAATTCTGTCAGCAAATCCTATTGAAGATATAAAGAATACTAAGAGGATTGATGCAGTCATTTCTAATGGCAGGATCATACCAAAATCAAATTGAGTTCAGTTTGAAGGAGCGAAAACCTTGTCATTAAAATTAGAGAAGTTTGATGAACAGAAAATGAGATCCGTTCATTTCCATTCCCAAGAATGATGAGTAAAGTTCCCCATTCGAATCAAATTCACCTTCAATGGCATGCTGTTCTCTGAATAGGGGGGCCGAACTTTAGACCATTGTGTTATAAAATATTTGTGAAATCCTCTCATGGCTGTATCTCGTCACTTGTCATCTCTTTGTTGTGGTTGCTCAATTGACTCGGGCAATTCATGGAAGAAACTAGATACTTCGTGGTTAAGAGTATATCTTTGCAAACTCCCTGGGCCTTGCAAATAACGGAGACATGGACACATGTCAGAGGATGTTGTGTATATTGTTAGTGATTCTAATCTACTGAACTAACAATTGTTCCACGCCTGACGGTGTACTACTATTCGATTAACATATGCGTTGACGGCATTAGCTGTAAGAGCCTATGCTTAAGTCGCTGGGGTGTCCCTATGCTACACATATCAAATATTTGGGCTATGAAATAGCCCAAAAGGCTATGCCAAAATTAATATGATTAACTGATTCTGTGCTAACTTACGATGAAATAATAGCAACTTGGATAGTTCAAATAACTGGTCTCAATAGTGCTGAAAAATACAATAATTACTGCATTCATGATGCGTTGGGTCGTTCAAAATCTGTCGTCAATATTTTCAACATGGATTTGAAGTTCATCATGAAAAGATAACAGGATCCCTGACTATCAGAAATAAAATAGTGAAATCATGACCCTAAGGACATAAAACATAATAAAATAGGGAAGACTAAACCGATAAGAGCTTGTTTTCCAATACGGAAACTGGCTTTTCCTCGACCAAAGTAATGTTCTCCCAGCCGTGCACATGTTGTCCGCCTTCCTCCCTCATGGAGGCCTCAACAAGGTCCATAAAGGATTCCCCTTCCAACACTTTAGAACACCACAGGCATTTCCATTTACCCATGTTTTTTCTGATACTATAACAATGTCATCACTTATCAAGAGTATGGAGATAATACTATAATAATATCAGAATTTGGACACTTTGAAACTATTTGTGTTAAGGCAGGGTGGTAGTAGCGCTTACATCATATAAGCGTCTTCTGATGAGGCTCGGGCGAGATCGCATAGACCAGAAAGTTTTTCATACTTCTCCTATAATTTGAATTATTTATACTATATTTTGCAGCAGTATGATCAACTTTTATAGACCGTGTTATGAAATGGGATAATCAAAACATCTCAGAGCAATGAAGCATGTGATGTGAAGTTTGTCTGTTGATCTTTTATCAAGCATCTCAATAGTTTTAGAATGACCAATTGCCTGAATAGTGGAAAGGTTTCTCAATTAATTCAAGCAATTCTTGATCAGATTTAGATAATCTTCAAGGAAAATCATCGCTCGAGCTATAAGTGATGTCTTGCTCATCTTCAGACCTGATATTCACATAGTTATCAACATGGTAACCACCGTTTTCATACGAGTCTGATTCATCATTATTTTCATTCTCATCTTCATCATCGCCGTTTTCGTCATTAATGGCAGACCACAGAATTATGACTGGATGCCAAATGATATCCCATATAGATGCCATAATTAAAATAGGTTCGAGTAATGTCTAGGGGCCGCTGAAAGCACTGGAATGTATGACCCCTGGACATGGTTGGACGATGGTGCTTGTTTGCTTTGTTTGCTGCAATAGTATCACGGCATTCGCGATCATTAAAGATTATAAAAGTAGCTTCAATATCATAGATCTGAAAGACACTTAACTTTTTGCAAATACATTCTAACAATAGTTTTTAGGATCTTATGCTGATATGGCCTAACTTTGAACTGCGAGAACCCAAGTCATAAGCAGTATACGGAAGCCTTCTTTAGAAAATATCCTACAGCCAAGAGAAATGCAACTTATGCAATCATAATGATAAATCCAGAGGATGGGCTATCAATTTAGAGCATCAAGAAAGGAACATAATGAAGTGCTATCAAGTATGTAGCATAAGTGAGGACATCAGAAGAGCAACGGCCTAGGCATGATAGACTCGATTTTAGTAGGTCAAGATAAGAGTGATGATAATTGACATGACCTACTACCACCCTGAGTGATTTATGGTCTAAAATATGGCTATCTTTTTAAGCTTTTCTAACACATAGCCGTAAAACTATGATATATTGGATCAATTAATGTCCCATTATGTACACATTCATTCGCTCTACTATCTCAGCTAATTAAGAATTTAACCATAAGGCCTTATAGACAGAAACTTCATTATATGAAAATAGAAACTGATCTGAGGCAGACGACTATATTCTCGGCTAGATTCAGTCTATTAATACCCGTCGGCATCCTATTTTTATAACGTTATTTTTCAAAGATTGTTTCTTATCCAGACTTTATATTAACCAAAGATGACATTAGAATATAAAAACATGTCAAATAGGATCAGCGAATCTAATACTCCTATATACAACAAATCGGACCTTCATGGATTTCTATACTTGCTAGAGCAGCATGGTGACCTTCTTAAAATCAATAAACAAGTTAGTCCAAAGTTTGAGCTGGCTGCTATTTCACATAAGCTTGATCGAAAACAAGCCGTATTGTTTGAACATGTAGAAGGAAGTAAAATACGCGTCGTAACTAATATCTTGGGCACTAGAAGGAGGTTTTCACTAGCTCTTGGAACCGATGAGCCCGGATTATTTCATTCTCATATTCTAAAATCAATGTCAAATACTTCTTCTAAAAAAATAATTGAAGACGAGCCTCCATTTCGTGATAATTCTTCAACGGATTTGTATGACCTACCCATTGTAATGCATTTTGAAAAAGATGCAGGTCACTATATTACATCTTCAATAGTCTACGCGAAAGATCAAGAAAAAGAAAATCAAAATTCGTCAATTCATCGTTTTCTCAGACTGGATCGTACTCATATGGTAATTAGAATGGTGGAGGGGCGTCATCTTCATAAATGCTACTCCTTTGCCAAGGAACATGGAGAGGACTTAAAAGTTACGATTGTAGTAGGTGTTCATCCTGCGATTAGTATTGCTTCTGCATATCAGGCAGCATACGGTTTTGATGAAATGATCTTAGCGAATTCCCTGCTTAAAGGAGAGCTTTCCTTAAGTAAAAGTGACTATTCAGGTCTATATGTTCCCACCTTCTCCGAAATTATTCTCGAGGGCAGAATTCTTCAAGACAAAACAGCAGAGGAATGGATGGTCGAGATGCTCAAAACATATGACATAAAGCGACAACAACCAGTATTCGAACTTGACAGGATTAAATTTAGAAATAATGCTCTCTTTCAAGATATTCTACCAGGATTTTCTGAGCATCGATTATTAATGGGACTTCCAGTGGAAGCAAAATTATATGAAGGAGTAAAGAATGTTGTCGCTTCTACTAATACAGTTCACTTATCAGACGGAGGCAGCAATTGGTTAACCGCAGTAATACAAATTCGTAAACGGCTAGAAGGCGAATCCAAGAATGCACTTTTGGCAGCGTTCGCAAATCATCCATCATTAAAGATAGCTATAGTAGTTGATGATGATATCGATCCAACTGATGCAGTCGCAGTCGAATATGCTATATCTACACGATGTCAAGCAGACAAAGGACTATTAATAATTCCTAATGCAAAGGGTTCTAGTTTGGATCCTTCTAGTGATCAGGTTAACTTATTGACCACAAAATTGGGTATTGATGCCACATTTAGTCTTCTTAAAGACAAAGAACGATTTGAAATAGCACATATACCCGGAGAAGACAAGATAGACCTATCACATTACATGCCTAATAAGCTAATAGATACTACAAAGTAGTAAGAAGGTATTCCCATAGGTATAGCGGGTCAAATACTAGCCCCATAAATTAAGACTCGATAAGACTTTTGGCGATAGTAATCCATGGAATTCTGCAATAAGATCCTTAAGTCCCCCTTTGAGTATGCCCAGTTGCCGAATACCGATTCGGGTCTTCAGAGTATTATAATAGTAATTGGACGACGATCTACAGTATGTATTTTTTCCTAATTACAAACGAGAATTACACCAGTCGCAGCATCAAAAAAGAAGTAATCAATTCAAATTTTGAAGAAATAAGGCTTAACTTCGACAGCTGAGACCTCTGAATGCGAGTTTTTATTTCTCAACTTCATAGTATAACTAAGCTGAATTGCATGTAAAACCATAGAAAATAATAAGGAGGGAAACAAATAATAATATTGTAAATGGTGAATCCGAATACTACAAGGACAATAGCAGCGATTTTATTGCCACTGGCTATGATTGGCGTTCGAGAATTGATGAAGAGATTCGGACCTAGGCTATCAAAAAGGTAACAGCCAAGTGCTTCACACTTTCGTAACGTATTACAATTAGGCTGAGGTAATTTAAGGCGAGTTTAAGAATAATTTAATGCTTTTTACTTTTGGCTGCCATTGTATGATTGGCTCTATTAGATGACCGTGGAATATTGAGGTGGAAATCTGATGATGGTGAACCTTTCATCATTTTGGTTTTCGAATAAAGCGGTTAAAAGGACCAAGAAAGTATATGCTTAGCAATTAACCAGTGTAAAAATTTAGTTTCAGGTACAAATACCATATTTGATTTGTTTGCTCGCTCGCAAAACATATGAAAAGCATAAAATCATATATAGTGAAGAAACCATTCCGTGACATTTCTTAGTGTATATACATGGTCGGGATTTCATCAATTAGGTAGCCAGGAATAATGCTACCCTTATAAGTGGTGAATATGTGCAAATGATGCAAATCATCTAATTTTTGGAAAATGTAATGATGGACAGGTTAGCTAGTGAAGAGATCGCTATATTTACAGCTAATAACTAAATTTGGAATTATTAAATAAAAAACAAAATCTTAGATACCTGATACTATAATATGATCATATGATGCATATTTCTGAACTCCAACAGTCTGAACTTGACCCAAAGCTCTTCAGTGAGAGTTGGATCATATTCATTCAAATTATTGGGAAAGTTTACTGGGTAGATAATCATTGTCCTCGCGTGCGTGATGTCTTGGTAATATTAATAATGACCAAGGAATTAGTCCAATGACTACGACTATTTTATGGCCAGAATTACCGTTAGCTGAGTGGAAGGACACTTATGAGACACTTCATATGTGGACTCAGATCGTGGGAAAGATTAGATTAGCACTCACGCATCTTGAGAATCACTGGTGGAATTCTGCTCTATATGTGACATCCCGTGGACTTACCACATCTGCTATGTCATATCACGGCCGACTATTACAGATGAGCTTCGATTTCATCGCGCATCTCCTAGTTATTGAAACTGCAGAAGGACATACGAAGACTGTTGCTCTAAAACCGCGCACAGTCGCTGAATTTTATCAAGATACGATGGCATCCTTAGCGTCACTTGAGATGCCTATAACAATTTGGACCACGCCAGTTGAAGTGCCCACTCGAATCCCCTTCGAAAAGGATCGTGAACATGCAGCTTATGATCCAGATTATGCACAGAGGTTCTGGCGAATTTTATCAGACTAGTAGGGTGTTTACGGAGTTTCGTTGCAGGTTTACCGGTAAGGTGAGCCCAGTTCATTTTTTCTGGGGAGCATTCGATCTGGCAGTGACCCGTTTTTCAGGTCGCCCAGCACCTGCTCATCCGGGAGCGCCCAACGTTGCGCAGTTTGTGCAGGCAGAAGCGTATTCACATGAAGTAAGTAGTTGCGGATTCTGGCCTGGTGGTGGCCCTATCAGTGAACCAGTTTTCTATGCCTATGCTTATCCAGAACCTCCTGGTTTTAAGGACTATTCAATCCAATCACATGAAGCTTTCTATCATGCTGGGATGGGCGAATTCCTGCTGCCGTACGATGTGGTCAGAATGGCAAATTCACCTGATGAGACACTGCTGAATTTCCTACAAAGCACCTACGAAGCAGCTGCGACAAATGCTAACTGGGATCGCAAAGCATTGGAACGACGATGAGTCACTAGTATATCAGCACCAGCTGGCTACATGTCTTTTTGATAAAGCCGCAACGGCTAGCGAGCAGTACAGGCACTCCCGTTATCGATCTTTCACGAACATTTTCTGATATTTTTCTAGTTACTTACGGTATTCATTATTTTTCGTAGAAAATAAATCAGATTTAATTTAGTGCTCGTTTTTTCTTAAAATAGAAAAACAAGAAAGTGGTTACAAATTATCAGAAATATGAACAATATTCATCTCCTTATAATAGCTGTAGTGACAGTTATGTTGATCGGCGCAACAATACTTTCTACAACAGATAGCGCATTCGCTGGGAAGAAGAAATATGAGAAGAGCCAAGCAGTCTCCCAGGCAAATGACTGTGGTAATGGTGAACTGCCGTTGAATGTTTTCTGTCAAAATCTACTATCGCAACTACAGGGAGACGGAAACGCGATAAATATCATAGGAGTACAATGATAGAAATCGCCACGATCTAAGTATATCACTTTTTTTATTTCAAAATTTTATATCTAATGTAGTCTTGGAAAAGACATTATCATTACAAGACAAGATTTGTGGTAGTGAAGATTTTTTTATAATTTTTGATATAATAGATATACGATTTGTGTATCCTATTGTTTTTTCTTAAATGACATAAACTCAAAATGCTAGATATATTATAGAAATATGAACTACGGATTTCCAATCACTGTTGTAGTCTTCATCTCTATAATTGCAGCATCAATCATGGGCACGGGTATCGCATTTGCTAGTAGTTACGAAAAAAGTCAAACTGTATCACAGACAAATGATTGCGGTAACTACTGGTTTCCACTAAATGTCTTGTGCTCCAACGTAGGTTCTCAAGCACAGGGGGATGAGAATAGTGTTGCAATAGCAGACTGGACAAGCGGAGGGAAAAGTTGAATCTAGCGATAACTTTACTCCATTTCCGTAAAAATAATTCGGATCGCAATACGCTTATTCATTCGTCTTAGTTCCTACGTCCACTTTACAGGTATATTACTACAATACATTAGAATCTATGGCAAATCATAGACGACAACGAAGCATGAGGTAACAAAGTTACGTATCTTTGGTGAACAATGGCTTTAATAGACTTTCTAGATTTTTCTCCTATGGAGACCTACAAAAAAATTGTTAACAAGAAAATGCTGATCGCTATTATCTTGGGAGTTGGAGTATTGTTATCAGCTATCTTCATAGTTTCACCATTGGTATCAACAATGGCACAACAACAAGTACCAACAAGTACAACCCCAACAGATTGAAACAAAAGAAACAATATGGAGCCAAGATAATGCAGTTCCTACAATAAATGGATCGGTAAGCATTGCAGACAACGTAGTAAATTTCCTTAACGAGAATACGAAGATACCATTTATTGCTGCTGCTGAAACAGCACAGCAACGAATCACAAATGGGACACTATTAGGAGGTCATTTAGGGGTAACACAGGGATACCTTGCTTACACATATTTGGTCGCAAATCCGTACGATAAAACAATACACAAAGTAATTATTGATGCAGGGAATGGGCAAGTCTTAAGCACGTCTGAAGGTATTTCATGGGAGTCATTCGGTCAATCAAGGCACGCAGAATTTGGACATTGGAAGGGACACCATAGTTTCTTTGGAGGTTAATGGAATAGTCTGCCCCTTGGATCTGCACCCTGGACATCATTTGGATCTAATAGTAATAAGGATAGAGGTATTGGATCATGGTAACACTTTAATGGCTAGACCAATTTTTACGGTTGTATTGACAATAGTATCGGTGTTTACGGCGACTTCAATGATCCTTACTAACAGTAATGTAGCACCACAAGTTTCAGCACACAGTATATCCTCATCTTTACCTACAGGACAAGTTAAGGTCACCCGTGAAATATCTGCGCCTATAGATCAAATGGAATATTGTTTCTAATGTTGATGAAGCGACAAAATATTTGCCAATGATTGGAGAGATCAATAATATCAATAAGACAGATAACCTGGTTGATAGAGAGGTTACAATTGGAATTGGTCCCGAAGATACAAAAATTCGCCAATTTGTAACGTAGATCCGGACTAAAAGCTAATACAAACAAACATCACTGAAGGGCCTGTGATCGGCACCTGATTGCTCACATTGAACTTCATCTCTGACACTAATGCGACAAGGGTTGATATAATTTGGATTTGGAAACGAATAACATCCCAGTTTTCGCAAGAGGTTTCGCAAAGGACAATTTTATGAAAACAACTGAAGAGGCGTTAGATAAAATAGAACAAGCAGTCAAATAGATCCCCTCCCCCCTTTCTCTTCTTCCAAATTATAGATTGTGCAGTTTGATACGGATCCCATACTAATGCAACCAAAACCCAATCAAATTGATTATCCCTAGCCCATTGATATTCAGTATCATGTTCCAGAAAAACAGGTTATGTCGTGTCATGGGAATGTGAGAAAATAAAATAACGTAATACACGATTGGTGTTTCGGTTTGTATAAGTTCTGTGCAAATATTATTTTACAATTTTAAGCGTTGTTTTGATCCCTTGGGTATATGGTAGTTGAAAACTATCGTCATGAATGGTCTCAATGGGAATAGATAGTGAATTCCGATTTCGGGATCTTTATCATATTCACCTTTTTGGCATTTGCAGATATGTCTCCTTCTGCAGTATCTGCGGAGAAGGGGTATAATCTGAAGAAAAAATAAAGCTCAGCTTCCTCTGGTACAACTCTTGTGAAATATCATTTATTGGGGCTATCATTTGAGGTGTTTAGGATTAATCCAGCTAATATTAAGTGATTTCATTGGCCGCTAAGCAATCATCCTGTTGCTACTTCTATTTGTTCTACATGCCACTATCTCTTTCACTACGAACTTTTTATCTTATCCTCTGCTTCCTTAGGTGTTATGCCATACTTTAGGTTTGTATAAGTTATTATACATATTCAAAGCTTATTTGTTTTAGTCTATGCATCATTATCTACGGTCCTGATCTGGTATGAATTTACGAATACTGACATGGCTTTCAGATGACGGCAGGTTAATTCTAGCTGCTAGAATAATCAGGACCTTTGGTTATGGTTTTCTTAGCGTTATTCTGTCAATTTATCTTGCTTTAATCGGTTTCAACGGGGTTCAGGTAGGACTCATTCTTTCAACCAGTTTGTTAAATGGTATATTGTTCAATGTGATAGCGTCTTATTACGCGGACAGATTGGGACGTAGGAATCTTCTCATCATATATTCTTTATTGATGTTCTCCTCTGGTATCATATTTTTTGCAACTGATAATTACATAGCTTTGATAGTCGCTGCATTTATTGGAACAATCAACGTAACAGGCTCCGAGACTAGCGCATTTCTTTCGATAGAGCAAGCAATATTGCCACGAACGATCAAGGAGATAAAGAAGAGAAATATGCTCTTCGCCATTTACAATTTGGCTGGAACTCTTTCAATGTCTGCAGGGATCCTGCTGTCAGGGCTGCCGACTGTAGTTCAGCAATATGTCCATGGGCTATCACTTGCAGAATCGATGAAAATACTCTTTCTCATCTATGGCCTACTAGGTATAGCATCCATTCTAATTTATCTACGCCTTTCAAAGGATATAGAAGTTACTTCAACGGACAAAAGATCACCAATCAAAGGAACTGGCTACAAATATGAGAAATTCAATAATGATGATGGTAATGATGGCAATAGTAATAATAATGACGAGGGTCAAAAACTTCCTCAAAGCAACAAGCAGGGAAAGCATCTAGGCAGAACTTTCAAAGTATCGTTCTTATTCTCTTCAATATTATCTCCTAAATCAAAACAAATCGTTACTAAATTGTCTGCACTGTTCGCCATTGATTCATTCGCTGGAGGCTTTGTGATCCAGAGCATAGTTTCACTATGGTTCTATGCAAGGTTTGGAGCAGATCTTTCTACAATATCATACATTCTATCTATTTCGGGAGTGGTAACTGCTTTCTCATTTATGGCTGCAGCAAGGATTGCCGATAGAATCGGTTTAATCAATACAATGGTTTTTACACATTTACCAGCTAACATTCTTATTATTGTGGTAGCATTTGCCCCCACACTACCTATAGCTGCAATCCTGTATCTTATTAGAATGGCTCTCTCACAAATGGACGTGCCTACAAGACAATCTTACATAGTATCAGTAGTCAAAGATGAAGAAAGAACGGCTGCAACTGGAATAACTAACATTTCGAGAAATATATCTCAAGCGTTATCGCCATCATTAGCCGGATATATAATACAATCCCTTTCATTATTTTTTGTTCCTTTTCTAATTGGAGGAGTTTTGAAGGTGATTTACGACATCTTTCTATACTTTAGCTTTAGGAACATAAAACCCCAACAAGAAGAAGATGATGATGAAAACAAGTAAGTTGCTTTGAGATGCCTTTACGTGCTATTCTTGCCTTTGTATTTCAAATTCTATATATTAGTCTTCTATCCGTATTTACCACTTTGCTAAGATTCTATCCAAAGAATATGCACAACTAGCTGGCGGTGTTGGTTCTGAACTTGCTTTTTTTTAATCATAGTTTCACATGATTAAAAATATATTGAAGACAGTCTGATAGTTTGGTATATGGAAGAGTGGGACCCTTCTACGAATGATTTTGTATTACGATGCAACAGCTGCTTTCGCACAAGCAAAAATGTTCAGATCATTCGTACCTCCCGCGAAAAATACTTCTGTGAAGAATGCCTAAGTACATTTGATTTATGTCATAGCTGATTAATTTATGTCACAGCTGATTTTGAATTAATGGGACGAGTGTAATTTTTAAAAATCTAATCCTTCTATTTAGAAATTGGTTAAACGCCATTCCGTAAGTGGTAATATTCTAAGGTATCAACAAATATGGAGAAACAGGATTTCAGTTGATTTATTGATAAGACTCTTTATAAATCAAGTATTAATAGTAAGATTGACCTATAATAATATGTGTGAAAGTGACTAAAGCCAACAACAACTGGTATACTAAGGAAGCCTCTCTTCAGTCACCAAATTCGCGTAGTTTTGCACTGGAAAGATTTTTGTTTAAGATTGCCAGAAATTGGGTCTCAGGGAATACACATAAAGATGCCTTATTCTCGGCGAAAATTTCTAATGGCAAAGGGATATCCGCAATTCTGAATTTTCTTGGCGAAGATACTACAGATGAGAGATTAATTCTGCAGACGGTAAATGAGTATATTATGTTACTAAATCTTTTAAAAAGTAATTCACTTGACGGATGCATTTCAATTAAACCAACACAAGTTGGATTGAGAATCGGTTTTGATTCATGCCTATTCAATCTTAGAGAAATTGCTAAAAAGGCTAGAAGCTTGGATAAATTCTTGTGGCTAGATATAGAATCATATCCATTTGTAGAAGATACCATAGCAATTTACCTCAAGCTCCTCAGAGACTATAAAGAAATCGGGGTAGCTATACAGTCATATCTTAAAAGAAGCTCGAGCGATTTGTTGCACTTATTGGAACAAAATGCAAGTATTAGATTAGTGAAAGGAGCATATACTGAAAACGATGAGATTGCATTTAGATCTATGGACAAAATCAATTCCAATTTCTCAGAACTGATGAAGATGCTATTTGATAGTGATGGCAAACGTAATGCCATATTTGCAATTGCAACCCATGATCCACGACTTATTAATGAAGCAATTGAACTTTCAAGAAAATTCGGTACTAATAAGAGGAAATTTGAGTTTCAATTATTAAAGGGTATCAGTGACGAAATGAAGACAAGCCTTGTAAAACAAGGATTTAGAGTATGCGAATACATTCCCTATGGCAATCAGTGGCTCTCATATTCCGTACGCCGAATTAAGGAAAGAAAGAGAAATATACTTTTGCTGGTAAGATCTCTTATACAGTCATGAGTTCAGCTGAGCGCACTCTTTTTCTCTCAAACGATTAAAAGACAAAGCTGGGGTTTTTAAATGAAATTACTATTACCCATCTTATTGTGGGCTTATATTAATGAGACCTGCCGTGCCTGAAATTGGCAAGCTAAAGTAAAATGTAGCACCACTTCCATCGTCATTATTTTCTGCCCATATCTTCCCACCATGAGCTTCAATAATATTTTTTGACACATATAATCCTAATCCAGTACCAGAAAATGATTTAGTAACAAACTTGGAAAATAATTTCGGCATTATTTCTGGGTCTATACCAGTACCATTGTCCTTAACGCTAACTATAACATTTCCATTAAATTCTCCTTTATTATCGCTATTACTACGCGAAACAACAATGTCCAATTTTCCATTTTGTTGTGGCGCAAATTTCATTGCATTGTCAATTAAATTACTAATCACCTGGGTTATTCTTCCTTTATCTGCCTGAACAAATACACCAACTTTCTCTGGCTGAAATGAGATTTCTAGAAATTGGTTATACTCCTTATTGTTGTTTCGTTCGATCTGATTTCTATACTCTTGTAGTATGGATGTAATAGCATCATTGATATCGAATACTTCCTTTTTAAAGTCCAAAGTGTGACCCTCAATCCTTGTAACGTCTAGGACATCTTCTGCTAACCTCTGCAATCTCTTGGCATTTCTTATCACTATATCAAATAGCTTCTGTTGTTCAGAATCTGTTACTCTGGAACGGATAATATTCATAATACCAATTATTGGCTGCAGTGGTGTTCTCAATTCATGGGCCGCGACATCAATGAATTCCTTCTGTGTCCTATTGTGTATCTTTAATTGTTCGTAGGCTGATACTAACTCTTTGTTTGCCTTGTCAAGCTCTCTTGTTCTACTGTTTACGATGGCATGCAATCTTTTGTTCCAGGTTAGAATTATGTAAGCAATTACAGACGCTACCGATCCTATAATTATAATAATAAGAATGCTGAAATTCTTTTGCTCACCAATTGCCGAAGCTACATCACCGGCAAGGTTATGGGGAGCAGCTACGTACAGGGTCAAAAAATTCGCTCCATTTAGTAGTACAGGCGAAAAAGCTATTGTGTTTACTGTGCCTTGCTTAGAAATTGCATCTATAGATCCACTACTATCGTTACTATTGACCGAAGCTTTTAGAGCTTCATTTAACTGGTCGCGTGACCATGGAGTGAGTAATGTTGAAAGCGCTGATTGTAATTCCTCTCCAAAGATATTTTTGCCTATATATGATTGAGAATTTGCATAAAGTACCAATCCATTTTTGTCAAGTAATCCGATAGTGCTGTTAAATTGCGGAAGGAGCTGACTTTTCAAGAGATCGCCTAATACACTAGTCCTTATTCCGGCTACTACTACACCCAAAAATGTTCCTTTCTCTGTACTATTAGAATCTCTATACTCTCCTCCACTTCTGCTCAAAATGGGGTATGATAAGAAATATCGAGGAACTTTATCATTTGATTCGATAACGCTGCCTATAATATTCCATGCCACTCTTCTTTGCCATTGTGAAATACGGCCGATAGCTCAAGTCAAAGCCCTTGTATTGCTGGTATGCGGTAGAATTAATATTGCTAATCCACTCTATCTTGCCATCCTTATCAAGCCACATGTAGAAGTCAGTTAGACTGTTGGTATAATCTTGCCTGTAGTCAATTATCAGACGCGCCCTCTGGTATTCATTATTTTGCAGTGCTGGAGCATCAGCCAATGTTTGCAGGATAGGAATTATGGATTCTAATCGATTTGTGAGTATTTCTGATAGATCATGAGCCTGAATTATGGCATTGGATCTTACCTCTTGTGTAGCAATATCGACAACCTTGGTAGAGATTGAATTAGAATATTGAAATGCAAGTATAGAGAGAATGATTGCTGTAGCACCAATAGCTATCAGAATGACAAAACTATTCTTTGAGATCGCAAGTCCTCTTAGCAAGGTAATTAGTGATATCAAATACGTAGTTCTTATAGTAAAGGTTTACTTAAGATTTGGAGATGGTACAGGATGCTGGAAATGTGTCCCAATAGGAAGGGAGCGCCAATATCGTTTTTCTTTTTTGGTTCATTCAATATGCTTATACGTCGGAAGTGGATGGTCAACTAGGGTTTTCCGAAATATATCAAGTCCGTAAGTAATTTCTTGGAATCAAGTATTAATTCTCTCATAACTGGTTCAACCTACCCGTCTATGATCGAGTCAGTTTATTTGATAGTGATAGGCAGCTGTTGCAACCACCGATACGAACACGGATTAGAATGTCTGAATGGCGCATAAGCATATATTATTTATGTGATAGTATACGTAGTAGGAATGATATTACAGAGATATGAATAGCTTTTTCTCAAAAACTAACCGAGAGCTTTTTTTGTATCAACTGAAATGGTTGGCAGTTTTTATAGCTATAGGCTTTATAATTATATATTTATTTGAATTTCCTCTTGATCTTATAATGCTAATAATAGCATTCATTGTAATCAATATTTACAAGACAAGGGTAATGCTGAAAAAGCTTGGCATTTTGAATGATAGCAATGTGAAAGATATTAGGGGTTTCATTAAATCACTATTTAGATCACCTTCTTCATCTATGGATGGTAACACTTCAGTAAGATACTATTGTATGTCTTGTGGAAATGAGCACAGAGAAATTGCATGTCCTAAATGCGGTTCAAAGATGAAGAGAGTAGGGTGAATTTTTGACTACTGATTTTGAACTCTAGTACAGATAGTTTCCCGAATTCATCAATGACGAATTTTCTGTTACGTGAATAAGGCCAGCTAAGATTTATTTTCAATTTTTATATAATCTGATTATTCTCGAACTTTTAAGGGCAATGACAACTACTATAAAGAATAGCGAATTAGGATCCATTATCAGTTTTATTTCATTAAACCATATGGTTAGAAGGTTCTAAACACTTTATCACCAACTTACATTCCAATAATTAGCATTATCTTAAGTTAGCGGATTGTCGCCTCATTAAGAATTGTAGAATTACTGAAAGCTCTTCATTACCTGAGTATGTTTCAGAGATAGAGGACGATCTGCAGCTTATTCAATCGATGTAGATTGATGCCTGCAGAGGTATCCGAGACTTGCACTTGTGTAGAAAAAGGGGTAAGAATTGCCGTTATTGACTATGGTGAACTTGGTGTTTCTGCGGTTTCTGCCGTTTCTGCGGTTCCTGTGTTGACACCATTAGTTCCCACATTCAGAATTTCTACTACATTCGCAAAGGAAATATCTGGCTCAGGCCCCCCACCTATTACGTAGATCTTTTCTCCTATATCGGCGGCGGCCAATCCGTGTCTTGCGATTGGCATTGAAGGACCGGACGTCCACGTATCAGTACCTGGGATTGTATATTTCAGTATTTTCAAAAGTCTCCTCTGGAGCTTCTCCTCCGAATACATATATCTCTCCACTATTGGGTACTGATTGCAGCAGCTATTCCACCTCTTGCAGTTGGCATTGGTGCTTTTGAGGTCCATGTATCAGTCTTTGGATCATATGCTTCGTTATTATCTATATTAGATGATTTGCCCTTTGGCCTTCCACCTATTACATACAAGATATCATCAACGGCTCCAGATGCCATATGTTGTCTTGGTGTCGGCATGTTCGCTTTACTAGTCCATGTAGCTGTAGCAGAATCATATGCCTCATTTACTGTCAATGGATTATTATCGTCTGTCCCGCCAACAGCATATAAGACATTTCCTATGAATTGAGCAGTTAATGCAGCTCTAGCAGTCGGCATCGGATTCCCTTCTTGCCATGCATCAGTGGCAGGATCATATATGAACAATTTGTCTGATGGAATTTTATTGTCCAAGTAGCCTCCAACAAGGTAGATTTTACCATCAAGAGCTGCCGCAGTTGCGTGATTTAGATTGACTGGCACAGGTGCAGCGGTCGTCCATGTATCAGTTTTAGTATCATACACCTCGACACTATTCTTATTTCTTTTTCCAGTTTCGCCGTAACCAGCGATTATATAGATCTTGTCGCCAATTGCGGTGTATGCAGATTCCATTTTTGGAACTGGGCTACTTGCACCATTACTCCAAACAGAAGAGGTAGAGGCTGGACTGGGAGATTCTCCAGTGCTCCCTTCACTGTCTGTCGTAGCCAGAACTGAGTTATATTTGGTCAACATATCTTTACTATACGACCCAGTAGTACTAGGCTCAACTATCAAAAAAAGAATCAACACTATAACGGTAATTGTCGTGATACTTGTTTTATTCATATCTGCATATGCGTTACACTAATGTAGCGACGGTTATAATTCCTTTTTGTTTTTTAGTTCTGAGACGTGTCGACACGATGCAATAAGACGAGTGAATGACACGCACTGAAATTTTTCTTGGAGAGTGATAAAGCAGAGTTGTCATACCTTTAAATGGACGTGCAGATAGACATTTATTGAATGAGTTGAAACAGAATCAAGCAATAAATTACGTCCAAGGACAATCTATATCTAAATTAGTAACTTTTGCTGCGGTAGCTTCATTATTGTTGATTCTTATCGTTTTTCATATTTTACAGTTCATCTCCGTTCCACCACTTGTCTATGGTATTGTACAGAGGATAAATACGTCTGAGACTGAAACTGGAACAAAGTTATATCATGATAGTGACATTATCTCTACACGCGGACACTTTGATTATCATTCTGTAGGACAACTAATTCAAGGTCATAACATAACAGATTACGCATATAGTAGTAGTGATCTAGTTAATAATAGTAGCAGTAAAATATCAAATAAGTCCACATGCCCTCCAGGAAAGGAAATTGCTATTTACATTCATGGTGCTTGGACGGATGAACAAGTAGCCTATGAGCAATTTAATAGAACGTCTATGTCCCTAATCAGTAATAACTATACGATCCCTTTAATCGGTTTCAGCTGGGACTCTAACACCCCAATAAATAAGGACGGTTGGGTAACTGCAAAGGATATAGCAGAAAAGAATGGACCCAAACTTGCACAATTTGTTCTTGATTTCAAGAATAAATGCAAGGATACAGATATCAGGATCATTGCCCACTCTCTGGGCGCTGAGGTAGTCAACAGTACCTCTAGCAAGCTTGAGCAGCAATCAACAATGGGATGAAAAGAGTGGTTTGAATATAACATCCGTGCATCTGCTTGGTGCAGCTATTGATAGAAGCTCAGTTGCAGCAAATACTACCTTTGGAAAAGCTATTGATAAATTAGTAGATGACTTCTATAACTTGCGCAATTCTGAGGATAACATGCTGGAATATGTCTATAGATCTGTTGAAGAACGTGATGCACTTGGATTACTTGGAATATCCCATAGTATGCCTCTACCAAAAAATTACTTTGAGCGAGAAGTAAATTCCGAAATACCCCCTATTCAAGACGTAGACGGAAATAGCAAGCTTGATTGTTTCGATTTTTTTGTTATTCTGCCAGGAGATAATCATTGTGGATATATAGGCTCTAGAGGCTTTTCTCCATTTCCCAGTATACCACGAAATGACGGAGCAATAGATATAATAGTACAAGACTGGTCAGAGCAATAATAATAGCTAAGAACTGGATTGTATTTCGATATTTAGTTTATTTTGGATCAACAATAAGAAAAAAGTTCTGCAATTTTCTGCAGCATCGTCGTAAATTGCCAAACCTTCAATCTTGACTCTCTGGCATAACATTTTGTCGTAGCTCTAAATCATAGATTTGTTGTAACATTGGATGAATCTGAACGTGTACGATATCCATCATAGCCTCAGGGAGGGCCTTCACATTCACGGCATCCTCAAGTTTTCCAAGGCTATTTTCCAATTTATCAAGGTTGGTGGTCTCATTGACAAGTGATCTTGGACGTAATTGAGTACTAAATTGGTCCTTGATATTACTGGAAAGAACTTTAGCTGTCTCGTAGTCATCCATATTTACTAACACTAATTCGCTATCCATAATCATTGAAGTATTTGTATGCCCGTTTAACATAATACTATCATCATTAGTAACATTTGCAGTTCTCATCATACCCATAGAATGAGAAGAACTATTATCCATATTCGGCATAGTCATCATCATATCCATGTTCATCATATTTGACATATTGGTCATGTCATATCCTACATCAAAAGCGCTTCCATATTTTCTTAATATATCATCTACTATATTTGCGACTACTAAAGCAAGGGTAGTAGAATTCTTTTGCCCCTGATCATATACTTGTGTAATATCTGATGACGGAGGATTTGTTTGCGTCAAATTACTTTCCAAATCCTTCATTAACTCGGCAGCATTTATTGCATGTTCATGGGCTGAGAAATTTTCATTAGATAGAAAGCTAGTAATTACAAGTTGCGTTTCAGCTTTTATTTGTTCGACTAATGTAACCAATGATGATTCACCTGTAGTTGAAAAGTCATGCGCGTATGCTTTCTGCCCTTGACGATTATCTTCAAGGATCATTAGCGAGGTCGGTAATAAAGTCAAGAGGAAACCAAGAATAGCAACAATAACAATTTTGTTCATATGGATGACCAATACCTATCATTAATAAATTTGTTAACCGTTGGGATATTCATTGCGTTTCTTAGTTGATCCGTCTTGTTATTTGAACGGAGTTTTGATGTCATATGCTTGCAAATAAGAGGGCACCTAGGTTCATTCCTTGTCCTGGACCCTATAGTCGGCTATCTTACTTTTTCAATTCACATTAATTGTCACGCAGAGGGATGAAGGAAAAAAATGCTATCGTTCAGTTATCAGATCTACATATTAGAAAGACTTAGCCCAAACAAAAAATTTTTGATTGATCATTCCTACTGAATCCTCATTTGAAATTGGTGGCGTGGGACTTCAAATGCTTACCACCTTTTACTATCTAATTTCATAGGCAGCTCCCCTTGTATAGACGGTAAATTGTGCATCGAAAGATAAATGCTCTTACCTCAATTCCCTTCTAACACAAAAAATCCATTTCCTACTAAGGTACCTGTTTCAGGTTGGCCTGTTTAATATACTGACGACATGGAAGATTAATTTTATTTGACAACTTCCCCTCTTATTCATGAAGGTACAAGAATGGAACAATAGACTAGAATAATCAATAGGTAGAAGAAATTATTTTACTAGTAAAGCCTTATCGTCAATAACTTGAATGAATATTTATAATCAATTGCAATCAATAATAGATTTAGTACTGTGCATGCATCCATATATATAATACAGATTCTTTGATTCTGGTTGATTAAGAAATGGAACTAGAAGGCAAACGTAGTAGTATATCATCCATGATAGCGGCATCAGTATTGATCACGCTAATCACATTGAGCACACTGACGATAGATACAGTAATACCTGCAGCTGCACAACAACAACAACCAGGTAGTGGTGGTACTCCAGGAGAAGGAGGAGGCAGCATCATCATCAACAAACGCAGCATGTGGACAAGTCGTAAGCGGAGTAGTAAATCTAACTTCAAATCTTAACTGCGTAGTGGAGATGGTATCATAGTCGGTGGTCCAAACACAGTAATTAACATGAATGGATTCTCAATCACAGGACCTGGACAGGACAGCTCTAAAGTTGGAATTATGGTACCAAATGTTGATAATGTAGTAGTAAATGGACCTGGTTCACTAAGCAACTTCCAAGCAGGAGTACTTCTTACTGGAGCAACTGGATTTGCGATTAATTCTGTCATACTATCTAACAACCAGATAGGTACATTTATGACAGGAGCTGAAAATGCGCAAGTACAACAAAACATCATACAAGGTAATAGTATAGGTGTAGCATCTCACTCAAGTACAGGTGCTGCTATAGACTCAAACCTTATGAATGGAAACTTGCTAGCAGGAATAACATTTGTCAACTCACAACAATCCAATATAGGAATGAACAATGTAGTTGGAAGTCAGAATGGAGTATTTCTAGATGGACAGAGCAAACAGAATACAATATCAGCAAATAACGTACTTGAGAATGTAATTGACCTTAACAATGCAAACGGACTACCAACAAACATCAACGCAAATCAGTTTGTAGACAACAGCTGTGAGACAAGTAATCCAAGTGGTATGTGTATAGGAAGATAGTAGAGACCAGTAAGAGGTAACCATCGGCCGATCTACGGTCGATATGTTACTCCAAACATTACTTTTTTTGATTAGTTGTACTTCCCCCCATTATTGAAACTTGGATCTCTTGACCATATTCGTCATAAGTGTGGTCTTTCTCTTGTCTTGGAAAACACTATTTATGATTTAACGACTGGTGATTGCAGAATTGTTAATTGGTATTTTTATTATTCTTTTATGCATTGTTGCGAAAAAAATTGGGGTTTCAATCAGTGTTAATGTCAATTACTCACTTGTTAATTCTTTTTTTTGGTTCTTAATCTAATATTCAAAATTTTAGGCCGAGAATGATTGCGTTGAGGGAAATCCATATACGGGCTCAATAATAGCTGCGATCATAGAGACGAAGACATTTCTATCACTTTAGATCATAACATCTTTTCATGAAATATTTAGGGAGTTGGAACTTGGTATTTTAAAGATTAACCTCTTAGCATCCTCCGACCACAATTTACTACCACGGTTGTGTTATTACTCATCTTTATAATTTACTTATTCTTGAATGCTTATTAAGCGAAGCATTTTCATCTTAAAAATAGTATCAACTTTCAGATCCTTACAATTTGATGGTTGTCTCTGCTTCTACTCTTAGTCCTTAAAACATGACTACAGCATGGACACCTGATCCCTTCGTACTTTATGAACAAACCGCATTCAGTGCACCTTTTGAACCCCATCCTGTAACGAGAAATCATGCCCCCTCCTGAAGTCAGAAATTGATTACAAACCCCTTTACAACCAATAACCATAACCGACGAAGGTTAAAAAGCATAAATCATGAATAAATACATTAAGTAACCATGTTAATCTATCAAGAACAGTAAGTGGATCAAATGGTCTAACAAAATATCTCGAAGAAGAATAACAACCTAGAAAGCCACTGTGTAAGTAAATGGCATTTTAAGGTCAATAATTTGGCGATGTCAATAAGGTCAAATTTATACTTAAAGAAAGAAGGATTCTATTGGCTTCAACTGGGATATCTAATTTACTAATTCTAACTTGCACAAAGCACACAAATTCTCATACTATCTCTATTGTTCCTTTCATCTCTGGATGTATTGTACAATAGTACCTCAAATGTACCCTTTTTATCTGCAAGAAAAGTAATTGTCTGAGTCTCAAAATATCCCAAGTCTCTGCTGTGGACATTAAATTCATCAACGTTAAAGTTATGTTTTGAATGTGTTTCATAATCTTCATTTATAACATGCATTGCTTGTAGGCTTCCTAAATTAAAAACATACTTTGGATCTATATGGGGTCCCCCACCCCCGGTGTTCCTCATTCCTTTCACAGCACCACTCGCTTGACTTAGATATTCGTAACCATTAGCCATAGAATGTGAAGCTTTTATAAAGATATTTTCTGCAGGAAGTAGTACGGGTGAGTTACCATTTACAGGCACAAGGGATCTAGCCCCAAAGGTCACCCCCAAGGTTACGACCACGCCTATAACACCAATAATAATAATTAACCATTTCTTCGATAACTTGGTCTCTCTAGCATACTGCATCTTACGCTTATTTTTGTTCTTTATCGTAATATTATTGGAGTTCATATAATATATATGCAAGACTTAACCATGTTAATCGATCAGTTATTACATAAATAATACATGGTTATACATAACCTGTTTACTTCGTAATCATGTGAATACGGTTGTTACATGCAACAATGAAATTGATTCACTCTTTGATAGTAAGATCGAATCGGCTACTAAAGGTTTAAGACCTGATGCTAATAGGTATCTTCAAAGCGTATCCATACCAAACGCTCTTGTCATCATTAATTACATTACTTCAATGCGAACGGAGATTTATCTTTCAGATAATTACAGAAGGGATCTCATCATACTATTGTGTAGATTTTCTCGTGCCAACCATCATAATACCAGATCTTAAAAAAATGGATGGAAATTTGTGTTGTATTTTCGTCATTTATGAGCCTGCAAATGCAATTGTACGAAATGCTTTGGCGAATGCGCCGAAGAAACCAGCAATTGCACATACTGATCTGCAATCCCCTGCTACAGCTGTTGCTGCATACGCCATGCCTGTTATACTTTGCACCATGAACATAGCGGCTATTAAGACAACAAGAACCCCTATTGCCTGAAGTTTTGTCAGCATCAAATTTCCATAAGAAAGGTACTTATTAAATATATTGGCAAGTTTTAGGGTCATGTTTACTTAACCTATTAGAAGCAAGAGTGCTAGAGCCACCTGAGCTCATGACGATAATAGGAATTGATAGTTGATTAATAAGAAATTAGTAATTGATACAGACGTGATGAGAAACATGACAATCCGTATCAGCAGCAAATATAATTCGGCCTTCTCTCATTCGTAATTCACACTATAAAATCAAGCAGCTGATTCCTACCAGGCAAACATTGTCTTGCGATCATTTATCCTCGCTTCAATGACAGTGTCAACTGAGATTTCGACTGAAGGAATGGCAGGTCTCGAAGGTAGAATTCTGGGTCTTCTATCTGAAAAATGATCCGCAGGTATATCTATATCAAAATCTCTTTCCTCTGTTTCTGTCCGCATTATTTCATGTAAATGTTCTCTGATCGAAGTCATCAGGAAAGTAATCTAGTGCTTAAGATGCATCTCTAAACTTGATCCACTCGTTTATTGGTATTATGGGTTTACCTTTCCATTGGATTAAGCCCGTCCTGTTATTACTGGAAGAAACATGAAACGTAGGAAGACAATATGCGACCTTCAGTATATGTCCCATTTTGATATACAGTTCTAATAATTATCAACACATCTACGTTTAACGATCATCTTCATTCCGTATTTTGGTCGTAATGTGATTAGGGGACTAAGCACCACTGGATGCTCAGGAAAGAGCTCTATTTTCCAAAATCTTAATATCGTTACTAATAACAGAATTCCTTCCATCCAAGCCAATGGTTCACCCATACATACTCTAGATCCTCCTCCAAATGGAAAAAAAGCAAATCTGTGCAAATTAGATTTCATTTCGGAGCTCCAGCGTTCGGGAATAAATTCGTTCGGTTCGGCGAAAAAGCGGGGATCGCGGTGAGTTATGTATTGGCTCATAATCACTACTGAACCAGGAGGTATTGTATAATCACCTATCACTGCACTATCAATAGATTCCCTGCCTATTGCCCATGCAGGAGGATACAATCGCAAAGATTCTGTGAATACCTTCCGTAAATAGTGAAATTTCGATATGTCCTCCTCAGTTGGACGCCTATCGCTATCTAGCACCTGTTTTATCTCTTCGATGATTTTGTCTTCCACCTGACGATTCTGAGAGATGAGATACAACGTCCATGTTAAAGCATTAGCTGTCGTTTCATGGCCCGCAAGGAATAATGTCATGATTTCATCTCTAAGCTGTTGCGCAGTCATGGAATGAGTTGTTTTGTCAGATCCAATCTTCCCTCTCCTTGCATCTAGAAGGAGCAATGTGGAGAGGAGATCTCTTGGGCTGTTTCTATCATCTACCGCAAAGTCATTTAAAGACGATCTGTCGAAGTTGCTTCCTTGATCCGCTCGCATTAGTCTATGTCTTGCTTCCTGTATAATTGTGAAAATCAATGAATCAAGGTGTCGCTTTGCAGCATGAAACTTCCTGCTGCTTGTAAGAGGCAGTTTTTCCATTATGTTACCTATATACGGTAGTCTAAGATGATTGAAATATCCTATCAATATTGCTACATCTTGAATAATCCCTGTAGTTGTATTTGAATCGATACTTGAACCAAAGAGTACATTACTGATTATAGATACCGTAAGCTTAGTCATTTCCTGATGAACATCAAGTATCATTTCTGCCTCTTTTGGTATTAGTGTTTGTCTCCACCTGTCACACATGTCTTCTACACATGATGTTACTATACTCGCATAAATCGAAATATGACTATAATCAAATGCTGGTTGTATGAGCCCCCGTTGCTGCTTGTGATACTCTCCTTCGCTGGTAAGCAAACCATTTCCAATTATCCGCTTCGTTAGGCGAAGTCCAGGATTTTTAATGAATTTGGATTGATTAATCATCAATACGCTTTGAATGTAGTCGGGGTGGTTGACGAAGTAGATACCTTGACGCCCAAACTTAAAATAAGAAATATCACCGTACTTTGTTGCTAAATCATTTAGAACAGTTAGAGGGGCCTTTAGAAATTGTAAACTAAGCAGATAAGGAAATTTGAATTTGGGACCAGGTGGACGCTCATACTGAAATCCAGGGGCTGTTGTTCTCATTAGTTATTCTATGAATGTTTTATCATAGATATAAGTTCATTTTGACGATTTTAGCATTGATATGGGCCTTCGAATTCACTTAACTGGAGCTAGTCACTCCCCTGATCTGTGGTATTCTTATCTTTGGATGTTAGGAGGAGACATCGTCTCAATGAGGCAGGGACATCCTACGAAGGGGAACTACTGGTACCCATCATTTAATAGCACTGAAGGTGTGAAAGCTCTCGATTTCGTAAAGAATCAGATAGATGCTGGAATTTTGCCTCAGAAGGATCACTTTTGGGGGGAAGAGTTCCTCGACAGGAAATTTGCAGTAATGATTGAAGCCCTACAGCATCACGTACCGATAACCACACCTGTGAACCGAACTCACTTTGAACAAAATGTAGGGTTCATTCCAATGTTCCCTATTCCGAACGGAAGCACTGTAACATCTACGTTAAAGGGAGGTTGGGAGTTTGGGGTACCAATGACATTTGCTCATAAGGACCTAGCGTGGGAACTAATAACAATCATGCTAGAACCTCAAATACTTGGACCATATTTGACAAAACATGCGAACATGCCTGCCCAGATCCCTACCGGTGAGGGTCAATATTCACTGGAACCTAGGAAAGTCGTACCTTATTATGATCAATTAGTATCCATTATACCTAACGGAGGTACCAGGCCAAGCATTCCAGAATACCCACAAATATCTGAGTTCATCAAAGAGGCATTAGACGCAGTTTATTACGGCGATGCGAGTCCGCAAGAATCTCTGAATTATGCTGCAGAAAAATCAGCTAAGGCATTAGGCTGGGGGGATTAGCTTCAATCTTATCTTAAAGGCACTGAATTGATTGTTGACAAGATGGTCTATAGTGAAGTTTCTTTTGCAATAAGAGCTCTGCGTTTTTTGAAGTGCGTGGCAATTGGTTTTGCTCCGCGAACAAACTTGACTGCACATAAATAGCATCGTTAGAAGGAAAATAGCCTACAACGAACAGGAAGTCTTTCGGAGATCTAGTATCTGGCAGGTTAGAGATTGATTCAGTAAGAATAAGCTCATGGAATCCTGATACAAATAATTATACTTCAAGCCTAGACTCTCACAGAAATGGTGAGGATGTTCATATTGGCACCCCAAGACCTTATATTGTAGTTAATGATGATGCGACAAGGATAACTGATATGCAAAATCAGAACTATCTTTCCTTGGATATGAGTCAGGATATGGGGGAGGTCGTACCAGACTTAGATATGAAGGTGGTGATGGAAGTCTGGTAAAAGGGAACAATATTCATATTAATATCATTATGAATATAGCCGATACAGAAGACGCGTTGGGTATCGAGGGTGGTGCCGAAGAGCTGAACACCTTGTTTCAAATATTCTTCTAAATCCGAGCAATGGGTTGAGTATAGATCTAGATCAAACCCTACTAAATATCACTAGTGATTAGCATAATAATTCCCCTGGATGATTACATATCCAATTAGTAAGGAGATAACATAGTTAGTCTATAGTTATATACGTACTCTGCCACTTAATTAAGATGATGAATGAAGTTGAGAAACACCAATTTCGATTCACAGTATCAGCGACAGTTACTTGCTTCGAATATCAAAATTAGTTCAACACAATTATCGGTTCATGAAATACCTTATGCCTCGCCTGTAGTCAAGAGGCAGAGCTTAATCCAGCCCCAAATAGCCTTTTTGTTATGTAAATCATGTTATTGGTGTTTGTCATTGTTGGATCACCACGTACAGATTAAACTCTGTCCTGTCTGTAAGGGCGCAAATCTCGTACGAATGTCAATCTTCTGAAACTCTATGTTGGGATTTTTCGATACTTCCTGGCTAGAATACTAGTTCTTACTGGTCGTACATAAGGTAGTATCATTGTCATACACGTGTATATGTATGTATATATTTTATATTCTCTTATTCCTCTTTTGGTTAATATAATCAATAGTGGATGCTTACTGAAGGTGACTCCAGTTTGTTAAGATAGATATTCCAGGTCTAAAAGCTGACGAATTCTTGGTACGTAACTTATGAATATCAGTCGATTCATATATGCGTGGAAGGATGAGGGGAAATTAGTCGTATGATACAAGAATGGAGAGAAGAAAACTATCCACCAATAATTAATAGGGATCTGCTATATACCGCCCTAGATTTATACAAAAAGGACTTACAGGAGACAGGAGAGACTGTTAAAAAGAGACTGTGCGTACTTTTATTTACTGTCCTCTAGTAGCAAACTGTTGCTGAACCGCTGAATAGGATGTTGCCCAAGCTCGTGCTATATTAGAGTTAAATTCAGTAGTAGCTTCGACTGTCCTGCTAAAATTTTTCACATTTTCTCTTAATGCATTTAATGCATTGATTGTTAGCTGATTGTTGATGTCTGCAATTCTAATAACGTTGTTTGTAAAATCATTTGATTGTTTTACAAAGCCTTGAACATATGGTGCTGCTGTGTCTGAGACGTCGACGTTACTGGAATTGCTACTATTGCTGTTTGCAAATTGCTTCTCAACTGAAGTTATTGTCTGAATGGTGTTCCTAACAGCTTCAATGTATTCTTGCTGCAGATTGGAGATCGCTTGTGTATAATGTGGTTGAACCTTTCCAGCTTCATTTACCAATTTTGTGAAGTTTTCGTTTACTGCATCGACTATGTGAGTTATATTGATTGCTGCTGTTGCTGCTGTTGCTCCTGCTCTGCTGCTGCTGCTGCTGCTCTGCTGTTGCCGCATCTTTCGTAGTGTTTGTGCTGTATTTTGATGCTGTTGTTGACATACCTATAGATAGCAATCATCAATATATAAACCTTGGTATAAAATGGTAATAACTGCCATTGGTCGCCCGTCAATGGCTCGTACGTAATTAAGTACCTATCATCAGTAGATCGAACAATCCCTGGAGCGCCCAATTCTGGTACAGAACAACAGAATTAGGAGGTCAAATGTGAAAGAGTCGTAATGTCTGGATTGTACCCAGTTATTCGACTCCAAAGAAGTGGTATGTAGTCAAGTGGAACAGATTTGCGAGATATCAAATAACCAAGCCAGTTTGGTTAAATGGAAGGCTAACCGCACCGAGTTCAAGTGTATGATTCTTTTTCTCGAAGATATCATTAGAAGGTGTGACAAGTTCTTACAATCAAATAGTTGAGTTGGCGAACGTTACTAGTTATAGAGCAACAAAGACTCACGAATGAATCACTAGTGATTTACAAGCCTTCATTTTTTATCCAGTAGTTTCTGATACTCTGAGATTGTAGAATATTCTTTTTCTGATGCTTTACCCATAATACACTCTGAGCTTAGTTTACAAGAGAAATAGACCATGCACTAACAGGAATCATTAAATCCTCATCTATTTCACCAAATATTTGCAGATAACTTCTTCGGTTAGACAGGAGTAGGAATCTGAAATGTACATGTGACAACGACCACACAAATCCTCAAGTGACCGCTCATTCTCTAAAATTCATCAAGTTATTTCCTTTTCTGAAAAATTCAGGATTTCCAGAAACATGTCAGGGCAATGTTACTTAATATGCAGCAATTTTCTGAAGCGAGATGATTTCTTGTGAGGAGTATTATTATTGTTATCACTATAAGTATCGGCATTAGGTTTAATTATTTCATATGATCCATCTGCATATTTTGTTACGATTATTTCACAATAACCGCATTCGTATCTCTTAGTTGGGGGATCATGGAGGATAGATCCATTTTTCCAAACCATAAGAGCACCACAGTTAGGACAATACATAGTCATGAGTATACCACAATGGCATATTCTCCTTATTAAGTACTCCATTTATAGACCGATGTAGAGCCTGCATTCAGATTAAATGAGAATTCAAGAGAAAATTCTTAGATTGGATATTCTCATCAATTATGGCCCATCTAATTCATTACAAAATTACTATGATGCTTCCTTTTTTTTACCATCTTAGGTGGTGTTGTGGCTAGTCGGTAAAATCTTCTTGATTGTTGAATGCCAATTATGGGCAGGTGTGTTGTGGTAAGAGGACCAATCTGCGATAAACAAAGCTTTATGCAAAAACCAATTATGGATGATGATTATGTCAGTACTCAAATCAAAATCAACGATGAGATTAAATACAGTTCAGTTAACCTATCAACGTCATATTAATAGATATTGGACTAAATTATTCAATCTTGGTATCGACGATTCGCCCGTAATATTTCAAAAAGAGCATGCTATGCTAACCTGAAATAATATACCGTAATCTACCCTCAATAGGGGCAATAACATAATTATATGTTAGAACGCGTCGTATAGCAATAAAAAAATAAAACCTAAGTCGTATCTGTCGAACCTGCCGTTGCTACAACTTCTGCAGTTGCAAACCTACTACCTACCGAAAGGATCTTAATCTTTGTGTTTTTGGCGCCAGCTTTCCCATTTTTTACAAAAATTACTAAACCTTCAATTCTCGCGATACCGTCTCCCGATCTACCTGTGTCAGTAATATCTACCGTGTACTCTTTACCTGTTTCTACAGGTTTTGAGAAGCCACTCGTGCTTCTCATGTTCTGTCCGTAACTCATTAAAAGTCATAATTGGGTAGGCATTATGGTAATATAAACTAATGTATTAAACGTATTAGGGCCTGAGTCACCGTCTAATGAATTTCCCATCTAAATGTAGTGGGATTTTTTGCCCATTCGCTTTAGTTGTTGTTTTTAATGTCGATAGCTCTGCCCAAGATCAGGCAACTGGGTATTCTATAGAATTACCTTATTGATCAAATCTCTCTTATGATCTTCTAAGTTTGTTATCTAGTTGCTAAGACATTGAACTCTGTTTGCTAAGTCGGATAAATCATAATTTGCATATCTGAGAAGCTTGAAAATATTTATCTCATCCAAACATGCGACGCTCTTTCAAACAATGAAATAACTTTAGGAATGATGGCAGAAAGGCTTTAACCTCATTGTACACTAATGACAATTCATAAAGATCGTTCAAGGCCCAGAATACTTCTAGGATATCTTACTGAGTCGCCATCACAAATAGCTTTTTCTGTCTGTTATCAGTTGTTACCTACTGTTATAGATTGATATTACCTATTATTCTGCACCGTCTTATACCCCCGATGGCCTCATCATCACATTATGTCACAATGAAAATCATTGATGAATTTCATTCGTTGACCAAACCTGCAACTTACGCTAAGAAAGAACCAGGAATACCATTGTTAAAATGACATGCAAAATTGCACAGGTGTTACAGTATCTCACATTAGCAAATTCTTCCTGATTATTAGTTAAGATGTATTAACGGGTATTTATTGCAGTAATTCTAGGCCCAATTTTGGGCTAGGATTGTCGATTCTAGTAAGAGATACAAAAAATACACTTAAAACAAAGGGACAGTATAACATGGATAATGAAAAAAGAACTGCTTAAATTTATATTGGCCATTTCTGGATTTTTCGCTCTATTTGGGATAGGGTACTTTCTAAATCAATATTTTCGTTTTGGCTCTTGATAACACTGAGAAATAGACCCCATTATTTTGGCTCTACTCCAGTCATCGTTCCTATTCATGCGATATGGAACCAGCCTATTAATCTGAAATGTCTTCATCCCATACAACGGCAATTGATCAGGCCACTAATTGATGAACGAATTGATGCACCTCAACCAATCACTTGCGCATGTCCATTGTTTATGCTGCAAGTAAATTCAACTAGGTGTTAATACATGAATGGACCAAACAACCGGTAGATTGTCTGGAGTGAACTCTTGAAAGAAGGATACTCGTAAATGTACCATACCAGGCCGGACGAATCTTTCATGGCTCACTTATCTTCCGATTACAGGTATATGATTAACTCACCGACTTTCAAGAAATCCTATATTTCATGTTCATTTAAAGGCCATTGCTCTTGCTCTTGCTTTCCTTCTCTTTAAGAAAGTTATAGTAACGATAGCAACACCCACCGCAAATGGTACAAATACGATAACCATAGCGCCAGCAACTGTTCCCAGAATACTACCGAATATCTTTTCAATAACACTGCTATGGATAATCGCTAAAACAATTTCTTGTCTCTGCTCCTCCTGCTGACCTTGAACAGCAGGATATGATGCAGATAGCTCGTATATTCCAGGTTCATTTATAACGAAATCAAAAAGTCCAATTCCTGAGCGACTCCCTATGCTATAACTGCTATTTGAGGATGCGCTGGAAAAGGGGAGTTCATCCCCCGTATCTTTTGATGTGATATTGACTATAATACCTGGTATATTCTCACCAGTAGAATATACCCTATTTCCTACCACTGATTGATATTCATAGAATATTGTATATTTTCCAGTTTGCTGAAGTGTAATATCACCTGAGCCTGGCACTATTACCTGCGTTGATTGTAGTTCTGCTGCCATATTACCCACGTTTGAAAATACAGACGAGAATAAGACTGCACTAGATACTACAGGTCCAACTATGAGGATAACAATACCTATTACGTAAAACCATCTGCTTGGTTTTAGCTTTTCCGGGGAAGTGTTCGTCGTCGTCAGCGATTCTACATCATAGCTCTAGTATATCTCTTTACAAAGATAATATGAGCTAGTGTACGGAGATGAAGACAATGATTACGCTGTAGACCGTTTCAAGAATATCAAATGTAAGATCCGTTTAAACAAGTTAAGATAATCAATAGAAGCCGGACTAGGTGAGCTTCAATGTTCTAGCACAGATGTAGTACCACCTCTGATTCCACCGTATATTATCATATCAGATATTTTACCATCAGGTAGTTTGCTGTCTTCTACTTAGTCAATGAGCTCCGATAACTCAAGTAAGCATGAGGTCTGTAACTAAGTAGGTACTAGTACATCTCTAATAAATACGCGAATGAATACGTTAATCTAAAGTGGTACTATGACAAGACTTATCTAGTTGATTGATAGATTGTATTTTCTAACCGCAATGCAGGAGATTAGCAAGACCATTCACCTACCGAAATATGATACTACAGTCATCTCAGAAATTAATGATGGCATATACAGAATATCTGGATTTGCAAGCGATCTTGGGGTTACATTCAATCAATTTCTCATCGTAGATAGGGATCCAATGCTGATTCATACGGGTCCCATAGGCACTTATCATCTGATAGAGGACCGAGTAAAGGAAGTTATCCCTTTAGAAAAGCTTTCTTACGTAGCATTTCTCCATTTTGAAAGTGACGAGTGGGGAGGAATGGAATTTCTCCAAGCTCCAAAAGTAAGGCTCGTATGTAGTGACTTAAGTTCAAAGCTAAATCTAACAGGATGGTACAACGTTCCAGTGGACCACATTTCATTTTGGGATAATGATACTCTAAAGATAGGTAATAAGACTTTACGATTTATTATGACTCCCCATGTTCATCATTGGGACAGTATGATGATATTCGAAGATACAACAAAATCATTATTTACGTCGGATCTATTCATCCAACCCGGTGATAGTCATAAGGCCGTCATATCTGAAGATCTATCAGAAAATATGATTAATTTGTATCGAGTAGTTGGCATATTTGCAAGCGAACAGCCAGTACGAAAGACTACAGAAAGGCTTGTCAAGTATAATCCAACAATGGTATATCCAATGCATGGAAGTTGTTTAGATAGTTCAGTATTTCCAAAGTATGTAGAAGCAATAATGAACAAGGATTTTGCTTATACTGATATGCTACTTGGACAAAAGTTATTATAATGCAAATATTCAAATCACTATATCCTAAGCGAGAACAAGACCGGTGAACGGGTGTTAGATGCTTGACTCTGAAATTATAAGAACAAGCTACACATTAATGGAAATATTAGAAGGTTAACTGTATAGACTAAACGTCGAACCTTTTTTGTGAGAATTATATTTGAAGGGAGAAGAAGTGAACGGCAAGAATAGCTAAGTTTTCAGTTGTAAACGAATAAGATTATCGCCTATCTTATCGTATTGTCAGATAATAGATATTTCTAGCACCTCCAACGTGACCCAATTTATCATGTAAGTTCAACTTGCACACTCTCCCTCTGCCTGATGTATTCCATACATTATATTCTAAATCACATGACAATCTTGTATGGGACGAAATTATCCAAATGAATCGTGACACAGTAGCTAAGGTTGAATCTGGAGCCTATGAAGAATATAAAGAATTCAATGGAAGAAAATACACCGGCATGAGAGTGGGAGGAAGTCATAAATGGTATTATGACAAAGGCATCTGGAGCGAGAAAAAGATAACACCAGATAAATGGGAACTCTCTTATTCTGTCAACAAAAAGAGAGCTTGGGATGCCCCAGATGGATCAGGAGCTCCAGTCGGAACGGAATATCATTGGTATATTCTTGCGCATCAAAATGTCCGAAAGCTCGATGCAAACAATTATTCAACTTCAATGACGGGAATCAAATACAAATTAGCGCATAGACGCGCTGGTAGATTGAATTGGAATACAAGTGAGAATCAACAAAGATGGCAAGTAATACAAATTTTGGAGGAATTAATTATTCAAGCGAAGAGCCAAGCATAGAAGATGCAAAATAGATTCCAATGAAAAGTACTACATGTGTCCCTTCTTCCTCGAACCCTATTGCCCCTCTTTTCTGTTATCTTCAACATGGTTGTTACCGTAATCTAATTTTGCGTCGATTCGCTTCTGCAATTCTTTATATCGCTCATACTTCTTACTCCACCTTGAAAGTACGAACCACTGTCTTATGCCTATCCCTAACCATATAAGAGACACTAGTATTGGAACAATTCGAGCTAAAGCAATTTGAGGAGGAATGTGGGGGGAATCATCAAAACCTTGAGAGGGCTCTCTATCCTCATCAAAGTGGAAGGGTGGCCCAAATAGTGCGAATGTAAGTGCAAATGCTATTGGTGGAATGATCATGATGGTCAGAATCATTATGATAAACATCTTCTTGGTCTTGTTTAACTGCGCGATTATCCCATCCATTATCTGGAAGATGTTCTCTCTCGAGATATCCGCTTTATCAACCTTATCTACTTCAGTGGGGTCAGTCATAACTAATATTATCCCTGACATAATATAAGAAATGCAGTAACTTTGTTACTTGATGCCTAACTAATTTATTAGACCCAGTCTTATCGTAAACTGTTATCTATCAGTCTCACTCCTTGGAAAAAACTCTTCGTATGGCTCTAGAATCTCTCTGAGTATTTGCCTTCCTTTCTCTGAGGCCCTATATTTTATTATTGTTTTATTTCCCCATGCTTCTTCTGTTCTTAGTATTATTTCCTTTTTGACCATTTCCTCAATTATTTCTCTATGTTTTACATTATTTAAGCCACAATAGCTCATGAGTTTGCTTTGATTGAGCTCTCCGTATTCGTAAAGTTTCAATAGGACATCTTTCCTTATGTAGATCCTATCTCTATATTCGTGTACCAAGGTGGCTCAAATGTCGTAATGTTCACTACTAATGATATGATTTTAGATACTATAAACAAGATCAGGCATAGGTGGGGGAAATAGTGAATATGAGAATATGAACAAGTTTGATTCGGTTCGGAACATGATCTTTTATTCAATGATACTGCACATATAACATTTACTACTACTACTACCGCCTTACTTGAGTTGGCTATTTCCGACAATAATTATTTGAACAATTAGTAGCCGTCTGGATAGCTATGATCTACCGCCGCTGTTGGTGCTGTTATTTTGACAAACACTAGAATTTTGCTATTGATTTTGTTCCGAAACTTGAACGCAGAAGTGGGCTTGGTTAACAAAGCATTAACTTCTTCGTCCCCAAGTTTATGATCAATCACGATGAGAATACCGTCTGACTTTAGGTACCTTATATAGCTCTCTTATGATTTTACATGGGAAATGGAAATCATGAAGTACATAGAATAGCAAGACTATATCGATGCTTGAATCTGGCAAACCTGTGTTGTCCGCAGTTAAAATAGTCTTGATGTTTTTGAAACCTTTCTTCAACGCAGATTCCTGCACTCGTTCTATGGCAAGTGGATGTATATCTACTGCAAAGACCGTTCCGTTCTTGCCCACCATTTCTGCGGCAGCCATCGTGAAGCTACCTGGTCCGCATCCATAGTCTAGAATTGATACACCATTTCTAATACCTTCTACCTTGGTTAGGATCTTCTTTGGTCTTAGGAACGTATCCCGAAATTTCAATATGAACTGCATAGATTTGAAACTGAAAGAGCTCATAGGTTTGTCAGACAATTAGCAGAAATTCCTCCTTGTGTTTATCTACAAGCATCGACAGAAGATAAGGGTGCGAATCAATGCTTGTGTCGCATCACCATCCAAACTTTTGAGGCGACAATTACCTCCATGATAGAGCATTCCATGAAGTAATACTGTCACCACAATTTAAAAACAAGTATGGGAGTAAAAGTATAGTAAACTTATTCTGATCATTGCCCTAGTTCCATACGCAGTTCTTCAGTTAGTTTTTGGATTTCCTGAGGTCTCCCGATATATTGTACCCTTGTATTTTGAAATGCGGTGATGAACCAATAGCCACCATTAGGATTATCTCTCTTCACCACCATGGTATGGATTGAATTCCGTTCGGGTTCAATATCCGCTTGTCCATCCATTATGGTTCCACCCACTGCATGCATAACTGCTACATCTTTGGTAAGGAAACGCATATCTCTAATCTTTCCCACAAGTCGGCTTCCTTTGAGGAAGGTATCAAAGAGCTGCTGATGAAAGCTCGCTATATTTTGACGACCTTTAAGATGAGTGCCGTCAAAACCCACCAGATCGCTATCTTCGGCGAATGGAGTCTGCGAATATGCTCCCACTTCCCTTGTTCCAACCATCAATCATTTGGAAATAGAGTTTGCTTATAGCTGCTTTATCTTCCTCATCAGACGATTCATTGACTGCTGAGCGGGTAATTTCAGAAGATTTGAGACCCTTCCACGCCTTGTATAAAGGTTCATACTGTGCAGAGGTAAGACTAACTAGACCGAGCTGCATCATAAGTGTGAGATCATCACGAATTGCCCTATGTTCTACTATCTTTCCATCATTACCGATCCTATGTATATGTACCGCTTGATAAGCAATTTTGCGTCCAGTTGGAGGAATAACAAAGAAATTTCCTAAGTGTTCTCCGGTTACGAACAAGGTAGAAATAACCTTGTCATTTGATGCGAATGTTTCCAGCTCTTCATAAATGAGATCAGGAAAAGCTGTTCGCAAATTCTTAACAGTATCTATGAACTCTTCTGGCCCTCTCATTTTTGATCTGATCGGATCTACTTGCGATTCATGGTTAAAATAGTCTGGGCTTATATATTCGTGGATTCTGCTTGTATCACCAGAATTGAGGGCTTCAAGCGCTTGTCTAACAATTCTAATATTGGCCTCTTCTTTTATCTCTCGTTCTGTTTTTATTCCTGTTCCTGTCACCTTATTTTTACTTTCCTTGATATCTATAGATGAACTCTTTTCCATTTTTAATCTATCATAGTGATACTTTTGAAAGACAAAAAGATAATGAGAGCATACATACACATTTCAGACAGGTTGTGCTAAAATAAGACTATTTGTTTCTCTTAAGTATCACAATTGGTCAGATCAGTTGGCTTGTATTTTTATTTGCAGATACATCACAGAGCTAATCGAAATTGGCATCAAATTTATAATGCTTTCAATCATTAGATATTTTTAATAACACTATTTTATTTCTTTGAATCCTCTGCTAAATATGATTTCTTCCGATTTCGAGAACCTGCTATTTCTCCTTATCTAAATGAGCTCAACCCTGAACTACTATTAGAACTAGAATAAGGCCATCAGCAGCAGTAAATCTATAATTCTCTGGTCTTTGTCGAGCCAAGACCATCATGTTTTGTTAGAGATTATTCTCTATTAAATTGCATCCGTCTGAGATGACTTATTATTTTGAGTAAAAGCTCGGAATGATTTGTAGATTTCAGTCCAATTATATCCCCACGCTTTTTCATATTGCAAAAATTGCTCATAATACATGGAAGATAGTCTAGTAGACATCGAAAAGATATCAGCGCCTAATCTGGCAAATGAATACCAGGATTTTCCCATAATATCTGAAGCTGCATACGTAGGATAATTTTTAGTACGAATGGTGTCTTTTTCATTGCTAGTCTCCTTGTCGATTGCCTTGACATCCTGAGTCGAAGATGATTTATCTGATAATGCTGTGTCACCTTGCATTGGGTTTTGAGGATTGGCTGCTATATTCTCAGAACCATCCTTATCAATCGATTCATCTTCAGTTACAAGAGAATTAGCATTCACACAGTCTACATGCACCTTCACTTCTGTGACAAATCCACAGGAAGAACATTTAAAGTTCAAAGGTTCTTTGCATAATTCGCAGTATGAAAATGGATCTATCGACGATCCGCATTTGATGCAAATAGTAGAGCCCAATGCAACACTTTATCAGTTGCCTTACTAATGAACCTTAGGGTGACTATAACAACTCACTAATATTGGTTCCCCGTTTATTTTGCTGGTTGAAGCGGCATAAGAACAACAACAACATGCAGACTGCGACAAGAACTGCTAAAATCCATGATATAACAGATGGTCTTAGGACCGATAAGACAAGGGAGGATTACCGCAGAGCATTCAACGCATTCTTTCGCTATACCAAGCTCAACAGCATAGAGAAGCTGTTGGAGATGGATCCTCAGGATATAGAGGAGTTAATAATCGAATATCTTTATGAATATCTGACTAAGCAGAAACACCTAAAGTATTCATCAATCACTCTGTATAAAGCCGTCATTCTACATTTCTTTATCATTAATCGCATAACCCTGAATAAAGATTGGATCAGTAAGTTAGTCAAGCCAGATACTGACAATAATAAAGGAGGAACAGTCGGAAGAGTGGATGAGTTAGAAGACAGAGCATATACAGACGAAGAGGTTCAGAAACTCCTTGCCGCATCTGACGAAAGGTTTAGAGTAGTATTTCTATTGTTGGCTGCTACGGGTATGAGAATAGCCGCAGTTGCCGAACTGAAGGTAGGCCACTTACGTAAGTTCAATAACCCTCTAGGCATTAACTCATATCTGATTCGAGGTTATGGAAGTTCCGCTAAAGAAGATAGATATTACTGCTTTTCAACTCCAGAGCTAACTGAAGCCATTGATTTCTACCTATATGCATTTAGAAGAAGGCTCGGTGAAGAGATAACCCCAGACTCTCCGCTAATTAGAGAGCAGTTTGACGTAGAAGATCCTTGGGCTGCCAAACACCTCGTCAAACCGATCTCTAGAAAGTCATATGACAAAATGATTTCTAGATTTATGAAAAAGGCGGGCGTTACTTTTCCTACAGTAGTAGAAGCTGGTAGTAAGAGGACACTAAGAAGAAGGGAGGTAGCCCAAACTATGGGTTTTCGAAAGCGAGCAATGACTAAAATGATTCAGGCCAAGGTCGACTATGATTGTCGGGAATATCTGATCGGACATAAACGTTCGAGAGGACTCAATGTATCTTACGACAGAACTCCCGAAGTAGATAGATTCATTGAGTGGTCTAAGGCCATTAACTTGCTTACAGTAGATCCTAACCAAAGGCTACAACAAGAGAATCATGACCTCAAGACAATTCAGGCTGAGATCAAGGAACAAGAAGATTCTAGGTTTAGATCATTGGAAGCCAGGTTCAATGAACTGCAATCAAAGTTAGATAGTCTCGTTGCAGGGCTCGAAAAGATAGACGACCAAAAGACCCTTACTACAGTTTCAAAATCACTATTTTCGTCTGGTATTCTCCAGGTTGCTGAAAAGTGATAGGCATGCCACATGCCACATTTTAATTTTGAAAATATTGTATGGATTTATTCCCTATACTTCTCTTTAACATATGAAACTTGAGGCAAAACTATGTTATGCATTTCATTTATGAAAAGAGAGTATTTTCTTCGAGTATGTTGATATTTCTTCCCATCCCTTGTTTCCTTGAGCAATCTCCGGACATTGCTTTTATACTTTGAAAAAGCTTCATCTATATTATCTGATTCTTTTCGAATGTTTTCTATTTTAAGTTTGCCGACGAAGGTCGAGAGATGTTTAGTTCCAAATCTTGATTTGTACCATATGAAAAGATACCAATCCTCTAAATTCCAGAATGCTTGTTTCAATGTGTCATACCTTTTAAGCGTAGAAATTAGGTCATATTCTTGCCAGTGTTTGTATGCTAACAATAGGAGCCCCATGCGTTGTACATAAGAACAAAGTAACTTATCCTCTACACTAGCGCAGATTTTTTCCTTACTTTGTATAGCCTTGTGTACCGCTGTATCCATAATATCCTTATTATTGAACGTTTCCAGGGCGTTGGAAAGGCTTTTGATTTCATTTTTATCATAACTTACATCGCTTGGAAAAACCATGCCCTCACTTTCAAGAGGCCTCTGTGATAGAAGATCAAGTAGGGGCATCCCTAAGGCATCTTCAACTGCTTCGTAGCTAACATTATCTCTAGGTGGATAGCAAAGATAAGGAAAGTTTAGTTTCAACATATTCCATGGTAGGTGGGAAGTATTAACATAATTTGGCATAAGGCCATTGAGGAGTATCAACACACGGTTTCTTCGCACCTCTTTACTTATTGTATCTAAGTCCGGTATTCTGAGAATATCTTCATAATGTTGGAAAACCAGTTTGGATTTCTCCGTTGCTTGTATTGTTACCTTCTTTCCTTCCGAGTGCCTTTGATGAACTATTACATTGTACTTCTTCAAAAGTTGAATCCAGTGATCGAATGCCACTTTGTTAATATGCCAATAGTCGGCTCCTTGTACTTTGCGTTGTAATTCTCTGTACCCCGTGCCAGACGATAGAGGCTGACATAGGCTAGACAAAATCTGCCGCCCAACTACAAGGTCTAAAAGTCTTCTAGTAGAGTCTTGTGCCCTCATTAAAAGTGAAAAAGATACGCATTATATGCATATAGGTATATTGAGAACAAGTAATTTAGCATATGACAAGAACAGCACTGTAAGCAACGGTATTTTTTTGACTTGCCCGCGTTGCCAGACAGGCTGGGTTTACCATGGATCAAACAGATGGGTGGCTTGCTGCACTCATTGCAAAACCTCTGTCTTCATACCAAAAAATCGAAATGACGGAGGCTCGAAGCAGAATTGACCCCTCAATCTAAGGCTTCGAGCAGCTCCGTTACGGCATTCCCGCCAAATGAGTCTGGCTCAAACAAGGCAATAAAGATAGCTGAAAAGGTAAATGCACCTGTTCTACTGGCTGTAGCATTGAAGGAGTGTTTAGCGCCTCATCCTATATGCACCCAGGAATATCGTGACTTTTCAGGATCTTACCGAATACGATGTGATTGCAACTGTCATGATGAAGGGCCGGCCTAGGTATGTCATTCAGTATCGACTTATCTGTCGAGGAATCGTGGCTTAAATGTCGTTCTGTAACCATGCATGTTTATGCCGAGACCATTCAAAAATATTCTGGCTGTTTGAAGGAGCATCTCAAAACAGCTTCCGATGTGGAGAGGTGATTGTGAGTGGAAAACAGCGAGAATAACACCAACAACAGCTCATTATGCAAGATCTGCGCACAAAACGGCTTTCCAAATATTCGTATCTTTTGGAACAGCATTGGAGAGAAAGAGGATGGGACGCCCAAATGGGCTCCACACGAGGATATTAACTGTAACCTACGCCATACGCATAGACAGGTGGAAACAGAGACCCATCAAGCTCCAGTAACAGGAGCACAATTGCACGACACTACAGAGGAAGAATCGGCGCCACGCAGCTTACCATATGAGTACTTGGCCAACATCGATGTGATCGCCGCATTAACTACTGTCTTGGAGTTGGATCAGAAGCGAGATCGGCTCATGCGAGAATTGCTTGCTAAGATATACTACAGAAGTGACTAATCGGAGTTCGAAAAGAAAAATCTCAAGATGAGACCACGAAGCTTAGAAATTATGGTCGGTTACAAGGTATCATTCAAGAGACAGCACACAGGATATCTCGCTCTTCTAGATGAGACGAAGAGGTTGTAAAACAAGTTTCTCACGCTGCCTCTTACCTTTCCAATAATCCCAGAGAACTGAAGCGTTTCGTAAATATGTTACGATTCTACAGATTCTTGCGTGAAAGCTTGTTGGCCTCCAAGAAACCAAATATACCAACCCTAGAACAGTTGCAACGCTGGATTATCTTACTCTTGAGATAGCACGGACTGGTCAGATGGTTATATTGGAGTCCTTACACGCTAAAGTATCAGCCTCTCTTTGTAAGCGATCAAAGGAGATGAACATGACATGAAGGAAAGACCTAACCCATAGAGTGAAAGGATGCGGTTTCTTGAAAGTATAGCTACTGAAGATCAGAAATCTTGGGAAAAGAAATTTGAGGGATATGAATATCAGTGACAATGAGTCAATAGAAAACATTTCATGGCTGAATGATGAAAATTTAAGGCTCTACTTTGTAGAGGAATTTAGGTTGTCAAGTAGAGAACGCATTTCAGCTTGGCAGAGGACTTATTAATATTGACAGGCATAACAAAAGTCGATGGTCTTTCCGGAGGCAGCAACAGTTGGCAGATAATACCAGTCAACTTTCAGAAGAGACACAGAGAGATGCTGCAATGGACGTATACGTTACTATCTAAGAGATTCATTAAGATAAACCCAACCTTGCACAATCTCATCATATCACTAAGATCAGCAGTTGTGATGGATGATTGGAAGCTAGATAAACAGCAAACATCACATCATGACGTACTAGATTCCTTCAGGCTTTCGTTATGCAACTACGAACTTCCACAGTGCAATCCTTGATAAGAGCAGTTTTTTAGTACTTGGTTTCTAGAAATATGGATATTTATTCATCATTTAGTGTATTTACATTTAGAAAGTAGAGTGCCCGCATAGGACAGCCCTCTTCTTCTTTTCATCTAGCAGTTTTCTTCCACATTCTCGGCGTCTTCTTCTTCAAACTGTGCATTAAATGCTCCATGTGCTGCTGGATGTCCCTGGTCTTGATTGCCTATTCCCTGTCTTGGTGTCTCATTATCTGAGTCACCTGGCACTGGATTTCTTGAATGTTGACCTAATGTACCCTCATCTGATCCTTCTTCTTTGTGTTCTTGTGCTTCATGTTGGATTACTTTGCCAAAACAGTTTGCATCTACTGTATCCCCTTCGTCTACGGTCTCATCGTCACCTGTAATCTCTGGGTCCGTAACTGTGCCATCTGGGTCTGCTCCCTCATCTGATGTCTGTTGGTCGTCATCATGACTGCCCACCCTATCGGGTTGAGTATCGCCGTTCCGCCTTCTCCTGCGTTGCCATTGTCCGCTACATTGTCGCTGTTGCCGTTGCTGTCTTCCTCGCTATCACTTTGGGCAAACACGTAGTTGCTAGTCGTTGTAACTGTTGACAGCACTGCTGTCGCTGCCAGCATTATGAGGACTGGCAGATATAACCTATTCTGGTTCTTCGTTTCCTTGGAACTCATCGTCGGCGTACGAAAGTCACGGGTTTTATAATTGGCGATTCTAAGATAGTATTGACTTATTAGGTACTGCTTGCCCTGGTACGGGTTTGGCTAGGCTCGTCTTCGCCCTATTTGAGACAATAATACTGATTCAGGCTACCTTGCACTCTGTCTGACCCTGGTTGATAATAGTTTGTCGTCCTCTCGCCCAAGGTTCCAATGGCATTCGCTGATGCAGGGGACGACCAGCAGCCTTCCTCTCTTTTCAATAGCCTATACTATGCTAGTATCAATGTCATGCCGTCTCAGACCTTTTAGAAGAACTTTCAGACACTTTGCATCAGGCCGCCTAGAAGATAAATCAGATTTAACTAGTTACTAGTTTGGAAAAGCCATCGAATTCAAATAAATCATTCTATAGTTCTAAATCCTAACAAATGTCAGAAACGATGCTTGCGACAATGTCGATCGTTGCCATACTTGTATTAGGAGTTGTCATGGAACCAAACTCTTTGCCACAGCAGGGACTAGCCTCTAGGGGCTGTACACCCGGTTCGATCGCAGATGAAGCAAGTAATGGCTTGTGCTTACGTGATACGCCAACTGACTTTACTGTTACAGGGACAGGAACAGGAAATAGCAAATCATTTAAGTGTAATCCGCCTGTGCCAGCCAATCTTATGATTTCTATGAATTTCCACTTGTTCCTAAATCAAGGAATAGCAAATGGAACCTATTTTATCTTCGCCTCCGACGGTAACTCCGTTACCCGGTGTATTTACAGATGGATCTACAAATGGAAACACATTTACTTTAAGCGGTATAAATACAGCCTGCATGTGAAGATAATCAGGGCAACGCCCCTACCGATACGATTACAATAAGTGGGCGTTGTGGAGACGGTGTAATGATTACTTATAGAGATCCAAATACAAGAGCAACTTTTACAGGCAACGTAGAATGCATACTAACATAGGTTAATACAATTCATGATGGTCGCATTAGCAGCCAGATTACGCCAGTGTCGACATCTACGGATGATTTGTTTATCTGCGTTTAAGTTAGCCGGATATGAGACTTTTATCTGATTCATCCTCCATAGTTTGGGTGGAAAGAGAGGCGTATTTGTGATGTATGAGGGTGCATTTGCGATTCTATCAGTATCAGAACTGATTTTTCATTTTGGGTTATAATTCCTCAGCGTTTGTGCATATAAGATAATTTATCTTGTAACGTTCATATTCTTAGGATAAATTGAAAAATGAGAAATATATATGTGAATGAAAGTAGCGACCCAATAAGCGTAATTCCATTGTCTACGACTGGTGGAACAACACTAAATGCTGTCTGGAAACAGAGGAAGGATATGTGGTATGTAGTTGAACCAGGGAGTGAAAAGAATGTCATCTAAGATAAGCAGCGCCAAAGACATGTACCAACAAGTTGCGTCAGATAGTCTTCCAGTTGAAACAGTTTTCTCTGCTATATCCGACAACAAATCCCTGTCATTGTTTAATATCATTGCAATCATGTCGTCAAGTCATGCATCAGATGCAGGACAACCCACCGGAGAGATTCTTATATCACGTATGAATCTGACTCGCAAGCAATATTACACGCGTATCAACCACTTACGTTGATGCAGGTCTGATTACCAAGAAGAGAGCAAGATTTGTTCTTACTTCACTTGGAAGGGTAGTCTATGAAACCCACAAGACAATAGGTGTTGCAATCCAAAATCGATGGAAACTTGAAGCGATTGATTCAATGCAAACCTCTCAATTAGCAAACAGAATGCCTACTGAAGAGAGACAAAAACTTATCAACACGCTAGTAGGAGATTGCGAGAAGATCAGAGATATACTTCTATGCCACTGTCAAGTCGAAAAAATGATTAACTATTAGGAGAATATGTCATGAACGATTCAACGGCATTGAAAGATCATGTTGACATGCCGATGAATATAGGGCATAGAATAGTGCCAAGTTTTAATCAGATCTCGGACAGTAATTCTAGGTCTGCGTTGCTTGATGGCGTAGGCAAAATACGGTACTAAACCAATGAGCGATGAAAAAAAGATCTCTGTGGACGATGAAATAATCCTAGCCGATTGGCTACACGCCATCAGAGAAAAGAATAAGACAGCAGTTAGACGGCTGATGTTGTTACACGACTGGGAACAAGCTCTAAAGGGAGCAAAGAAAAAGTTCAAGGAGGAAAACCGTTGAAGAATGGTTACACAATCAAGTTCGGTGGTTTTGTCCATGTCTATGCCGAGGATAGAGATCAAGCGATGAAGTTGGCTATGGAACTTATCAAGAAATTCGAACACAATTGTCTGTACCAAAAGATGGACGACAGACGAATGGATCGCAGAAGCATCGCTGAAGTCACAGAGATTTGGACTAATGGAGATATTCCTAGATGACGAAGTTTAATCCTTTCGAGTATTCGGTAAAGATGTGCAACGAACTAGATAAGTCTGAGTAGTAGTGAGTTGGTTGATGGCCTCGTAAACGTCATACATGCAGAAGAGTAACAGCGACCGGACTTCAACCAAATGATTACCACAACTGTTCGCCTATTAGATGAATACGATATCAGGTTCGATAATCGCTGTCGCATATTTGTTGATGGAGCAAACCCTGGTTTCATCAGGGCATTGAAGGATAGGGTAGATGAAGATACCAGCTATGAGTAACAGATATCATTTTACAAAAAGTCCTATCCATGTCAGTATATGACATGCAGTTCCTTCAACAGAATATGTTCGTTATTCTAGTGCCATTTGCCAAGGAACATAAGGCAATGTCAGCACACTTCAAAGAGTTAATGGAATATTAAAATGGATACATGGCTATTCATCCACGACATAACAAACTAATCACTGCACTAAGGACTGCTGTAGAAAATGGAGAAGGTTCATTAGATAAGGAAGCAACTAGTCACGACGATTTGTTTGATTCATTCAGACTATCACTGATGTTTTGGCATTAATCCCATCCCTAGCGATTTGCATCAGATAACCCGAGGTTGCAGAATCACTCAGATTTTACTTCTGTACTAGAAAAAGGAATGGAATGATTCATCTAGCATTTATTGTTACAACTACTCGTCGTCTTCCTCTTCATCGTCGATTCGTCGATTCGTCGGATTCGTCGGCTTCGTCGGCTTCGTCGGCTTGTGGGCCTACGCCAGGTTCAACGCATCTGCCTTGGCTTGCGTTTGCTAACACTACGATTACATCCTCTAGGTTTTTGGGCATCTGCCTCTTCTGAAGTCAACACGATATCGACTGCAACTACCATTACTAATCCTAGTGCTGATATGAGAGCAAAGATTACTAGTGTTGATTTAGACTCCATCCATCTCATAGGTAAAGTAAGTACTGCCTTACATTATTTATATAACATTCTTCTATAGTTCTCTAACAATGTTTTACTACTGAGAAAATGACGCTATTCGCTACTTCAACAGACTTGGGGTCTGGCCTTTGAAATATCTGAATTTAATTATCCTTGAGGTAACGCAGCCGTAGGTGCTATGACTAGAATTGTTAGATTTGATAACTCTTGCCGTATCTTTGTAGACGGTGCTAATCCATCATTCATTCGTGCATTAAAAGCCAGGGTAAAGGAAAATACAGAATACGAGGAACAGATACAGAGATGGAAGTCATACAACGGTGCAAATATTGTAACACTGAAGTGGCTAAGCGATAACATGTTTGTTGTACCAATAGATTTGATCAAAGAACATCGTAACATGTTGGCACATGCCAAGAAGTTAATGGAATATGGTAGTGGAGTAGTTGCAATCAACCCAAGTCGTCTTAAACTGATAACCTCTTTAAGAACTGCAGTAGAGAAGGGTGAAGGGACATTAGACAAAGATGCAACCTGTCACGATGACTTATTCGATTCATTTCGTATGTCAATAATGTTTTGGAACTTAACCAAATGATATGGTAGAACGTTGTGTAACTATATTCACTAAGACTAATAACTATCATGCAGGCATAAAAGTAGTAACTAATGCAGGGGCCTGATTAAGGAACTCGTTGAGGAAATGAACACAATCACAACAAGCAAGCAAGCCCCTGCAAATACAATACGCAATTTGGGTATGTATGATTTATGGGATAAAAAATACGACATTTAATCACCAAAGGGAACAGCAGTTGAAGTTCACTCGACAAGGATGCAACTTCACTTGATGATCTCTTTGATAGTTTCAGGGTTATCCCTTCAGTTCTGGCAATAAAATAAAGGAAATTAGTTAACTCCCATTCCCAGTATCAGGTGCTTGATTGCCAGCACTAGTCACAGTTTCTTAGACCGTTTGCTCCGCTACCAACAGGCTCGTTATTGGGGGCGCCCTCATGAAAACCGCTACCACCAGAACACCCTGCAACCTCCCTCCCACCTTGACCTGCCTGGTCTCCCGCTGGAGTCTCAACGCCAGCGCCTCCACCTTGTTCACCTTCGTCATGGAAAGTGCAGTGCTCCACATCACCGTTTGGCGTTTCCTCGCAATTGCTGCTTGCAACTACAGTATTCCCACTTGAGTCATAACCTAAATTGATCATTGCTACCGTCGCAGTTATAAGGAAAGTTGTGATCATTAATTTTGCTAACTTCATATCCTTTACCTAGTCATCTGACCGCACGATTTAAACATTTGTTACAGATCATCATTCGATCCAAGATTCAACAGACTTAATCACTGCCCTTCATACCGCTGTAGAGAACGGGAAAGGTTCATTAGATAAAGAGGCTACCAGTTATGATGATTTATTGG
>CAWBHQ010000008.1:0-72502 GCA_963788755.1 uncultured Nitrososphaerales archaeon
TACAATTGAAACAGGACACTAATCTCTAAATAACTGTTGGCAGTACATTCATGTAAATGACGATATCTCTCATCCCATCCGAAATCATTGAGCAAAGAAATATTCAAAGGCGTGATACCGGTCCTCATTCGCCTTTTACTACTGGGACAACCTTGGTTAAGAGAGGTTTCGCGCACATGCAGAAACACGGAGTTATTATGGATGTCACCAATATTGAGCAGGCGCAAATTGCGGAAGATTCAGGAGCAGTCGCCGTAATGGTGCTCGATAAACTCCCATTCGACGTCCGGTTGGCAGGTGGTGTTGCTAGGACTGCTAGTGTGAAGGTAGTTCAAGAGATAATGGACGCGGTTACAATTCCTATCATGGCCAAGTGCAGGATAGGTCATCTTGGAGAAGCTCAGATTTTAGAGGAGATAGGTGTTGATATGATTGACGAGAGCGAAGTACTTACCCCAGCGGATGAAGATAATCATCTTTGGAAATGGAATTTCAGGGTACCATTTGTAAACGGAGCTAGAAATCTCGGTGAAGCCCTCCGCAGGATAGAAGAGGGATGTTCTATGATAAGAACTAAAGGTGAGCCAGGGACTGGCAATGTAGCTGAAGCAGTGTCACATATTAAAGCGGTCAACAATGACATACGAAGGCTTAGTTCAATAATTGACGATCCGCAGGAACTCATAAAGGCGTCTAGACAATTACAATCGGCTTTGCCTATAGTTGAAGAGACGGCAAGGTTAGGAAAGTTACCAGTAGTAAATTTTGCTGCAGGTGGAATATCCACACCAGCCGACGCCGCGCTTCTGATGAGACTTGGCTGTGACGGCGTGTTTGTAGGTTCTGGAGTTTTCAAGTCAGATGATGCTTCTCAACGAGCTCAAGCGATAGTTCTTGCTACTACATACTTTGATGACCCTGCCACTGTGCTCGAATCACAGAGAATGGTTGACGAAAAGAAGTCAATGTTGGGGCTTGATACTCAAAATCTAGCTTTGAGAATGCAGGAAAGAGGACCATCAGTATGAGGCCTGATGGGCTCATAATAGGGGTACTAGGAATTCAAGGAGATGTCGAGGAGAACGTTTCCCAGACTAGGACCGCTTTTAAGTATCTCGGAAAGAAGGGTGACGTGAGAATTGTTCGACACTCTAAAGACATTTCCGGAATAAATGGTTTAATTTTGCCTGGTGGAGAGAGCACAGTAGTCAGCAACTTAGTTACGGTTAATGGGGAGGTTTTTCGTAAAATCGCCGATGTAGTATCAAAAGGCATGCCTGTACTAGGAACATGTGCAGGTATGATTATCCTATCCACCAGAGCGCATGATAGGGTAGTTGGACAAACAAAACAAAAGTTGCTTTCGTTATTGAACATAGTAGTAGAGAGAAACGCTTTTGGAAGGCAAAAGGAATCCTTTGAGGCCGATCTAGAAATTCCTTTGATGGGAAAAAGGCCTTTCAAGGGCATATTTATACGAGCTCCCATAGTATCGAAAGCAGAGGAAGGGGTTCAAGTGGTTGCAAAGTTTGAGGACAAGGTTGTAGCGGTAAAGCAAGACAATATAATTGCCACAGCTTTTCATCCTGAACTTGGCTCTGACAATAGATTTCATCTGCACCTTGTCAAGTCTGCCACGGAATTCAGGGATCGCACCAACTTGATGCGGGGGGTGGGATTCGAACCCACGAACCCCTGAGAGACGGGATCACCTATGACTGTGATCTTAAGTCCCGCGTCTCCAAGCATACGATTACAATTTGGCCAGGCTCTACAACCCCCGCTGCTACTTCATAAGACAGATCGTCTAGTCCTTACTTAAATCTTACAAGAACCAGGAAATTTGAGAATATTCTAAACGGCGAGGCTTATTTTCCAGATCTTGAAAAATTCCTTGCCAGTAAACCATTTCACGAAAAGCAATAATCCAACTTAGGAGGCGCATTAACATACTAAAAATAAGGAATTTAGTACGCTGCTTCTTGAACTATAAAAACGCACTCCGGTTAAAAAGAGTGCAGTTAAGCTTATGTAGGTGACCGTAGGGAATGTTACTTCCAGCCATGGAGTGTGTTGTTAGTGCCTTGATAGCTCAGCCTGGTAGAGCGTTGCCTTGGTAAGGCAAAGGTCCCGGGTCCAAATCCCGGTCAAGGCTTATTTTCATCTTCAAGGTATTCAGAAAGAATAGCCTTGAAGTGTGTTCACTCGGCAGTCAAACGACCGTTCAATTTCGTCCATTTAGAATAGGTAGCATCTGAATTCAATAGTTGTAAACTTCATGTAAAGAATGGATAGCTACCACTTGCTCCTATATTTCTTGAGATAATCTGAGTATATTAGATCTGTTTCATATTTCAGAAAAATTGGAACTGACGGAGCACAGCTGAAATAACAATATAAAAACAGTGTATCCACCAACTTTCACTCTATTCATACTACTTATGCGACGAACAGTAACTCTGATGCCTGTGACATTTCGTTCCTTTTTTGAGACTGATATGCCGTTTCTTGACATCCGTATTTACCTGTCAAGATCCCCTTGGTCCTCAGTTGTTTCCCTGTGAATTAATTGGCTCTTTTCGTACTTCATGTATGATGTCCAAATGCAAATACGCCTTAAGTTATTCCGGTTGCAGTTCTCCAAATTAATATGAATGCCATAGGTGCCGTCTGATAAAATATCCAGTACTTATCCTAGTACCTAAAGAGGGTTTTTATCTATATGCATTGATCAACAAATTCCGTTGCGGCACTAAGTCTGAATATTATACTACTCCAAGTAGTGGAAATTATATAGATCCCGAAACGCTATTCCTGATGTAAACCTGCTTGATCTCGCAAATATTCAAATAGCTGTTTATCATCGTCATGGTGTTCTATACGAAAATATCGTTTCATTTCGTCCAGTAAATCATTACCACTTTTAGAACGCTGAATCGAATTACTTGTTTTGGAATCATCTACCATAATAAAAAAATGCATTTAATGATATATAAGACTTTGACTCTGGCATAGATAAATCTAAGCGAGCTTTGGAATATAATTGACTTCTAAGGAAACTTCTAACTAATCATGGCAATCTAATTGAGGTTAATTCCGCTTGCACTAGAAATTTCTTGTCTTGCTCTTGCATTTAATATGTTGTAAAATGTTGCCTGACATTTGCATTGATCACTATTGACTACAAGGCATTTGATCTTTAAGCAATTATAAAGGTATTTATTACTAGATCAAGGTATAACAGTTTCGATCTATTCCACCATGTCTGAGCTATATATGCTACTCATTGATGTGTATCATCATTCTATATGAATATACTACTACCCTTCTTGCTATACGAATGGAATCTGAAAATTTGTGCTATTCGCTATTCTTAGGATAATGCTTTTATTCAATCTTGCACCGTCATGCAATATTCATTCCATACTCATGCATAAGATATCTTGATTCTATTAATGGATTTTTAGAATCCATTTGTCTTAATTTCGATAATTCCGGGTAACTCCGTCCAGTAATTCTTGCGATGCATTCTTGAGCGGTCGCTGTAAGCGGGTACAATCAACCAATGCTCAAAATGCCGCTTAAGATTTATAGTTGCTTCTAAACAGGATTCATGTCCCTGGCCTAAGTATGGCCGTAATCATCATTCAGTGAATATTGCTATAATTCTATAATCTCAGAACTTTTGCAAGTATTACGGTTGGTTAATTATATACACTCGGTTGAGCCCATTACTGACCGTAATATGAATACTGGTCAGATTAATAGTGCGTAATACGAAAAACACACTACCCCTACTACTTATAGGGCAACAAAACAGAAATTTAAGGACTATGCACCGGGTATTTTCTTGACAATCACGTTTTCATGTACCGTGATAACTGTTTCGCGTTGCCGCAATTTAGCCTTATACTTCAAATTTCTAGGTTTAGTTCTTAGCCTATATCCGCAGCATGGGCACCATAATCCTTCCCATTTCAAAAATATCTCACATATCTGACATCTTTTTTGCCCATTAGCATATCTTCCCATTCCAACCGGCTTCTGAGCTTTATGCCTAGAACATATTCCTTTACACGTCATATTACTATAGCCTTGTAACCTTATGGCAGGAAATATGCTTATTAACTTTTCTCAACATCAATGCATAAAATCATAATCAGATGTTTTCTACTGTCGAGGAACGTAGACAATAAGTAACACAATATGGAGAATAAGTACAAGGTTTCACACAGCCTGAAAACTATTATAACCAAATCGCCATAAGCGTTCTTTCCTTAGTCAAAATGAATTCTAAAGGAGGTCGGTAGTATAGTAATTTTATGGCTCTTCTAGTATGTGATCAAACGAAGAAGAAAGAAAAGATTCATAGACGTGCGTACGATCAAATAATAAGAATCTAGATGCCAATTTGAATGCTAACACAATTTGTTAACAGTTGCTTCATTGGGAAAGGATAAGAGTAAATGTTGGATTGTAATTGATCGAATCATGTTTTTCTATTTTTGATTATGTTAAGTGCAGAACCCATTTTGAACCATTCAATTTGGGCCTCATTATACGAATGCTGAAGCCAAATTGTCTCCTTTCCCTGGTTACCATGATGTAGTATGCATTCTAGAGGTTTGCCGGGTTCTAGGCGATTTAACCCATGTATGCTTACCCTATCATCTTCAAGTACCTTTTCAAAGTCTGACTTGTTAGCAAAAGTAGCAGCAAGTACTCCCTGCTTCTTCAAATTAGTTTCATGAATTCTTGCAAAGCTTCGAGCGATTACTGCGGCACAGCCTAAGTACCTTGGAGACATCGCAGCATGCTCTCTACTACTGCCTTCTCCATAGTTCATATCACCTATTATGATCCATTTTGTTCCTTGATTCCTATACATTCTGGCAATTTCTGGAAAGGGACCAATCTGATTGTTGAACACGTTCTTTCCAATACCAATTTTTCCATTAAAAGAATTCATTGCGCCCAGAAGCAAATTATCACTTATTTTATCAAGATGACCTCGATACATGAGCCATGCTCCTGCGGGAGATATATGGTCTGTAGTACATTTCCCAGCTACTTTAGCTAGTATTACAAGGTCTTCGAAATCCCTTCCATCCCAGGCCGGGAATGGCTCAAGTTTTTGGAGCCTGTCACTACCCTCTCTAATAACGACTTTGGTGTTTTCCGGATCGCTGGACGGCCCGACAAATGTATCCGTAACGTAGGCAAATCCTAAGCTGGGAACCTCCGGCGCAATTTTGGGAGGTTCAAGTTTGAATAATCTTCCATCACTAGCAACTAATTCGTCATTTAGGGGATTAAATGATAGCTTTCCGCCCAAAGCCAATGCAACGACCATCTCTGGGCTAGTGATGAAATTCATAGTCTCACGCCTACCATCATTTCTACCAGGAAAATTACGATTGTACGATGTGACGATAGAATTAGGCACGCCAGTTTTCACTTCCGATCTCTGCCATTGACCGATACATGGACCACATGCATTAGCAAGAACATTGGCTCCAATTCTCTTGAGTAAATCCATCTGTCCATCTCGTTCAATTGTACTTCTAATCATTTCAGAACCAGGCGTGACCTGCAGAGGTATTTTTGTCTTCAATCCTCGCGCATTGGCCTGTTCTGCAACATCGGCTGCTCGTGACATATCCTCATACGACGAATTGGTGCAACTTCCAATTAGCGCAACAGATATTTCGTCGATGTATCCATTTTTTCTCACGTCAGAGGCCATATCTGATACGGGGCGAGCAAGATCTGGTGTATGAGGACCTACTATATATGGTTCCAATTCAGAAAGGTTCAACTCTATTCAGCTGATCAAAGTACCTTGCGCTATTCCCCCGGTTTAGTAGAATCTCACGCTCTATTTCTGGATCCTGTTGCAATATGCTAAAATGCCGGTCCGCTAGGTCAGCTATTTCACTTCTTCCTGTAGCTGCAAGATATTCACTCATTTTTCTGTCGTAAGGAAAAATTGATGTTGTTGCACCAATCTCAGCTCCCATGTTAGTAATGGTCGCCTTGCCGGTGCAGCTGAGGGTTATGCAACCTGGACCGAAATATTCAATTATCGCGTTCGTGCCCCCAGCTACAGTCAAGATTGAGGCAACATGTAAGATAATATCCTTAGGAGATGTCCATCCATTGAGCGCTCCAGTGAGAATTACCCCAATTCGCTTGGGGTACAATAGTTCCCACGGCAGCCCAGCCATTACTTCGGCCGCATCCAAACCTCCAACTCCTATTGCCAGCATACCGAGACCCCCTGCATTAGGTGTGTGTGAGTCAGTACCAATCATGAGGCCTCCAGGAAACGCGTAGTTCTCTAGGACAACTTGATGAATAATTCCTGCCCCAGGCTTCCAAAATCCTATTCCGTATTTCTTGCTTGCAGATTCTAAAAACTGGTAGACTTCACTATTTTCGTAGAGTGCAGTACGTGTATCTTGCTCACCTTCAACCCTTGCTTGGATAAGGTGATCACAGTGCACGGTTGTGGGTACCTTTGTATGTTGCAACCCCGTTTGCATGAACTGGAGCAACGTCATCTGTCCAGTCACATCCTGAAGCGCTACCCTGTCCGGCCTTAGTGACACGTAACTCTTCCCTCTCTCTAAGTTATTTTCTAAATCGGGCCCAACTTGATGATCTAAATGGCCGATGAGTACTTTTTCACTTAAAGTAAGAGGTCTATTTGTCATTGTCTGAAATCTTAATATATTGTCCTGCAATCTCCGGTAAATCTCTGCGATAACGTGCGCCATCGATTGCGAGTATTTCAAATCACTTCGGTCGGTCATATACTATCTAAACCACTAAGCAATATATACATGGTTTATGACATCAAAGGGTCCGCCATTTCCTTACAACATGAAACTGTTTAGATTAAGTTTCTCTTTAAATATTGGCAAAATGTCATCATGGCGTGAAGGAAGAGTCCTCTCTTGAGAGGAGATTAGTATTGATCTGACCAACGTCGATCGTCAGCATATGTGCAAAGGGAATCGAGTACTACACTTAACCATATGACGCTCAATTGTATAATGTGAATTCGCTAACATTGCGCGATTTTTTGGAATACAAGAACAATACTTTTTAATCGTTTTTGTTTAACCACGTGGAAATATATTCGCTCTTATAACTTGTAGTGATATCGAATGAAATAAATCAAATGTAATACGTATTTAAAATGTAATGTAGTTAATTTTGTTTGACGCAGGGTAATTGGTGACAGAAAAATCAAGAGCGGTATAAACTACTCAGCAATGAACTTGTAAACAATACTAGTTTTGAAGATTATCGGTACTTTTCCGCACCACCTCTTCAAAATTGATTAATGGAACTATTTTGGATGAATTAAACTTGGCAGAGCCAATATCAATTAAGAATTTTTCTAGTTGATGTGCGCTTTCTGCATCAACAATCCAAATAAAAGTATGCTCCAACGCTGAGTGATACCTTCCAATGATGCTATGTATTCCATATTTAGAACGGTTATTTGATGCATCTGCACTCTTCTCTGACATTTCGACCATAGTCAGAGCACTTGTTTTGTTGTTTAAAGGACACAGATCAACAGTGTGTGTGCCGAATATTCCAAATAATGCCATACAAATCCGTTTGGTGAGAAGTATATAGCCTTTTTGTCTTCCGATTCAGCCTCGTACTTTTATTTCGATGGTCAGACGCATATTTACTCAATCTGTCAAGTCTGGATAGGGTCCATCATCTTGGATTACTACATTTTTGCGCGTCGAAGGAGGGCCTCCTGTTGTATCAAGTTTTACCTTTAAAATAACCTTCAATTCTCAATTTGCATCAGAGATACTAATCCGACTACAATCGGACTATTCAATATCACTTCTAAGAACAATTTTGGCATCTCAGTTGGCAGGTATTTGTTGTCTTGTGTTTCTCTTGAATTTAAACTAGTTATCTCTATAATTAATAGCTGAGATGAATTGATTTATGGCGAAAGGGTTAATTGAGATCGATCCCTGTGAGGATGCTGCTAATGGTAAAGAGGAAGCACGCCATAGGAATCTTAGGGATGGTCTTTGCGGTTGCTGGTGGAATTGCTTGGTTTTTTAGGCAGACTTTTGTAGCGGTAATGCTATGGGGAGTAGCTGGATTGATCCTACTCAAATTGAACAAGAGAAAGAAGAACCTATGACAATTCGGTATTTTCAGAACGATACTCATACCTACTGTATAATGAAACGTCCTATGAAAAAGGGAACAAGCGTATACTTAAAGTGTTAGAGTAAAATTGATTCCAATTAGTAGAGTCAGGACGGCCAGAATGCATTTGCATAGTGAAGCTTTTCTTTTATTGCAGTAAAGACTGATGTTTGTTTTTCCATTCTAATTATTTCGTGTATTTCTTCGGCTAAAACATTAATTTGAGCAGATTAAAACAAGAGGAACCAAAAATGTACAACTAAGTCAATGCAAAGGCCAAACCGATCTAAATGTCAATGCAGAATATTTAATGCAAGACCTTTAGTAAGATAAGATATTTGATGTTTCATAGTAGGATCTTAATGAGCATCAAGGATAACTGGGAAGGTGAATTTTGGAATATTTTACATCAATCAGGTTTTTTGTTCAGCGTTAATCAACCAGTCAAGTTAATACAAATCATATGGCTCCCGTTCTACTAGAATCTGATGATCCGGTTGAACCGGCTGTTAATTTTCTCTCTTCAGCCTTTCGTTTACCCCTTGAACCAAATAAAATTCCAGTCAGGACTGCAAACGCACCAGCAGCTATGCCATACATGAATATTTCATCTGTCATTTTTTCACTGTCGAATATGCCTAGTTGAAAATAAATCTATATCTTGATTCATTTCATGAAAAAGAATTAATGTCATTTTGAGAGATAATAGATATTAACATAAGATATATGGATTATGTTAATTCAAATGTCAATTAATTCTTGAAATCGTTGAGACAATCTGAATTATGCTTCCAGATCGTCGATACTGTTGGCTAATCACCGACGGCTCTGACAAGTATAAAAGTCGTTCTCACATTATGATTTATTCCAAATGAACACTCAAGGAGGCAACTATAGTTCATGATAGACGTAAGGTTATCAAAACTCAATATTGCTATCCTAGTGATCATAGTGATTGTAGGGTTGTTGTCTTCGTTCCTTACCTATCAATACTCTTCTATGACAGCAAACAAGGTAGAAGAATTGGCTTCTGATAATATAAGGTCAAACGCGAGGATAACGGCATTTGATCTTTCGAGAATCTTCTACCATACTGTGAATCCAGTCGTGAATAAGTTAGCCGTCTTGTCGAGTACCCTCCCAGAAGGTTTTGACAACCAAACCATGAGCCAAATCCTTCTCAAATTCGCACAGGATTCAACAATGGATTTGACTGAAGGATACTATCTTTTTGATGCGAATGGACAGATATTGTCGTGGACCGGCCTGGATCCCAATAATCTTACGTCATTCGGGTCTTCAGACTCGAAGGAAGAAGAATTCATTCAAATTCCTCTCGAAACTTCATTACCCTACTACAGCAATGTTCTTAACTTTCAGGATAATCAGCCAAGACTCTTAATTTCTTATCCCATATTTCAAGCAGGCCATAGGACTGGCAGTGGAGGTTCAGAGATATCTAACTCAACTACTATGTCTGACGAAAATTCTCCTGTCGGGGTAATAGTTGCAGCCATCAATCTGAAGACTGTAGGCGAAATGTTACAGAGAGATTTGTCGCCAGAAGTAGTAAGTAACGTGGGTTTTATGGACCGAGATGGAGTGATCGTCTATGCAAGGGAGCCTTCCTTAATTGGGAAAAATTATTTGTCTGCCGAATTTCAATCCCTTGTTTCTGAAGATATAAAGAACTCTTATAATGCAATCATAAATAGCTCGCTAAGGGATAGAAATGGAGGAGTTAACGACATAGAGCTTCCCAATACAGATTCAATCGTGACCATGGCCTATCAGCCTGTCCGCATAGGCACCGAACATTTGTGGACACTTTTCGTGAGTGTACCGCACAGTCTTGCAACAGAAGTGGGGGGCTTAATAGATCAACTGAGCACATTTAGTACGATAGTGGTGATAACCACTGCATGCATTGCGGTATTTATCTCATTCATCGTCCTATCCTGGAATAGAAGGTTAGACAACGCAATTAAATCAAGGACGGGTCAATTGAAGGAGATCAATATTTCACTTGGGGAGACTAATCGACGCTTGGCAGTCGCCAATAGGCAGCTTAAAATCCATGATAAGATGCAGAAAGAGTTCATAAATGTGGCAGCCCACGAATTGAGGACTCCTATCATGCCTATTCTGGGTGAGGCCCAGTACATTGAACGTCAATTTATGACATCAAAGCCCTTGGTGGCAGTGGACAATGAACAGGTTGAATCAATCATGCGTAACGCTAGAAGACTAGTAAGGTTGGCTTCAGACATTTTGGATGTTACCCGAATAGAAAGTAAAAGCCTACAGCTTAATAAGGAATCATTTGATCTCGACCTCGTTATACATTCAGTGCTGGAGGATACAAAGAACGCTTTGAGGGCAGACGAAGAGAGATCAAATCAAGTTCGGCTTCAATACAATTCAAGAGGGGCAATCCTACTTTATGCTGATAAGGGAAGGATATACCAAGTAATTTATAATCTTCTAGCTAACTCTGTGAAGTTCACTCAGGAGGGGTACATACGTGTTGCCATCGAAAAGAATTCCCATGACATTGTGGTAAGTGTGACAGATACTGGTAAGGGAATCGATTCTGATATTATGCCTAGGCTATTTACAAAGTTCTCGACCAAATCGGAGACTGGAACTGGGCTGGGCCTATTCATATGTAAGAGCATAATAGAAGCCCATGGAGGCAAGATTTGGGCAAAAAATAATATTGATGGAAAAGGTTCAACATTTAGTTTTACAATTGCTTGTGGTGTTATTCATCCCACAAATCACTTATCTGACAGTTGATGGAGAACGAAAGAAGCAAGCGTACATTGCTCATTACCGCTACTTCTTGACACGTCATACCAGAAATATCACTTCGACGCTGTTGACTATCTAGCTCGAAGTAATAAAATGATATCGTTCCTTGATCGCGCCGGCAAAAGTGCAGAAGAACGCTCAATACTATAACATATTTCACAAAATGGTTTATCTCCCAACCATTTTCAGAATACTCTCTATAATCTTGTTATGGTCTGCATTGACCTCTGTGGTTACTAGGAGCAAGTGATTTTGTTCTAATGGAACAGTTATTCTCTTGATTTTCTCATATTCAGCCATCGCATATCTCCCTTCTCCTATTTTTGAGGCGAGAGAATTCCTTAATGCCCATCTCGCCAATGCCTGCAAATTTGATCGTTTTGTTTCGTCTGGGGACAAGTAATTGATTATTCCTTCTCTTTGTCCACCATATTTTATTACTCCTGAATCGTCACAGACACCAGCAAACCTCACTCCAGATTCCAAATCGAGAACATCCTTACAGAGTCTGTCAAAATCCATATTTATGACATATTAGCGTCACGGATCTAATAAGCATTGCCACCGCCGTTTAGGGTTAAATCCGGACAAATCGAAATCTAGCCATTCAATTACTTTAGTTAGAGAAACTTCAGCACGCAACAGTAGATCAAATCGAATGTGACGACCTTTTCCATTTCTTCTTTCTCGTAAGTCAGGCGTTTTTTAATAATAATGGTTGTCAATTTTTACCAACGGAAATCTGGTAGCCCAAATAACCTTTCTTTATTCTGCTACATGGTCAACAGGATAATTCCAAAAAAAGGAGGGGTAAAAGGAAACGCTCAAATTGTTTAACACGTAACCTCAAGGAGGAGAACAAAAATAGTCCATGGTAAGGTTCCTGGATCAAGAACGCTTTCTTCACCGGTTAGTTGATAACTCTTACAGGGCATTGGATAATGGGGCATATGATTTCAACACTTCGGATCTCAGGTCACACGATATTCTGGATCTTAGAAAACGCATAGTCTCTTGTCCATACGTACCTATCATAGGTGAAATAAAATACCGTTCGCCATCCCAGGGAATCTTGATAGATAAAAAATTTCCACCTTTACACATAGCTGAAACCATGATAAATTCTGGAGCAGTAGCAATATCAGTCCTGACTCAGCCCTATGAATTCCACGGCTCTATATCCCACATCTCAAACATTAGACCTAAAATAAATGCTCCCATTCTCATGAAAGATATAGTTGTCAGTGATGTACAGGTTAGTATAGCCAGAAAAATTGGAGCAGATAGCATATTACTTATCAAATCAGTCTTCGATAACAATTTGGCGGAGGGCGATATAGAAAAGTACCTAGATTACGCAAATCGGATTGGGCTGGGAGCAATCGTTGAAGTTCATACTCCGTTAGAATTTGCTGAGTCAATGAAACTAATAGATGGTTCAAGTAGCAATAATATCATTGGAATAAATAACCGTGACTTGGATACTCTGGATGTCGATACATTGGTAACGTCAGAGATCCTTACCAATCAGAGCAAGGGCAAGAATGTGGTAATAAGTGAAAGTGGCATTTCAGATTCACGAACTGTCCGCGAGCTTCGGAAAGTTGGAGTAGACGGGTTTCTAGTAGGAACAAGTCTCGTTCAGTCGTCAGATATTGGGCACAAGATGGAGGAGCTGGCTCAAGCTATCTAAGTGTATCCTGGTATTGCCTGTTGGATTCGGGAGAAAGGAATAGACAATCGCAGTTTGTTGCAAAGTAAACCGCTACTCAAGAAATATAGTCAAATACTTCATGGACTAACCTTAATCCGAAACATTGTGACGACAGCATTCTTGACCTCAGCCTGAAGGTAAACCCTTCATTTATGCCATCTCAGTACCTCCGTCCAAGTAGAGACAGGTGAACCAATCTTGAACTTTAGTAGATGACTCCATGTTATACGTTAAGAATCAGATCGTAAATGTATCGCAGTAATATGCTCTAGCTATCTTCAACGGTCAATGAGAGATGGGAGGACATTAGCATTTCGTGAATGATAAGTAATTCTCATTCCTCTCCTCATGATTTTAAGAAAGAAGTTATACCATAGGCCTCCAATATGTTAACTCTGACGCAATTCGTAATCTTGACTAAGGATCCGCTCTATTGAAATAGTTCCCTAATTACCAAGATATCTACTAGCTGCAAGTTTTGAGTTTTGACGAAATTTTCAAAACGATCTTTGGTAATTTCAAATATTTTAAGAATGGTCAGTGTTGGTTGTCGATACTCTTATCACAATCGGGATGTGAAATGACTGATCGAAATCTATGCGAATTGCTACTTTAGGATCTGACATTCGACTATGTAAATTCACTAAACCTCTCGTTGAAGACTTTGCACCCTATCTTCTTGTGAATGTCTACCATCTCAACTGCGTCCCGATCGTCATCAATCTCAAGGTGAAATCCACAATTTCTGCACACGATCACGCTCGACATTCCCTTGCGTCCTATTTCTATCTGATTCATAACGAACCTTACTGATATTGTATCTTAAATCCCATTGACAATAAAATTTGAGCCAGAATTGAGCAAAAAGCTTTCCAGCCGTATTAAATCCAAATTAATTCGTTTCAGAAGGATTTGCAATTGTCGCCTTGAAGTTAACTGAAATTCAAGCAATGGCCAGGATTTCTGAAGAGCAAGACCAATTCAAAATTCACTAATAACCATGAGAGTTATATTCATCAATTCCAGTGAACCCTCATTTGTAAGAGCTCTTATATACAATACATGAAATATTCTGAGGCCAAATACAAAGAACGCGATTAATCGAATCGTTCAATTATAGTAGAAGCTTCAGACTGTGCACATCTCAATTGAAGAATTCATGCTAAAGGCAGCAGAGCTGAGTCTGCCCATCATTCCCTTGCAAAGGTGTTGAAAAGGTTATCATATCTTAGCACGTCGCCTCGTGCTATCTTATGCCTACTAGATTTATCAATCTTCTTAAGCCAACCCTATAGATTAGACATTGCTTCGACTAGTAATGCGGATCATATTTATTGTTTGAAAACTCTAACATTTGCTATGCCAGAAGTTGTAAAGAATATAATGACTCGAGAAGTTATTACAATAGACACAGATAGGAATATTGTGGACGCTGCGAAATTGATGACAAGTAATCAAATAAGCTCATTAATTGTCGAAAAGAATCACGATGCAGTTGGAATTATATCCGAAAGAGATTTTGTTCGAAAAGTTTGCTCTAAAGACCTCCGCTCCTCCGAGGTCTTGGTATCGGAGATAATGTCAAACATATCCATAACTGCTGAACCTGATACCCCGTTGGAAGTGGCTGTCCAGAGGATGATCAATCACAGGATAAGAAGACTGCCAGTCCTAGAAAAAGGGAAAATTGTCGGTATTGTGACAGTAACAGATTTGGCAAGAGAATTAAGAAAAGTCGTCTTGCAAGAAGGAGTATTATACGAACTATTGAATTCGCAGTAGAAGCTACTCTTAAGGGAAAATTATCAAATGTTGGTTCCGTTTCCAGTCCACTCAAATGACTCCCTGGGAGCCCACTATGAAGTAAATAATATCTTTGAAAACCTTGTTTGTTTTGACTTTAGGCTCCTAAATTTGCCAAGACTTTGGGTTCTGGAATTCATGCTACCCATGTGAACCCTTATCATTATTTGATTTGTCTACGAAACGATTAGTCCATCTGGCTTAATTTTGAACGAATAAAACCCATTTCGGGACATTTGAGTACTATTTTCAGAAATTACTCACCTCTAGTAGGTGCCATATGAAAACCAATTAGTAAACCAAGTCAACTTGGATGCCAGTCTTAGTATCTAATAATACAATAATTATATAAAGTGTAGCAATCTGACAAATAGACGATACAGTATATGGATGTGTACTACGTCATGCATATAGTATATATACCACCACTAGTATAGACATTTATGAATTCTAGGAAGATATCAGGATTCTTATTAGGTAGTATCCTTGCAAGAACAAAGCAAGGTTAAGAGGACACTCTAGAACCTTCTCGAGAAATCAAAACCTTTGATTAATGTGTAAGTGTACTTCATGCGTTATGCTTGAATATGTATTCCCTAACCAGTATACTTCAACATCATTCTAGTCTGTATTTATCAAACACTCAATTATAGTGGTCCATCGACCAACGAAAGTTACTTGAAACTGTTATACAGGATAGGAGATATCCTCTTTTTGGTTTTTCATGACTGAAAAGATGATTGTGACTTCCGTGCGTGCATCACGCAACGAACGAATTGACGTACACAAAGAACTAGATTCTTTCATGAGTCAAGCACACAATACGTATTCGGTAGATATCTAAAGTAAAGGTAAATAATGGGATTGGAATTGTTACGCATTAGATGATGTGGACTGAAAAATATCGACCTCATAGGTTTGATGAGCTAATTGGAAATCCTGAAGCTCGGTCACTGATCATAAAATGGTTAAACACTTGGGTCAATGGTAAAAAGCCGTTGCTTATTATAGGGCCCCCGGGTGTCGGCAAGACATCATTTGTCCACATCCTATCAACTGAATGTGATTACGATTTAATCGAAATGAATGCTAGCGATTCAAGAACTAGAGATATGTTGGAATCTAGGATTCTTCCAGTGCTTAATAATACAAGTCTTTATGGTAAACGAATGCTTTTGTTTCTTGACGAGGTAGACGGAATTTATCGACGGCAAGACACGGGGGGAATTGAATTCCTAGCTAGGATCTTAAAGGAACCCACAATACCAATAGTATTGGCATCCAATTCGAGGAGCCCGCGGATCAAGGAGATAACTAAAAATTGCAAAGTAATCGAATTTCATTCAATTCCCATAGACCTGTCTGAAAAACTTTTGGACCAGATTTTGTCCAAAGAGGGCATAGACTTTTCTATGTCTGAAAAAACCTCAATCTTGAATAGAAGTCATGGAGATATACGCTCTCTACTTAACCTTGCACAATCTGCAGATGCTCAGTATCTGACTGACAAAGAACAGATCTCTGAAATAGATATAGGGTCGGCTATTAACGCATTCTTTGCTGAAACAAATCCAGATAATGCGAAGAATATCCTTGCTAGATCAGATTCCCACTACATAGACCCGCGGTACGGCTTATCTCCTGAAGATAGGAGAAGGGATATTCTGTATGCTTTCTATACAAGTATTATTTCGTCTCGCACACTAGATATGAATACGAAGGCCAGCCTTCTTGCAATTTTATCCTCGGTTGATATCTGGATAGGAAGGATATTTCAGAACCGAAATTGGAGATTGTTAAGGTATCTTGATGAGATGCTAGTAAACGGGATTTACAGCCTATCCAGAAACAGGGGATTAAACTATTCCCAGTATAGTTTCCTGTGGCCTACTATTATGCAAGTAATTTCAAGAAGCCAAAGCCTTAGGCCTATATTTCCAATCCTTTCAATTGAGACTCATTCGGGGAATAGTTCATGTGGTTCTTTGACCCTACCTTACTTTATTTCCATCTTGTCAAAGCATGAAAATTTTGAACAGATCCTCGCGTCACTTGACCTAGATCAGAAACAGGTGTCAGCAATAGCAAAGGAAATGGACGCAATTCAAAAGAGTATGGCCCGGACCCGCCTTCGCTTACATGGCTAGCGCTACTCGAAATAACCTTGAGATACCGCTCATATTCCTAAACATGGGGCCGTACAATCCTGCATTTTATATCACAAATTGACTCCTATTAGGAAATTTAATTGCTAAGCTATGAGCACTCCGCTTATTTCATGTTCTATACCCGCCAGAACCAAAAAGTAATACAACCTATGATTGGGGATCGAAACTACGTCGAAGGAAATTCTCCAGTTTCTCAATGTTATATCCCGTCTTAGACGATATAAGCAGGAAATGGTAAGCTAAAGGATCAAATACTTTTGATTTTGTGAGTGCCTTAACAAATGAATCGTGGTCTTTAATTTGATCGGCCTTATTAAACAAATAAAGGATCCTGGTTAATGGGATCATAAGATCATTCATCACCTTTGTTGAACTTTGTATCTTCTTATCAATTACATCCAATGGATCACTTGCATCAATAACTAAGAGTGTCAAGTCAGAATAAGTCATCTCATTTAATGTCGATCTAAATGCATCTATCATATAGGGAGGGAGTTTGTTAATGAAACCAATGGTGTCACTAATAAGGAACTTCATATTTCTGTTGATTTTAAACGACCGTGTATATGTAGATAGAGTAGTGAACATTCCTTCTCCTGTCCGCTTTGTCTCTCCGGTAAGTCTGTTGAATAGCGTTGTTTTTCCGGCAGAAGTGTACCCTGCTATCGAAATCGTTGGGAACCCTGATTTTGCCCGTTGTATTCTGTGCATTTCTCTCTTTTTTTTCTCTTTTTCCAGCTTCTTCTTCAAAAAAGAAATTCTTTTCCTAAGATCTAGTGAATAGACATCAGCATCATATTTACCTAGACCAAAAAATCCTGGCTGCTCACCTAATTTAGCGAGTCTGACTTTGTCCTTTACTCTAACTGTTTCATATCTTAGCTCGGCTAATTTCACCTGAATTGTCGATTCCTTCGTGATTGCCCTTCTCTCAAATATGTCCAGAATTAATCTCTCACGATCTAATACTTCTATCCTGCATAAGCTGGCAATATTATACTGCTGTGACGGTTTCAAGACTTCATCAAATATAATAATATCTGGGTTGGAGATTCTAACCATTTCCTGCACTTCAAGAGCCTTTCCCTGACCAATCCCAAATCTTGATCTCGTTATATTCTTTTGAGTAACTATTTTCCAAACCTTATACCCGGCGGCGTCTGCAAGTGCAGTCGCCTCTTCAATAGATGCAGCTTCCGGGTAGGTGACAAGAATTGCCGATCTGGGGCTATCCTTTTTGGTCACCATCGTTTCAATTTGATAAAGTAAGAATTATCAAAAGTCACAACAGACTTGGTGAAATTATAGGTGGCATACAATATTACCTTCATTTCAGAGGATAGTCCAATGGTTAATAAATGTAAGCAGATAATAGTCCCACGATAAAAATAACTTCATTTGAGCTTCTGTCCGTTCTAAACAGCTTTACCCAAATTCGGATATCCTAAAATTTTTAGAGTTAATTAACTTTGGACTAATTGCATATGCTTTTGTACAGGTCCGCTATAAACTTACAAAAGCATTACATTGAATAGTTGTAAATCACATAAATGTCGCATTATCCGCAACGAATAGATCTCGTGTGGTATTGCAATAAATGTACTGTGACTTCATCGTTTGACTCGAACAGAACGGCAGGTTACTGGGTATCGATCAGTCTAACAAATGCATGATATGATCAATGTTGAGCAATATTTGGCGGCACACTGTTCCCCAACGATTAGGAAATTAGGTAGCATTTGGTAACAAATTCTTTTCCAACTGCCAGTATCTAATCATATTACTATAAGCTAAATCCCATATTTAGCCCTCCCAGTCTCCTTAGTTTAAGTCTACTTGAATCCACTTTTACAGAAAATAGGTTTTTCGGTTTTAATCGGTGTAGCGTTCTTACTCAAGTTCTCCAATACTTCAATACGAAAATCAGAATGTGTGATGGGTCTCAATAGAACACCTTACAATTTGCAGACGAATACTCTAAACTTAGATTTAGTTAGGGAAACGCTAATTATACAGCTTTACATTCCAAAAGGCTTATGCCACAGTGACGTGAATTTCAGACACCTACACAAATTGAATAAAGGTGATGTTCAATTCTCCCCCAGATATGAATGGTATCGAGTTAATTTGCTGGTTGAATGGGCTGCATCAGGTCGAAGTTCATTTATCCATATAATGCATATCTATCCTTCAAAATTTGCCTTAATTTTCGAGACAATTTTTCGCTGACATTCCTTTGCTGTTCATTTTTCATGATGGGGCTAAAATTTGAAAAAGCGAATGGACCATATGCATAACTTCCTTGCTGAGACGGTATGACTGGCTCAATTGAATTTAGTATATTGACTAAGTTGGTACTTGGTCGGTTGATTGGCTTCGCGGTATCTGTTTCGTCGTCAACTGTTCTCAACAAAATCTTCAAGATTGAATCTGGGTCAATCTTTCTGTAGCCAAATGGAGCAGAATCAATCTGTTTGTATACTCTGGTAACGTCCGCATCAACTTTGGTTCCGATTATTATAGGGACGGGCTTGTAAATTGAATCTACCTTAATTTGCCACACTTCATCAAAATTAGAAATTGTTGCATCAAAAAATCCGTCATCGTGGCAAGAAGGACTAATTAAAAACTTCCAATTTTTAGGATTATTGCAGTATTTATCAAATAGGTATTTTCCCAAATTTTTATCTTGAAGTATCTCCATCTATGACACTTCGCCTAGAAAGCAATATATGCATTTTGCTGCTATATCGAAAGGGAAATGTCCTTCGGTTTACCCATGGCTCTTCCTTTAAGTATCAGTGACTTGACGCCTATCTCGCATACGAAGCATGTAAGCGATGGCAACTAGAGATAAGAGTATGCCTAACATGGCAAAAAATGTAGCCTCATTCTTTACAGTCCCTGGTGGCAATATATTCAAAGTACTCGCTTTAACAAATAAACTAGAAGCCAATACCCCAGTCAAACAGAAAACTGACAATTGATTAATTTATACTAGTCAGTATTTAAAGTTCTAGCGAAACTGACCGGCTCTCATATAATGACCCGCCAAATTTCTACTTTAAAGACTACTATCAGAGGTTATACATTTATTACTTATTCACCTTCCGAGGCAGGGATGCTAATGATGAAAAGGAAGAGCCGTCTGAAATAGGCTTTATGATGTTGATTATGAGTCCTGAAGCATCCATCCACCCCAAATCAATTAGCTTCAAAATTTTGCTCGTTTAATACTAAGTTATATGTAAGAAAGAAACTACCTAGAAGTCGCACTTTCCAGAACCTACAGTGCCGCTTGAGGTTGACCTGGAAGGCCTTAAGGGCATTAACTGAAAATGGTCTGCCTATATTGACACAATTCTAAAGGTTGTTCCTTTAGGTTTGGTTGACAGAGGTTCGAAATGAACAAACTGCGGGGCCTTACTCGCCAAGATTGAAGACATGAAGTTAGCTAATTACATAACTAAGTAAACCTATGCTCAAGAGAACTCAACGACCTACCAGAGACCACTATGAGAGCTGCAGACAGATATAATGGACCGTCTATTCAAACGTTGATGTGTACAATTCATTTGTAATTATCTGTAGCTGCGAACTAAAATGATCCCTTAGGGGTATACTAATCAGTGGTAAGTTGTTGATTCAGTCGACTAGTTGGCTCACTTCACATTGCGAGTAAATAACAAAAGGCATGAAACTTCTGTAAGTATCAGAAGAAATAAAGGAGGGTTTCAGGCTTTTTAAAATGCATTGAATTTAAACAAATCACTTCTTGTAGTCCTAATGAGAGAAATGAAGTTCGCTTATATTTCCCTATATGCTTGAGACAGTTATATTTGTTGATCTGGATAAGAGAAGTATCAGACACGAAAACAAGAATCACAGTTACCTAAAGAAGAACCATCTTAGCCGGCTTCTACTCCATTGGGAAAGCTACCAATCCCAAATGGTTTTACTTATGGCATACATATTACCTTTCGATAATATGGCTGGCTTTACACTCGTCAATTAAAAAGTAGTATCCACTGTTTCAACTAATCACGATCAAGATGATACTGACAATGATGATATAAGCGATAAGTGATGTGTGTAATGTTACTCCTAGTAACAACCAGCACTCAGTCTTACTCTTATCAAAGGAGGGCAGACATCAGATTCAGACTACGATGGGTTTTTAGAAGCGGAAGATAACTGCTTTTCAATAGCGATTAAGGCCAATAGGATTTTATTGACAAAAATGTCGGGAAACGTTTCTAATGGAGAGACCGTTGTAGCAGAAGACGACATCACTGTAAAGCTGGAAGTCAAAAATCGCCCAAGACAATATAAGCATGATAGTGGAGCTGCGTCAAGTCAAGAGGAATCGGAACCAGAGCCGGAAGATGGAAGTAGATGAGAAGACGGGAACAAAGACAATCTTGAGAACGGCAAAGAACGACTATCGATGAAGTTGTACTGGGGGCAGATTGGGAATGCTACTCAAGCCTTTCGATATTCGACAATACCCTATAAACCTTAAGGAAATAGCTAAATTCCATTCAATACTTTTTTATAGCTACATATGGAAGGTAACCCGAATGAGGCTTGGATGTCTTTTCTCTGGTGGAAAGGATAGTACCTATGCAATCTATGAAAGCATGAGGCATGGGCACGAAATTACTTGCCTATTGACGTTATTTCCACCAAGCGACGAAAGCCTACTTTTTCATTTTCCAAACATCTGTATCACTCCATTAGTGGCGAAAGCATTGAGACTTCCTCACTTAGTATCGTCAGTTAAGGGAACTGATTTACAGTGTGAGCTAGAAGCGATAGAAGGTCTAATCAATCAAGCAAAGTCTCTATATTATATTGAAGGGATTTTACACGGCGGTATTTCAAGTAGATTTCAAGATTCCAATTTTAGCAAGTGCTGTTCTAAGTATGGTCTTCGTGTCGTTAGCCCGTTATGGGGTAAACCTGCAATCAAGCTTATGAGAGAACTAGTTTCGAACGGTTTCAAAACTCTTATAACAAGTGTGTCGACTATGGGTTTGGATCGATACTGGTTGGGCAAAATAATAGACGAGAAGGAACTGGAGCGATTAATTGAGTTGAGTGATCGTAACCACTTTAATTTGAATTTTGAAGGAGGTGAAGCAGAAACTTTAGTCTTGGATAGCCCTGTTCACCATAAAATAGTTGACGTTACGGAATCTGAAATTCAATGGGATGGTCAGCGCGGAATTTTTAAGATAACTAGTGTCGGACTAAAATCAAAATAAGGAACAAATGATATGCTCGACAGCCTTAGAACAAACCTCAGAAGTGCAATAAAGAAAATCATTGGGGCTTCTGACATCAATCGTGAGCTAGTAGAATCACTTTGCAAGGACGTTCAAAGGGCATTGTTACAGTCTGATGTTAATGTAAAACTCGTACTTACCGTCACGCAGAATATTAAACAGCGCTCGCCTAAGTGAGCAGCCACCTAAGGGGCTTTCCCGCAAAGATCATATCATAACAATCCTTTACGGTGAATTAGCTAGGCTTCTAGGTTATACTGGTGAAGAGATAAAAACCATAGATAAATCGGCCCAACCTGAAGGAGAACTATTTTCATTCAAACCGGGGAAACTCAACGTTGTACTCATGTTGGGAATTCAAGGAAGTGGCAAGACTACAGTTTCCGCAAAACTGGCTAGGTGGTTCACCAAGCATGGGCACAAAGTTGGTGTAGTAGGCGCGGACACATTTCGGCCCGGGGCTCTGACCCAATTAAGGATGAACTGTAGCAAGGTCAATGTGGAGGTATATGGCAAAGAAGGCGATAATGATGCCATAAAGATTGTTGAGGAAGGGATCGATTATTTCAGAAAACAGACGATCGACATTGTGATCGTTGATACTGCGGGGAGACATAAGGAGGAATCTGGTCTTCTAGTCGAGATGACGGAAATGTACGAAGTCGCAAGACCGGAACTTGTTTTATTGGTTATCGATGGGACTATAGGTCAACAAGCCTTTAATCAGGCCAAGGCGTTCCATAGTGCAGCTCCGATTGGAGGCATAGCTATTACGAAACTTGATGGAACAGCAAAAGGCGGAGGGGTTCTCGCTGCAGTAGTGGCTACAGGAGCCAAAGTGATGTTCATCGGAACAGGCGAGAGAATTGATGATTTGGAACTGTTCTCTCCGACGCGATTTGTTGGTCGTCTGCTTGGGATGGGTGATATAAAGGCATTGCTTGAGATGGCTAAAGGATTAGAGCTTAAGGCCGATGAAAATCAGGCAAAAAGGGTATTAAGTGGGAAAATGACAATAGAAGACTTTTATTCACAGATGGAGAATGTCGGAAAGATGGGCCTTAGAAATATCATCGATAACCTCCCTGGATTATCCGGAATGGTAAAGGAAGATCAGTTAGATGCAATCCAAGGCAAATTGGATAAATGGAGGGTTATTATTCAGTCTATGACCACCCTAGAGCGCTCGGATCCAGATATCGTGAATGATTCTAGGAGGAAACGTATCGCCAGAGGGTCAGGATTAACTGAACATGATGTAAAGGACCTTATTAAACAGTACAGTAATTCTAAAGCGGTCATGAAGCAGGCAAAGGGAAGGCAGATGCAGGGAATGCTCCGACGATTCGGGATAGGATAGTTGGTATCTGGGATTTAGCGTCATAGTTGGATTTGAAATATTCCATATCATTATGTAAGGAATGCAGGATTAGACAAGGGTTCATCGACAAAAGGAGTCTAAAAGAACCATACAAGTGCTTTCTTTGTAACAATCTGATGAGTAAGCTGGAGATCATTAATACTGCGCTAGTCAGCAGAATGAGGGAAGGATACGAATTTAGAACATTTCAGATCGGAGTCTCGCTCCCTTCCTCTTACATAGAAAGAGAAGACAATATTAGATCAAGACTGAAGCTTAAGGGTAGAAACGGTATCAAGAGCCAATTTTTGTCAGATCTTAGAGAAATGTTTAAACTTGCACTACATAAGGAAATCGATTTCATCTCTCCGGATCTCAGAATAGACCTGATAATCAACGAAGATAATGAGTTTATTTTTAATATCACTCCGTCACCCATTATACTAGCTTGCAAATACGTAAAAAAGAGGCGCGGAATACCCCAAAAAAATAAAGGCCTGGCTATTGCCAGGGATCAAATTTTTGAAAATGATTCCCAGTGCGACAATTCATTCAGTTTGGAAGAAGTAGTATCTGGATATCTAAAGCAATTAACTTCGGGTGTAAAAGTAAAATTTTCATGGATCGGTGGCGAAGATAAAGAAAGTCTTGTACTTGGTAAAGGTAGGCCTTTTTTTGCTGAAATTATAAAGCCGAAGCGACGAATTATAACTGAACACAATATCAGCTTGAAGGAGAATGGGATTGAGCTTTTTGTGTTAAGCGCCTCCAAGAATTTACCACAATATCCAATGAAATTTGATTCTGTGACAAGGATTTCAATTATTGCAGAAAGATTGGTAAGTACTAAGGAACTTGAACGCCTACCTTCACTTAGTGGGCGCACAATCTGGTTTAGAAACAAGAAGAAGATCATCAGAAGGGATGTGCACAGTGTTAAGGTACGCAAGATCGAAGGTAGGAATTTTGATCTCGAAATCATCGCGGAAGGTGGATTACATATCAAACAGTTCGTGGGTGGAAAGGAGTATTGCGAACCAAATGTATCAACCATACTGGGACTTAGGTGTGAGTGCTTAAAATTTGATATTATAGATGTATCGCTACGAGACCAACACGCATTGAGGTTTTTCAGCAACCTTCATCCGTAGAAATGTCAGTAAGCGAGAAGACACGATATGAGCCCATGTTGCAACCAAATTCGTCAATGAATATATGACCGTTTATCCGTACAATGTATTTAAAGCTCGAATTGCAGGACCATATTAGTTTAAGACAACTGCTTCTCTTTAAGATCCAGTTTTCGAATTATCTTTTTTACTGAATTCAGTAAATCCACATTTTCCGCAGCTAAGTCTGTCCTTATGTTCAGCCATAAAAACCCCTTTTCCACATCTGGGGCAATCTCTCTTGGACCTGGTTACCTTATCCCCGTCAATCTTATAGAATTTGTATACAGATCCTGTATTCGTTTTCGCCAACCTATTTACCCCTACCTGAGCCTTTCGCTTCTGAAGAGGCAGCCTGTTTCGCCTTTAATTTGGAAGCCTTCTCCTCATCGATCAGCTTCTTTCTTTCTTCTTTAGACATATTTCTCAACAATCTGTATCGAGGCACCTGACTTTTGGTTTCCTCTTCTGTATTGAATGCGTAAAACGTTCCGATCAAATCCTTCTTGCCTCTCTCACTCTTCATATTCATAGGAATGACGCAATTCTTGCTTAGCCCAAACTTTTTTGCAACCATCTCTGATGCCTCGGTTCTCTTTAATTTACCAGCTTGTTCCTTGAAAAGGACCGTGATCTCCCTTCTATTCAACAAAATATTCGTCCTATCTGATAGGTCAACGACTTCTTGCGACATCAGCCTTCTCTCCTTATGATTATCTATAAATATTTTTGCCAATACCAGCGAGAATGGTTTCTTATTTCATCACTAATGATTAAAAAATAGCAGGCTCTGACCAAAATAGAGGACAACCAAAGCCGTCATTATACAAAATTTTCTTCTTCCGCTAGTTAATAAATCAAAGAATGTTCTCGGGTCCGGTGGGCTTCGATCCCACAACAACTGGCTTCGGAGGCTTGTGCTTGTTGGATCAGCACCCTCTCCTGACTAGGCGACGGACCCCTTCTATATTGAATCAAAATTTCGTATTAAAGCCTTTACGTCAGTGATATCATATGGCATTTTAAACAATATTGATACATTATTGATATTAATTGTCTAATCATACCAGCATTTAGAAATTATTATATTTTTTGATATCAAAACTGTTATATTGTATCTGTGCCTATTTTAAACTGTGTATGTCAAGTTAGATCAATTAGAAATAATGGGTACACATTTAGAGGAAGTGAAGGTAGGTGATATCCTATCATTTGAAGCGCTGATCAGAAATCCCCTGGATTGGGATCATTTCTTTGAGCGGATTGAAATGTTGAAGTATCATCGAAATACACCGTTCACAGTAGTCACACGGGAGGGAGATAGGATCCAAGGAATTGGAGAAATCATTTCTGCAGAGAAGTGGAGAAGTGGTATCCACTTCGGGTTCAAGATCAAGGTAAAGGTTAAGAAACAAAAATCGTTGAGCGATAAGAGAACGCATGAAAGGCTTGCCAACCAACCCGTCATAGCTGAACTGAGTCCTTTGCCATTCTGAAGCTTTAAGGGTATCATTAATACCTAACCTTAAAGTACTTTTTTTGGTATCTGAAAGGGCCGATGGAATTTCACCGGCCCATTTGTTGCTACTTACAAACAAGGGTTAGGCAGAATTTATGCTACTTTGGACGAATTAGGCGATCCGAACATTCATGTGTTAAAGAATGCTTTCCCTCTCAGTTTGAAGAATGTTTAAATAAACAAAGCTGTTTCGTACTCAAATCATTTTCGGCAGATTACCTCGCTTGCGGTTGACATTGATGGAACTATCACCGAGAATGGTGGAGGTATGCTTCACCTCCCAGCCGTCCTTGAGTTACGGATCCTCGAAAGAATGGGTTTTAAGGTAATTTTTGTAACTGGGAGATCGTCATTTGAAGCTTATACTTTGGCAGTCTTTGCAGGAACAACAAAGATTGCCGTTTCTGAGAATGGTGGAGTAATCACCACGAGTCCAGAGGAACATTTGGTCTTGGGAGACAAGAAAATTTGCGTGGAGGGGTATAATGTACTAAAGAATCATATCGAAGGTGTCAAAAATAAACCAGTCTTCGGGCGAATGTCGGAAGTCGTCTTATGCAGAAACTTTGACATTGATCGTGCGCAACTCATTCTCAACGAGTATAACCTACCCTTGTATCTTAGTGATAGCAAGTATGCCTACCATATTAATCAGGTTGGAGTAGACAAATCTACTGGGCTGACTGAAGCATTAAGAATTCTAGGGCTTGAAGCGAAGGATAGCGTAGCAATTGGAGATAGCGAAACTGATATCCCCATTTTCAAATCGTGCGGTTATAGCATATGCTTGGGGCATGCTGATGAAAGCGTGAAACGGAATGCAACACACGTCATATCAGCCAAACATGGCGAAGGACTTGTACAAGCCATTCAGCATCTATCTCAAAATTTTTTTGAACCAAAGCTATGAGCTTAAGAAACTTGCGCAAAGAAGCGATACTACTTGTAGATAAATTATTACAAGATAGAAAGATTGATGGCATTAATTATACACTTACCGAGCCTCCAAACACCGATTTTGGAGAGCTTACCAGCAATATTGCTTTTCAGCTTGCTCAACGCTTTCATAGTAAACCGGATCTCGTAGCAAGGGATTTAGTAGAGTCACTTTTAATCCAACTTACTAAACAAAGATCACGTAGGTCGCTACTGAAGACAATTGAGGCCCACCCTTCAGGACATATAAATTTCAGGGCAGCATGGGATGTCTATCCGAAAGCAGTAATTAGTGAGATCTTGGATGAAAGTTACGGAAAATTTGACTTTGGGAGAGGAAGAAGGGTCATTATTGAGCACACGAGTGTAAATCCTAACAAAGCATTACATGTAGGACATTTAAGAAACATGATTATTGGAGACATTTTGTTTAGGATCCTTTCAGCTGTTAATTATGACACGAGTGTGTTCTACTACGTTGATGACTCAGGTCTTCAAGTAGCAGACATAGTTGTCGGATTTATGTATGCTGGATTTCCCATCGATCCTCCCGATCGTTCTACAAAATTCGACCAATATTGTGGGGATGAAGTATATGTGAAAATCAACGATTTGTACTTAAAGAACCCGGATCTCCAACAGAAGCGGAAATCAGTCTTGAAAAGCATTGAAGAAGGCAATTCTGATCTATCAAGATTTGCAAAGGATATCAGCCTACGCGTGTTGAAGGATCAGCTGAAGACATGCTGGAGTTTAAAAGCGAGGTACGACCTACTAAATTTCGAATCAGATATTGTGGCTTCCAAGATGTGGGAGAAGATGTTCGAGGTCTTGAAGAATAAAGATATAGCAGCCTACGAAACTGAAGGAAAGAATAAAGGTTGCTGGGTTATCAGAGGCTCAGACGGGGACGATGATAAGGTGTTGATCAGAAGTGATGGTACATTGACCTATATGGCTAAGGATTTGTCATATGCAGCATGGAAACTGGGCCTCTTCTCCGATCCCTTCCTTTATTACCCATTTTCAGAGCAGTGGGATACTTCAATCCTTTGGGCAGATACCCTTGATACGTCGATCGGTTCTCCCCGAAAACGCCAGTTTGGGGGTGCAGAGATCATAATTAACTTAATAGACTCCAGACAATCGAGGTTACAAACTATCATATCTAGTACTCTATCGGCTGTTGCTAGATATGACAAACAGCGATATATGCATCTAAGCTACGAACCAGTTACTCTAAGTGCTCGAACCGCGAAGTCGTTAGGCATCGACACTGGGAATACGTCTGCTCATATGTCAGGAAGGAAAGGAATTTACGTTGGCGCCGACCTGGTTATGGAAATACTCTACAAGAAGGCAAAGGAAGAAATTCAGAGTAGGCATCCGAATATGACTGACTTAGAACTATCAGGTATTTCTGAAAGTCTAGGCAGGGCTGCAGTCCGTTATAACCTGATTAAACAGGATTTAGAACGGCCTATAGTGTTCGACCTAGAGGAATCCCTGAGTTTGGATGGTGACAGTGGACCATATCTACTATATGCGTTCGCGAGGTCTCAAAGGTTGCTTGAGAAGGGAAAATTAGAGCACCATAGTATCAGCTTTGCTAATCTCCTACATGATAAGGAGTTAAATTTGGTTCGAGAATTGTCAAAAATGGACCTAATTATCGAGCAATGTTCATCGCAAATGAACCCAAAACACTTAGCAAGGTATGCCCATAAACTCGCCGTAGCGTTTAATCTATTTTATGAACAGGTCCCTATTCTGAAAGAGGCTAACGAATCTATAGTTTCTGCCAGGCTTCTGTTAGTAAAGGCCTTCAACATCGTAATGAGACTTACGTTGAACTGTCTTGGTATCGATCCATTGAATAGGATGTGATGAGGGTCGCGAACTCTGATCTTCTCATGCAAATTGTATGGGAATATGATAGAAGGGCAATCGTGGGTCCAGCATTAGTTCAATATGCGCACCAAAAAACTTCTAAGTTCGACACAAATTGTTCATTTCCCTTTTTTCCACCTGCTGAAAAAGGCATTATCTTTACAGGACTGCTTGCAATGTTGATGAATACGACGTTCATTTATTTCAGCACTTTGATAAAAAAGTGACATCAAAACGTAACCACATGAGGTTACCTGTATCATGTGGCTAAATAGTATTTATTGCGTAACATCTTTTTGGGGTTTTCTTTGATGCCCCATATTGTAACTCAAATCAATTGCTCTTTCGTATTACTGCATTCGGTAAACATCGAAAATCCTCATGACATCCCTAATGCAGGTTGTGTCAATTGTAATGTCTCATAGCAGTTCAACTACAAAATGTATTTTGCTAACCACCTAACGTAAATGCTGCGGACTGCTTCTGAGAAGTATATCCTGTCAGAAAAGCTTCGACTGTAAGAGTCGTGTTATACAACTCATCTGCTTGAGTATGTAGAGTAAATGCAGATTTCCCACTACTATCGGTCAATCCACTGAAAAAATATGTTGAAATGCCACTTCCATTTGCTATCCACCCATCGATGCTGACTCCAGCAAGCTCAGATGATGTCTCCGAGTCTAATGCAGAAAAATTAAGCTTTAAGGTTGTATCGTCAGATTCTTGAGCTGAAACACGGAGAACAAACTCTTTCAATTCCAATACACGTGCAGTTTCGTTGAGAACGTTTTGGGTAACATTGAGTATGACCTTATTCATTGCTACTGATGTGAGTGCACCAATTGTAACAGGATCGCTAGTGTTTACAGCATCATTGATCCTGGTCTTAGTTGCGTTTTCGATGGTAGGGGCTGTCAGATTTTCTTGGTTAATATTTTGGAGCAATGTTGGCACCTGTTCTTGTGAATAGGCGTCTGCACTTAATAGTGCTCCAGGACAGATAAGGTAAATGATTAACGTTAATAAACTGCTCCGCATCAATGTAAATATTCTATAGGCTACTCTAATCAGTTATAAAAATACTGTCAATCAATGCAAGAAATGGTTGGTTCAGTAGCAGTTAGCTTATCAAGAGAGAATCAAAATATCTTGGGCCGAATTTATTCGGACGCCCGAACTCGTATCATCAAAAACTAAGTAATTAATGTTGCTTGAATTTTCTTCAAAGTCAAAGAAAACTTCCGATAGCGATGCAACTCCAATGTATTCACTACTTCAAACAATAACCCTCCAAATAGGGATACGCGTACGAAAGGAATTCAAACCTAGACCGTCCTAAATTACGAATAAGGCTTCTCGATATAATTTCAATATTCCTCTTTATGTTGCCATCCCTACAATCTAGTAATTTGCACTTGAAATAAATACAATTGAGCATTACAAAGATGAACGTAATTGATCGTAGCATTTAGACAGATCATCATCATAGCCTATATGACAGGGATATTATGGCTCAGGAGAAATCCGCTTTCGATGCTATTTTCAGCTTTAAGTCCATTCTCAATTTTGTTTGTCCTTTTTGTAGTAAGCAACGGTGAGTACACAGATCTCGCCATCGCCGGTAGTCTTGTCATGGCAACTGTCGGCTATGGCTTAGCACTTGGGCAAGACATTTCATTCTACAAGACTGAATATAAGATCCAAGATGTATTCGTCGCAGCACCGGTGTCGTCCCTCACATATATGACTGGGCTCGCATTGTCAGAACTATTATTTGGTCTCCCTGCTCTAATAGCCCTTACCACCTTAGCCGCATTATTTGGAGACACTCTGTCGACATTACCACTACTGATTTGTAGCATACTCTTGACCTGGGGCGCAATGTCTGCAATGGGTTTTTTCTTATCTTCTCACATGCTGCACATGAGAAATGCAACCCAGATCATTTCTTTTGTAAACGTCATACTTGCTGTGATCCCCCCAGTCTACTATTCTATCGAACGGCTTCCTTTGAACCTCCAGTACCTAGCTTACTCGGTCCCGACAACTCACGCATCTTTGATGATACAGGATAGTATGGGGCTTGCCACACCGGAAACCTGGTCAATATATTTCGGGCTTGCAGTTCAATCTGCGTATTTGATATTCTTTTTAGTTTTAGCTAAGGCGCGTGCGGTTTGGAGGGATTTATAGCTTTTTGCCTTAATAGTCATACCTAACATTGTTTTTGCTCCCAAAATGTTAATTCCCTATGACATTGATGTTAGAACAGGCGTGCTGTCGTCATAGACCTAGGTTGTTATCTAGGCATACCAGTTCCTTAAGATCGTTATATAGATTTAGAAATTCTGCACCTTTGACAGTCATTGTAATTTCTAAAATGGATGGATCGAAGGAGATAAGGTCGTATCGTTCTAATTCATGAAGACAATTCGGAATTTGTGGACTGTACTTATCAAGCATTTTCTCTATTTTCTGAATCTTCAGTCTTCCTGTTCTGTCCGAAAAGGAGAGTATATCCGCGACCAAATCTAGACCGGTGTACATCGGTTACGATACTCAAATCACACCCCAAATAAAAAGCGCACCCAGACAAATATGAGAAAATTGTGACTCACATTTTCCTAACCCGCCTTTTCTGTTACATCGATCAGGCATACGCTAAGGGAAGAATACGATTTTACTAGAAGCAATGCAATATGTCAGTTGAATAGTTCTGTCTATCATTCGTGGAGATAGTACTGCCATGTCAGTACCCTGACTTTTTTCTTTCTCGATTTATGTAATTCTTATTCATATACACCTCTAACACCTTTTGTGGAGTCATTTCCAGTTCCAAAGCGGCTTGAATTACAAAATGTAGTATATCAATCAATTCGGTTTGAGCCATCTCGATCTCAAAATGGGAAGGTTTTTTCCACCATTTCCAATTAGTTAGATCCTGTAGCTCGATGGCCTCGTGTATGATCGCTGTCATTAGAGCCGAAAGTCTCTGCTCAGTCTTTTTTGGATATCTGTCTACTCCTAAATATTCTACTAACTTCTTTTGTTCATCAAAGATTTTCTCTAACATGTCTTGATACTGATTCATTCCAATTTTAGTCAGTTACTTTACATATATGAAAACTTCTGGCTTCCACAAAACTGGAATTGTGGCATAATATTCGGAGAAAAGCCAACAAGGGAACCTTTTTATTGTAGCCTGTATGCTTTCACTTCCAAAGTGATTAATTGAATTGTCGTCCCCTGCGTCATCACAGCAATCCAAAAGACCATTAACAATATTACAACGTTCAGTAAATAGACGAGTGGCAGTACGATTGAAAAGTGAAATAGAATATCGAGGGAGGATGAGCAATGTAGATACGTATATGAATTTGATCCTAGTTGATGCTGAGGAATTCAATCGACAGGATCTATTAGCAAATTACGGAAAGGTAGTGATTCGAGGAAATAATGTTCTATTTATAAGACTGGAAAAAGATCTTTGATGGTACTCTTGTGAGAATTAAGGTATATGGGGAGTAATGGTAAGAAGGTATATATTTACCTCAGAAAGTGTAACAGAAGGTCACCCTGATAAGATATGCGATCAGGTTTCCGATTCTATCTTAGATGAGTTTCTCGCAAATGACACAGAGTCTAGAGTCGCAGTAGAGTCGTTAACCTCCACCGGAATAGTTTTTGTCGCAGGAGAGGTGACATCAAGACGCAGAGTCGATATACAAAAGATAGTAAGAACCGTGATACGTGAAATCGGATACGATCGACCTGAATACGGGTTTGATTCCGAATCTTGTTCTGTTATCGAATCTATACACGAACAAAGTCCTGATATTTCTTTGGGGGTCACCCCGAATATGCATAGGGAACAGGGAGCAGGTGATCAAGGCTTAATGTTTGGATATGCAACAAATGAAACCGCAGAGCTCATGCCGCTGCCAATCATAATGGCTCACAAACTCTCAATGAAGCTGTCTAACCTCCGAAAGCAAAAAAAACTAGGGTGGATAAGACCTGATGGTAAATCCCAGGTTTCTGTGGTTTACGAAGGTACAAAGCCGGTAAGGATTGATACTGTCGTGATTTCAACCCAACATGCACCAGACATAAGCTTGAGCCAATTAAGAGAGGAGATTGTGGAGAAAGTAATAAAGGAAATCTGTTCGGATTGGATAACCCCAAATTCGAAATTCTTGGTAAACCCGACTGGACGATTTGTTATTGGCGGCCCTCAGGCTGACACCGGTTTGACAGGAAGGAAGGTAATTGCAGACACTTATGGTGGTGTAGGAAGACATGGCGGAGGAGCATTTTCAGGCAAGGATCCATCGAAAGTTGATAGATCGGCATGTTATATGGCTAGATATATCGCTAAAAACATAGTAGCTGCTGGTCTTGCAGACAAATGTGAAGTGCAACTTGCATATGCTATTGGTTTGCCTGATCCCGTCTCTGTTATGGTGAATACGTTTGGGACTGCGAGGATCGACGACGAATTAATTGAGGGACGAGTCAAAAATTCATTTGAAATGAAGCCAGCAGATATTATAAGGGTTTTAGATTTGAAAAGGCCAATCTATAAAAAGACAGCGGCATACGGACATTTTGGAAGGAATGAACCTGAATTTACATGGGAAAGGACTGATAAGATGTCAGATTTAGCCGGCGGAGGTATCGATACCTAACTAGAACACTATAGCCCATGTTGGAAATAGAACTTATCTCTATCCGTAGGGGAAAGGTGATTTGGCTTAATCCGTTCAAAATATTTGCATGTACAATATTTGCCTACGATTTGTGAGACTTAATTGGCTCTGGTTAACAAGGTCGCTCTAGTCACCGGTTCCTCTGGTGGTATCGGGTTCGCTATATCTAAAGAATTTGCGGAAAATCAAGGGGCAACTGTGTTGGTATGTTCTAGAAATATCAACGATGCTATCAGAACTTCACAGAAGATCAAGGGGAATACTCAGGCTGTTGAATTGGATGTTACTAACGAGAGAGATGTAAGATCGGTTGTAAAAGGAGCGATATTAGATCACGGTGGAATTGATATCCTGGTTAATAGTGCTGGGCACCGTTTCGAAAGTGCGATCTGGTACAAAAAATACCATCAGATGACCGATCGAGCATTGCATGCTATTATGGAAGTCGATCTGATGGGCACAATACACATGACAAGGGCGTTCCTTCCTAGCATGATAAGAAGAACTAATCGCTCTCCTAGCAATTCAGGCGTTATAATCAATATTGCCTCCACGCCTGCATTGTCAGGCCATAGGGAAGGTGCCCCTTATACCATTGCCAAGGCAGCCGTTGTTGCGTTAACCAAGCACATTGCCCTTGAATATGGGAATAAAAAAATTAGAGCATACACTCTTGCACTAGGAAATATTGCAACGGACGCCACTTATTATTCTATGACTAGGAGAGGAAGGGAGAGAGCAATAAGAGAACCGGCGATGAAGAGGTGGGGTTCGGCGGAGGAGGTCGCCAAAGTAGCCGCATGCCTGGGGAGTGAAAGCTTTTCATATGCTACCGGTAATACTATAATAGTCGACGGTGGTAAATTGATTGTCTGAACATCATATATTAAATTGCAACAGTAAGAATAGTTATTTGTCACGTGGTCTTTGATTGCAAATGGTTGCGCGAATTTTAAGGAAGATCCAAACAACTTCCATTTCGATGTAAAATGAAGGTCAGCAGGTCTTCACTTAGAAAGGGCTATACTACTGGCAGTTCAGCTGCGGCTGCCACTAAAGCAGCTCTTATTCGACTTCTATCGGGGAAGGAAGTAGACTGTGTGGAAGTTACATTGCCAAGGGGAGGAAAGATTGTCATACGAATTGAGTGGACTCGAGTTGGTAACGGATCCGTGACTTGCGCCGTCACAAAGGATGGGGGTGACGATCCCGATGTCACTCACGGCGCACAGATCCTTTCTACTGTTTCACTAAATAAGGTCATTGGTACAATTACAATAGAAGGTGGAAAAGGTGTTGGACGTGTTACAAAGCCTGGGTTAGGCCTTCCAATAGGAGCAGCTGCGATAAATCCTGTGCCATTCATGATGATCAAGAAGGCTGCTTTGGAAGTTGTAGGAAGCCTAATCGAAACTAAAGGTATTACAGTAATGATATCGGTACCAATGGGAGAGACCATCGCGCATAAAACTGATAATCCACGGTTAGGTATACTGGGTGGAATATCGATACTGGGAACAACGGGCATTGTTATTCCTTATTCTACGGCGTCATTTGCAGCATCGATCCGACAGAGCATAGATGTTGCATTAGTTATGGGAGTTGACACCGTTGCTTTGACAACAGGAGGTAGAAGTGAGGAGTTTGTCAAATTATTCTTTAATAACACTCTCCCAGATCATTCCCTTATACAGATGGGGGACTTCGTAGGGTATGCGATAAAGCAATGTCAAACCAAGAAAGTGAATAATGTGGTCATCGCTGGCTTTATTGGTAAGCTTACGAAGATAGCTATGGGAGTAAAACAGACTCACGTTAAAGGTTCCCACGTTGACATGGAGTTTATGGCAAACCTTGCAAGAGATTGCGCATGCTCCGCGGATATTGTATCTAAAATAATGAACGCTAACACAGCGCGTCATGTTCAAGAGATCATAACGGAGCATGGGATAACAGGATACTTTGACATGATCTGCAAACACGCTCATGCATCATTAGTCAAAGACAATGAACATTCACTAAATCTCCAAATTGTGATGTTTGATTTCGATGGAAAGGTATGTGGCCTCTACCCGAAAAAATAACATAGCCAGAAGTTGTACGATTGAGGTCTCTAATTTACCCTAATTCAATATGGTAGTAGTGGCAGTCTTGATATGAATCCACAAAAATCCAGAAAAGATTGATTAATTGATATTATTTAATAATATTGACCCACTTCTAATACTCCAGCTGCAGGAACACCTGATTGCACCATAGTGTCGCATTCGTATGAGAGTTGAAAAGCGGAAAGTTCAGACTAAATGCAAGTTCTGATAGAGGATCAAAAATGTAATTTCTTCTGCATCTTTTCCGCGTAGATTTCAAGGATTCGCCTACTATGAATAGGAATAAAAGAGGGATTAGGAACCCAACTTAGCAGGATCAAATCTGTATCACCCAAGTCCATCAACTACTAGTGTGGTAGCAATAACTAAGAATGGAATCAGGATAGCCAAGTGTATAAGAATGCATTGGCCTCAAGTTAAGATCTATGTCCCTCAAAAGTATTATGATTCATCAAATGATATTCAATGGTTCGAAGAGCCGACCTCACAAATTATGGAGAGGCTATTCAAGACAAACAGTGCATTAGTCTGCATTTTTTCTCTTGGAGCAGTGATCCGGCTTATTGCTCCCTTTTTGGGTAACAAGAAATTCGATCCCGCAGTCGTCGTTATTGATGATAAGGCAAATTTTGTTATTAGCACATTATCTGGTCATCTAGGTGGAGCGAATTCGTTAGCAACAGAGTTATCCACCTTTTTCAAAGGAAGCAAGGCGGTTATAACGACCGCTGCTGACGTTAATAAAACTATTGCTGTGGACATTTTAGGGAGGAATATAGGATGGACAATCGATGGCCTAGATAACGTTACACCAGTAAGCGCTTGCATGGTCAACGAAATGTCTATAGGACTTTACCAAGATACCGGAGAGCGCAATTGGTGGCCAAGTAATGGTCTTCCTCGGAATGTTAGACCAGTATCAGGGCTAGATAATCTGAAATCTAAAGAGTTCCGTGCTGGCCTAATTATAACAGATAGGATTCTACAAGACAAGGAAATTTTAGCTAAATCTGTGATCTACAGACCTAAAACTCTTGTCGTAGGGATAGGGATACATTGGAATACAACCAAGGAAACGATAGAATCCTCAATGTTTGAGGCTATTCCAAAACAATGGATTAAGCATTAAGAGTATACGAAATCTTGCTACAATTGAAACTAAAGCTCAGGCTAGTGGGCTGCTTGATTTTTCAAGATCATACCAAATTCCAATAGAAGCCTTCAATGACGATCAGCTTTCTAAAATGCACGTTCCTAATCCATCAGAACAAGTAGGACGGTTTCAAAGGTACTAAAAGTGTATCTGAAGCCGCTGCGCTGTTGAGCTCTAAAGGCGTTCTAGTAGTCCCCAAACTTAAATTTCCCCCTGACCTCACTCTTTCCGTTGCCAGGATGGAATTTAGATAATTGGTTAAGGCAATGCTGATCGTAGATAGAGGCAGTAGAGAGCCAGAAGTTAAAGAAGAGTTGGAGGTCATTTGTTCGACTATTAGCAGGATATATCCTAGCAAGTACGGCTATACAACTTACTGCTTTTTGGAGGTGGTTCCTCCATGTATCGAGGATGGAATTTCAAACTGCATTGCCAACGGCGCCGACTTCATCACCATCATTCCATACTTTCTATATCCGGGTATGAAGCTAAAGGATTCAGTGAAGAAAGCTGCTTCGATATCTATGAAGAAGGATGTTCGAGTGGCTATCGCTAAGCCACTTAGCAGGAACACAAGGATGGTCGAAGTCGTAGTAAATAGAGTCCACGAAGCTAAGCGAGAGCACGCCTTACACCTGTCGGATTTGGAGTGCGACTTATTATTAATTGGTCATGGGAGTAGCGATATAAGGGCTAGAGAAGCATTCGACTATGTAGTGGATTTGCTTAAACCTCATTTTAGAAGCGTCCGATTTTGTTTTCTTGACTCGATGAGCCTGACATCATGGAAGGGATCAGAAATTCCTTGGCCTCTTTACCAAAATGTCTTCTGGTAGTTCCATATTTTTTGCACAAAGGAGCTCACATTAAATATGACATAATGCGAGAAATCAATACGTCCATCAGGGGACAGAATCCAACTAATATGTACCTCACGGAACATTTGGGAGCCGATTGTCAATTAGCAAATATAGTTTTGGAAAGGGCAATGGAAGTTGAGCGAGGAATCTTCTTCCAGACCTAATTATTATAACGCAGATCATGATCTGCGCAAAATGTCAGCAAAAGCATTTGGGATCGAGAATGAGAGTTTCGCGATAATAGATAATGAAGTTGGAGCACATACCTATAATGAACTCGAATGGGCAATCGTGAGAAGGGTAATTCATGCTACGGCCGATTTCGACTTTGCAGGGAAAGAAAAAATTACGTTTAATGGAGACGTGTTCGCATCAGCTTTTGAAGCGATTGAGAATGGATGCCATGTTGTATCAGACGTAGAAATGGTATTATCAGGTATAAACAAGCAGTTGGCAATGGAATTGAATCTGAAAACATTGTGTAGGATCTCAGAGGATTCCGTCACAAAGTATTCACGTGATAATAATCTAACCCGATCTCAGGTTGCAATGGATTTTTCAGCAGCTCAGATCCAAAACGGCATAGTGGTCATAGGAAATGCCCCTACAGCGCTTTTTCAAGTAATATCCATGTTCAGGGAAAATAAAGTAAAGCCTGCTATCGTAATTGGAATTCCTGTAGGCTTTATTTCTGCGCTCGAATCAAAAAAGGAATTATTGCGTACCCCAGTACCGTCAATTACCAATATCGGGCGCAAGGGTGGCAGCGCAGCTGCCTCTTCAATAATCAATGCATTAATGTTAGTTTATAAGACCAGATTGCATCAGTATTAAGGGAATAGTAGGAGAACATAGGATTTCTTTTGGTTAATTCAAAGGTTTTCTTAGCTACGATTATAGGACAGGGTCACTTTGTTCTCCGTCTGCATATTGAGTCGCAAACAATATAGTTAGCGAATCGATCGTATCCATAATATACTTCATCTAATATCCATAGGATCGATGTTAACACTGGAATCAATCAATAAGATAGTGACCCACAAGTTAGAATCGATCCATTTTAATGAAACGGCACAGGAAGCTGCAAAGAAAATGAAGCATAAGGATATAAGTTCTTTGTTAGTCGTTAATGAATCTGACGTACATATCGGCATAGTAACCGAAAAAGACCTAGTCTCAAAAGTCTGCATCCAAAACAAGAAGAGCACAGAGGTATTCGTAAATGATATAATGTCTTCTCCCTTGGTTTATATTGAATATAAGGCAACCCTCGAAGAAGCGGCTAAGAAAATGGTTGATAACAAAATACAGCATCTGTTGGTGAAAAATGCAGATTCTCTGATTGGTATACTCACCACAACTGATCTCAGCACGTATCTGAGGCAAAATATCGATATGGATGAAGTTAATGCTAGTATTCTAGAATCCATGATGAAACAAGAAGAGACAGGATGAGCTTAAATTCGGATCTGAATACTTTTGTCTCCTGAGCTTAAGTGATACAATCAGTACATTTACTAGATATATTGCGAACAGAAATGCCATTGAAAAGGAGTCAACTTGCTCTTGAAAGAGATAATCGCAAGGATAGAAATTAAATCAAACCCGGAGAAGGTTTGGAAGGGTACTAACTGATTTTGAACTTTATAAATACTGGAATCCGTTCATAATTAAGATTGCTGGGCCTCCTTTAAGGGGAGAGAAGATCGAAATAGAATTGAGGACAGCAGACTAAAAAATCACGCGTTTATCGCCCAGTGATAACTGTGGTTGATCCACCCAGAGAATTGAGGTGGTATGGAAAGGCGATTCTTCCGTTAATATTGGATGGAGAGCATATCTTTACTATCAAAGGGAACGGAGAGCATGAAACAATCTTTACTCAAAAAGAGATATTCAGAGGATTAGGTACCTTTTTGGGAAATGCCAAGATGTTCGATGATATACGGAGAAGTTTTCAAATGATGAATTCTAGCTTAAAGTTACGAGCAGAAAGTAATGTTTGATAACCTTGGCCAAACTCGATCGGTTTATAACTAATTTCCATGAGTCAAAGCCATATCGATCGATTTCAATTCTTCTGCTTAAACCTAATTGAGCCTGTAATGCAAACACTGCATTGAAGTATGATAAATTCTTGGAGCAACCATAGTAATTACATTGACTAGTTCTTGACGACTTGCTTAGCCAGTCCGAGTTTACTATAGCGCGCTACACAAGGCAACTCGGTAATACAGCTCCGGGAATTATTCGCACTCATCAATCTAAGTCAAAATCACCAAAAATCATGCCAAGTAATCTTATTTAAAGTAGGACCGCATTTTTTTCAATGCAGGCAAACCTGCAGTAAATTGTGAAAGCGCAGACCCCATCCATATCGACGAATTACTATCCTGTCTTATATTGAAATTACTTCCTATGGGAACTGGTGGACATTGTCAGATGCGTTTTTAAGATCCCTGTACCGATCAAATGGATTGAACACTGACTGCATACCACGGACTTGTAATTTTGTTAGCCGATAAAAAGGAGGCAAAGTAATTCTATCATCTGCCATAAACTTAAACTAGGTAGTCTGGTTTGTGTATTAGAGAATAAAAAAGCTGATATAGGTAAATAACTGAGGATCGTCAGTACCCGAAGAAAATTAAGACCTCTACAGATGCATTCATTAAATACATTATCGCCTTCTATAACGTACGCACCTGTCTAAAATTCTTCCTAGTATTCTAGTATCAGCAAAATGTAAGTGCATATATGATGCAACGCATGTATTATAGGTTAAACCATCGTTTTTTCCATTAATCCCTCGCCCTCTTTGCATATCAAAGGAGAATTTTGAATCTGATGATATGTTTACTAATTCAGAATAGTGAAATTCGTGGCCGTGAATATGAGATATTCGACCCATAAGCTCACCACTTCCTTGAGCCTCAGTATACCCAATTGTAACTCGATTGGTCATGGAAGTTTCTGAATCGAAAATACCAACCATCGAATATTTTCCCCCCTTCTTTCTTCGATTGTCATTTATTACTTTTGTCAAGTACATTAGCCCACCACATTCAGCCAGTGTGGGCATTTCATTGGCAATCGATTTGTGTATTGACTTTTTCATTGAATTGTTCATTTCTAATCGTTTCGCCAATATTTCAGGAAAACCTCCACCTATCAAAAGTCCGTCTACATCACTCGGTACTGACCTATCTTTGACAGGGCTAAAAAAAACTAATGAGACACCGTTTTTCCTAAGTGAACTTAAATTGTCATCATAATAAAAATTAAATGATTCATCAAATGCCACAGCGATTTTGCATAGAGGTGCTCTTTCATTGTTAATTAGTGGGGGAGTTTTTTTTTGATTTCCTTTGGGGTTCTTAAGTGGTAGTATGCCATCAAGGTCAATCTGATCAGCAACATATTTAGCACAATTCAGAATAACATTTCTAGATTTTCCTTTGATTTCAATAGGGGGGATAAGCCCCAAATACCTTTCAGCAGAACGGATCTCCTCATTTCTGTATATTATCCCAAGGAGCTTTTTCTTTACATGAATACTCAATGCTTCGAGTATCATGTTTGAATGTTTTTGGCTCCCAACATTGTTTATGATAATCCCGGTCACATTCAGACGGGGATCAAATTTTGTATACCCAAGAATCATGGCAGCTACGGATTGTGAAGTTTTGGCTGCATCTACTACTAATATAACGGATGCATCAAGTATCTTGGAGATATGTGCGGTACTCCCGAAATTCCTCTTTCCAGAGATTCCGTCAAATAACCCCATTACCCCTTCAATTACAGATAGATCTGCATCCCTGGAGCTTCTATCAATACATTCCAACACTCCATTTTTTCCCATTAACCAGAGATCAAGATTTCTTGACTGACGACCAGTAACGAAAGTATGGTAACAAGGATCGATAAAGTCTGGACCAATCTTAAAGGGTTGAACTATAAATCCACATTGTACCAGCTTATACATTATTCCCATCGATATAGTCGTTTTTCCTACACCGCTAGTAGTCCCAGCAATGACAAACACCGGGTTTTGCAATAGGTACCGATTCACCTCATTTTCAGTTGTCGCAGCGCTCCGGCTCAAATAGCACCCATAAAGTGGGTGGTTAAAATGTTTAATTTGGTCATCGATCTCCCACCTTGCTTCTGCGAATGTTGATGTTGTATTTAAGGCCAAACCTGTGAGATTCATCCCTCACATGCCTAAGTAGTCTTAACCCTTCATCATTAGCGGGCAGAATGAGCGGGTACTTCCTACTCGTTGAATAGATTTCTTCATTACCTTTCGCAAGAGAGAAACAAGGTATTTCCATGCCATGAGATCTCAAGGTTTTGACTGCACAGTTCAGCTGTCCCCTACCTCCATCTATAAGTATCATATCAGGCAATGGCAAACCCTTACTTACACTCTCATTAGAATCTGGTTGATACCTTCTCCTGACTATTTCCTCTATCATAGCAAAATCATCCTGTATTCCCTTATTTTGAATTTTGAATCTCCGATATCCGGATTTAGAACATTCACCATTTACAAACCGTACACATGCCCCGACTGCAATACTTGTTCCTAAATTTGATACATCGAAACAGTCGATGATATATGGTATAGATTCTAATTGTAGCCTGTTCCTTAGATTAAGAAGAGACGGGTGATATCCCTGTTCGACGTACAGTGATAGGTTTGTCATAATTAAATCCATAATTTTACTTCTATCGTCATGATGGAACCCCATTTGAACTGGTAGTATTGTTACTTTATGCCCCGAGATGGATTCCAAATACATTTGAAGTGCTTCAGCCTCTTGAATTTTTTCATTTATATAAATATATCTTGGAACCATACTATCGGAATTATAGTATTGAGATATGAATGTAGATAGGGAATTATCTCCTACGAGATCAAAGCTAGCATGAATTCTATCCATAATCACTCCTTTTCTACGCTTCAGCGTAAGTACGTGGGCAACTCCCGTATCTTCGTTCGCCATGAAACCAAAGAATTCTTCTTCTGCAACTCGATTTGAATTTGTTTCTACTTTTTGCTTTACTGTTATATTCTCAAGCCTTTGAATAGTATCGCGAAGGTCCTTTGCTATCTCATATTTGTGATTTCTTGATGCTTCCGTCATTTCTTCTTTCAATCTCCCTTTTAATTCTTCCAAATTGCTCCTTTTTGTAAGCACCTCATGCAGCATCGTCACCTTATCCATATATTGTTCTCTTGTTACATTTCCAATACATGGAGCCTCACAATTCTTAAGGAAGAATTCTAAACATGGCTTTTTAGGCAACGTCTTACAAATTCTCACCTTAAACAATCTTCTCAACGATCCCGTGGACAATATCTTGGAGTTGCCATAAACAAATGGACCGTAGACCTTTCCCTTAGGTCCAAAAAAGTCACCATTTCTGTTCCTTCGAGCGACAAGAAGGCGAGGAAATTCTTCCTGAGTTATTTTCAGATACGTATATTTTTGCTGATATTTCAACTCAATATTAAACATTGGCCTATACTGTTTTATCAAACTTGATTCGAGAAGAAATGCTTCTGTTTCATTGTGTGTGACAACGAATTCAATATCTGCAACTCTTGAGAGTAATCGTGCTGTTTTAATTGCGTGATAGCCATCATTACGCTTGTTCACAACATAATTTTTTAGTCTCTTTTTTAGGTTTTTTGCTTTGCCGATATATATCACTCGGCCAGTCTGGTCTTTCATAAAATAGACACCCGGACCGTCGGGAATGTGAATGATTTTTTGTTCCAGACTCATTTCCTTGTATCCTGTTCTCTTATCATAGTGTTAAGTACCTGGTTTGGAAACAATTTGGATTTGAGGTATTTACCTGTGTGACTGCTATCACTTAGCGATATCTCTTCCGGTGTGCCGGCAGCAACTATCTTTCCCCCCAATTGTCCGCCTTCAGGTCCAAGATCAATTATCCAGTCGGCAGAGGCGATAACATCTAAATTATGCTCTATAACGATCACGGTGTTGCCAAGGTCAACTAATCTTTGCAAGACATAAAGAAGCTTACTAACATCTGCGAAATGAAGCCCAGTAGTAGGCTCGTCAAGGATATAGACGGTATTTCCTGTGTCTCTTTTAGATAGTTCTGCCGCAAGTTTGATCCTTTGAGATTCCCCACCTGAAAGGGTTGTTGCTGGTTGCCCCAGACGTATATAACCTAAACCGACGTTACTAAGAAAGACTAACTTTCTATAAATGCTTGGAATATTCGAAAAAAGATCGAGTGCTTCATCGACAGTCATAGCCAAAATATCTGCAATTGTCTTCTTTTTGAACGAAATGCTTAGAGTTTCTGAATTGTACCTTTTACCCTTACAGGTATCGCAGGTTACATACACGTCAGCTGAGGAACTGCATTTCAATTCGCTTTACTCCCACACCTTCGCATTCTTCGCATCTGCCATCTGGAACGTTAAAAGAAAATCGTCCAGGCTTGAAACCTTTTTGCTTTGCCGTGGGAGTCATTGAAAACAGCTCTCTTATTGGAGTGAATGCATTTACGTAGGTTGCGAGCATTCGATCTGGGGGTACGACCAATTGGGGATTGATCGATCCCAATAACCTTGTCCACCATTTCCAGTCCTGTAATCGCTTTGTGTTTTCCTATTCGCTCTCGAGAATGATAGAAATGAGCAGTTAATCCTTTAAACAGTATATCATTGACCAGAGTAGACTTCCCAGAGCCAGACACACCAGTAACCAGAGTCAAGCAACCTAACGGAAAGGAGACATCAATGCTCTTTAAATTATTCTCTTCTGCTCTGAGGACATTGATGAATTTATTTGCACACCTTCTCTTGTCCTTTTGCTTTGTGACAAGCAACGCGCCAGTTAGGTATTGGCCGGTAACTGATTCAGCCGATCTAGATATGTCTTCAACATTCCCACATGCTACAACCTTGCCTCCGTGGTTACCAGCTCCTGGCCCCAGATCTAATACCCAATCAGAACTTCTTATTACTTCCTCATCATGTTCAACGATGATTAGTGAATTCCCTAGCGCCCTGAGTTTTTTTAGAGTTGCTATTAGCTTTGCATTGTCCCTTTGATGTAACCCAATGGTTGGTTCATCTAGGACATAGAGAACCCCGGATAGATTTGAACCTATTTGAGTAGCCAACCTAATTCGCTGCGATTCACCTCCTGACAATGTAGAAACAGTACCATTTAGCTGTAGATAGTCTAAGCCTACATCCAATAGGAATTGTAGGCGAGCTCTTATCTCTTTCAATATGGTTCTTGAAATGATCAGCTCATTTGTTGAAAGGGCAATTTGATTAAAGAATTCCAGGCAATTCCAAATCGAAAGATTACACACGTCCATTATGGATTTGCCGTCAATCTTTACTGAGAGAGCTTCTTTTCTAAGCCTTTTCCCACCACAGGACTCACATAGGTGTTCGCGCATATACTTGGCTATCTCTTCTCGCTTTGAATCGGATTCAGTCTGACCAAAGAGTCTTTCCATGTTGGGAATAACACCTTCGAAATTTCCAACGTATACCCATTTACTCTCCGAATTTCTCGACGTGTAGATATATTGAATGCGTCTATCGGTCCCATAGAGGATTACATTAAGCTGATCGTCAGTAAATTTTGAGATGGGCATATTCAAATTAAAACCAAAGTGTTTACCAACGTCTCTGAGTTTAGAAGATCTGAAAGAAGCGAATCGTCCTAGCCAAGGTTTGATGGCTCCGTCCAGTATACTTTTGGACCTATCAGGAATTATTAAATCAGGGTCGAATTTTAGCTTGAAGCCTAATCCATTGCAAACTTTGCAAGCTCCAAATGGCGAATTAAATGAGAAGGAGCGTGGCTCCAAATCGGCCATGCTTAGTCCGCATTTAGGGCAAGCATTTTGCTGAGAATAGAGATGTAACTCGTTTTCAATTAGCATAGCTACCAACCCGTTACCCAAACGTAGTGCCAAATGTACTGATTCAATTATTCTGGCTCTCTCTTCCTTGGAAACCTCGAGCCTGTCTACAACCACCTCAATGGAATGTTTCTTTTGTTTATCCAAAACAGGGAAATTTGACTCCCTTTCGGCATTACCACCTAGCCCGTTGTTGTTGGCGTAACTATCTAAATTCGTCAATACACCATCAATTCTAACTCTTGGGAATCCGTCTTTTTTTAGGTCTTCCAGTAGCTTTCGAAAAGATCCCTTTTTCTCTCGTATTAATGGGGCGACCAGAATCCCAGTTCTTGCATTAAAAGATGTAAGAATCGAATCACTAATGGCCTCTGTAGATTGTCGACTGATTCTTCGTTCGCAATTGGGACAGAATGGAATTCCTATTCGCGCGTACAGCAACCGTAGATAGTCGTATATCTCTGTAACTGTGCCCACGGTAGAACGCGGGTTCTTGTTTGTTGTTTTCTGCTGAATCGAAATAGCCGGAGAAAGTCCATCAATAGAGTCAACATCAGGTTTGTCCATCAGTTCTAAAAACTGTCTGGCGTAGGCTGATAGTGACTCCACGTATCTGCGTTGTCCCTCCGCATAGATTGTATCGAATGCAAGAGTAGATTTACCTGAGCCTGACAGGCCAGTAAAAACTACTATTTTATCCCTTGGGATAGTAACACTTATATTCTTCAAATTATGCTCACGTGCTCCCTTTACGATTATGCTGTCAACCATGGATAAGTCCTTTAACTTACAGGTTCTCCTAAGGCTCTCTTTAATTTGTATAATTTGCTTCTCAATTCAATTGCACGTTCAAAGTTGAGATCATCTGCATTTTTTATCATCTGTGCTTCTGTATTGCGTACAAGTTTAGCAAGATCTGATTTGCTCATTGATTTGATATTCACATCCATAGAATCATTCTCAGCGCTTGTTATGGGTTTCACTATGGATTTTGGAATGATATTATTTTTCGTATTATATTCAACCTGCTTTTCACGCCTCCGATCGCTCTCACTAATTGCCCGTTTCATTGAATCAGTGACTTTCTCCGCGTAAAGGATAACTCTTCCATCAATATTTCTGGCAGCCCTTCCAAAAGTTTGCACAAGGCTGGTAGAATTCCGTAGAAAGCCTTCCTTATCGGCATCCAAAATTGCGACTAATGATACTTCAGGAAGATCAAGGCCTTCTCTAAGTAGGTTTACGCCCACCAATACGTCGAATTCTCCAATCCTCAATTGACGCAGAAGCTCAGTTCTATCCAGGCCTTTAATCTCCGAATGAATGTACCTCACTCTAATATTCTTTTTAGTTAAGAAATCGGCAAGATCCTCTGACATCCTCTTAGTCAACGTTGTGACAAGAGTCCTCTGTTTCCTCTTTATCTGCCTACGAATCTCTTGGATTAGGTCTTGCATTTGATTTCGGGCCTCTCGCACCTCAACTACAGGATCAACCAGGCCTGTTGGTCTTACTAATTGCTCGACAATCTGCCAGCTCCGTTTCAATTCATAATCGGCTGGGGTAGCAGAAATGAAAATTACGTTGTTCATATACAGTTCAAACTCTTTGAATTTCAAAGGTCGATTATCTGCTGCACTTGGGAGTCGAAATCCATAATCAATAAGGGTTTTCTTTCTTCCATAATCACCATTAAACATTGCATGTAACTGCGGAATAGTAACATGAGACTCATCTATAACCAGTATAAAATCTTCACCAAAGAAATCCAATAGACAATACGGAGGATCACCGGGTTTTCTTCCGTCGAAGTGTCTGGAATAATTCTCTATACCTTGACAATACCCTAACTCTTGTATCATTTCTGTATCATAATTAGTTCTGGAGGTGAGCCTCTGCCTTTCAAGTTCAGAAGGGAGATTGGGTAGCCATTCTTCAAGCTCTTCACGTATAGCTTTTATAGCAGATTGTCTTCTATCGTCTCCAACAACGTAATGCTTGGCTGGGAATATCTTCACTCTCTGTATCTCTCTTTTGATATCCATGGTGATGGGATCGTGAAGTGACATCATTTCAATATCTTGCCCAAAAAGCTCTATCCTTAAAAGATCCTCTGAGTATGCAGGGATAACGTCAATAGTATCCCCCCTGACTCTAAATCCTCCAGCTTTTAACGAAAGATCGTTCCTTTCATAACGAGCAGCTATAAGCTTAGTAATAATCCACTTTCGGTCAATCCTAGAATTCTTGTCTAGTAATATTGAATTTTGGTCCCACTCAACAGGAGAGCCTAAAGAGTAGATACATGAAACCGTAGCAACTATGATGGTTGGCTCACCAGACATTAACATTGCTGTTGCCTCTAACCGCATTTTCTCTATTCTTTCGTTTATCTCGGTGTCTTTTTCGATGTAGGTGTCCGTTTGAGGGAGGTAGCTCTCCGGCTGATAGTAGTCATAGAAGCTCACAAAATAACCTACATTATTTTGCGGAAAAAAATCCTTTAATTCAGTATAAAGCTGAGCTGCCAACGTCTTATTGTGGGATATTATTAAAGTGTTCTTGTTAACAGCTGCTATTACATTTGCAATTGTAAAAGTTTTCCCACTTCCGGTAACCCCAAGTAGAGTTTGGCAACCATTCTTCTCTAAGGCTCCATGAGAGAGTTTGGATATCGCAATTGGCTGATCTCCACTTGGCGGAAAGCTATTCGGAGATAGCATGAACTTACCAGACTTAGTATAGCTCCGAGACAATTCATCCTTACAAAGATCATTACGCGAATATAATACTATTTGCAAACTTAACTCAGCGGAAAAGATTCATCCACACAGGTGTCCCTTGGTCTAAAGTGTTGAACAGGAGCGATTTGGTTGACGGAGTTATTGTTTCAAAATACGAATAGTCACAATGTTTATTTTATTCCGAAATGGGCACTTGTACTCTTGGAGCAATCAATTTAGCAAAGGATTATAACAATTCGGTGGATAGACCTAAGTTATTTTAATTAATTCTCACATTTTTTTAATTAGTATCTTTAGATTTCAATTGAAAGAAAATAATGACAAGGATCTCTGGACCATGATGGCGACCAGTAAAATTATCGGGTCCCTTCGAAAGCGAATTGGACTATGCATAAGATGGCAACAATGACCTATATGAAGGACTTTCTGATTTGCCAAAAAGGATAGAAGCGTTAGCCGATACCGTAATTAATGAAATTAATTTGGAACTAGTAGGATTGGTTTGAGACTTAAGAGGTCCACCAGGTGCCTAGTTAAATCTATCCAGTTGGACATGCAATTGCGTATGTTATTTATTAAGTTTTTTAGTTATTATCATTCCTTAAATATTGACGAGAAAATAAAATTGGGGCCGATGATTAGGAATTGGACATCTCTTCATAAGATTATAAACCAGGATCGCAATGAAAACGCCACTGCATTTCGTGTAAGAACTAGACTTGCAGTGACTGCAGTCACTGCAGTTACTCAAAAAGTGACTTCGCTTAATGCAATTTAGATCAATAAATAATAGCGTACGAGATACATGAACAGTCAATTTCAACGTGAGCGGTCGCACTTGAACAGATCGTAAAAAACTTGAGCTAACGCTATAACCTATCCTTATGATGTTGGAGAAAAAGATCATGTTGATCGAATCGTCTGGTATAAATTCTGAGACTTTGCTATGCCTTAAAGCAATGCGATTTCCTTAAGGCATTGGAAGAACTTATGATTCAAATGTTGATCGGTGCTAGATTGATATATTAATGGGACTGAATTGACTATCCGAATGAGCGAATCTTTAATTAGGCCCTTTTTCAAATGACCTAAAATAGTCGAGCAAACCTTTTCTTTTACTCCGCTTATATCATAATATGGAATTGTCCATCGAGTCGCTTAGCAAAGAATCTTTTCTTTCATTTTTAGAAAATGATGTAAACATTCGAGTAGATGGTTTCCTTGAGGGTGCGATCGCTGTCGCCGAAGAAGTTCATGAAGGCGTCAAAAGAGAGGATGGGGTTTCTTCATTTTTAAACACCCATATTTGGCCAGTGGCAAAAAACGTGACAGTTCATTATAGGCAGAATAATAAAGTTATTACAACAGTGGAGATTGCAAGTGCGGTTCTACATGACGTCCTAGAGGATAACGATCGAATCCTCAATCTTTATGAAACCAGATCTTATGGATTTGATGCATATCTGCGATATCAGTTTGGAAATCGCGTGCTTAATGTGCTTCACACCCTGAAAACTCCCTCACTGGATTCATACGGGAGTAAGGCCTCTAAGAAAGACATCGAACAAGAAAGATTTCAGGATTACTGTGCTCATTTGGCCAATGCAGAGTATGACCTCAAATGCATTAAGCTTTTTGATCGGGTGAACAACATGAAGTTCATCGAGTATACTGCTTCAACGAATAAGAAACCAGTAGTCTATACGAAGATAAAAAGATACCTTTTGGAGGCTGAGGACTTTTATTTAGCTTACACGATGCTAGAGCCAAGAATGCCAGAGTTATACAAGGAATTGAGAATCTTATATGAACAATTGCGTTCGTATTATCTCGAGCAAACTTTAAGCTTACCTCAAGCTCAGTAGATATGAACGCGTAATCATAATTCTTTATCTACTGTTAAGACCCAAGATCCAATCTAGTTCTGCCTTATTCTTGTTAAGAATACATGTGAGCCTTGTCCAAAAGCCATTTAAAGGGTATCTATGGGTAGCTAAGAATGCATGCCAGTACGACCATTGAATGTGGGAGTAATAGTCAAATTAGAGCCGGACTTTAGTGAAGGAAACGTAAGTTACAATCCAGATGGCACTCTTAACAGGGCAGAAACCAAAAATATACTTGGTCCTCATAGCGCTGCAGCCACACTGGCCGCCTTTTATTGTAAGGTAAAATATGAAGCTAGAGTGGCAATTGGTACGATGGGACCACCCATCGCTAATCAAGCGTTGAGACAGGCTCAAATCATTTCCAATGCAGACGAATTGCATTTGTATAGTGATAGGATATTTGCCGGCGCGGATACCTTAGCGACTGCAGAGGTGCTTAGACTAGGCGTATCACGTATGAATAACGGTTTGGGCGCCGATTTCGTTATTTCTGGTCATAGAGCATCAGACGGCGAAACTGGCCAAACTGGTCCACAAACTGCATGGAAATTGGGTTATCCCTTCATAGGGAATGTTATCGACTTTCATATCGATCAAGAGAGTCGAAGTATACGAGCTAAGAGATTCATCTCATTATACGGCTTTTATGATGTGATAGAAGAGATTCAAGCTCCTCTGCCAGTTTTCATATCAGCCGATCCTTCATACAAACCATCATTTAATACAGTATCGGAGAGGCTCTCCTTGGCTAGGAATCTTAACGAAGCAAGAAGCAAGGCAGACAATTTTGAAAAATACCTTCAAATATATAATGCTGAAGGTCTCGGCGCGGATCCTAGATTTGTTGGTCTCCCCGGTTCGCCAACGATTGTGTATAAAGTAGAAAAGATTCCAAAGGCGAAGGCCAAGAGGAGAGTCGAGTTTATTGATGGGGATGACATGGCTCAGCTCGACATGGTTGCACAAAAACTGCTTCAACTTATGACGGAGGCACCAATAAAATGATCGAACCAACACAGAAATTAGAATCCAACCCTCAAAATTTAGTTAAGATTGAACATTATCAACATCTCTATGTTGTGATAGAGCACGAAGAAGGCATTCCAGTACCAGTTAGCTTGGAAATGCTAGGCGAAGCAAGAAGACTCATGGATAATTTCAATAAGAAATACTCAAGTAATGAAAAAGTGGTTGCTGTAGTGCTAGGAGATAATGTTAGACATTTGTGTGAGGATCTAATTAAGTTTGGTGCAGATGTCGCCGTGTACGCAAATAACCCTTCATTAAGACACTATACCAATTTATTGTACACGAAGATAATATGTCAAATAGTTGAAGACAAAAATATCGGGGGTTCGATATCTTCAATTAATTCTGAATACTACAAAAAACCCAGGTACATGTTCTTTTCAGCGGATAACACTGGGCGGCATTTGTCTTCAACCGTAATGGCGCAACTCGAATCTGGACTTGCATCAGATATTAATAAGTTGGTGATCTCGGACCTTGAAATTAGGCACGAACATAAAACTAAAGGCCAACTCGCTAAATACGAAAAGACTCTCGAAATGTATAGGCCAGACTTCTCGGGGTTTCTGTGGACTACTATCTTATGCCTTGATAATAGGAATCCTGCTATTGCTAGAGAATACCATCCGCAATCATGCAGTATCATTCCAGGTGTCTTCGAGCCGATAATTAAGGAAGATCACCGGACAGGAACGATTATAGATTTTGAACCCCGGATCTCCGACGAAGATTTAAGAGTCAAGGTTTTAAGTAGAAACATTATAAAGTCCACTATTGATTTTGAGAGTTGCAAAATCATAGTTAGTTATGGTCGAGGGATAAGGGATTCTCCGGAAGAGAATTTCAAATTGATTGAACAATTCGCTAAATCACTCAATGCGGAGATAGGCATATCTCTTCCAATCTCAAAGAGGCCTTACCAGACTAAGGATCAACGTCTGCTTTCCTACATGATTCCCGAACGTGTGATTGGCACCAGTGGCAGAAAAGTTTCACCCGTAGTATATATTGCCATAGGCATCAGCGGGGCGGTTCAACACCTTGCAGGTATGAAAGAATCAGGATTTGTGGTTGTAATAAATCCTGACACAGATGCAGCATTTAGAGATGAATCTGACATATTCATAAAAGGCCGAATGGAGCAAGTCTTGCCCGTCCTCACCGAACTCATAAAAAAACATTCGTTAATGATTGAGAAGAGAGCCTGAGACATGGAAAGATATGATGTTGCAGTAGTTGGAGGTGGAACCAGTGGTCTTACTGCACTGCGCCAACTCTCAAATCTTGGAAAACAGGCTGTTTTGCTTGAAGCAGGGAGCGCCACAGGAACTAAGAATGTTTCGGGAGGAATTCTCTACTCTAAAAAGCCGAAAAATGGTAGAGTGTTCAATATTGAAGATGTGTTTGGAAGAGAATTTATTGACGAGGCTCCTTATGAGCGTGCTATTACGCAATATATATTGCACGCCACATCTAAAGATAAATTGTACTCTATTGATTTAACTCCAGTCCACGAATATCAGATTAATTATGCCTACTCTGTCTTACTAAGCAAACTCATCCCATGGCTTGCCAAAGAGGCAAGCGACTTGTCAGAAAAAATGGGGGGAGGAATAATATGTGGGGTCCATGTGAGATCTGTTAGATGGGAAAAGGGTAGCAATGATACTGTAATAGAGACAGATGAGCTAGAACCATTTAGAGTAAAGGCAGTTATTGGAGCAGACGGCACAAACTCTGAACTAGCAGATGTTACCGGAGCAAGGAACAAGTTCTCTACCGGACAACTTTATCAAGGAGTAAAGGTCGTTGTCAAGCTTCCTGAAACAATTTTGGAAGAAAGGTTTAATATTACAAGCGAGGAAGGGGCCGCGCATTTGTTCGCGGGAGATGTGACAATGAATCATATAGGCGGAGGTTTTTTGTATACTAATAAAGACACCATCTCTCTTGGAGCCGTGTATCACATGGATTCAATGATGGATAACCCAGTCGAACCTTCACGACTAATTGATGCATTAATACAAAATCAATTAGTAGCCGAATTTATCAAAGACAGAGTTCCAATACGGAAGTCTAATCAATCCTTGATCTCTAAAGACGAAGAGATTCGCCAGCATTTTATGGCAGTCAAATTACTTAAGGCCTGGAACAATCTCCGCTCTGACTACTATTCTAGAGATGGAATTAGGCGACTAATTGAGAGTGGCAAATATAAGACTAAAGAAGAGGTAGAGAGTAGGATCAATAATCTAGAGAAGGAGTTATTCGAAAAATACAACTGTGAATTTGGCGACAATTACGTAGAATTAGAATACAGTGCCAGATTAATTCCCGATGGCAAGCGATGTAGAATGAAAACCCCATATTATAAAAATATACTATTCGTAGGCGATGCAGCTGGTCGTGGAGTGTTTATAGGTCCCAGAATTGAGGGGCTCAATGTAGGTATAGATGATGCAGTAAGGGCGGCTAACGCCGTCGCACGGTCTTTAGATAGGAACAATTTTGATGAACAATATCTTGGTAGTTTCTATGCAAAATCTGTAGAAGAGAGCCCATATACGAGAGATATGAAAGAAATTGACAAGGAGTACCTGAAGATTTTCCTTGATTGCAGCAAGAACATCCCAAAAGATATAGTTGGCTCTAGATATGGGATGATTTTCAAGCTAATGTCCAGCGGCACATTAAGGGGCATTGCGGTAGGATTTGCAAACATGCTCGGATTCGACCGCCTCCTACCATTGGTTGAATCTGTTGATACTTATGTAAATGTTCCCGTTGAGTTAGCCGATAGACTAGGCAAGCCCATCAATAGTAACTATGTCCCAAATACTCCGTCACTGCAAGAGAGGATCGCGAAATTGGATTACGATGATGATTCAGTACCTCATATCCAGGTTACAAAACCTCGAAGTGAATTTATGCAAAAGATGGTAACTTTATGTCCCACGCGCTGTTATAGTAGTGAAAATGGAGATGTAACTTTGCAACACGAGGGGTGTATAGAATGTGGTACTTGTGCATATGAAACCTTATGGAGACATCCTCGTGGTGTTAAAGGCGTCTCATATAAGTATGGCTAAGCAAATACCTAGTTCCAGCCTTTTTCTCTTGGAAGGGAATGTATCAATAACATAAGAGTTGAATGACTTCAGCTAATCCATTTAATTGAACATCCAATAGAAGGAAAGAAATCTTTTTCAATGGCATTTCCTGAAAGGAGCCTCTTAACATTATCCTCTATGATGGGAATTTTAGGACTCATCTGCGGATCAACTGCATCATTTATACGTCCATGATATACGAGTCTTCGCTTATCATCAAAAAGAAATGGGTCTGGAGTACAGACGGCACCATATGACCTTGCTATGGTTTGAGTTTCGTCAATTAAGTAGGGGAAATTAAGTTTGTACTCTTTTCCAAACTTGATCATGTTATCAAAACCTTCGTTCTCGTATTTGGGATCGTTACTATTAATGCCCAATACAGTCAATTCATCTATTGAAAATTTAGATTGGAGCTGAACAAGATCGCCAATCCTTGCCTTTACGTACAGGACAATGGTTACAAATAAAGACGACTAACAATGCTTTGCTCTCCGAAATATTTTCTAACGAGTAGGTATTTCCATCAATTCCCTTCAATCTAAATTGTGGAGCAGGTTGGCCGGTCTTGAGGGCATTTGTGGATTCTGTTTTAACCATTCTAAGTAATATTGCTCCATGTCTCTATAAAATGTTTTTTTATATTGTGACCTGATCTTACCTGAAGTCTCTAACGGATTAAGAAGCTAATACTAAATCACGAATTACGAATGAACAGAGGGCCTAATTTCTACGTGGCAGATTGGTCAGCCTCCATGAAATCAGTATTGACGCAGTTGAAGTTGGAGCCTGTCTAGACTGACTCGAGTCTAGATTAAGTACATCTGATTTAAGGTATATCTGCATGATCGTCCACTTTCACCATTCCAACAATATAATTTGCTTTTGAATAAAGCATTTAACAGATCCGATCGATGCTTGAATCCACATTTGAATTCAGCAAGCGCAGTTTATATATTCTGAACGTGGGTTGAGTTGAAGTGTTGTTAATATTCATATTACCAACCGTCAGTAAAGGTCAATAGAATTCACCATTGCTGTCTCAGTGATTTATCTATTACAAGCCTTGCATCTTTTATCTGTTGCAGTTAGGTTCCAGTCTCTTTCTAAAGAGAGACACAATTACTACCATATTCTATCTGATTTCAAGGTTGGCGATACCAGTGCTAACAACTCGGTTTCTGGCTATAGTGTCGCTTGTAAAAATTTTTATACTTGGGGCGAATGTATCATGGAAGTGCCGATAGATACTGGCGATACTGCTTGGATGATGGTCGCGACAGGCTTGGTTCTACTTATGACACCCGCACTGGGCTTCTTTGAAGCAGGACTCATCAGAGGCAAAAATTCTTTATCTGTGATGATGCAAACTTTTTCGGGTCTAGCAATTCTTTCTGTACTGTGGTTCTTGATAGGATTCACATTGGTATTCTCCCCCTCAATAGGTGGAATTATTGGTGGTTTGCAATGGGCTTTCTTTAATGGAGTACCTTTTGACAGTGCTTTGGATTATGCACCATCTATTCCAGGCGTAACATTTGCAACTTTCCAAATGATGTTTGCGGTAATAACTCCCCTTCTGATAACTGGAGCATTTGCCGAACGTGTAAAATTTAGTGGTTTTGTAATTTTTATCGTCGCATGGAGTTTTGTAGTATATTTCCCTCTCGCACATTGGGTCTGGGGAGGAGGCTGGCTCGCAAATCTAGGAGTATATGACTTTGCAGGAGGTATTGTAATTCATACATCAGCAGGTTTAGCCTCTATTGCCGCAGCACTTGTCTTGGGGCGGCGAAAGAATTTTGGTCCAGATATCATGGTTCCACATAATATTCCGCTCGCAGTTCTGGGTGCATCCTTGCTCTGGTTAGGTTGGTTTGGATTTAATGCTGGTAGTGCACTAGCATCGGGTTCCTTGGCGGCAAATGCATTCCTTGTTACTCAGATTGGAGCAGTGACTTCCGCAGTAGTCTGGATTCTATTATCGTGGAAGAGATCAAAGAAACCATCTACAACAGCAGCGATTAACGGTGCTATCTGTGGCCTTGCGGGTGTGACTCCAGCTGCTGGTTTCATAACCGCACAGAGTTCTTTCTTTCTTGGAATAGTGTTGGGGCTCGCTTCTTATTTTGGCATCCTACTTATTAAGGAAAGATTGAAAATTGATGACGCACTCGACGTGAGTTCGGTACATGGCATAACTGGAATAATTGGGGCAATTGCAATCGGGTTCGTTGCAACTACACTTGTAAATCCAGCTGGTCCTGACGGATTGCTGTATGGGAATGCAATTCAATTGGCGATCCAAGCCCTGGGGGTGGCAGTTGCCGCAAGCTCTTGCATTTGTGGGCACCATCGTTATTCTGAAGGTGATAGACAAGACAATTGGTCTTCGTGTCACTGAGGTTGAAGAAGATATAGGCTTAGATATTGCTCAACACGCCGAACGAGCATATGTAGAGCAATGAGAAAATGATTGATGTAGGAATGTTTGATACGAGACGGTATATATACAACCAATAATTACATATTGACGAATACCTTCATTGAAAATGCTTCATGCTATCATAAGAGCTGAAAAGATGCCTGTGGTTAAGGAACAATTGCGCAATATTGGTATTGGAGGTATGACCGTATCTTCGGTCTCAGGATGGAGTAGGCAACGAGAACTACATTTGCAGTGGCGTGGACAGCCTGTGTCGTACGATCTTGTCCCCAGGATGAAATTTGAAATTGCAGTTCCCGACGAACGAGTCGAATTAGTAATTAGGACCATTGTAAAGCATGCGCGAAGTAGAGAGAGCGGAGAACAAGGAGATGGGATTATTTTTCTTTCTAGTATCGAGCAATCCATTAATATCGCTACACTCGAAGAAGGAGAAAGAAGCCTGACCTAGGATTAATACAGGCGGCGCTACTCATTGTTTAAGAAATATTATATAAGAAGTGGGTATATTCCAAAGGGAATTTGAAAAGAATTGATCTGATAATTCCACATGAGCGCCTGCGGGATTTGAACGATCTGATGCGCGAGCACGATGTAGGCGGACTAACCTTCTATGATATCAAAGGACGCGGCCGCACTAGGCAAGAGCCCGTTGCTGTTGGGAGAGGAGTAATGCGTTACGTACCTGAATTTGGATCACGAATGAAAGTCGAAGTCCTTGTCAGCGACGAGAAGGTAAAGCGAATAATAGATGATATATTTGTAAAGATCGGCACTGGCGCTGTGTCAGACGGCAAGATATTTATTTACGATGTCTCTGAAGCATACGATATCGGCACTAAAGAGTCAGGTGACGAAGCCTTATAACACTGGTGTTGATACTGTTCCAATAGCGATTGGCGGAGAAAGAGCAATCCGTTTGTCTAGAACTTTAGTCACAGATGCCGTACTTGAAATATATTTAAGACAGGATCCATGTCAAATATGACGAACTATTCTTCACTTGAAGAAGTCTTATTACTTCCAACCCGTAAACTTGTTGTAGCTTCAACTGACATTGACTTAAGAAAATCTGCAGACTGCACAGTTTTTGTACTACTGGTAGAGGAATCATTTGGGTCTGCGGGTGGACGTGCAGGTGGCTCCGGGAGTAGAAAAATAGGTAGGATACTTGGCTTCCAAAGGAACTTGTCAAGAACGGACTTGATAATTGATAGCCAAGAAACGGAAACCATTAATCAATTTGATGTTCCCTATAGTGCAGTAGCTTTGGATATTTTTCTATCGACTGGTCAGGAATCAGTAGTTCAAGGCATTGTCGATTCTATCTTGATAGAGGAGTATATGCGAATTGTTAATACGGTTGTATGAATCAATTTCTTGATCCCAATCATTGTCTGAATCTAATCATGAAGAAACAGTGGAAAATGTCGCTGAGAGTATCGAAGATCTTTTAAGAATGGGAATAATTAAATTTGATGATCCCAGTGTTGTTGGGCAAGAAAAGGTTATCCTAACTGCCAAATTCTCTTTCATTCTCTCAAAGATGATGGAAGATCCGAATGTCATAAAGGACGATCAAGAGCCCCTTCTCAAGGCTGTCTACTACGCATTCCTCATCTATCTTGACGAAGAGCTCAAACTCCCACGGAGACTTACTATGGCATTAGCGAACGACATCGAAAAATTCCAAGACTCATCACAATTGTCTGAATTTGTAAGAAGGTATGTCATGGTCTTGTCCAACATTCTGCATAGGGCTTGACGATAACTTTGGATAGGGAGAAAACCTAAGAGTCTTTCTTTAGGGATAATATCCGTAAAATAACTGTAGATTTCTGATTGTCAAGTAATGGTTTTTATAAAGTTGAGAAGAAAACGAATCTAAAATGTCACTACTTCCTGAATCTGGCGAGATCAATACACGTGACAGGGATAATACCTTACCGTCATATGGAGCTCTTGACTACTTTCAAATGCATTTCATAGTAATGGGTAGTGTTAGTAACCCCGCTGATCTGATTGCAAAATGCAAGGCTAACACAAGCGGTCATTTTTCAAAAAAGCAAGTAATCAGTGTCAGTTGGGAGGGGGGTAAGATTGCTGAGATAGTGAGTAGGGATCAACAATTAGAAAGTTACCTTCGAAATGTATTACTTGAGGAAGGAGAAATCTATATCGATCCTCTCGAAGATCATGTCCGTGTGTATGGAAAATGGAAGCATCAACAGGAGTTACGTGTGTATGAAGAACTTGTCCTGACAATGGATTTAATCAGTAATCACGTCAAAGCGTTTCTGAAAAAGCAAGAGTAGCCAAAATATAATTTGAGACGAACTTAAAGGCTAGGCGTAAACGAATATAAATCATGCTTGTGAATACTTTTTCATCTTAAATCATAATGGCATCTTCCAAGTTCCCTAGATAGTTAATTTTGAAACTAAAAGGTGCCGACCCAAAATCAACAAAAGGGATAAATAGAAATCTTCTGAAATGTGTGTTGCGATTTGGGTTAGAATTGTAAGTCGTATCTGACACTTCATAGAAGCTAAATCTATATGCTATTTTAAATGGGTGTTCGCACAGACTTTGCTAAGAATCCTTCAAAACCAAAATTCTGAATGATGAAATGATTAAGAAGTAGCGGGCAATTAGTCGATACCTCACAGTTCCTTCACTCAACTGCTATAATCTGATAGGCTTTCTGGCTGAGAATGATAGATATTAATTACATCTTTTCCATATGGGGAGTCACAAGATGGATCATATAGGAACGGAAGTCAATACTCACGAAAGTGCTCAACCAGTTTACACAGTCAAATACCTTGAAGAATTGGTCACAAGAGTAAGAAATGGTAATTTGAAAATAGTTATTTATGGACTTGGGCATGTGGGCGCACCGCTAGCTGCTGTCTGGTTAAGAGCCGGTGTTTCCGTTATTGGGATTGATAAGTCTGAGAAGGTCAGAGAATACGCAAAAGAAGGAAAAACCCAAATCCCTGAGCCTTACGTCAATGAGGCTTTTGCCAAAGGACTTGAGAGAATCGATTTTCGGTCTATGATGACCCAGTTGCTGCCTTCAAAGGATTCATTCTTTAAGATGATTTGTGTACCAGTGATGGCAGATAATGCAACCGCCAATCTACAAACTGTCGAAAACGTCGTCTCTGCTATAGGTATTGGCCTCAAGCATGGTGATGTGGTTGCATTAACACCAAGCGTTCCTCCTGGAACAACTGAAGACTTTATCTTACCAATCCTCGAAGAGAATTCTCGACTGAAATGCGAGAGAGACTTTTTTATGATATACAATCCAGAGAGGATATACGAGGGTAGGGCCATACATGATATCGAGGATGGATACCCCGCAATTCTTGCTGGAATTGGACCTCAGAGTTCGAACATTGCATCGGTCCTATATCAGTTAATCTATAAAAAGGGGGTCATAAAACTTTCATCGCCGAGAACAGCGGAATTCGAAAAACTAATCGAAGGTGTCTACAGGGACGTGAATATTGCTCTTGCTAACGAATTGGCTATGATTTCGGAGAGAATTGGAGTAGATTTTTGGGAAGCCAGAAATGCACTAACTCTCAATCATATTGTCACCTTCACAGACCCGGCATAGGAGTTGGAGGGGCATGTATACCGGTGTATCCTCAATTTATCCTAGATATCACTCGTAAAAAGAATATTGAATCCCCAATTACCAAGTACGGCCGTTTAGTTAATGAAGGAATGCCTTCATACGCAGTTAACGAAGCATTGACTGTCTATCAAAGGGTTCATGCTAAGGCAAAGAACCCCAAAGATTGTAGAGTCACGCTTCTTGGACTCGCATTTAGAGGAGGCGTTTCAGATACTAGGCTCTCCCCTACGTACAGAGTAATTGAAGAGCTCTTTAAGAAGGGTGTAAAGAATATTCAGGTGCACGACCCGTTGGTGGTAAATGATTTTGCTTTGTCTAAGTACCCTGGTGTGAGCTTGAACGGTAATCTGGCATCGTCATTGAAAGGGGCCGATCTGATTATCATAGTTGCTGATCATACTGAATACTCTGATCTTAGTGTCGAAGAAGTTGGAGATGCAGTTGTATATGACGGCAGAGGTATCATTGACACTTCGAATACATTTGTACCAAATTTAGTCTCAATTGGGGTTGGCAAGAATACAACTTCCCCAATGAAAATTCAAAAGCCGAATATGTAGGGATATTCAATGAAATCTCTTTATAGGAAGAAACTTTTAACGGTCCAATGGCGACGAAACGCAGTTCAGATCATCGATCAAACTAAACTCCCTAACAAATTAGTTTACTTAAGGTGCACAAATCATCACGAAATCGCTAAAGCAATCAGATCTCTAGTAGTAAGAGGGGCTCCTGCGATAGGCATATGCGCTGCTTTGGCTTTGTTGTTGGTGACCATTAATAGCAAGGCGAAAACCGAAAAGGCCTTAAAATCAGAATTGGAAAGGGCAGGTAGCCTATTAATATCCACTCGACCGACTGCTGTTAACATCAATTGGGCAGTTAGGAGAATTCTGCACATCTCCTCAAGCGGTAAGAATGTTAATGAAATAAGGCGATTAGTTAGGCGAGAGGCGCTGGCAATGCTCGATGACGACATTCTTACTAACAAAAAAATGGGGAGGGCAGGTTCAGATTTGTTTTATGATGGAGAAGTTGTCATGACACATTGTAACGCGGGGTCACTTGCAACCTCAACGTACGGAACGGCATTGGGTGTGCTCAGGGCTGCAAGAGAAGATGGAAAAAACTTGAAAGTGATTGCCACGGAAACTAGGCCGGTAATGCAAGGCTCAAGGTTAACAGCCTTTGAACTAATGCATGACGATTTTGATGTACGTTTGATTTCTGATACTGCAGTTGGATATGTGATGGCAAATAAGATGGTTGACAAGGTTATTGTAGGTGCCGACAGAATTTTGCGTACAGGACATGTCTACAATAAGATCGGCACTTACCAGATTGCCATATTGGCCAATATTCACAAGATACCTTTCTATGTCGCAGCTCCCATTTCGACTTTTGATTTAAAAAGCTCCATTTCTGAAATAAAGATCGAAGATAGATCGCCTGATGAGATTACAAAAATCAAGAACATACTTATTGCTCCTAAGGGTATTAGTACCATTAATCCTGCTTTCGACATCACACCTCCAAATCTTGTGACTGGTATAATTACTGAATTAGGTCTACTCAAACCACCTTTTCAGGAAAGTATCGATGCGATTTTCAAACGAAGAAGACGCTATTAAGAATAGAGTGAAGATAAATATCGTGGAACAAAGTATTTATCGAGTATTTGGTAAGCAATCTTAGATGTCCTCGCAGAAGGTTACCGATGAGCAGGTGTTCAACGCGTTGCGAAAGTGTATGGATCCTGAGATCCCGGTTAACGTGGTGGACCTTGGTCTTATATATAATGTAAGGGTACATCCTACAAATGATGTCGGGATAGAAATGACTATGACTACTAGGGGATGTCCTCTTCATGATACCCTTGTTAGTGACGTTAAGCGTTCGGTAGGAAAAATTACCGGGATTGGAAGTATAGATGTGAAAATTGTTTGGGATCCTCCATGGACAAGTGAGAAGATTAATCCTGTGGTCAGACAAAGATTGGGAATCGGAAAACCCAAGTTGCGGTTTCAAATAGACTATGAAAAATATAAACCTGCGAAGGCAGGTAAATTGACTCCTCAGGAAGATGGTTCTATGGTCTTGTTAAACACTAGTAACCAGGCGTTCATGGTCAATCAGGCTATTGTTGATTTCTGGAATTCTTGTGAGGGTAACAAGACGGTAACCGAGCTGACTGATGATTTCGCAAAGAAACTGAACATGACCAGAGAGCAAGTTGAGAAGGAGGTGTTGCAATTGGTGGAACAGCTCTTCGATTCTGGACTTCTTCAACCCCCTCAGTGAAATATTTCTTAATTCCTATCATGACCCACGACTAGTACGGTCTTGAAATTAGTCGTAGAGCTGGGAATGGGTGATGGAAGACATTTGTTTGAACTATCAAAAGATGAACAATGCACCGATACATTCTTCATTGGCATAGAGAATAACAGCACTCTTTACAGAGAAGCCACAGGGCGGATCAATGCTGATAATGTAGTGCTCATAAATGATAGTTTCGAGAATATAATTAGGGATTTCGAAAATGATACAATAGATAAAGTGATAATGATACTTCCGGATCCAGAATATGTTGATCGTCATTACCATGAGGATTGGATTTCTTTATATGCCAACATATTACTCAAACTAAAGAAATCGGGTAAACTTGAAATAGTTACCGAAATTATTGATGAATTGCTTCAACCTGTTTCAGAAGCTCCATATTATACTTGGGCTAAATGGCTTCTGCAGGCCTTTGTTCTTATAGGTTTTGGAGTAGAGGAGATTTTGAACGATGCCCCCTGTAACTATACTACAACCTGCCTAGATAGATTCAGGCAGGACCCAGAACGTATTAAACTAATGACACTTAAGCTTTTCAAACCTTTAGCATAACTTGAAAACAGATTTACTAAGAGTACCTGACTTCATGTGCTTTAATTGCACGTGATGTTCGTAACACTTCCTGGAACACAAGATGGAACTACAATGTTGCTCTTGACATGGTATGGAGTCTTCAGTAAAGTGTTCAACATTGCAGTAGGTGCAAAAACACCCAAGGGGTAGTTGAATGGAATAAGCGAGTGGTTCATCGCAGGCTCTTTTCTCCTTAAACCACAACACCTCATTATCAGTTTTCTCTGCATATCCTTGAACTCTCTCAAATGCGTCGTAGTAGCCACCGCACTGAAATTCCCTTATATGGATAGACCCAGTGGGTCGGCGCGAATTTCTATTTCTAAAGGCAACAAGCCATTTTTCCATGGGGGTTATATCATGATAGTCGCTTAACATACCGTCAATCTCCATCTTATTATCATATGATTTTGAATCTAAAATAGGTTGATATATTTGGTATATTTTTCTGCTCCTGATAGAGTCCAAAATTTTTCCCCTTCAATAAGTTCCGGAGTTGAAGCGAGAGCAATATACAAACAGTTCAAGGATCCGGATGCACTGCGTGTGCGAGCCCCTTAGATATTAGGTAGACTCCAGTGAACATCGGTACACGAACTAACTCATCTGTCAGATTGAATCTCTCACCTTTAAGCCGCAGTTTCAGCTTCGGGAACGTGATCCTAACTGTTACTTCGCGATTTGAAAGCTGGCATGACTCGTCAAAAGGATCAAATGAATTGAGATCCATACATAGAATCTTTGTAAGCCCACTCTTGCTATTCAATGTTCCTGGCAATCTGAACACTCTATGAACGTCTGTGGTGACCTGCGAATCAATCCGCACTCCCATTTCCCTCGTAAATTCGACTATTCTCTTTCTGAATTGTTCTAGGCCCCCTAGTTCCTTGATCAAATTAGTTAGCCTCTTCTGCGAGGTTATAGATATCCCCAATCTATTGGAGATTCTTTTTCGCCAACCATAATCCAATCCGCCTATTGGGAATCTAACGCGAAAATCATTCCGAGTATCCTTAGTGACCCCAATAGCTTCAGCCAGGATTCCTACTCCCATTATGTATGCAGCCAAATCCGCTCGTGCCCGACTACTTAGATCATTGAATGATTCATCTAGAACATGGACATGAAATCCGTTGTTGCCTGAAAAATACGTACTGATCATTTCTGGGCTTATCCCTATGTCAGAGGTGAGGAAACGATGCAATTTCAAGACTTCGTTTTTTAGGCCATTAACACATTTATCACAGGGGAGCATTGATTCAGCAAAGTTGGTTGAACCGCATTTTGGACAACTTCCATGAGAACCAGAGACGTAACTACTGCTACAAGAAAGGCATGTCGTATAGGAATGAGACTGCATGCATCTCAAGTCGAGGTCCTTAAGATCGATATCAAAGATTAGATCCGCTCCACGCCATCCTTTTTCGCTTATCGGGAGTGCTGGAAAGTCGTATTGCGCGTTCGACGCAAATACATCTGAAGGAGTTTCCAATATCAAAGACGCAACCAATCTTCCCAAACTGGAAAATTTAAGATGCCTCTTCATCAAACCGTCGAACCCCATTAGTCCGAACTCGCGATTCTGTATTTTTGATGGCTCCTCTACCTTGTTCCCGTGATTGAAATAGAACTCTCTGAAGGCTATTTTCACTAAATGCAAATCTTCATCAGTTTTGGTCAGGATCATGACTGTTTCAAGATATTTACCCTTGTCACGCTTTTGCCTGTCTTGAATGGAATTTGGCTGCTCTTCCGAACTGTACTGGATTTATCAATCCTTCGCACTGGCTCGTAGCAAAGCATAGTCCTTCATTTCGTAATTTATTACATGAAGGGACTAAGTAGCGAACATGACTTCCTCTCTCTCCTGCTAAATGTTCAACCTGGTACCTGGATACCCTTTCGTCATAATCTGGGGCATTTTTGAAAAGTGATACAATCTCTTCAATATTTTTTCCTATAGCAAGCATATAAGTGGCGAGCATCACCCTTGCAGAGTGTGGCAGGTTCTCTCCGGCTGCCATTTGGTCCAATGCGTGGTTTATACAGGGAGGGTAAACAGATGGGGCATTGTCAGGTTTGCGAGGTGCAACAGGAAGGATCGATTTTAGAATATTTGCCTGTTCCTTTATCGTTGCTGGTATGTGAGATGGAGTCATTTGTCTTATTCTTTCTAGCAAGAGATTTGCTAGCTCAGACCGGATTAGGCGCACAGTCTCGTCAGGATCGAGAAACACCCGGCCGTCGTGCACAAGTCGGTTGATAAGCTTCCATTCTTGCTCGTGAAACAAATGAGATCTTTTTAGATAATCTGTTACCTTCACTTCAAATATTAATTGATACTTCAGACTTGGGAGTACGTCCATTTTCAAGAGCTCCTTAAAAACCTTAAAAATCAAAAGTTTCTTATTTGAAAGATCTCCATGCGCCTTCAAATCACGGACAAGAAATTTTTCAGCTCTTAGTGCTTCACTAAGGCAATGCTTTTTGGTTAGATTGTCGGAATTTATTGCTTTAATGATTAGAATTCCGACAAGAAATGTCAATATTTCGACTTCATGTCTCTCTAGTGAGTAATCTGGTTTGCCGTGTATTATTTCAGATCTTAACCTATTTGATGCCCTTTCTACTATATGTCGAAGCTCTGGTAGATTAAGATCATCAAGATTAAAGTAAGTTTGACTCATATACTCGGCTGCCTCATCCAGGAAAGGATACTTTGCCAAGTCGGCAGTTCCGAGTCGAATATTCATCGTTGGTCTGTATTATTGCGTTTGCGCTTATAAAATAACAGCGGCCCTGATATTATCCAATTATTGTGAAATTCCCAATTAGTCCTCCTTCTACACAGGTAGAAGGAAAAAAAGTAATTCAAATTAGCTAACCGGCGTGCAACGACGCAATTAGCCCGATATTCCGTCGCAAGGCTTTTTGAAGAGGAACTCAGCAATTAGAAACCTGCCTCATTGTATAACTCTCCAACTTATCTTTCGGGTAGAATAGACACCAAGCGTATGCAATATACGCCAATCTTAAATTTTAATAATCCACTGTCTTCCACCAACAAATTTAAAACCTAAAGGTGCTTGTCTCCAGCAATACTATGACCAGTTACGACCAAATTATGAAACTTGCACTTGAACGCGGATTTTACTTTCCTAGTTGCGAGATCTACCCAGACGCACCTGCAGGATTCTGGGAATACGGTCCTGTAGGAGTCAATATGAAGAATAAATTCATAGCGTTATGGCGAAGGGAGTTAATACGGCGAGACGGCATGATAGAAATCGACGGGTCGCAAATAATGAGCAAAAGCGTTTTCGAAGCCTCTGGGCATTTACGTAACTTCAATGATCCATTAGTAGAATGTAAGAAATGTGGTTCAATATTTAGGGCAGACCGATTCCTCTCTGAAAAATTGGGGAAACTTATTCCAGAAGGAACTTCGGAGACAGTACTGAACTCAATGATAAGCGAAAATCATCTCCAATGCCAAAATTGCAAAGGAGAATTTAAGCCAGTAACTAGGTTCAATATGATGTTCAAGGTCGGTATCGGTTCCTCGCATGATGAAGCGTATCTGAGACCTGAAACGTGCCAAACGATTTTTGTTGATTTCGCACGAGTATTCAAGACAATGAGAGGTAGGCTTCCACTAGGAATTGCTCAGATTGGCAAGAGCTTTAGGAACGAAATTGCACCTAGACAGAGTCTATTGAGACTAAGGGAATTTTATCAGGCTGAGATTGAAGTTTTTTATAACCCTGACCGGCTAAGTGAGGTGCCGAAGTTTGACGAAGTTCGAGATACCACACTTAATTTGGTTGATGATGAATATCATCGAGACATAACCGTCAACGACTGTTTGAAGCAAGGCCTGCTACCTAATGAGCTAATTGCCTACTACCTAGCACTATTAACAGAGTTTTATGGAAAAACAGGAATTGACATGGATAGGACTAGGTTTAGACGATTGGGCGACGATGAGAAGGCTTTCTATTCTCATCTTGCATTTGATTTTGAGGTAGAAACAAGCATTGGTTGGTTGGAGCTTGTAGCTTGTAATTACCGGTCAAATTACGACTTGAAAGGTCATTCGTCAACTAGTAACCATAACTTTGAAGTTGTGGACCCGACGAACCAGACTAAAGTTTTACCTCACATTTTCGAGTTGTCGATGGGAATTGATAGAAGTCTATACAGTATCCTTGAACACTCATATCACGAAGATTTTAGCCATGATGATCGGGTTGTCCTAAGACTCAATCCTTACCTTGCTCCTATCACATTTGGGGTTCTTCCTCTTATGTCGAAAACCAACATGGTCGAGAAGGCAAGAACAATTCACTCTATTCTAAAGAGAGATTTCGATTCGGTCTATGATGAGTCAGGTTCGATTGGTAGACGTTATAGACGGCTTGAAGAAATTGGAGTTCCGTTTGCAATTACTATAGACCAGCAGACGCTAGTAGATGATACTGTAACTGTTAGATATAGAGATTCTATGGAGCAGGAAAGAATTGGCACAGAGGTTCTGAAAAAATTCCTCGAGGGTAAGTCTGCAGTAAATTAAGAGTCAAACCTCAGGAGTTCTAATGTTGATCCAATGTAATCTTAACTATTCCACTTGTCTGGAATCCTTGTTGATTCTTGTTATCTCGTTTTCCAAAAGTCTTGAATACCGCTGATAAGATTCTAAGAGGCGTCGGCGAGTGTTTGTAAGTTGCATACAAAGATTCAAGGCTTCAAGGCAGGAATCTAATGATCTCTCTGAAGCAAATCGGTCCATTGCGGATTTAAATTGGAAGATGAGTTTCTTCTGTTCAGAGCTTTGGTCATTGATAAGATTTGCAAGCTCTTCAACGTCTGCAGAAATATCTTTCACCTCATTGACGCCAAACTTAATCAAGGGTACCTACCTCAAAGGCTTTAAGCATGACACAACTTGAAGACAATGACAGTAACTGATTAGCCAAGTAACCAATATTAATGTAGAACGAACGCCAAATGCAAAAACATATTTGGTAATTAGTTTTGTGAGCTCTACTTAAGTCGCCTCCCTTAAGGGTATCTTAGGAAAATGTTTATTTACAATACCCAAACTCCAGGAATACATGGTAGTTGATAACAAAGGGCGAATTTCGTACCTTAGGGTCTTGAAGGAAGATCTATTGATTTTACGAATAACTCCAAATGATGGTCAAGTACCTGACTTCAAAGCAGGTCAGTTCCTTACTGTTGGAACACACATACCTAGAGAAGGAAAAGTGATCCGCAGGGCGTATTCGATCGCATCACCACCAGAGCAGAAGAAACACTTTGAGCTGCTCATACGCTGGGTAAGAAAACCAGTACCGGGAAGGCTTACAACTGAACTCTTCAATATAAAGGAAGGAGATGAAATCAGTTGGGTGAAGCCCACTGGCATATTTACAATCAATCAATCGAAGCCAGACGGGACACCTGATGAGAGGAGGATGGTACTAATTGGCGGTGGGACGGGGTTGGCGCCATTTATAGCTTATTCACTTCATTTAAAGTCCATTGGTAGTAAGAGGGAGATCGTGGTCCTTCATGGCGCTAGTTATGTAGACGAATTGAGCTATAGAGAACTCTTAACCCAACTCGAAGATGAAAGTCTAGATCAGGGGAATAGCAAGTGGAGTTTCAGATATAGAGCTGAGTATAAGCCGGCCTCAGGAATGGTTCAATAGAACATGGGGCGGGCAGAAGGGCAGGGTAGAATCATTCTTAAGACCAAAAGCGGGAACGGACAAGTCACCATTAGAGGAATTAGTGGGTGAGAAAATAACTCCAGAAAATACATGTTTCTATGTGTGTGGTTGGCAGGGAACCGTTGATGGTGCACTCGATTATTTGGTTCCTAAGGGTTTTGTTACAGAACGTCAGAAGAGAAAGGATGGTAGTTATGAAGTCAAATTCGAATCATATGGGTAGAGATACATTCACTAAAGCGTTTATATCCGGCTATGTTTAGAACAACGACATGAAATTTGAATTCGAGGAATTTACTTCCGTGGAAGAAGTTTTCATGTATTTGGTATCAGTAGCGCCTTACATGAAGCAGATCTTGCCAGTAAGTTCATACAAAGGATATGTTTTCTCCATAGTTCCTTTAAGCCCTATTTCCGGGGAGGTTTTGATGATGGTTTATACCAAAGGAAATTTAGATCCAGGAATGCTAGAATTTGATGTTTCAACAAAGAAATACAAGCAAGTAAGTCAGTCGAACGGGCCGATAAGAATTATTTTATTATATTGACTCCTATCAGGGCTACAATAGCGGATGAAGCTATAACTGCACTCGAGTCAAAAAAACCCTGAAATATTTGGTCGACACTCTCCAGTCTAATATAGGAGAACAGTCCTCATTAGAGTTCAGCTAAACTATTTCTGATGCCCCGTTTGCCCACTTGGTCAAGATACATATTGTTAGAGCTTCGGAGGTAGTGAAGCAGTAACAGACTTTCTTCTCGAATACTTGGAGACAATTTCCTCTGGTGGTCTTCCGTTAAAAAGATTCTTAGATAATCCTCTCAAATACCGCATTATCGCCCAAGTTCCGGCTTTTATCAGAGTTGCCATGAAAACTTTCATGAGAGGACCGTATGTCTTGTTCCTAATTATGATTGGAATAATGTCATTTATTACCCAGAGGTTGTGTTGCCAGCATCTCCAAAATAGCGCAAACTGTGCTTCATTGAGATTACCAAAATGCATAGAATTCCTCTCTGAAAAATCTTGGTATAGTAAAGGCGCGACAAGTCCACGCATGTTAGTTTCTCGGAAGTCATCAATCAAATCGATGGTATATTGAGTTTCGTCGGGGGTTTCATCTGGCCACCCTATGATAAGGGTCAAAGCAGGAAACCAATGGTTCTGGTTCAAGATCTTTACGCCCTGTCTAACTACTGCACCCCATTCGTCGGCCTGATAAGGTTTCGTCTTTACACCAAGATGTTTCTTTACCATCCGAGGGGAAACTGTTTCGACACCTAGATTGGTAGCCAGCCATCGTCCGCTACTCTCCATTCCGTTGATGTGGGATAATTTTGTGATAAGGTCAGGTGAACTCGCTACTGCTGACAGGGTCATGTGCGTAGTGCCTATGAAGTTTGCGCCGACAGATTTAAGCCCAGACCATATGTCGATTATTGCATCAGAATTGGGAACAAAATCCTTATTGTCACAACCATAAAGGAGCATCTCATCCGATTGGAGCCATATAGAGTCAAAACCATATTTCAAGTTAATCTTAGCCTCTTCCTGCAACCTTTCAAGTGGAATGTCTTTTTTTGAGCGCTTGTTTACATCGCAAAAATCGCACCCCCTGCCACAACCTCTCATTGCCTCAATTAGTGAGTTTATTGTAGGTCCACGGATGCTCGGAATATTCTCGATTCTCCTGACAAAAGTGTGAAGTAACTCCGGTGCATCACCAGATTCTAGATCATGAAATAGATCGAGTGCTAATTCATCCGCCTCGCCTATAACTACAGTATCGATACCATGAATTTTCATTCGATCTGGTTTGGCCAACTCCCATGCACCATTCCCTCCGACTACAACCTTGAACCCATATTTTTTCTTGAGCTGGATTATGGAGGCACACAATTTCTTAAATTTCATGGCAACATAAGAAAGTTTTTCAGGGGACATTGTCGTCGTTACAGGGGCCATTCCTAGAGGATCCATTACATTTATTCCAATTACTTTGGTTTCAGGCCCAACACATTTTTCGAGCATTTCTGGGTGAGCGATAAAGATATCCTCAGAGTTGTACTCCTTGAGCAAGGGCAGCTTCTACCCGCCTCAATCCACATTGAGCGACCTTGACCCCTCCTGTTTCTTTATCAGTTTCAACACTGGGACAGAAGAGTTTATCGAACACAAACTCGGGAACTAGTTCATAAGGCCCACATGCAATAAAGCCATAAAGAAAATTGCCCCTATAATTGGTCATGAGACTCCTATCTGCAGTCAGTACCGACTCGCTTACCGTTAACCATGATCTAAACTTTCCTCCTTATTCCCTCTGAACATTGATATAAATCTATTCCGATATACTAAAATTCATACTAAAATTCCTACCAGTCGGAGGTCATTGCCGAAAATTCAATAGAACCCTTTTCGATGTCCTCTCGACAATATTGATTTAAGCTGTCTATGACCAAGCATTAGTAATGCATCTAGATAGGACGTCCATTTATAGCCTGCGTGTTCTTCAGAAATTCTAACATTTCTTGTATTAGTAGTTGCAAAATAAAAAATCACTTCTTTATCCGACTTCATCCCATCACCTCTGAAGAAGGAATAACTTATCTTTCCGATATAGGATTGAATGTCAATAGACTTAATTCCAGTCTCTTCTGTTACTTCCCTGACCAACGTTTGTAGTTCAGTCTCTCCCCTTTCCTTATGACCTTGTGGGAAACCCCAGAAACCCCTCCTATTTCGCAATAGCAAAAACTCGGAGTTTGTCCCTCTTTCTCCATTTGGTGACCAGTATTTTATCACCGCACCCACAGATTGTTCCGGCGCCACCCTAAACCAGTACAGAGTATAAAGTGCGATATAATATCGTTAACTGCTGTCAAACGTATTAATATCGAGGATATTGTGACACTAGATAGGGCCGGTCGTCTAGTCTGGTAGGATACGGCATTGGCATTGCCGAGGTCGTGGGTTCGAATCCCACCCGGTCCATCTAGTCATAGCACTATTGGTCGAATCTGTGACACGACACAAAAATGTGTTCAGTTTCTCAGTCATCGCATGATCCTGAAATCAGGACTTTTGAATACGCATAATGCTTTGACGTGTTTGCTGAACGCCTCAAGAGGGTCTAATATCTTTTGGAACCGTAGGATCAATTCTAAATGCTAGTATTGATGAATCGATAAACCAATAAATATGCGGAAGGAGAAATTCAAGTTGAGTTGCTAGTTCGATGAGGGTATTCCAGAACATTGTTTGGCTTTCTTAATGATCCGTTCTATAGCGAAAAAAAGATAGCTCTTACAGCTGATCCTGACGCGATGGTCGAAGAGCTGCTGGTCTCTGACTATGGAGAACA
>CAWBHQ010000009.1:0-33205 GCA_963788755.1 uncultured Nitrososphaerales archaeon
CGAGAGTAGGGTTAATTTTATTTCCTGACAATCCGTCCTCCAAATAGGAACATAGTAACAACTCTCCAACCCTCTTATTTCAAGTACTTCTCATAATGGACAACTTAGGAATGAATACATCTATTTTTTATTCAAATCGTTGACCTTAATGAACAATCGAGTTTTTTCAGATATTCGTGAATTCAATTCACCCTCGGCCTCTGAAATCTACAGCGACTTACTGACGTATGCCCTACATTACTCTGCAATTCAAGATGTTTGAAAGATTCCTATAGTAACACTCATTTGCAAACGTTTAACGATAATTAGAATCGGTGGGTAGAGTCTGAGAGCTTATCTGTAGGCAAACATCCTTTAGACAGCACACGCCAAAAGACCGACGATAAATATCTTGATTTAATGGCTGAGCTTTACTCTTCTTCCTCTGGTTCGCTTTGCCTAAGTTGAGTCAATTTCGTTACAGTTAAACATCCAAGCTTTCCCGCAGCTATCTTTAATGCCTGCTTAGCAAGTTGAAGGTTTTCTGCGCTCACGTATGCCTCGTAAACAGTATCTCCGGGCTTGACCCGAGCAGCAAGACCTGTTGCTTTGCCGAAAGCTCTTCTCATTCCCTCCTGCAATCGATCAGCTCCTGCCGTTGCAATCATCTTATTCTCGCGCAGAACCACGTGAGGGTATACCTTGACACTTGAGAAGAAACTCGTTTCCCCTGCAGATGCCAATGTCTTGTTAGCCCCAAGTCTGGCTGCCTCCAATGCATTATGCCTGATCTGACGCCTTTCTTCTACCACGAGCTCAATCTTGTAATCATAATCATCTCTAAATTCTCCTGACGAGAATCTAGCAATCTTCAGTTGAGGTTTGCCTCTGATGTATTCCTTTCTTACATATGGCATACCACGAATTTCTCTATAATTAGAACCCTTCAACAAAATCCACCCATTTTTTAATGCTTAAATGTGGACTGGCTCCGATTTATTCGTTATGTCTGCCGATATTGAGGGTTCAGACCTCGATATATCATATTTGATTGAGGCAATTATGCCTGCCGGAGAGACCAAGATATTGGTAACTGAAACGAAATACCAAGATCAATTAAGATCAAAGGGATTCGGCGAGAATGAAGACTCGCAATACATTCTTAGCTATTGCGAGGCCCTATACTTGGCATTTACGAACAGGTTAGTTATAAAAAACAATGAAGACATCTGCATTGGATTTGAGCAGCTAATTAAGAAAATGTTAAGGCACGATCCTAGTGTACTTACAAGGTTTCTAGTGTACCGCGACTTGAGAAGCCGAGGTTATGTTGTGAAGGATGGATTTGGCTTTGGCATTGACTTTAGGGTATATGAAAGGGGAGAGTATCAGAAAAAACCTTCAAAATATTTAGTTTATGCACTAAACGAAGGGATTAATTTAAAGATAGAAGCTCTTTATGATCTGATCGACCAGACTGCGAAGATGGGAAAGAATTCTGTTCTTGCTGTTATCGAGAGAAGAGGAGAAGTGATTTACTATAAAGCCTCGAAGTTCCTCCTTAAAGACAACAAGTTTCGGCAAGAAAGTGAAATCGATACTGGGCTTTACAAACACTTAGAATAAGGATAACAATTATCCTTTAAATTATTGTTTTGTCAATAGAAGTCTAGAAATGGGATTCAAAGAAGTGTTTTGCCACGATTGTAATACCATACTAGCTCGCTACAACTCTGATTATTTCTCAGATCTTAAGGTTACTGAACTGACGAGATTACATCACAACGCTCACATAAGGAGCGGCCATTCGGTAACGACAAGGCTAACCAGTGATAATGGCGATTAAAAGTAGCTTGCCCTCTACCTCGAAAGAAGAATGCAGTAGCATAGGCATCATCGTCAGCTAATTGAAAGGTCGAGATCAGTAAGACCGATTATTATCCCATTTAGAAATTAGCTCGACGGTAAAGAAATCTTTGATAATATATGTTGAAAATTGGTTCCTCTTTGCGATGACTAGTGATCTACGCTGGACGTCATCAATGAGAGTTGCAATTGAATCAAGTACTTTTACCAGCTAATTGGTCTTAATTAGATCGACTAGAGGTTTGGGACGCCATTGCAATACGGCTGGAAGACAATCCACTTACTCTATATTTTTACCTTCCAATCCACTAATCCGGCTCGTTTGATTGAGGTTGAGAATTCCTACATGAGCAGGTCGTCGGGTAAATTTAATTCATTCTCTGGGCCGTGTTCCGAGAGCAGTCGCCATCGAGAACCATTAAATAAGAGTTTGAACTGATTCGAACGATATTGAAAAGAGTCTGTGAGAGCTGTTTCTACACCGGTGATGACTGTGAATACCTGCAGGCCGGTGATTTTTGTATAGAATGCATCAGCGTGCACTCCATGTGTCCACGATGCAATGCGGCCTACCATAGCGCATTGATAACCGACGATTCTTTTATTATTGAAATATAACGTGGGATGATCAAGAAATTATATTTATTTCGCCGACAATCAAAACACTTTTGAATAAGGACACCATTTGGTTACTTTCCTAAATGGACTATGTTTATATGCGAATAACTTTTATGTTTTAATTCCGCTAATCGTACCGGATGATGAAGAGTAAGATAGTCCCCCTATTATTCTGGCAAGTCAGCCAGAAAAAGATGAAGAGAATGACCGGACTACCGAATCCTGAAAAGACATTCATATTTAATGCTCCGGCCGGGATTTGTTCCGTTGCGGCTGTGGCCGACAATCCGATTGAACCCGGGATCTCCGCCTTGAGAGGGCGAAATGCTTAACCGGACTACACCACCGGAGCTCAACACATTGCATGCTATTCATCATATAAAAATTGCGTTAAAAAATTCCACAGCATAGCCCCTAGGTATGCCGAGCTGAAAGTGATTCGGATGACTGGCCGCAAAAAGGTTGCATTATATTTGGTAGGCCCTAGATGAACTTAATTTATTGGGAGGCATCCATATTCCACCAGCCATTTCTACTTTTGTCATTGAAACCCTAAAGTCGCCAGCGTTGCTCGTCGGTTGTAGAGTTGTTGGCACAGGGATGTCAAAACCCTGTTGTGAATATGACATTCTGGTCTTATCTAATAGTATTCAGCCTCACAAGGTAATGAAACTCGAATCGTACTGGGTGGAGCTACTCTACGTTCCTCTGAACCCCAAGGTACTGAAAGTAATACCAGATAGCGCTGATGGAATCGTCCTAAATGATACTGATGACCTTCGACTATCTTCAATAATTAATGCTGTCATGAATAATACAAGACGAAATAGCAGCAATTCAGCGATAGCAAGAAGCTACTCGTTTCTATTTTGATCAGATACAACGAAATCGAGAGAATGTCACAGAAATCTCCCATAATTTCGTCGATGCTACTTAAGATTTCCGCCTATGAAATTATGCAAAGTCTTGTCTATTTTTCGGGGTTACCAAGTTCACCGTTCCACCAGTTAGAGTCAATCAGAAGGGTTCTAGAGCCAAACCAGTTCGAATCCGAAATCATATCACTTGCATTAGAAATTATCGGGATGGAAAGAGCTACAGCTTCAGGTACTAAGACGATCCATTCCATCATACTCTCGACTCGCCGCGAACAGGTACGATAGATCTTTAATTGAAGACAAAATTAAATTTCTTTACGAATCGGGGATGACGGCAGACTGTTATTACTATGTAGGGAGAATTTGTTCGGACATTCTCAAGTCGCTTGACAATACCTTTTGGCATACATATGCAAAATTAGTACAGTTAGGAATGGATCTTAGCATGGATATTGAGCATATCCAAAGATGGAATCCACAGCTTACCGCGGCCGCCAGGCGGCTGCTTAGATCTCACCGAACAGCTATTGCAGGTTGAGCTATTTCAACTCTCTTGCTTCTGGCGCGCAACTTTGCCTTGTACTTGAGATTTCTTGGTTTAGTTCTTAGCCTATATCCACAACAGGGACACCATAATCCCTCCCATCTAATGAAAATTTCACAAATTTGGCAACGCCTTTGACCACTAACGTACCGACCCGAACCGACAGGCTTTTGTGCCCTATGCCTAATACAGATACCTTTACACGTCATCGTTTGACCTATATGAGGGTCTTGTCCTAGTATTTAAATTTGGGTAACTATTTTTTGTGATCTAGTAATTACAACAATCTGACAAATAAAAAGGAGATAAACGGAAATGATGTGTGCCTTACTTGATTGAAACGCTCTTTGCTTCGAATGCTTCATTCATTGTGAGGTACTCGTCAATTTTCATCTTAACATCGTCTGGTTCGATATCGTCCATTCCTGAAAAGCCAGCCTTAAATGAGATCTTGTTACCCGAGACATTGACATCCTCAATCTCCATATCCGCATAGACATTTGTAAGTTCGGTAACCCATTCCTTGGCTTCGTTTTCATTAACGCCACCTGTTTCTATGTTTACGGTTAGCATCTTGGTCATTCAAAATCACCTAAACCAAATTCATTCCGGCTCTTAATAAAGTTGACGTATGGTTTTTCGACATGCATGACGTTGATCATATCAATCTGTTTACATCTCCAATTTTGCAGGTGTGGATTTGATCATGACGCCGAAATCATGACAAGATAGAAAGGTTCTGATCAGGGTGAAAACGCCAAAGTAAGAATTGGGCCCAATACCGCGTCAGTGGGTTTACCGTCGTCAAGGAATGAACAAATATTCGTCAAGTAGCATCGAAAATAGGCGGATGGGGAGAGAATGAGACAATCTAATTTATTCCATGTTCCACATCTTACTTAATTCTTTGTTGAATTTAGTTGCTTGTTCATCTGTAAGGGGGTCCCCACAATTCTTGTGCGTTGGCACCACTTGCATTCCCCATAGACTTAAACTCCACCTCATAGAACTGGATATTGGGGCAGTTACACATACGTCATTAATGAGGGTAGATGAGTCATATTTATGTTAGCTATTCAATCATTACTTGAGGCAACAAAGTGCTATTGAAACATTTATCAGTTCCTTTTTGAACATATCAGTTAATGAAAAACTACTTAGCCAAGACCTCAAGGGTCTCCCGAGTAACTTGGAAGTATGTTTCCTTGTTACTATTCTGGGATCAAGTGTTTTCTTATTCAATGCAGTAGATCCCAGTCTCGCCTCTGCCCAGGGTGATAGTTGGTACGTGGGAAAGGGTGCGAAACCCGACACTTATTATACCTATCAGATTCAGAATTTTGATACTAATCAAGGCAGGCCATTTCTAATGACGATCTACCTGAAGGATTACAATGATACAGGCAAGTATTGGGTTGCTCCAGTGTTTGTTGTCGATCAAGGACAAGTATACAACGGCACCTTCCATCTAAGTGATTTGGACATGGCAACGTTGGGTTCATCAGTAGTCTCGACTGACATGGCAGAATATAGAGCCGCATATTCTAACTCGCTGCAGTGGCTATCCTCCTATGTTCCAAAACCTGGGCAATCTCTGAGTGCTCCTAATTGGGGGAAGATAGCAGCCATTGGCGGATCGCCTATATCACCTGTTGGAGCAGCAGAGGTGACTACCCCTGCAGGGACGTTTAATACTGTTGACGTTTCTTGGAAGTATGGGCCAACAAACCATATTTGGGTTGAACCAAATATGCCATTTCCTGTTAAAGCACAGACCTTTGCTGCGGTCACTACAGGAAACGCACCAGTACAGTATCAGTTCGAACTGCAGTCAACCGGTTCCGGAGAGCCTGCACCTCCCAAAGCCGTAGAAGAAATCCCCAAACCACCACTCACATTACAAACTGGTAGGGCGACGTATAGTATTCAGTTGTTATGGGAGCCCGATCCAATTGCTGCAGGAAGCGAAACGAAGCTAGGCTTGGTCTTTAGCGATAGCTTCGGAAGTACTATTAGCAGAGTCACGTCACGATCTCGAAATAGCTGCAGAGAATGGAACAGTCATTGAAGAATTGCCAAGGCAGAGAGCTGATGAAGGTACTGGCCTGATACCTTTTACGTTTCCTGCTCCTGGGCCCTACGACGTCAAGGTAACAATAACGTCTGTAGAGGGAGTGCCTACCGGGGAATTTGTGGAAAGCGCAACTTTCCGTGTTGTAGCAACCTAATAATGAGGGAATTATAATTCCGTCCCCACCATCTTTTTTTGGTTCTTTAGCTTTAGGAAGAATCGCATTTGGAATGAGATAGATAATGTCTCCAGTACGAAGAGTTATTCTGCTCTCTATTATCCTAGGAACATTAGGGATTGTGGTTAGTATAGTGATAGTGGCTGCCGGAGGCGGCTTTTCAGGTCCTGCTCCTTCAATCTTTAGTCCACCTTCTTCGAAGGATTTATGGATTGTAGGGGAAGGATTACAAAATAATACACGGATAAACTATGCTTTAACCGTATCGAGTCCTTCTGGGCTGTCCTTAGTCAATTCTGTTGTCACTGTGCACTTTATCCAAGAGGGAAATGACTCTTGGAAAGCAAACTTTAACGTAATGAACGATTCCCGTGATTATGCTGGGAGTATACTTCTGTCAAAGGAATATTTAACCAATAAGCAGATGCCAGAGGGAAGCCTAGCTGATGTATACAGAATTATAGAATCTTCTTTACTTGATATTCGTAATTTCGTCACAGAACCTAAATATTTGGTTCCAGGGGCGGTTTGGGACGACGTGGTTTCAGGCGCCTTGACTGCACCGATTAAGATAACGGGGAAAGACTCGCTCACAGTCAATGGAACAACGGTTGATTCTTACGTTCTGCAGTATGACCTTCCATCCAAAGTGAGCAAAATCTGGATTTCACATGGATTTCCACTACCCATCAAGGCTGATGTAGGCGATTCTGGCTCCAGCACCAGATACACATTTGAGATGCAGGGATACGATAGATAATGATAGGCGGCTTCAACTGTGCCATGATAGTCTTTTGAATCTATTATCCTTAGACATTAGCGAGGATTGTCAAAGTTATACACATTCTCAACTAACCAGTCTGCATATTCCCTTACGCCATCTTTCTCAACATTACACCATAGGTGAATGGACCCTGGCAGAATTTCCAACCTGCCCCCCGCGAAGGTTACCCGCACACCTTCCTTGCCTTCATACATGTATGCATCTTCAGCCTTTGGATGCAGCTATGGTTTCTAGCGCTTTTTTCTTTATAGTCTCGCGTAGTATTGGAAACTGCTTTCTATGCTTGTCAAATACGAGCCCCAGGTTTTCGGAACCATAAGAATCAAATACAAACAATTTCCTTTGATCGGGGAAGTGAATCTGCAAGTTTAAACGGTATCTGGACCCGACAAATTGTGTTATTTGATTGACTTTCTGATAAGCAACAGCGGGGCTAACCCTTAAAGAATTCTCCAAAGCCTCTCGATTGTAGTCGATATTTGATTTAAGATCCTTAATTAGAGCCGAGAAGGAAGAGGTCATAGCCATCACAACAATCGCTCCAAAGTCATTGTCATAATTTATTAAGATTCATCTTAATATTGAGATGCTAACTTAATATGTATTCGATCGCAAACCTTGGTATTTAGAGACACCGCATCTGAACGAGCCTCCAGCGTCCAGGATTATCAGGCAACTTGTACAGATTTCATAAATGACATTAGCAATGATTACAAGGATTGGGTTGATAGATATCAACTCAGTGTCACGGAATCTGCTGAACGAAAAAAAAAGATTGACTCGGTTGCAATAACTACATCCGACTGGATTTTCAAATATGGTCTTAACATAAAGAAGGTCGATATCATCATGAATGATGGCATAAATAAGATGGCCGAATATACTGCCGGGTACCCGTTTGATTATGAGATTACCGTGGGTTCTGCGAGACGTTTTATAAAGCAACAGTTACAAAAAACTGCCTTGACCGTTACAGCGGTGCCAAGACAAGGAAGAATGATCAGGATAGGCAACTATCAAAAGGGCCAGGTTTTCCTGGTAAGTTCAGAAAATGAAGTAAAGTACACTGCTAGTAATGAAAGTTTCGCAGGCGCAGACATTCTTAAAGATATTATAGTATTGGAAACGACACTCTGCAAGAGTGGTGATCTCATTTCCATTACCGTTGTAGTCGAAGAGATTCAAGATTCGTATGTGACCGAGAAGAGAGGATACACGACGCTGCTTCTGTTGAGTTAGATACGTACTTCTCATTCTTGGTGGACAACCGAGTTAAAATGAGATTCTCTTCTGGACGAACACTCTGAAGTGACTCACTGTACTACTTTAGAATACATCATCTAGTCATACTATGCGGGTGTCACCCCTCACATATGATTCACGCATTTTTACACGAAAAAATTGTACGACTATTCCTCAGTACATTTTTCGATTTCAAGGCACCGAAAGGTTGTTAAATAGTCCCTCACAAATCTCGTAAGATGCGACGGTCGTCCAGTTTGGTCTAGGACATCAGATTGCCAATCTGGTAACCCGGGTTCAAATCCCGGCCGTCGCATGTCTTGTTATTTGAAGTAGCTAATCTGATCAGAGTTACGTCGATTCATTATTTGATACTTACTCAAAGCCTGTCTTGTTTGTATATTTCGAAATTATTCGAAATGCCTCTTCCAATCTTTCCTTTTTCGGTAACTGTATTGCGAAGATATTTTCAGACATTAAAGATGGATCAGCCGGCGACAGTACTATCAACGCGCTATCTAACATAGCCTTGAAAAAAGCCACCATTTCGTTAGCATGAAATAAAAAAGAGTCCTCAAAGCCTGTGTCTAATATGTTCATATTGATTTGAACAAAAACATCCTTTTCATTATGATATATATCCAGATTCGTATCTACAGCCATTTTCCGGCCAGCAGCATATTTCACAAATTTCTTGAACTGTTCATTCTCCACGCAAATGCAAGGGACTCTATCGTTATTGAACTCAATAATTGAGGCCCCACTAGTATGGAGATTGCCATAGAAATCTTCATAACTGGAATATTTCTTCTTGTTGCTCATTTGAAAGAGAAAGGGAGAGAGAAAGAGACCACTGTGTTGGCACTAATTATTAATTAACGGTTTGCATTTACTGTTTCTCGGAAGTATTCTGTTAGTTCAATATTATTTTGCATTCGCTCATAGATATACTCATGCGCCTTGCAAAGATAGAAGGGCATCTGGTTGAGCGAATTCATTAAGCTATAGTTACTTCTATCCCAAACTAATTCAAGTTGAACTACGAAATCCGCATCCTTACCACAGACGTTGCAGGCGATTGATCCGTCAAGTTCGCAGTCTTCGATGTTATCTTGACCAGGCCATTCACCAAAATTTCCTTCTTTCAACACCCCATGTAAACAGTACCCACATAAAAGAGTTCTAATACCTTCACGCGACCAGCCCATTCATGGCAAGTTTCAAACATTGAAATTAATGGATTGGCGCTGTAGGGTAGCTAAGGAAGCTCTATAGATTTTGCGAGGAGAGCCGCTCGTTTGAGATCCTCATCAGATATCTGACTATTCCTATATTTTGAACTAAAATATATCAAATCAATCAGTTTTGAATCGTCCATATTGATATTCTTCACCTGAGGTCCAACTTCTTTTTCATGTGCATTAAATTGCCCCAGCCTATCAGAGAGGATCAGGACCCTATTAACATCTGCCGAAAATTGGGCTTTCGTAATGCCTTGGTTAATCTTAAATGATTTCTCCTTGTCCAGAGCGACAGAAACAGCAACTTTTTCCCCTTGAGAATCGCGATACAAGACATCTACTAGCTCTGCTTCAGCGCCTTCTGACAGATCAGGAGGACTTAGGGAACTCTCTCCTTCTGTGCATTGAACAAGATCTTGCACTGCGTTCTTAACCCTAGCTTCCAATTCATGAATGTCTTTGTCTTTGGACATTCTTCTAATCTTCATGAAGTCTGAGACAGGAACTGACATTATGCTCCCTTTGATCCTCAATCCAGGAAACGCTGTTCTAATTGTTTCTTCTAGGGCATGTTCGTCGATGATTCCCGACTCACTTTTGCCAGCCAATTCAGTTGCATGGTATAAGATATTAATCATGGAGCGAACGTTCCTGAAATCAGGAAATTCATCATAAATAATTTTGATCTTGCTTGACAAATCAAGCTCTGATTCTGAGGTAAACTCACCTGTGGTATTGCCAGACCGTATATACTCAAGAACTATGTCATTTATCTCGCTAAATGTGTTAGATCCTGCAAGATCTATCTTGTAATTTGCTTTCTCCAATCGGTCATACAAAGAGAGATTCTTTTTCCTAATTTCGTCGTATGATGCAGGTGTCATGATTAACAGAATTATACTCGATGGAAGTATAAAATTAATAATTGCCTTGATGAACTCCATTGATTCGCCTTCTGAATCAAATTCATCGAATTCAAAGATAGTCAACTTGTTTAGGAGCTTTTGATTTAGACTTATTATAGATGTGAGTAACTCCAACATTTCAGCTAGTGAGACAATCGTGCCAGCCCAATCTTTCATCTCGTCGTTAAGTACATGGTAGATTAATTTTTTCTCTGAATCGGTGAAATTTTGCCCTAAGAGTTCATTTAGTGTAGTTTCATCTGTGATCTTGATTTTTCTTTGGAGTAAAAATCCAACCTTGTCTTCAAGTGATTCTCCTCTGATCTCCGAAAGCAGACCATGTTTGAATAATTTCTTGGCAAGTTTTACCTTTCCTCTGTCATACCGTGAAGCCATGATCAGCCCTACCAATGTTGAGCGTAATGATTCTGAATCTTCTTTGCTGAATCCATCGAGAATGGAAGCGAGTATAACGGTCATGCTTCTGGGTGATATCTGCGAAAAGTCAACATACGAAATTACAGATTTTGCAGACATCTCTTCAACCGTCTGCATATGAAGTGCAAGGTGAGTTTTGCCAGATCCAACATCTTGAATTATTGTGACAACACGAAGATCTTTCTCCGAAAGAGCCATCTTGGAACATACATCATCCATACAGGAAAGAATTGCATTCTTTGCTTCCTTATGTCGTTCTCCACCTAGAATCGTTGAGTCTGAAGATCTTGGAGTAGGGCTACTGTGATATGGATTAGTCGTCATACCATACGGATACATTTTAGATGCACCTCACGAATCCGTGTACCATTCCCCTTAATTGTATTCCTTCTTCGCCACCTGTGGAGAGCTCGTATTTGTCATAGTTGTTGGAAACTACTTCTTCAAACGTGTGGTAAAATTGCTCTCGCGAGATGCTCATCTTTAAGCAAAGATTTTTTCGTAGGTTACATAGTTCGACCCATCCAATTGAACTTGATGCATTGGCTAGCGCTTGATCTAGTTGCTCTTTGAACTTGTCATAGTCGATCTCGATTGGCTTATTTTGTTTTTGAGGGATTAGATCATCCTGGCCAATATATCTCTGTTCAGAACTAGCGAGGACCCTTATCTCCTCTGTTACCTCTCTCACTTGTTTGGTAACGATATCCAAACTCGCGTTAAGTGAATCAAATTTGGTATTCAGTGAATATTGCATGGAATTTATCAAGGCATATAAGAGGGAAAATTTTTGATCCGTGCTCAATAATTTCTGCAAATAGTGATTCTTGTGCCAGCAATAAAATGAGTTCCCTTTCCTTTCAATGAATATTTCTCCAGTTCTAACTAATTCCTGGAGTATTGAATCAAGCTCTTCTACTTCTTGAAATTCCCGCCTGAGTTCTACTTTTTTGATACCCTCAGTTCCCTTGGCTTCGATAGTGGCTACTATCTTCTCGAGCGACATGGTATTAAAGCTGATTTAAGAACGGTATTTAAAGCGGAGAGTGATGAAATCTGACTGGTTTAATTAATATAATTATACAGTTAAGAGATGTCGTTTCCAAGTAGAAATGCAAGCGGGGGATGATGAATAAATACTCTGATCTATGAAGAAAGAACTAGGGTAGCTGACCCAGCCTTTTCAGGGTTTATCCTATCATAGTTACCTGCTGGAGAATATGACCCTATCTAATACAACTTAGCATCTCCTTGATTAACGCTTTACTGAAATAATACCAGGGTATACATTCTCTAGATTTAGCAGAGGATTTAGCGCCTCATAGTTGATTTTTGTTTACAAAGACACTCTCAGGTCTCGAAACGTTTTGATCGAACTAGTTTTGGACGATCAGGCTTTTTTTTCTTACTGCCCTTTATTGAATATCTTTACACACTGAGGAGGACAGACATTCTCGCATGCCATACAGAATATACAATCCTTTTCTCTAATCATAAATGGTTTCTTTTCAGAGGCAGGATGTCCAGGAGTATCAAGCCATTCATAGACATTTACAGGGCACGCTTCGATACAAGCTCCATCTGCAACACAGATATCATAATCTACTGTAACTTCTGAGCCCCAGATACCTAATTGTCCAGGAGGATCCACTTCACCCCAGACCTTTATACCTTGGAATGTTCCAACAACACTACGCTTTGATTTAAAATCAGCGTCAATTGGACCTTCAACTTTGGAATAGCTTGTTCCGCTGCCAGTCAGCGAAATGGTAGTATTTCCGCCGCCAGCTACGCTCATTTGTGGCGAAGGCGGTGCTTCCAGTTGCTTTTGCTCAGAGCCTGATACCGACGGTACTTTGGTTTCAGACATTTGAGGTGGGGCCTCTGAGCTGGGCGGACTAGCTAGTCTATCCTTAGGACTTTTTGCCAGAGGTGAAAGATCTTGTAATTTTTTTACTGCCTCCTCAAAGGACAGCTTGTTAGCTTTTTGATAGTGAGCAATTAGTTTATCTCCTATTTTGGTGTTAAGTAAAATTGTATCAAGAATCATTTTTGCATTCTGGTCGGCCTTCATCCTGTAGTTCTTGATCCAGTAATGATCACCGAAATACTCCAGAGGTTTAATCTGATAAATAATATCCACAACTTCCCCAGTAACAATCTCTACCATAATAGAAAGATTTGCTTTCAAGTGCTTTTTTTCTAGCTGACCAAATTCTTCTTCTGTCCATTTGTAAGTGATGTATATCCTGTCTGCATAAGTGTCTACAGAAAATCCTAATTTTTTCATTTCACTTGCTATTTGCGTGATCTCTGCGTTATTGGTGAGATCAATTGGAATTCTGTACAATCCAAGTCTAGACGCATGCAATGGATATACTCCTCTCTTAGCAACCTCTGAAAGCATTACCCAAACTCGGTCAGTTAGAAGTGTAGACATTTCTATTGCTACAAACAGTTTATGATGTGAGAGCCTAAAAGGCTTTCGATTTAATTATTTGTCACAATCGAAACGCTAAATGGAAATAGACGCACTAAATTGAGTGAATATTTTGTCAGGTAAGGATGAACAGACCGGTCGATATATTCAAACTCGTAATCTAATATTTTATGGTTGTAATATCCATTTTATAGATGATAGTTTAGATTGTCAGGTGCCCAAATCATTGATTCCATGGAACTTGCACAGGATTTTTAATTCCCTATGCTTTACATGAGTTCGTTTGCCCTATAGAACCAAACAAATCGTAGGCTCGTTTTCCCTTGTGCTTCGAAAACCTACTAATCAGCAGCTGTCAGCCGTTAGGGCCAACTGTTTGATTAAAGAGACGTTCAAGAGGATACACTTTGATTGAAGAATCCCGTCGTAGGCCCTTCTAAAGGATTAAATTATCAGACCCCTATGAGCGTAATGGATTAATGGGCCGGTAGTTTAGTCTGGTAGAATACCTGCCTTGCATACCTCGAAATAGGTAGAGGAGACGTAGGTGGTCGTGGGTTCGAATCCCACCCGGTCCACCTCATTTCCGAATGGGATCTTCCTAGCGCATGCCATTTCAATTGAGAGATCTTTGTTTAATATCGAGTCATTCCATCAAGATGCTCTACTCAATCACTAATTCGCTCGGTCGCTCCGTCGCTAACTGAGAGTGAATTGGATTATTCATGATCATTTCAATGATCTGAAAAAAAACGTGATGGGGCAGATTCGGAATTCGGAAGTACTGACCAGCCCCTGTACGTTTAAAGTTCATCAAGGGTTTTATTTTTGGAGTCAATTTAGCACCACAATATCCTTCTAACGGAGCTTTATGGAAATTATATTCTCAACGGTCATCTTGGGTGGTGATTAATACCAAGTCTCCCAATCTTGCGTCTACGTTTCTCTCATCTTGGCCATCTCTAGACCTTTGATATTTGAGTACGGTTGCTTCCCAGTCGGCGTAGCATCAGACAGATTCTGTCTAGTACTATAGTATATAAGGAAGTATTTAGGGATTGGCATAGTGAAAAAATTATCATTGAAACAAATAATCATTTGACTAAGTATTATTAGCCAATTACAAAGGTATTGAATCAAGAAGAAGTCAATGATCGATAGTGAGTTCGATTAGTTTCAAACTTGAAGCTGGGCTAGGTATCTAATGCCATTACTTTCATGACCAGAACTAACAGACAGTTCAGCGAGAATTTACGTTGTTGTTCTATTTTACCTTGCCGAATCCCTCTCCTTGATCGTTCTTGAACCTGTCTAGTTCCTGTTTCTGAATTTTAAGTGAGACCGAATGGCCATCAAATCCTTCAACCAAATGCTTTGGTATTCTATAGTGAGTCCGCGCACCTTCAGTAGATACTAGGACATCTGTATCATCAACGGCGTCTACATTCCCTACAAGATCCCCCTCACTGGAAGTTACAACCTTATGGAGAGTCGACTCCCAATCATATATCTCTGGAGACATAACTCAATACTTTTTAGACGAGTAATTAAGTCTGATCATCATCATTTCAACTAATGTAACTTAGCTTTTCGTCTAAAACCTGCCGTGAGCAATTCTGGGTCCTCGACTCTTAGTAGTATCGAGCACCTGGAACTGCACTAATGGGAAATATGTGCTCTTGGCAATTAATACACATTTCTTTACTCAGCATGCTCTATTGGACACCATAGTTTTGACGTATACTTCTCAGTAATGAAATTAATGCATCAAAATCTTTCTGATCAAGTGTCTCGACTTTTTCAATTTGATTCTTTATCAATTCTATGGTCTTTGTGGAAAGATCGTCACGTACAACCTCGACTTTTTTTCTGTTTTTGGGCTCATTCAACTTGAGCTCAATCAGTTTGGTTCCAAGCGCAGTGATGAATGTGGCAAGAATTCCAATTCCTGCAAACATCACGAAGATCCCTATGATCTTTCCTTCACCTGTCACAGGATATACATCACCATACCCTACGGTACTAACAGTCTGCACTGCCCACCAAAATGCATCCGGTAGAGTTTTTATGTTTGCTCCGGCATATCCGGCTTCCGTAAGATAGACTCCCAAGGCGCCGAAAACTATCGTGATGATTGAGAAAGCCGATAATAACACAAATCGGCTTCCCTGGATCAAGGTAAGTATATAATATAGCCTGACAAGTCTGAAAAATGCGATTACCCTAAATTGTTCCAGCACTTGACCAGCTATTGTAGATGTATCAGCCGAGGCATAGAGTACTAACGGCAACATTGCAGGAATTTCGTACCAATGGTTCAATATGTATCGGCTCTTCTTGACTGATCTTCGCACTCTAAACGCGAAATCAGTAGCTAGAATAAGAACAACTACGAGGTCGAATACATAAATGAACTGCTTTTGTTCTGCATTTAAAGGGAAGAAGATATCTATTAGAATTACAATCAACGAGATAACGGTTAATAACGCGATTCCCAACTCAACAAACTCTAACCTTAGGCTTAGCATTCTCTTAGGAATGATAGTCGAGTTACATAGTAGAGAATAAAAGTCTACTAAAATTGATAAGCAAGATAAGTTAGCGAAACAATTCGAACGCACTAAGTCTGAATATCGAAAAAGCAGTCAAGCAAGTCAAACTAAACCTCTAAAAAAAGGCAAGAGAAGAGAAATGAACAGTAACTTTCAGAAACGAAAAATAGGTTGAAGTAAGGCTTGGTTAGAAGGTACCAATGGTAAATCATGGCGTTGAATTTGTCGATTGGTCGGGGTTACACGGGGTGTGGTGTTTAAAAATTATATTATTTGTCTACATGTCGTGGGTACAAAAATACTCCAAATTCCTTATGTTCAATTTTAGTTGCTTTTATTAGAAATTGTAAATATTCATGGCCGGTGATCAATACTATGAAAATGCAAATTAGCAGCGTCTGTATACCTTCTCGAACATTATTGTCAGTATCCTTGATAGTTTACGTTCTCTTATCAGTAACTACTTTAGTCATAATGGAAAGCCAGGGTAAAAAGGATTACAGTGAAAAATCGACGAATGAAGGGAATAGTGACAGATCCCCTGCAAGCTCCAATGAGAGGAGAGCAGACGGTTCAATAGGTATACAGGGAGATCAGCTTATCTACTGTGAAGGAGACTTGAGTTCATGCCACAACGTACTTACGAATATTATATGTTCAAATGTGAAGTATTGCATCGTCGGAGATGTAACGCCCTTCGTGATGTCAAATCCTCTCTAGGGTTGGTTTTATTAAAAACCGAAGAATGGTACTCTTGTTTATGTAAATAGAACATGGTAATGACATATCAAGTCCATGCTTTCGATGCTTGCAGAATTACAAAGACTTTTGTCAAGAATGGTCGTAACCACTGATTTTACTCCTAACCATTTAATCAAGCATGTATGTGGTGTAGACGTGTCTTATCATATGAATAGGGCATTCTGTTCCGCTGTTAATATGAACCGGAATTCTTTTGAAATCATTGAAACTCGGGAGTCTTGGTCTGCAATTGAATTTCCGTATGTTTCAGGATTTTTCATGTTCAGGGAAGCAAACCCTATCTTTACGACTCTTAAGAAAATTGAATCATCTTTCGATGTGCTAATTGTCAACGGTCATGGAATTCTTCATCCTCGCCGAATGGGGCTTGCATCTTTTATAGGGCTTTTAGTAGACAAGCCTACAATCGGGATTGCTAAGCGATTATTGTGTGGAATAGAAGATAAGCATAACTATGTGTCCATTGACCAGAATGTCTGCGGGAAGAAAATAACCAGAGAAGGACATAATTACGTTTATGTCAGCGTTGGGCATAAGATAAGTCTGGAAACTTCCATTAATCTTGTCAGAGGTCTTTTTAGAGAGGATGCCAAATTTCCGGAACCGCTTATGACTGCTGACATATTGTCAAAGAAATCCAGATCTTTGTCTTTGTCAGGGCAGAAGAAAAAATCCTTCTAGAAAGGTTAATTTGGGCATTTTCTATTATAAATTAAGGATTGTCTTTTTTCGGAAACACATCAGGTGATAGCGTTGACAAAACCAAGTACGAACATTTAACAATGAGTATTAAACAGACAGTTCTGGAAAAGGCTCACCATCGCTGCCAGGGTTGCAATATTAGATTCCGCGGGAGTACGCAGGCCTTTTTTGAACATATTAACGGCTCAAGGAAAGACAACAGGCCTGGGAATCTACGTGCCTTGTGCTCCAAGTGTTTCAAGAAAGTTGAAAAAAAAGAGAATAAGAAGGGCCTGTTTGACACCCTTTTTGGTAAACTGAAATCATAGATTGGATTTCAAGAATGCCGACCTATGTTCTTCTGAGCAAAATTGCTCGATTCTCGAGACACCACGATTAGAGTCCCCCTCAACATGTGGCCATCCTTCCCCTTCAAAACTTTTTCCACAGTAGGCGCAGACATTGTCCATGGATAATCGCCATATGTCTAGAGGGGTTCATATGAATTTTTTTGAGTTATTACGTATCTAATCTTTTCGGAGCAATTGGGTCCTAGCAGGTCAGAGAGTTATTCTTATATTGAGTTCATTCATAAGCATTTGGAATGATATTTCAACAGTTGATTTGCGACGATTGTAAAGAAGTGATACTAGAAAAGCCTGGAAAAGAATCGTTGGAAACGGGGAAGTTCCCTATCTCAACTGAAGAAGCTGAGACCATCGACAAACAGCATAGAGGTCACCAATGCCACATTGAAGCTGTTGAGAGGGATTGAAATTCGTGACGTTGTTCTAAACTGACTTAGAGACGATTCGAATTGGCTTCATGATTATATCCGTTAATAGGATTATTTCTTCAGATAGGTGACAATACACACTTTTGATCTAACCCATGAGAGGCAATTTCAAACGTAATCTAGTATAACATCATGATGCAGTAGATCCACTGCCGCGGAAAAGCTATTACAATTTAAAGGACTGTCTAACTAGAATACTATATTGGATTAGACTTGCTCAAAAAATTCAAATGTGTAGAAGGTTGCTCTGATTGTTGTATAAATAGAGAGTACTTTCCATCGAAGGAGTTTGGTAAAATAGGGGTTCTCCTGCTCCCGAAGGAGAAGAAAAAGATTGAACATCTTGCGGAGACAAAAAAAGTAAACATCAAGATTCTACCAAGAATAGGAGTGGGCATGACCGACAATGAAGAAGGCCCTGAAAGCATCCTTATTTATCAGCTAATGGGAAGGGAACGAGACGGAAATATTTGTCCCTTTCTCGAGACTGATGGATCTGAGCGATCCCCTCATGGCGGAGCACGTTGCACTATTTATGATGAAAGACCGGCAGCATGTAAGGCTTACCCCCTTGTTAATATCGATCCGACTATCTCCACATTAGACAGCAAATGTAGTGATTGCGTTTCAACCAACGAAAATAAGGTCTGCAATTTGGGGTTAGTCAACGAAATAGAAGCTCTGAATGAGTTAATGGTCTCCACGAGCGCAGACGAAGGTACTCATCTTTGGAGATATGCTACAAATGTTGGTGATCGAAGTGATGAGGGGCTGCTGCTCGCCAGAAGGATGGATAAAAGATGAAACCAGTTGAAGGGACCTTGAATAGAATTAGCAAGTTGTCCTGATAAGTAGGTAGAATGATGGATAATTTTGCACGTAGGCTGTGATAAATTTTTATTTATCTTTTCGAGTATCAAACTCTCAAGATTTGACACCCTCCTACAAATCAATCAATTTCTTAGGGTCTAGATTAATCAAGCCACCTGCTTCAATAATTCTAGCAATTATTTTGGGAAATGGCTTAATGTCATACGCTTTTCTGCCCTGAGTGATATTGACCAGTTTGCTTTTCAGAGTGTCTACGATAATTCTGTTTCCATTTTCGATTTGTCGACATGTCTCCTCATTTACCTCTATGGGGAGCAAATACCCCCCATCGACTGCGTTTCTGTAAAAAATCCTAGCAAATGATGGTGCTATTATGGCCTTTACTCCACAATTGGCCAGAGCAATTGGAGCATGCTCTCTGCTTGAACCACATCCAAAGTTCCTCCCGCTAAAGTAAAAAGTCACCTTCACTAACTTTCTTGGAAAATTCAGGATCAATGCCCTCCATTGCGTGTTTTGCAAGTTCCTTATGATCATGGATCTTAAGATATTGACCAGGAATGATCACATCCGTATCGATGTTATCTCGATAGTATTTATGCACGACACCCTCGAGTTGGTTCAAGCTGTAATATCCCTTGGGTCAGTTATCTTTCCGTTTATTGCCGATGCGGCGACCACCAGAGGAGATGCCAGAAATGTTTGCGATTCTATATCACCCATTCTCCCAGGAAAGTTCCTATTCGTGGTACTGATACAAATTTCTTTTGGACCCAACACCCCCATATGCGCCCCGCAGCAAGCACCACAAGTAGGGGGGCCAACAACACAGCCTGCATCAACGAAAATGTCGACAAGCCCCTCACGTAGCGCAGAAATATAGATTGATTGTGCAGCAGGTAATACTTCAGTTCGAGCCTTCACTTTTTTGCCTTTGAGAAGTCGTGAGGCCGCTCGAAGATCCGTAAGTTTAGCCCCCGTACAAGAGCCGATATATGCTTTGTCAATCTCTATCCCCTGAACATCTCCCACAGCACAAGTATTGGCAGGTGAGAATGGTTTAGCAATAATTGGCTCCATTTGATTGACTTCATATTCGTGGATGTCCGAATAGTCTGCATTTCCATCCCCTAGTAGCCGTTGATACTGGGAGTCCGTTCTATCCCTGATATAGTTGTCAGTGACAGAATCAGGTTCTATTATTCCGTTTTTAGCACCTGCCTCTGTAGTCATATTCGTGAGGGTAAGTCGTTCTTCCATATTCATATGGTCTATCACGTCGCCAGAGAACTGCATGCATTTGTAATTTCCACCTTCTGTTCCTATATCACCAATTATTCGCAAAATGATATCCTTTGCCATTATATGATCTGGCAATTGACCATTTACCTTGAAGAGGATTGTTTCTGGCACCTTGAACCAGATTTGTCCATGGTGAAGCACGTAAGCAATATCACTGTGGCCAAGGCCTGCTCGCGAAGGCCCCCAAATCTCCAGTAGTATTGGTATGAGAATCACCACCTACATAGACCTCACCAGGTAGGACTAGTGCCTCCTCATGAGAAAGCGTATGGCAGATTCCGTATTGACCCATCCCATATTTGTAATGTTTGCTTACACCGAACCTCTTCGTCCACTTGGAGAGAGTAATAATATTATTAGCCGATATCTTGTCAGATGCTGGTACAAAATGATCCTCAGTAACCCAGACTTTAGTTGGGTCCCAAATCCGTTCCAAATCCGTCCCTTTCTTTTTCCACTCTTCTAATACCTTGATTACACCTGGGCCTGAAACGTCATGCATCATTAATTTATCTACTTTCGCAAACACAACATCTCCAGGAGCGACGGAATCTTTTCCAGCTCCCCTTGCCAAGATCTTTTCAGTTAGGGTCATTCCCACCCGAAATCACCTGAGATGGATTCTTATTGGAATCGTCATTAAAACCTTCTGCAGATTGACTAACTTTAGTAGTCGACGTTTGAAAGCAAACAATAACGTGACCTCTAGATTTGAGGTCTTTGCATTGAAACTTCCGCCGATGGTTTTTCCATTTGATCTCTATAAAGCAATATCAAAGACAAATTTTCAGTTCAAGCAAAAAGATATCGTTATCATATCAAGCAAATTTGTATCCATCAGCGAAGGGGCGGTTGTTCGTATTGACCGGATAAAGGTCTCGCATAAGGCCAGGGTTATTGCAAAGAAATTCCAAATGGATGAGAAACTTACGGAGCTAGTTTTAAGAGAGGCCGACCAGATTTATGGAGGAATTCCTGGATTCTTATTGTGCAAGAAGAATGGTATGTTGTGTCCTAACGCCGGGATTGATAGATCAAATATCCCCAAGGGTTGCGCGGTATTGTATCCTCCTTTGCCTTTTGAATCGGCTGATCGATTGAGGTTGAATTTTTTGAATAAGAATAAACTCAAGATATTTGTAGTAATTTCTGATAGTCGTCTAATGCCTGGGAGATTAGGCACTTCAGGTATTGCCATTGCAGTATCAGGATTTAAGCCAGTAATAGATGAGCGAGGCAAGAAAGATCTCTTTGGAAACATTTTAAGGGTGACAATGAAAGGCAGCAGGTGACGGTTTGGCTTCGATAGGAGTCGCTTTGATGGGCGAAAGTCTCGAATCAACGCCCGTTATAGTCGTGAGAGGATTTGAAGTGAAGGAAGATGATAGGCAAATGAACTGGCAAGATTTAGTTATAGATCCTCTAGAAGATATCTATCGGAGATCATTTCATCCGAATTAGTAATTCGATTAGAGTTGATTACAATAACACAGTTTTAATATTCCATAGTGGATTACGAAGTTATCCACGCAAATGTCTGAATTTCTTACAAGCTATCCCCGTCGAATGAACGTAGTAAAAGGACTTCAAGCCCTAATCAGGCACGAGGAAATAGAGCTTGATCAATTGTATATCGCAGTTAGAATGAAAAAGGATGATATTATACGAACACTCACCTCCGAGGGCTTCAAGAAAGTGAAACTAGAGAATAAGATGACTTCTCAAATTGGCAGTGGTTTTGCAAAGTCACTGTCCAAACCATGGGAGATGCATGTAAGGCTAGTCGATATTCATCAACAAGGATTAATCGCCATTAGAGGCGAAGTTGAAGTCTCAAGGAGATATATTCAACATCTTACTTCGGTAAGATGTCCTGTAATTTACGAATTGGAATCTATATTGAAGAAACATAGCATTGAATATAGAATTTGGAACTCAAAAGTTCGAGACTATATCTCTCAGATTATAGACGATCATCAAATAAGACTGCTTGCACCACGCTTGCCCGCGATGCCATGGAAGGTAATGGCGTGCGTTGTTATGACCTTGGCAATGTGCACTACCCTGAAGTTTTTTGAAATATGGAAATGAATTGTTCTTAGAACCTCTCCATGAACCAGATGATGATCTATAAGGAAGAATGAGATCATAGAAGAGCTCAATATATCATTGCTTTTCATACCTCTGTTCCTGTTCTTGCTTACCAGCATTAAGGAAATAAAAACATTTAAAAACTGATTTGAAGTTTTACAGGGTCTGCAATTTCTCAACTTTGGGATGTCAGAAATGAAGTCGTCTAGGTCCTTTTCAGGGAACATAAAGTCAACAATGCTTCAGTTCAGAACCACAATCTATGGATTGTTCGAGAGACTAGTAGTTGAAACTTTTTGACATCATCTTTTGTAACAAATGGCGAGTAGCAACAGGGACAATTTGGACAATCAGCTACCTCCAGAGCAGTGTGGGTATCTCAGCAGTGATTAAGCAAATCGGTATTTGAGAATTTCAAAGAGAGAATATTTTTATTTCTTCTCCTCAGGCACAGTCTTATCTTCCACGAAACCGCGTTTAGAAAGCTGCTTATAGAGAATGAAGACTATCAGCGCTATCACTAGAAAGTCTATTATATTTGCAATCAGATCTCCGTACCTGAAGTCAGAAGTAGCATCTCCATAAAGGTTTGGTACCTGAACGGATAAACCTGACAAATTGCCACCTGGAAGGAAAATTCCAATGATCGGGTCGATTATGTCGTTTACGAAAGCAGTTACTAATGAAGAGGCTGCCTGACCGATTATGAATGCTATCGCGAGGCCAATTATACCAAAAGTCTTTAGAAAGAAAACGAATTCCTGGGTAAAACCCTTCTTTTTCTCTTTTGAAGGGGACGTTACTGGAGCCTCCGACATAATGAATAATACCCAACCGCCATGGCTCACATTTAAGCATTACAATCGGTAGTTTGAGTTAGTATTACTGTGTCTTTAGAGGTTCTTTAGAGGATCACCCGCCATTTAAATGGAATGTAACCTAAATAAGTGGTCGTCGTTTTTGGAAACCAAAATATCAGTACCAAACTTATATTACCATTTTTCGGTTATAGATCTCTGAATTGATCACCTGTTCGGACCCTTTATCGTATTTATCTCGCTATTGCATCTCTCTATTTATCCTTATGAAGGTGAATCCGTTACGATTTGGATTATTTCTTTTAATTGATTGTAAAGAAGTAGCAAGGAATAATAGCTGAGAAAATGGGCATCCCAGAAAAGATCAAGGCAATTCAGGACGAAATTCACAAAACCCAGATTAACAAAGCTACTGAGCATCATATAGGCCTACTTAAGGCAAAGATCGCCAAGTTGAAGAAGGAGATGGAGGGAGATACCCACGGCAAGACCGTTTCCTCTAAGGGTAGGTCTGGCGGGTATAATGTAAGAAAAACAGGTGATGGAACTGTAGTTTTGATTGGCCTGCCCAGTGTTGGCAAATCGACACTCCTTAACAGGCTCACGAACGCCAACTCAAAGGTTGGTTCATACAGGTTCACAACCCTTACTGTGGTGCCCGGTATGATGGAGTACAGAGGTGCCAGAATCCAAATCCTTGATATGCCAGGAATTATAGAGGGAGCTGCCTCAGGTCGCGGATTAGGTAAGCGAGTTTTATCGGTTGCAAGATCCGCCGATTTGGTTTTACTTATTCTGGATGTCTTTCAGCCTCAACACATAGACCTTCTAAAGAGAGAGTTATCTGAAATAGGGATAAAGGTTGACCAGAACCCGCCTGACATTTTGATAGAGAAGACAGAAACGGGGGGAATTTCTGTAAATTTCCAGGTAAAATCCCGTGTATCAGAAAGTCTTGTAAAAGAAATTCTTAGAGTTTACGGAGTTCATAATTGTAGACTAACTGTAAGAGAACCTGACCTAACCGATGATCAACTCATAGATATACTGGCTGGAAACAGAGTCTATGTCCCTTCAATCGTTGCTTTGAACAAGATCGATTTGGTCGATAATACCCTACTAATGCAAATTCGTCGCAGGATAGGCAATAACTTTATCCCTATTTCAGCAGACGGCAACAAGAATATAGAAGCTGTAAGGGATGCAATATTTCAAAAACTAGATTTTATTCGTGTTTTTCTAAAGCCAAAAGGTCAAGATGCAGATCTTGAGGAACCACTCATAGTAAGGAGTGAAAGTACAATCAGCGACGTCTGCACGAAGATACGTAGATCTATGACAACTGATTTTAAGTACGCTCAAGTTTGGGGTAATAGCGTAAAATTTGGAGCGCAAAAAGTGGGGTTAGATCATCGACTAGTTGATGGAGATATAGTTAGCATTACCAAGAAGAACTAGAATGATTTTTTCTGATAAAAGCACATCACAAAATTCAAAACTTTTTTCTTGAAAAGTGGCAGCTCAGACAAATACCTTTTCCACATTAACAACATGAGAATCTTCAGTCTAACTCTGAATCTTCATTGCTCGCCACTCTCATCTTATGAAATGATTGCGTATAGAAAGCTTCGTTTAGTTAAGCTACATATCATATTCAAACGCCTCGAGCGAGTCCCCCGTTTTTCACAGTAGTATCTCAAAATGCCATTAGGAACATGGACCTGTGGTATGGTCTTCGGTTGTTGCATTCTTGATTAGAAGTCATCAATTTTGATATTCTTAGTGGTGGTCCTATATGAAACTCGAATTCTCTTTTGTACTGCTTCCGGAACGACAATGTAACGAGCTAGCATCAGTAACGTAAAAAAGAGGTTAGTTCAACCTGTCTTAGCATGCTTGATGGAAGTAAAACGCTGCTAAGAACGGGTCATTTCCACTTTCAACTTAAACACTTGCTAGTAATAGGAGTACTAGCGATTGCATTTTCAACTGCATTCATTATCAGGTCTTATCCTATAAAGTATGGTTACTTTTTGAATGAATTTGATCCCTATTTTGATTATCGAGCGACCAAATACATTGTCGATAATGGTTTGCAAGCATACCTAAACTGGCACGACACGATGTCATGGTATCCAGAGGGAAGGAACGTTCCTGCTACATCCCAGACTGGTCTTCATATCGTAGCTGCGTTTCTGTATCAGATATTTGGTGCCGGTTCGTCACTTCTGGATTTTGTCATAATTTTTCCTGTTGTTATGGGTTCTCTCACTACTATTGCAATTTTTGCACTCGTCAGAGCATTGAAGGGCACCTCAGCAGGCCTTTTTGCGGCGTTATTCTTTGCTTTCACTCCTGCCATAATCCAGCGAGGTAACTTGGGGTGGTTCAAGTCTGAGCCATTGGGATTGTTCTTTGGTGTTGTCGCAACCTACCTATTTGTTTCGGCCATAAAGGGTAGACAGGTTAAATATGTAATACTCAAAGCAGTATTGGCTGGATTCCTACTCGGTTTGGCAAATGCTTCGTGGGGAGGGATCCAGTATTTCGCAATCCCACTTTCCATCTTCTTTATAGCTATCCCATTTTTCCGAAAGGACTTGAGCATTCCTTTGATAGTGGCTATTTCGATTACCGTATTGACTTTAGTTACAGCTGGAATATTCCCTAGACCGGGACTATCATTTGTTTTCGGTCCTCCCGGGATCGCGATGATTGGTGGAACCGTATTTTTGGCAGTAACCTATCTTGTGAGGAAATTTATTTCAACCGATCACCCTATACGGAATTCAGGAATCGTTCTTGGGGTATTTGTTGCTATTAGTGTAGGCGTCATGCTGACCGAAGCATATTATTCTCCCTCTTTTAGGTATTTGAATGCAATAAATCCATTCTTGTCAGCTCAAAATCAATTAACGGCATCTGTGGCCGAACATTTTACGCCTACTATCGTAGATTACTTCATCGATTACTCAATATTGATGATGTTCGCTGGCTTCGGCATATGGATGGCATTTCGAAAGAGAAATGATATGACAATATTTGCCCTCATTCTAGGGATTACCGGACTTTATGTAAGTGCGACATTCGCTAGGTTGCTTGTATTTTCCTCAATTAGCATAATAGTCCTTGCATCAATGGGACTATACGATCTGACGAGGATATTTATGGAAAGATATTCCTCTACCGGTACTTACATGGAAGCTCAGCAAAAGGCAGCCAAGGGCAGAGGAAAAAAGAGAGTAGAGCGTCTTCAATCAAAGCCTTCGCATAATAAGCCAATAGTCATTTCATTTGCTGTAGTTCTTATTTTCCTTTTAACTCTCCCTCTATTCTACCCACCCAACATCAATTGGGTTACCTCAGCAGACGTTCCACCGTCCATTGCAAATGGAGGGACTGGATACAGGATGCAAGTGGCCGATTGGCTCGATGCATTGAATTGGATATCCAACAATACTCCTAAGGATTCAGTTGTCGCCTCTTGGTGGGACTACGGTTATTGGATTACTACGTTGGCCAATAGGACGAGCCTTGCCGACAACGCAACCATAAACCAAACACGAATTGCTGAGCTTGCTAAAATGTTCATCAAACCAGAGATAGAGGGCTATGATATTGCCAAGGATTTGGATTCGGACTACGTTGTACTTTATCTGGTGGGACAGAGATTCCCAGGAGCCAATGGGACTTCCTTCTACACCCTTGGAAGTGGAGGGGACGAAAGTAAGAAACAGTGGTTTATTCGGATTGGCGGGTTCAATGAAATGGAATATCTGGAACAGGATGGGTTTACCCCTACCCCCAAGTTTTGGAACGATACGCTGCTAGGAAAACTAATTCCATTTGAGCCTCAAGCTTATGCTTCGATTCAAGGTGGCCAACTTGCTGGGATACAACCAGCTTATCAACCAGGTACGATTGCCTTGTACACTCAGAATTTGAAGTATCCGTTATCGGTAGAACCAGATCAGCCATTTAGTCTTGTTTATGCGTCGCCTCAGCTTCGTATCAAATACACCGGGCCTTGTTTTCGGTGTATTGGTTTATAAGGTTAATCAAGACTATCAGTCTGATTCTATGTCAGGTGGAAATCAAGATAATAGCAATAGTACAAACAGCGATCCTAATCGCAATAGCACCGGGGCAGGTTCTCAGCCTCTTGTGGCGAATTCTACTGGTTCTTCTGCTAATTCAAATTCTACACAGCAAACCGCTGTTATTCAAACGACCCAAGGCCCAATAACGATTGAGTTTCTCCCGCAGGTTGCACCAAACCATGTCGATAATTTTAAGCGACTTGCACAGGATGGCTTTTACAATGACTCGATTTTTCATAGAATAATTAGCAATTTCATGATCCAAGGTGGAGATCCGAATACAAAGGGGAATGCATCTCAGCGTAGCAACTGGGGCACAGGTGGACCAGGTTATTTTGTCGATGAGGAATTTAACGATGAACCGCATGTCCGTGGCATCGTTTCCATGGCAAGGGCCTCTGATCCCAATAGTGCTGGTTCGCAATTTTTTATCGTTACCAATGATTCTCAGTTCTTGGATGGACAGTATACTGCATTCGGAAGGGTTGTTCAGGGTATGGACACAGTTGATAAGATAGCCGGCCTACCAACTACTTCTTCCTTTGGTCAGGCGGATCAGCCTTCTAATCCAGATGACGCGAGAATAACAGGAGTAAGCATAGCCAATCGTAGTTCGAGCTGAAGCCATGAACTAGGTTCGAGTTTTCCGACAAAAGGGAGCGGTATTAATGAGAATAAGGGCTAATTTCGAGCCGTTTTTATATTAATAATGCAGTTATTTCTTATGGTTTACAAATATATTGACATCGTCGGAACATCTCCCGATAGTATTGCTAAGGCAATGGAGGACGCCGTTGATGAAGCTGCGAAAACTGTGAAGAGAATTAGATGGGCAGAATTGGGAAGAGTAACTCTAAGGATAGAAAATCAGAAAGTAGAGGAGTATCAGGCAGAAGTCAAGATTGGTTTCGAAGTAGAACGAGGCCAAAAATAGTTCCCAAAAATAGTTCCACCTTCTGTTAGGAAAGCATCACCAACACTGAGACCTGCGTTTAAACGCATTATCAAATTAGGCGGACAACGAGGGGCTCCATCTAGCTTAAGCAGACGTTGATAACACCTAACATGCCACACGACCTCAAATTATGGTCTTAAATTCTAAAATTTGCCCACGGGCATTACTAAAAAATTGAAGCTTAAGGCATGTTTTGATCGTAGTCTTCCCCGTAACAGGATAGCAGGGGTCTTATATGAACTCCACCTCACGCCCGCCATTTACTTGATTATCAATGATCGGTATTATCTTTCAAACCTTATAAGAGACATTTATGAAATTATTAGTTATATGCATAGGAGAAATCATAATACTAACAATGTAAATTGTCTCAGTGGATTCCAAATGGTAGGTACGAGTCTCGTATCTCCAATTAAGGTCAGACGTACGTACGGCTGTTAATGTCCTTGCGGAGACTACAAATCCAAGAAGTGGTTCAACACCCAAGGACATATCGAAAAGTTACACGGCAGCGGGGAACCAATAGACAGCAGAACAGGAGAAACTAGGGCCGAGAAAAAGGCAGGAGCGTCGACTACCCCATAACTTTTCCAATGTACAATCAAGTTCCGTGTTGCTTGCTTCGAATGCGGTCATTCCAATTAAGCCGAAGGAGTCTATCTGAAAACATGATTGTCAACACTCAGGCACACATCGCTACGCCTGAATTCGAGAATATTCAAATTACACAAAAATGCCCCGTTGCTTACTACTGCCGAATGTTCGTATTCAATGCCATTTCTTGATGGCCAAGCAAGGAGGGTCACGGAACTTGGATACTGCCTTCGAATTCCGTCACAGAACTTCGTCCCTCCCACTTCGATTGAAAGTGTTAGAGTTGGCAAAACTATGATTCCGTCGTTAGGTAGTGTGAAGTTGCCCGGCAATATAGATTCGAAATTTAGTGGTCCTAATATGTATCCGCTAGACCAGGGGATTCAATATTACCATACCAATTCTAGCATTGATTATGTGGATCAACTAGCACCTCATGACCCTGCAATGGCTCTTTGGCAAAGAGGGCGCGAGATTGCAAATCTATTTGCGAATGAATAGATCAGAGGTAGTTTACCATTCCAGAACCCTTGGCATAGATAGTTGAGATCCGAAGCAGCTATGCCAATTAAGTGAAGCGGTATTTGCCCCTTGTAACATGCAAAGGATCATGGGGAGTATGACTCAATCGATAATTTTATGTTGAGTTCATAATTTTACGTACTCTTATTTCTGGCTACTAGACTGAAAGGTTCTTGAAAAATACTTAATAAGAAATTTTCTTGCCTTAGGATGTACTCAAATATTCGCATTGCAATTAAGCCCAGTATTCGAGCCAGAATTGAGACTCCTAGCCTACTCGTGAGCGGCTCGTGACCATGGTAACATTTCGAGATAAGACGCGTCATCAATGTCACTATTCAAGGCTCGTTCAAGAAGTAGGCCTCGAAAAAGTTCTGAGAAGTTTTAATAGTCCCCACTCAAAGATCGAGATACAATGTCCAAAATTCCTGGGCGAGACCGCAAAATTCTATTAGAAAAATTAAGTGAACGTGATGCCTCGATAAGGGGAAGATTTCTCATTAGTGCATCGTCCTTAGATTCTCTTATCCGGGACATAATCTCTTACCATTTCTGTCCACCCGGTCAAGACGAGAAACGCGGACAATTCATTTCCCTCATCTTGGAGCAGCATACACAAAAATCACACGTCATTTTAGACATCCTAGAAAAGATAGTCACATTGAACTACTCAGATCAGCTAAAAAAATATCCTGCATTGTTTAAAGATTTACGAGGTGTATCCGACTACACCCTTTGGATTTCAAGCGCAACATTGGATACATCTCATGCTTCTGATTTTACAGGTCAAGAGGACGGCATTAGGCTTTCATATTATGATCAGAATGGCGAACATCGTCACAAGGATGTTAGTCTAGAACAAATAGAAGAAAGAATTTCTGATTGTTCTAATCTCCATTTCGCACTTGAAGACATTCGTTCTGAAATTAGAGATAAAATTCTGACTGATACCGGATAGCACGCGATTTTCAATGTCCATCGCAAAAATTGCACCTAGCAAAATACCCAAATTGCTTCAAATATCCGGTAAGGCTGTGCCAAAATGATATGAAGATTGAATAATTATTGGGATAGTTAAATGGAACCCAAAAGCGTTCATCTTTTACTCGGAGAAAAATCTATTACCGTACGGATCGAGTTATATGGTGGCGTCATGACCGAGAAGACCTTAACTGGAGATAATTGCTATCTCAAACTATTGGAATTTCTTAGGCGGATTGATACCACGGATAGGTTACCTGCTGAAATTAACCTAGAATAACTCGTCTCTCTATCCCTACTCTTAGGCTTTTTGTTGCTGCCGTTGATGTGACGTGGTACTCATGACCAATGCCGTACCAAATATAGGAGCGAGGTGCCTTATATTGACGTGATCTAATGAGAATCATTCTCTACTAAATTATGAACTATGGCGGATTTGGAGGCAACGACAACCGACAACCATTGACTTACCAGGAGCATGATGTGAAGCAACATATGATCTAATTTTCATGAGTACTACTATTGCTAGCCAATATGCTACACTCGCTTGTAGCTTGTAATTCAGCTATGAAAGGATATCCTGAAAAGTGGTACTCTGGACAATGCGCTCACTATACGAATTGTTAGAACTTGCTCCCAATAATATGGTTCATGTTGATATATGAGTCAAAGGTATATAGTAGATAGAGAAGTAACATGGGACTAAATGTGAAGTCGTATTATGATATTTGCCAAGGATTATGGCATAATCCGATGATAGTGGGGGACGATTCGCATATCTCCTAAGGTGAAGCATCGACGAAGATGGTGTCCGTAAGCAAATGGGTAATAAGAAATCTGATGATTCCATGAAATATCACGGACCCGCAACAGGAGGAGTGGATTCGAACGAGCTCGTTGATCTGCAAACTTTGTTTACTCAGAGACAAGACCGATTAGTCAATGCCTTAAAGGAGCGCTATCAGTATAACACTTCAATTAAACGGAGTCAGGACTTTCTTCGCAAACATGTCAGCTCCAAAGTTCCACTTGTTATTATGTATGCGGATCTAGTGGGTTCAACTAGAATGAGTATGACTCTACCGGCAGAAAAATTGGTGACAATCATCAGAGCATTCTCTCACGAGCTTTCGACCGTGATAGAAAGCTATGAAGGATACGTATTGAAATATGTGGGTGATGCCGTTATTGCTTTTTTTCCTTATGGATTCAATAGATATCTAACGTGTGACAAATCAGTAGAATGTGGCAAATCAATGGTGAATGTGGTACGAGAAGGAATTAATCCCATCCTTAGTAAACTGGATTATCCAGAGCTCTCTGTTAAGGTCGGTGTTGATGAAGGAGAAAACGTAATTGTTCAGTACGGATATGACCAAAGCTCTCCAATTGATATACTAGGATATGGAATGAACGTAGCAGCAAAGATAACTTCTATAACGGAATCAAACAGAGTGTCTGTTGGAGAGAACGTATTCAAACTCTTGCATCCGAATCTTCAATCGGATTTTCATGAACTTGTCACCTCTGAAAGCGTTTGGAAATATGTCAATGTTGAATCTGGGAAGCCATACAAAGTTTATACCTCAAGTTAAGGAGTTAATTTTCGGATATGATTGTTTCTCAATTCTTTCTTCCAAAATTTGTTTAAGATTCCTAGCTTCATAGTACGTACCAACGACTCATCGGAGAAATGTTGCGAATCCTATAGTAAGAAAAAAGTACGAAGGCAAACGCTTTTCTAACGAGGCTCGATATCAGACTAATATCAAATAAGAGCAAATCACTCTCCCGCATATAACGAGATCTGCCTCTGATTATCCGGCAGACTAGTAACGGTTATGAAATTTGCCAAGGCATGAGTTTAGGTTAGTACACTCTCTTCTAGAATTCGGCCAGTCAAAAGGCACCATAGAGTCGTGCCACTACTTCGTTCAAAATTAATTCTGATTAGACTTCATGTATGAGTTCCTTGAGATTTCTCTTTGGTTTTGGATGGAGCAACTTTAGCGGGTATCCTAAACAGAGGATAGACGATGGAACGTATTCAGTAGGCAAAGCCTGTTTCACTTTCTCTTCGTCAATCATTCCTATCCAAATGGATCTCAAACCTAAAGCATGAGCGGCAAGCTGAGAGTATGCTCGCAGCTAATGTAGCGTCTTGAAGTGAGAATTTCTGAAGAATGGCCTGAGGAAAGTTTAATTTGACCCTGGAAGGATTCATACAGAACACCAGTACTGTCGGGGAGTTGACGTATGGCTGTTTGTTTGCGGCTTCAACCAGCTTCGCCTTAACTTCAGCGTCTTTTACATGATAAATTTCGAAGCCTTGGAATCCGCCGGCTGTTGGTGCAGTATCAGCAGCGGCAAAAATCATGTCCATTTTCCAGTCTTCAACTGGTCTTTCTTCAAATTTCCTCTGTGATCTTCTATTTAGCATAACGTTAAAGATATTAGTTTGAAGGATATCATCAAAGTCTTGCTTCGATTCTTCTTCCAATTTTGGATAGACCTTGTCATGTATCGTGTCTGTTTGGTACATCCTTGAGAGTATGTCTGAAGGCTGCATTTACAACCTAATAACAAAACCCATACATAAAAGAATTGAGCTGGTATGTTCAAACTGCTCGCTGTTCTACGTAATTTGAGTTCGTGAAAGTTGGCGAAAGTTGCATTCGTCTAAATAACATGAGTAAGCAAATTCAAAGGGTTTACCTTGTTCTCCAGACAGGATATGGTTTATTGCAACTTAATTCAAGGATGCTTAAGAGTAGGGAGATAAGTCCTGAGTATCATTAGCAACCTCCGAAGAATGGATTGCTTACAATGACACTAAATCAGGAATTCATCTTTTACCAGTAATCCAAAACTCTGAAATTCTTACGGTGTGTCGTTCGTTTTCCTTATGAGAGTTCGCTGTCCATCGGTCATCAAAGACCAAATTACAGTCCTCACACCAAGCAGTTATCCTTTTCCTACTTATATCGAATGCATTCAATGCTAGAACATATATTGTCGCAATCCCTATTTAGATAT
>CAWBHQ010000010.1:0-81798 GCA_963788755.1 uncultured Nitrososphaerales archaeon
AATTTGCTGAGATCGCAAAAAATGCCATTACTCGAGTGATGATTCATACTTGGAATAGAAGAACCCATAATCAATAGATGTTGGCTGGCTACTACTATTGTTTGCTAGATTGTTTTTTGAAATATTTTCGATAAATAATTCTAATAATTGAATGCACAAATAGTTTGAATTAATAAGAAGGACTAATGATGTTCATATTATCGTTTATTTGCATAATTTTAGATAATTTTTCATAGCAATTCTAATAATTTAACTGCTTGTCGGGACTAAAATAATAAAAATAGATGAAGTGTGGTGAGACGTATTTCAGTCTTCTATTTCATGACCATGGTGTTCGCCTTTTTCGTGATCATGTGTGTGGGTTGTTCCATCCTCATGTGAATGCTCATGTTTATGATCTATTTCATGACCGTGGTGTTCGCCTTTTTCGTGATCATGTGTGTGGGTTGTTTCATCCTCATGTGAATGCTCATGTACATGTGTCATATAGACATTATAGATATATCATGCCTTATTATGATTTGGATAATTTAAGATAGTACTAAATCTTCACCTTTGAATATTATGAAGCTAATGGAATCAAATTTATAATTAAAGCTGAATTTCTAGTTTAGAAAATTACAAGACTCTTTAAATATAACTTATGAATATGAGATATGATGATTTTTACACAAAAAATTTCTATTGTTTTAGATTATGAACCTAAAAATTCATATTGACTGTTTATTAATCGCCTATCAATAAATATCATAACAGGATTAGTAATATCACTGCTGTTCATTTTGGCAACGTTAACAACAATAACTGTGATAGGACCTGCCGTTTATGCATTTAATGCCATGGAAACTGCTGGGGATAATCATGGTCAATTGAATTTTTATTTCCACAATGATGACGACGACGAATGCTTCTAGTTCTCCTGGTATTAAAAATGCTACTAATATCACAATGACACAAATCCCTGAATCGGCAAGAGGCCCTACAATCCCTGAGGAGGGATATTTAGTAAAAGAAATACGCGGTAACTTGTATTGGGTGACAGACGGCTCATATAATACAATATTTTTAGTAACAGATGAGGGTGTAGTGGCGGTTGATGCTCCACCATCTATTGGACAAAACTACTTGAAAGCCATAGCCGAAGTAACTGACAAGCCGATAACCCATGTAATTTACAGTCATGCCCATTTAGATCATATTGGTGCGGCTGGGATATTTCCAAAGAATGCAACATATATAGCTCATCAAGATACCTCCGTAGAACTCAAGAGAGCTATGAGTCTAACTAAAAATGATTCTACTATTCCGCCAGTCCCGACGATAACTTTTCTAAATAACTACACGTTACAAATTGGAAATCAGACCCTTGAGTTATCCGGTGGCTGTCTGGTATGTGACTATGATGATAATCACATGCCTGGAAATACGTTCATTTATGCTCCAAATCAGAAAACACTTATGCTAGTTGACGTGGTATTTCCTGGTTGGGTGCCTTTTGTTTATTTAGCAATTACTGAAGATGTTGCTGGCTTTATAAAAGCTCATGATATAGTTCTAAATAACTATGACTTTGATACCTTTGTTGGTGGGCACCTGACTAGACTGGGAATTAGAGATGATGTGATAACACAGCAAGAGTTTGTCTCTGATCTGAGAAAAGCTGCCACTAAAGCTAACAGCGAAGTTCAATTAGTGATATTGCCACACAAGTAGGTAACACGAGTGATACTTGGCTTCTCTATTCTAAATATATTGATGCTGTAAACAAGAATTGTGTACAAACTATGTTACCAAAATGGGAAAGTAGACTGGAGGTGCTGAATCATTTATGCCCACTCATTGCTTCGCCATGACCCAGGCTGGAAGAGTTAGTCCAAGTGTAAGTGCAATACTTCAAAATAGCACGATGGCTTCTGCCTCAAATTAGAAATACAATAATTTTCATATTCTTTCACATTCTTTGTAGGAGGACGTAACTAATGAAAATAGATGTTCCCAATAACGGATGCGGATATTTAGTGATTCCATTATAGTAGTAAAATTAAGCTGAGAAATGTATGAAAACATCACAAAAACAGATAATTGCCTTGATCATTTCCAATTAGATCCTTTATTCACAGCTCAGCTCCAGTATCATTACACTCTATGTCCATTCTATGATCTAGCAAAATTATGGAAATCAATTTCAGTCTAATGATGTTTTAATATTCATTGGTCCTAGCCTCCTCCTGCACCCATTCCTCCCCCAGTTGATTCTACTTCTAATTCTTGCAATTCCTTATCTTCTTTAGATTTTACTTTGGTTATCGGCTTCAAAACTTCCTTTTGGATTTCTTTCTTCTCTTCCATTGGTGTAACTTGATAGTATAACATATTTCTTAAAGATTATATCAAGTTATAGATCATATGTCCAAGTTCTAAATTTCGCAGCTGATTATGGAACATGACATTCTCATAGCATGAAAAGCATTTTGACATCATTTAAGTCGATTTTCCAGGGGTTTAATTGCATATACGAGATGGTAGGACGACCAGGGATTGGAAGAATAAACGAAAGGGGCCGTCTTACCTATCATGAATTTGTTTCTGTTAGCTCAAGTATGCAATATAAACCAGCATAAAAGGTATTCCGGAACTTGGTTATCTGTAAAAACTAGGAAAAACATTAGTATTATTTTCATTCAGAAATATTGTTATTATCATCGAATTCTTCTTCTTCGTCATCTTCCTCTTCAAATTCGTCATCAATATCTATATCATCTACTTCCTCAAAAACATCGTTTTCTGGCTCTTTTTCCATTCACAATTATTATTAATTAAGGCTTAATTACATATAAAAGTTAAAGAATCACAGAACTTAAGGTGTTGTGTAATAACTAAACCCTAAAGTATGAAGAATCAAGATCTGAAAATACTTCTAATTAGTCAAAATGAATGAATCACAATTTAGAATTAGAGAACCAAGTAATTAGTTCATACAGGTTCAGGACTATTTCCATATGCTACCAGAAGCCCTTGGTCTTAGTCTATTAATTTCCAGTTCTGCATGCTTTTTGAAATCCTCAATCTTTTTATCATCGTAACCCTTTTCTATTTTCAATCGTTCTTCTAATAACTTTTCTAAAATATGGATAGCTTCGAATGAATCTTCCGGATCGATCCGATAGGCTCTCTCAAAAGCTGAAAGAATAGGTTCGAGCTGAAAGAATAAAGCATCTCGAACCTTGTCATGTTCAATAGGTCTAGTCATTATAGTTTCACATCTTATACTTAGATAAAAACAATTTCAAATTTGGTGCACATATGATTTATCTCGTTATATGTCAAGCATATTATTAGTCGTGAATTACTAATGAGTTGTTAACTCTAGTAAGGTGTTTATGTGTATTTACATGTATTATCTTTGATCATTCATTTTTTGAATTTTCAATCAGACAGAGACTATAATTTAGAGACGCTACTGAGGAAGATATTATGTATGTAAGATAACTTTGAAGATAATAAACATGACAGTTTCACACCTAGGCGCTATTATTGTAACAGTAAAAACTTTGGCTCAATTGACGGATATGAATATCAAAAAATAAAAAAGAAAAAGTTTGGACTTTATCTTACTCTGCTTCTTCGAATTCTTGCTCGGATGCTAATGATGCTGCATTCTCGTCTCCCTGAATTTGAGATGCAGTGTTTTGACATCCGATATTCAATGGGAGCTCACCATTACCACAATAATTAACTTGAGAGACTGCTTGGCTCTTTTCATAACTCTTTTTCTTCTTGTCTGCAAAAGCATCGTCTGTTGCAAGCGCTGTTACGCCAATCAGCATTATTGCCATTGCTGCTACGACAACCATATATTTAATATTCATTTGGCAGCTTAGTGAACGTTACGTTTATCTACGTTAAGCAAAATCGGGCTCTCATTTATATCTGATATTTTTTATGTAACATAATCAGATAAAATGATCAATACGTATTTGACCTAGCGTGGTCAATAGGTAGGCTATTAATATAAAACTCGTAACTCTAATGAGTTTTTTGCTTTATATCTGCATGCAACTTTCAGATATTCTTTTTCATTTAGTAGTGAATTCAAAAATTTAATTTAAATATATATTTTCTTAGAATATTTTACTGTTATTCACTTGCATGAAATATGGGAGGAGTTAGAATATTTAGACTGAACTAATGGATCTCGCAATTGATCTACCAGATTGATTCAAAACACTTTGGCAATCTAATTCTTTGCTATCCTTAGAATACTAATTAGTTTTAATGAATGGCTTCAAATAATTGATGAGTTTATACTGGGTTAATAGTAATGCCATGCATTGGTTCTATTGGAAACGGACGATCATGATTATTTATGGCTACTGCATACTTGTAACTATAATTGTTGCAATTACAGGATAAGAATCGGAATACTAGAATTCTTGCTAATCGCTTAACTTTATTAGAATAATTATCGTAAGCTTGAGTATATGAAAATTGGAATATTAGGATCTGGAGATGTAGGACGTAAATTAGCTGATGGATTAATTGAAATTGGACATGAAGTAAAGATAGGAACACGTGATCCTACCAAAGAGTACCTTGTTCAGTGGGTTCGAAACCATGCCACTGACGAAAAAGCATCAGTAGGTACACTTGCTGAGGCCGCTGCATTTGGAGAGTTGGTTATAATTGCAACTCTGTGGAATGGAATTGCCAATGCAATAGAATTGGCTAATCCTACCAAGAATATTATAGGCAAAATTGTGATAGATGTTACTAATCCTTTAGACTTCTCTAAAGATAGCGTAAGTAATCCTTTACTCTATATGCTTAGATAAAAGCATTACTAGTGACATTTTAACAATTTCACGCTCAATACTTTGTTAAATAAAATTAGTAACTAGTCATGGTATTAGAGGCCGGCGCTGCTGGCGGCTGTGGCCGGGTCTCGAATATGGCTAAAACGTCCCTATATAACTGCATGCACATGTTAGCATTTTTCTATGGAAGCAAGTTGTAACAGTAATATGGTCTGATACGTGATGCTTTTCCTATTAGTAAGATAGAATTAAAGCTCACTATTTTTTTAGTAACTTGAATGCATGATCTCCGGTGCCTGTTCTGAAATAATGAGTAATCCAAAGCATTGCAAGCGGCTCCAGAAGTCTAGCTCCTTCAATCCCTCCTATATCAATTGTTTCCCAACCAAACGGAGTCAGAATACTTTCAGTAATCATTTTCTTAGCTTGTTCATCGTTTCCACATATGAACATTGTCGGAGGACCACCAGGAAAATCAGGATGAACCATATGTGGATTACCAACAATATTAAATGCTTTGACGACTTTAGCCCCAGGAAGTAAGCGCTGATTTATTTCTCCTGCAGAATCTGAAAGACCAATAGCCATTCGTGGAAGCCCTTGTGAAAAATCTAATGGATTAATGGTATCAATAACAACTTTATCCGTCATGTTACTTGGATCAGCCATCTTTATAGCATTAGAAGTTCCGTCCCATGAAGTACAGAGCACGATCAAATCGTCACCAAATGAGGCCGTCTCATGAAAATCTCCGACTCCTTAACCCTTGACTCAGTGTTCGGAGAGATTCTTACGAGGGGTTGCAATATATTTATCAGTACGAATGTAAATATATACAATAACTGCAATAATTGATGCCTAGACCAATACCACACAACAGAATACAAATAAAGGAAAGAAGGGAAGATGTTTTGGTTCTTCTTACTAAAGGACTGAAAGGCTACGAGATAGCTAAAGAGTTAGGTGTTGACGCGTCAACTGTAAGCAGGGATATTCGGTACTTAATTTCTCAGTCACATAATTATCTGAATACCTTGGCTAAAGAAGCCCTTCCATTTATGTATCAAACCTCTATTGAGGGAATAAGAAATGTGCTTAAAGAATGCTGGAATGTTTATACTATTGAGAGTAACAAGGATATAACATGGTTTCATAAGATAGCAGCTCTTAAACTGGCAAAAGAATGTAATGAGGCATTATTCAAGCTTATAGCAGAAGGACCGTCTATAATGTATGTTAAGCTTCTAGAGGAGAGATTAACAAGAATTGAAGCTAGACAGATCAATCGATAACTTAACGAAGAGGCTTGAGAGACTAGATCCTCGTCCTCATCCTCCTCATGTTTCTTCCAGTAATAACAGGACGGGTTTAAGCCATTGGAAAGGTAAACCAGTAATCGCATTAATGGATTGGATTCAGATTCGGGGGCATCTGTCTCATAGATTAGAATACATCCCAGACGACTTCGATCAGACATTGACATACATGGAGCTCCCATACTATCGTTATGAATTTGAACGCAAAAAGAGAAGGGTCCCATTGTTGAAAACACTTACCTGCGTTCTGTTAAGTGCTCCACTATTGTAATTAAAAAATTCTGCTGCAATTTAATATACTGAAAATTTAGATGATTACTACTCTTGCAGATATAACATTGAATATGATTTAATGTACGCGATGGTCTTTTTGTGTTCATGCGTAATGCAGACATTAATCACATAAATTTATGACTCTTCTAAAACTAATAAGAGGTGAGCTTAACGCAATCCCAAAAAGGTGCCGTTAACTTAAGGAATATGCAATTTAGCAATTGTCTTCTTTCATCCGAAAATGAGCGTGAATAATTCTCAAAAGAGGTCTAGATGAATAAGGTGTCCTCTTAAGTTAATAGAACCCCCAAAAAATACAGAAAGGATAAATAAAAGCTTTCTATAAAGCTGCTTGATGGGTTTACTTGATAGATTTAAACCATCATTTAATAAGGAAAAATGTGAAAGAACAATTAATTATGATGCACGTGACCTAAAATTCAAAAGTTTCAGTACAGATATCGCTGGTGCAAATTTCTCCCTAGGTAATTTTGAGACAGAGCGACAAAAAATTCGCGATGCATCAGCGTATGCCGAAACCTTAGATGATTACCAATATCAAATGTGTAAAATCTGTAAGGACCTAGGAAAAGATGACGTAGAATGGAGAAAATATAATGGACTTAGAGTAGGTACACTCCAACTCCTTACAACATTTAGATTTATTTTGACAGCATTTGAACGCAATCCAGATACTGAAAAGGCAAGACTCTATGAAGTTATTGGTCGTATACAAGACTATCTGCTGCTGCTTAGTAGAGAAGTAATGCCGAACATAGAAGATCTTAAATCAAAAGACCATATTTCTAAGGGAGAATTGCCAGAAGTAAATCCAAAGACTCTATCTAAGGCATTAGATATTGCAGAGTTAGATGAAAGTGAAGTAAGTCAATTCATTGAAGACCTTAAATCAAGCATATAGGACAAGTGTCACATCATATCTAATGTAGTCATACCATCTTCCAACTCTTTTGTTTAGGCTTCTGTTTCCATCAAGTCACGGTAGTTACATCTACATCGTGTAGCAGTTCCAGTGTAGGCCTTCCGCGTCTAACTCCAAAATCTTGAGTGATTAACACTTCTAATATATTTTCCAAATAGCACGTCCGATTGGTATCCTCTTTTGAATAATTTCAATAGCTTACGGTACATACGAATCTGCAACTCTTTCATCCTACTTGTAATATTTAACTCAATTTCAAGTGCGTTCCTCTAATCATAAGACTTGGACTTGCGACAAACTCAGAAATACGGCAAAAGCACTGTAGCAATAAACCATGCAAATATGTTCCAAGAAAGCGATACAAAATTAAGTCCATAATGGTTTTAGTGGAACATCTACAGCGAACATTAGGCTCGAAACCATTATCTTTCTCGCAACCTCGATCTTCATGCGCCCAAAGCCATTCTGGCCCCAGTTGATCCCCCAATCATTAGCGAACTTTAAAGCCGCTTCCTTAGAATCGTAGCCTACAATCGTTATGGCATGATCTCCCACAAATCGATCAGTTTTGCTTGGATACGGGATTTCACCCTTCTTGTTTGCCTTGTCCCACGAGTCAGCATAAACATGAACCCCAGCGATAATAGGGCGTCTTAAGTTAAGCTGTACTGGTATTTCATTGGGTGATGTGATAGGGTATACTAATGCTCTATTCTTCTTGGCCATTTCATCAAGCTCATTCCAGCTAGTCCCTGCTGGAATATCGACTTTACCTGGTTTATAAGGCCAGTATTTTTCAAGTGGAACTCCATAATTCTGTATAATCGTTACTGCTGTCATCAAATACATCCCAGTATCTCCTGAAAAACCTAAGATATGCTTACCTTTCTCGTAAACGTAACGCGCAGATAATCTTATTTTCTTGCCTTTTATAGCTGATGATGTTTCCATTGCTGTGATAGCTGCCAAAGCAGCTGTTGAACCTTCAGGCCCAGAATCGTGTATGGTGACCCACTTTGAGAGGTCTACTGACTTTACGAAATCTTTCACTTTAGGCATCCGTGCTAATTCTGGATGCTCTGCAAGAGCTATATTGTCTCCTGATAAGCTTCCTTTAATAACAGGTTCCTGCTGAGGAATCTCATTCCTGACTTTATAGCTAACATACCGATAAAGTGTCTCTGGTGTAACAGATCCATTATCATCAACCGAGCCGGTTTCAGGAATGATTCTTCCTTGTCTATCAGTGGATGGTTTAAAACCCTTTAGACCCTCAATTATATATTTTGTAAAATAACTATTGTTATCTGAACTTGCATCAATATTTTGTGGAGCATAAGATCTGGAATAGGACCCAGTTGACAGCAAAAAGTACTTACCTTCATTTTTTAGAAGATCACCCAAAATCTTTTTTGAAGTATCTTCAGCTGATTTTGCAGTTTGTTCGTCTCCTTCCTCAGGAGACATGGCAGTTAGAGGTGGAAGGTTTGGATTTGCAGATCCACTATAACAGGAATCAATAATACATACTATTCTCCTTGCTCTACTATAATTTACAAGCTTGGTTAAATCTGAAAGACGGAAACCTCCGAGCATAGGCTCATCGGGATCTACTTCTGGAGTCGCCAAATACACTTCGTCATCTTGTCTAGGAATACCATGACCTGAGAAGTAAAATAAGAGAGTATTAAGTAAATCTGGCGTCTTAAAAAAGTTAATTATGGCTTGTTGAATAAAACGGAAGCTATTGTTGGTATCTAAATCGGATCCTATGATAGGTGCATTTCCGAATATCTTATAACCAAATTTTTTAGATGAAAATAATTTATAAAGACCCATTGCGTCATTCTTACAAGTAGGTAGTTCAGTCAAAGTCTTTCCGTCTAGTCCCCTGTTATAGTAAGTATCAACACCAATGAGCAATGCTATCTTGCTCGTATCGGGCATAGTTTATCAATAAGACTGATTGGAATTAAGTTTTATGTAGGCAAAGCAAAGTTTCTATTTATGTCTTAATTAATAAAGGAACTGTACCTACATCTTCGCGTACCCGCATATAACGATTAACACCAGCTAGTAATTGCATAGCAGGTGAGAGAATTATGGTTGAGGTATAGAATTTAAAAAATGGAGGAATGGAAGCTAGCCTTGCTGATTTGATCGAGCCCGATTTCTCAAAGAATGAATTGTGAAAAGCATATCCCTGATACTACAACTCCCAAAAACCTCAAAAGAGTTGGCTGAGGGAATCTCGAACTATCTAACGAACCTTACTGAGATACTCGAATATAAGAAGTCATTCGAAGGGATGGAGAATATAACTGGATGGATCGTAACATTTGGTAGGACAATCGCTAGAAAGATACTTAGACGAAGGGCGGCAAATTATCTAGAAGAATGTGATAGCGTCATAGTAATCGACATGCACATTAAACGAAAGTCCATACGGCTTCAGGCTATGTGAAGAAAATAGAGACGGCCATTGCCTTTCCTCCCAGTATGTTTTTATTTTGTCATTTGGTATCCTGATCGCCCACTTGATCTTCCCTAATATCCAAAGTACTGAGAAGTTACTAGAACTTGCCCCTTGAGTCAAATTACCCTGATTCATATGTCGAGGAATTATACGGAAGTGATGATCTAGATTACCTCTATTAATCGGAACTGAACTAACATAAAGGAATTTGATTTGTATTTAACTAGGACGTTCTGCCAAAACATAGATTGATCACAACAGCCTCGATTAGCAACACCTAATCCATCTTATATGAAGGGCTCTGATGACCGAGATGGAAGTAGTTATGTGGTAATTTCTCCGGCTTCATAATTTCTTTGCCATAACATTTGCTTATTATGTTTAGTTGCATAATTCAGGAACATCGTTATCGTGTAAATTTTTAACACTTATCAGGAAGGGGCCAGAGATGGGATTACTATCTTTTGACTAAAGGTTTCAAAGTTAGTCTGACTAACATCAGATTCGTGTAACAATGCACGCTGACTTTGAAAGTGACCCTAAAAAAATAAGAAATGCACCTGAATTTTTGGCTACGTATATTTTGTAATCGGACATGGATTACTTTTCATCTATAGATATTGATTCGACTGTACAGTAAAATTTAAGTCCTTTGTTACTTCTCATCTTCTGTGCCTGATATAAGTAAGGCAGCATTAATCATAGGTGTTGATGCTTACTCTCATAAACGCTCAGATGGAATGCAATCCCTGATATCTCTACCTTCTTGTAAGAGAGATGCTCTAGATCTTTATGAAGTACTCAAAGATTATGGCTATATTATTTATGGTGGTGCTCCATTGCTGGGTTCAGGTCTTCCCGAGGGAGAAGGATATAAAAAAATCCAAGAAACCGCGAAAAATTTTTTTCAGGATGCAGAAGCTGGGCAAACACTTGTGTTCTATTTTTCCGGACACGGAATAACTAATCGCGGTCAGGTTTATCTAGCAACACCAGAAGTTGATCCTCTAAGTCCTATGTTTATAGGCCTAAATCTCTTAGATTTAGCTGTTCTTATTAATAACAGTAGATCCACACGTATCGTATGTATCATTGACGCTTGCTATAGTGGAGCTGCAAATTTGTCAAATCCAAATTACACTGATAAGGCCGCTGCTGAGAGTGATGCGGATGAGGCCGTTGGTATATATGACAAGATTAAGGAGAATATTCCAATAGCTGAAGGAAAGTCTCTATTGCTATCAAGTCAGGCTTATCAGAGATCCAAAGCCGAAGAAAACAACAATAGTGTATACACCAAATACTTGATAATAGGCTTGAAGGGGACTAAACTAGATTTAGATGAGAAAGGAATTCCTATCCCTTCTTCTGTTGACGAATTTGGAAATGTAACACCGCAAACGCTTCATGAATTCGTTTATAATAGAGTTGCGAACGAACTTAAAACTCAAACTCCTCGAATTAAGAGCTCCCTATCTAGCAAAATTGTTCTAGTAAAGCATCCTAGGCTAGCAACGGGAAAATTAGTAGAAACATCAACCCGTGACCCTGATATTACCATCTATATATACCGGACCAATACCGACTATGACGTTTTATTATCCTCTTCCCTTGAAAACCTGAGATATAACCTTGCACCTATGGGCAGAATTTCATTGCGAGATGATGCTCAAAATAAGTTTCTTGCTATTTTCGAGGATATCGATAAGGTACCGGCACAACAATTCCGGCCTCATATGGAAGCTATAGGGCTCTCACTTTATTCAGACCTTTTTCCGAGTGAACTTAAGAGCTTATATTGGAAAATTAGAGGTAGGCTAAAAAGCATTTGGATAATTTCAGATGAACCTTGGATACCGTGGGAAATCATTAAACCCTGGCGAAGATTGGAAGATGGGAAAATTGAAGAAGATGCATTTCTTTGTGAGCGCTACACCCTCTCGCGATGGCTCAGAGGAACCCCATATTTTACATTGAGTAAAATAGTGAATAAAGTGAGCATTGTAGTACCATCTGATACTCCATTATCCGGTGCGATAAAAGAACGTGATTGGATTAAATACTTTGGAGAGAAATTTGGATTAGAAACAACCGTTAATTCAACTTTCGAGGAAGTATACTCAGCTTTAAAGATTGGAGGTTTTGATATACTGCATTTTTCAACTAATGGACGATACAGAGCGGAGGATCCGTTTTTATCAACCATTGAATTAGAAAATAACGCTGAGATTAGACCACGGGATATCGTAGGTCCCTACACAACTTTCGGTCAGTCTAACCCGTTGGTCTTCATGAACACATGTCAGAGCAGTACTCAGGGATTCTCAATTAATGGAGTACAAGGATGGGTTAAAAGATTCTTAGATGCAGGTGCATCCGCATTCATTGGTACAATTTGGTCGGTAAGCGATGACACTGCTTTCAAATTTTCACAGGAATTTTATCTTCAATTAGCCAATGGTACACCTTTAGGCGAGGCAGTACAAAAAAGCACGTATAAAATGTAAAGTGAACGGTGATCTGTCGTGGCTCTCATATCAAGCGTATGGACACCCAAATATGGATTTTAAGCTTGCCCACTAGAAGCAGATACAGCTTAAATCTATAATTTTTTATCCTGTGGAGAGCATGTTGTTACCATTGATGTAGGAGGTAAAGGATTCCGACTATACACTTTCACCTTTGGATAGATAAATAATAAAAGAGTTTATTTTAGAGCAAGAGCCGATTCTTTATTTTTTAAAATTATACTATTATTAGGTTCTATGGCTAAAGCTTTATCATAATAGCTAACAGCTTCTTGGTATTTTCCTAAATATTGAAAAGTTAGTCCTTTATTAAACAGTGCATCAAGATCATTGGGCTCTATATCTAAAGCTGTATCGAAGCAAATAATTGCTTCTTGGTATTTTCCTTGCTTATTAAGGGCACATCCTTTGGCATTCAATACCACAAGATCATCAAGTCCTAGAGGCTGTTGCTGTTCTCCGGTTAAATCTTCACCGTTGTATCTGATTCTTGTAGGAGTAACTAAAACATTGGCGCCATTTTTAAATTTCACTAGCTCTCTATAACCACCATATTTGAGTAAATGAATTTCACAACTTGTGTTATCAGTTGGGCTGTATAATTCCCAGTTTTGTGATTTTGGTTGCTGATTTGTATTGGGTTGTTGTCGATCTGTTGTTGGTGTTGGTGTTGGAGTTATGACTCTCCAATTGCCTTTTAATTCCTTGTCTATAAAGTATTCCTCGATAAGTGTAGGTTGTTTATGTTTTCCCAAGTTCGCTAAAGCAAGAGCTTTGTTTGCTAAAGCATCTTCATTATTTCGATCAATTTCAAGTTGTTTATCATAATAAGATATAGGTTTTTCAGCTACAGTTCTATTAACGGGTAATAGATCACTCAAGCTAGGATCAAACTTTGGATCTAGCTCAGCAGCTTTTTCAAGATAAGTTTTTGCTTCTGAAAGCTTGCCCCCAGTTTGAAGTACAACACCTTTCATATGTAGTGCTTGCGCATTATATGGTTGTATTTGCAAAATTCGATCACATGTTGCCATTGCTTCATCATTTTTTAGAAAATTGTGCAATGTTACTGCTTTATTGACTAAAGCATCAATATTTTCTGCGTCCAGTTCTAGAGCTGTGTTATAGCAGTCTAGTGCTTCGTTACGTCTTCCGAGACAATCTAACGCATTTCCTTTATTAATCAAAACATAAATGGAATTAGGATCAATTTTTAGGGCTTTGTTATAATAATTCAACGCCTCATTATATTTACCTTGAACATCAAGATCAATGCCTTTCTCAAGTAGTGACTGGACATCTTCTATATCCTTTTTTCTACTAAAGAGCTTCATTAGGACGACTCTAATAATATAACATGCTTATGAACAATTTATACTAATATGGGAATCTGACTCCATAGAACAACCCCTTAAGCCTATGAAAATGCCTTACAATTATCATGCTTGCAAGATTTTGTTATTTCCAAAAGAGTTGGTTATATGGATCATGAATCATGAAGGACATTTTAAAGAACTTAGCAACTGGTGTGCAGATCAGTTCTGTTGAAATTGAGAAATCAGAAAATGAGGAAGAGGAAATAGGTGGTGCATAGTTATTCCTTTTCCTATCAGTTTAATTCATAGTAGAAGATTACATTTGGTTTGTCATAGAACTAGGTTTATAGCGAGCATATGCTAGTTGTAACCACTTGTGCAGTAGTAACAAGTTGCACATCGTCATCTATTTTACCGAAGTCCGGATATCGATACGTCTAGAAAATCGTTACCGTGGAATAGAAAGAAGGGTACATTGATATAAAGCATGAGGTCTCAGACACACTGAGATACTATTATAAAGGAAATAGGTCCGATATGCTCATTATGACATAGATTAGAGCTTGTGAATAATTTCACTTCAGATAGATCGAAATTTCAAGTCTGAGAGTACCTAGAGCACCTAAATTCGTGGGTTCGATATAATATTGTACAAGTTCACATATAATTTATCTACCAAGAATAAAGGATTCGTAATCATGTGTAAATATTTCTATAAAATTGCCAAAAGGATCCTTGCAGTATACTAATCTATACCCTTTACCCTCAATAGGGTTCCAGAATTCGCTATGTTTTGTCCTTCCATTCTATATAATTTTATTGCATAGTTCGTCTATATCTAGAGCTGTAAAGCTAATATGGGAAAAATGCTTTAGCCAACTTCCAAAGACATCTGTGTGTTGTTCAGCTTTAGGATTAATAAATTCAAATAGTTCTAGTCCAACTCCGTTACCTGTTTTTAGCCATGCTACCTTCACTTCTTTGAGCAGGCCTTTGAAAATATCTCTAAATATTTTTGCGTCGGTTGAGGTACATTCAGTATTAATCCGTTCTTTTCTTAGAACTGTGAAGCCGAACGTGTTTGTGTAAAAATCAATTGCTCTTTCCAGATCAGTGACACTGATTGCAACATGATTCATTGGCAGAGAGGCCATTACACTTATTTCTGTCTGATCTTATTAATATTTTGAGTATCATTAGTATTTCAAGCGCACATACCATTAGGGACAGCCCCCAAATAACTCCTCAATCCCTTTGAATCCATAGGGGTACTGCCCATTATCCTTGCCACGAAGTCTCAGCTGCCCTGAAACAAACTGAGGACTGTTCTGTGTAATATAAGCAACACCAGTCTACTTCCAAAAAGAAATGCCGCTTTATACTTCCCAGTTACCTTATCAGGTTTTCTTTTGATTATTTGGTCGTTTATTAAATCCATTAGAACTAATCTATCTGGTTCGGTGGGATGCAATACACTAGTATGTGTAATCCAAGCGCAAACGCCGATGACCTGGACTAACTAATTACAGTATATGTGCCGGAAAAGATGTTTTCCTTCTACTTTCATTTAGACCTGCGCTGTGCCGCCATCGACGAATAGCTCGATGCCTGTAACGAAGCTGGAATCATCGGATGCCAGAAAGAGCGCAGCGGCCGCAATTTCATGCGGCTTGCCTATTCGACCCATTGGGATTATGGAAACAAAGCCGTCCTTCATTTCTTGAGGAGTACCGTCAAATATGGCAGTATCTATCGTACCTGGACTAATGACATTGACCCTGATCTTTCCTTTGAGCTCAGCAGTCCAAGTTCGGGCGAAAGAACGGACGGCCGCTTTGCTGGCGCTGTACACGCTAGTACCAGGAAATCCCTTCACTCCGGCTATAGAACTATTCAGAATGATTGATCCGCCGTCCTTCATAAGCGGCAGAGCCTTTTGCACAGTAAACAAGGTCCCGCGAACGTTAACGTTGAACGTATCGTCGAAGCCCTTCTCGGTAATGGAGCCAAGTGGCTTACTGAGCTCACCATAGCCGGCGCTAGCAAAGAGGACGTCAATGCGACCCTTCTCGTTTTCGACTATGGCGAACAGACGATTTAGGTCGGCAATCTTGCCGGCATCACCCTGAACACCGGTGACATTCTTGCCGATTTCTTTGACCGCTTTGTCTAGCATTTCTTGGCGGCGGCCAGTGATAAACATGTATGCACCTTCCTCGACGAATAATTTAGCAGTAGCAAGCGCCATACCGCTGGTCGCTCCGGTAATGACGGCTACCCTGTTCTCTAATTTTTTTGACATGGACAAAGATAGGTACATTATGATTGAAAATAAAGTTAATGAAATATGATGATAGAGTCCAACGACCACTGGCATATAATTACACAACCAACGGATGATTATTTAGCCAACCGAAAGTGAGGCGCATAATGCCAGACATGACATTGAACATGATTCCGGTGACACCAGCGATAACCTTATGTTTCATCCTATTGTTTACTAATGTTTAGATAAGGCAAAACATTAGAATACATCAATGACATAGATTTTACATTAGTTCATAATACCAAAATCCCTACTCAGTTAGGACTTTTAATGAGTTACGGACAGAATAGGAGAGGTTCATCAAAACCTGTAGAAACAGGTAACACTATATTACACTACTGAAATTCTCAGTGTTGGACTTGTGAGTACACGACACTAAGAGGCAGAATTGTCAGGAATATCTTGGCAGAAAATCCGCCTAACGTAGATTCAGCTAACTCAAGGTCTGTACCTCTTAGGCCTCTTAAACCATGCGAAATATTGTCTAATATTATATGGAAAGTTTCTATTTTAGTGGATACATCTACCCTTCAATTTACATCTATCTGTATCATGAATGATTTTGTCAACGTGGTGGCTGAAATGGTGACAATGAATATCCATATCATCCAGGTTGCCCTGTATTATCGGAAATAATTAGATGGGATCTTCTTAGCATGCAAAAGGACAGAGAAGAGATCGTGTCTAATGGCATACATCTAAGATACCTAAAGATCAGGAACGCTCATCTGGGGTGGAGGCTTTCATCTCAAATGAAACAGACAGGATCACCACGACAAGATAGAGAAGGCGCTACCTCAAGATGTCAAAGATGGCAAAAATAAAGCTGAACAAGAAGATATCGAACACCAGAAAACTAATCGAGTATTTTAACTATTATTCGTTCTAAGTTCAGTATGTTCTCCAGCGCCACATATTGGACAGTCCTTGTTTTTCCGTATATTAAGATCAAAGACAACACCGCACCTCCTACAAACCTGTATATTGTGGGTCATGATAGTTGTACTTTCATCATCTGATAGATAATAACAGTTAGCTCACCAGACGGTACGAGTTCTGATAACATAGACGTAGGCGAAGACCATATAATCGAGTTTGCTGTATCTAACAATGGGAATACTGAAGAGAATCAGACGCAGGTTTCTCAACAAGAACAGCAGTGCTGGGATGACTTATCACAATGTCTTCCTGAGCCAGTACAACAGCAGCAACAACAAGGAGCTGCATTTGCTATAGCAGTAGCTCCATTATTTCCTAATCCGGGTATAGCAGCTATACTGGTAATTATTAACAAATGCTAGTGTTGAAGGCCAAATCCTGTCCTCTACCTAGTTGTGTCTGGTATGTCGGTAACGCACTCTTACTTTTGGAAGCATAGTCATTTGGAAGTCAGCAATGGATTATCTAGCTGGGGTAAACAGAATCTCAGCCCTAATTAGAGAAAATAAATTGGATTCAAAGTTGAGAAACGAAATTTATTGCATAGAAAACCTTGGTGCCCGAGCTACACAAGTCATAATGGATGCAATAGATAGCAGTAATCTGCACTTCACTTGAATATGGTATACCGAATGTAGGAAAGGTTTCTGCGACTATTCCTGAGAACTCCCTATGATCGGTAAGAATGGAAATTGGGAGAGTTACGTTATCGTAGTGACGAGGATAGGCATGGGCGACAGGGTGATGCGTATCAAGACGGCTTAAATGCTTATTTAAATGGCGAAAATACCGACGGACAAGACTTGGTACTATGGTATTGTGGTCACCTATTCCATCATGCTGCTCATGGTGGTGATGAATGGCATAGTGTTGGTCCGAATTTGTTCCCCTTTGGTTCATGGGATTAAGGACTAAAATCTTTTTACTAGAGCAAGTTATACTAGAAGGATCTTATGGTTTCTAGTTAGCTGGTGGCTACCTGTTACATTTTGATATCGGCCAAATCTCAGATTCTCTAGATAGTAACATTCTACGTACCTGCACAGGTAACATTTCATGAAACTTAGACCATCCCCGGATGGAAATCAAATTCTATGATGTTATCGCCTGCTACGTATGCTGGTATTTGAGAATCTATCGCATCAGTCTCTTCACTTTCTTGCACACTAGCAAGAACGACTAAGAACTTTTCGCCTACCGCGAGTGGGCTTTCGCTCCAAAAAGTAAATTTTGCTTCAAGTTTTCCTACTGAGTTATTAAACTTAAGTCGCTTGTTCATAGTTATATCTGGCTGAATGAAAACAATTGCATAATATGTATGCTCGTCTTCATCTAAGCTGGTATTTCTTACAATAATTTTCTTAGAGGCCATGTTATTGGTATTATTTAGCTATGTAATAAGAGTTTACAACATATCTTCCACCCTTATCACTATGAAGACTGATTTCTTAATCCGGGTTATGATTCTTTATTTCTTATGCTTACAAGATATTTTATTTTGCGACGTTCAGAATCTTTGGATAAATGTACAAAATGAGAGATAACATATATTGGAATGATAGTAGTGACCTGATAAGTGTCATTAACTTGTCTACTACTGGTGGAGCAACGCTGAGTGTTGTCTGGAAACAGAGGAGGGATATATGCGTTTGTTCTCTTCCTCAAGACGTTTAATCGCGAACATCACATTTGCCAAGATGATTACATATAAGATCTGCGATAGTTAAAGTTTATGAGGTCACGATCTCAATTATACAGCGTTATACGTGATTTTTGAGTTTTCACCTATCTGTGCCGCTGATATGTTACAACTGAACAGGAGATCTAAAGGGCCAGAGTCCTAACTATGGAAACTGCAAGAAAAATATGTCCACGATGGAAAGCGGGTCACCTTGCACCCTTCTATTACAGATTATGTAAATATATTCTGCATTTGAATCTTGAGCTTAAATTGAATTGATAAGGGACAACTGCAGGTTCAACATTGAGGCAAAAGCAATGTTGCGCAGATAGCCGAAGCAAACCTATCTTGGGATGGAGTGATGGAGAGGAATGGTCAACACAAGGAGCAAAATGCATAAGGCCTTCGAATACGAAGGAATATTGCATACAATTAAGTTTGGCCCTGCATAATAAAAAAATTAAGGCAAGAAGAAATCAAGTTGCTTCACTACTATCAAAGTCATTCAGTGAAACTGAGATAGCGCAACAGTTAGGAGTTGACCAGTCCACAATATCCAGAGATATTAAGGTCTTGAAAGAATCATCTCAACAATTTGTTTATGACTTGGCAAAGTCTGATTTGGCTTACTACTATAAGCAGTCAATCGATGGAATTGAAGAAGCAAAGAAAGAGTCATGGAAAATATACAATGACCAAACAGTTCCTATAAGAGAAAAGCTATTAGCACTAAAATTAATCATACAATCAGATGAGACTAGGTTTAAGCTACTGTCAGAAGGACCTGGTTTACTGGCTATCAAATCTTTAGAGGATAGATTAAACAGAATTGAGAGGATGGGGGAGCAAAGACAAATCTCTAGATAACTTATCGGATAGGTTAGATAGGTTGGAAGAGGAAAGAGGAGAAGTAAAGCCTGTTGAGGATAATGATGCCAACGATTGTCCATATGCAACTGCAGAAGAACTAGAACAAATGAGTTCTATGGAGAGGTATGTAGCCTGGTTCAATTGGCACGTAAGAGAAATTATGCCTTATTACAAAGCTGAAGTTATGCGCCTTCATACCATAACATCAGATGAATATGACAGCCGTACATTAGAAGGCGATCGGTCCATATACCTTCCTCAGCCTAATCCGATGTTTGAACCCACTCATTACGATGAAAGAGTAGCTCATGCTTTAGGACTCAATTACCAAGAGCTGCAGGACAAATTCAAGCAGGGAGAACTAGAGCACAAAATAGCAGGCTGTGACAATACAGGCCGCGACAACTGTTGGCGTGATGAGGACCCAAACGCTGTGTTTTAGACCTATTGGCAAAAATCAAGCTTCAACACACTCAGTCCGATGCTCGAGGAGGGAACATGTTTGTCATTCCAGTTCCTTTTAGCAAGTATTACAAAGAGATGTTAGCACACTGCAAAGAACTAATGGAATATCAGAATCGGTATGTGGCTATTCATCCACGATTCAACAAACTAATCACTGCTCTTAGGACTGCAGTTGAGAACGGGGAGGGTAGCCTCGATAAAGAGGCTACGAGTCATGATGACTTATTTGATTCATTCAGATTGTCCTTGATCTTCTGGCATTAGACTCCTGAGGTCTACTGTCATCCTGAGTTGTAGTCTGTTTTAACCTATGTTATCGTGCATTCTACGTTGCCTGTAAAGTCAATGCCCCCAGAATTAGGATCGCTATAAAGTATTGTTACATCGTCTCCGCAACCCCCACTTATTCCCATCGGAAGAACGGAGATACCGCCTTCAAGATCGCCACAGAAGGCTAGACCTTCACCACCGAATGCATATGTGCTTCCATCAGTAGTTCCAAGTGTAATTACACCTTCTCTGATGATTATCCGGTCTCCACCGGTATCGATGATGGACAAAGTATAGGTTCCAGAAGTTGTTGTTCCATCACTTTGTGCTGAGAATTCCACTGATAATGTTGGGTCAGGTGTCGCAGGCCCGAGCAAGCACAAAATTGTATCGCTACTTACTGTTCCAGATCCCGTAACGGTAAAGCCAGTTGGTGATGATGGTGGTGAACTTTGCTGTTCTCCGGTTATACCAACAACATTATCATCTCCCTGAATCTGTGAATCGGTATTCTGGCATAGTATATTGGTGGGCACCGAACCATTGCCACAATCGCTCACTTGCGAAGTTGCTTGATTGGATTCTCTCCCTCCCTTGCCAGCAAATGCTCTGTCTATAGTCGCAAGTGTTGTCGTAGCCGTTACTAACATTACTACTAACGCTGCTATCGTTAGGTATTTGGCGTTCATAGTTCTGTTGAATCCCACGAATAATTTGTTTATCTACATTAAGTCAGCCAAATATGCTACTTTTATCTGATTTAACATCTATAAGGGCTGTAGAAAATGGGGAAGGTAGCCTAGATAATGAGGCTACCAGTCATTCAGATGTCTTTGATGCTTTTAGGATGAGCCTACGGTATTGGACTAGAGACTAAAAGGGTAATAAGCGAAAATAGTTACAAAAAATATTCACATATTTATTCCCTATAAGTAGCGAAGGAAACATGAAAAAGTCATCGGATCAAGAGGCTGCTAGCCACGACGATCTGTTTTAAACGTAAAGATTATTGCTTCATTTCTGAAAGTATCCAAACGTCATAGTGTATTAGAGAATATCATAAAAAAAGAATTAGGAAGCTATAGTTTGGCGGAGGCAACGGCGACGACCCTTATTGTCGTCCCGCACCTGATGATGATATGTACCGGTCTACTGCTCGCATCTCTCGCATCTTTGTGTATCTGTTCTCTTGCTTGTATTTCTGCTTCGATTGCTCCTCCTTCTTGTTCTTCTTCTGGTTCTTGTTCTGTTACTATTGGTGGTGGTGCAGTTTCGGATGCATTTATGGCCAGGGTTGCGGTCGAACCTTCACTTGCTAATATGCAGGGCCCGCTCATTCTATCTACACCCTGTTCAAAGTCTGTTATGGTTGTTTCAGAATTAGGACTGCAGATAAATGAGTCCCTACCAGGTCCTCCAGTTAGCATATTGATACCTGCACCTCCGGATAACTGGTCATTTCCAGAGTCTCCCTGAATTAGATCATTTCCTGCATTCCCGTTCAAGTTATCATTGCCTGGACCTCCTGCTATGCCATCATTATCAGCATTTCCATCGATTCTGTCACTACCAGCGCAACCGTTGATACGGTCATCTCCTTCTAACCCAGACATAGTATTGAGTCCATTGGTTCCGATGAGTGTATCAGGACCAGGTGTACCTGTTATTCTGGTGTTCCCACTTCCCGTCCCGACACAATCAGATGCTGGTGGAGGAGATGGGGGAGTTGGAGGTGTCTCTCCGAATATCTGCAGCTCTAATACCTCAATCAAATTCTCAATATGGATTATTGCTTCCTTAGCTACCTCCTCGCCATACACTGCTATTACCTGCGCCTTCAGCTCATCAAGCTCCACAATTGCCTCTTCTAATTGATCTGATTGTAACAGTTCTGCGATGTGGCTTGTATCGAACGGTTGGGGTGGCGGTGCTGGCCAAGTTATTCTAAGAATGGCATTGTCAATACCTATCAAGAGTGCCTGTCGCGATTCCCTTATGTCGTCAATTGTCTGCTCTATTGGCACATCCTCCTCTTCGACTTGCAGTAGAGTCATCCCTTGCTGTCTGCATTACTGCAGAGGGCAAAGCCGAGGGATTTGTCCTAAACACAATGTTTTCCCAGTCGTCAAATCCATTAAGTGTTTGACCTATGCCGTCACAGCCGCCCAATCCTGAATTGACATTTGAGACTACGTTTAAGTCATTATATCTTTTGTTAAAGTTCCAGTCAAGAGGAATTCCAGTGCTGTTAAGACCTGGGCCGACAGGCCGATCAGAGCCTACAGCAGGTCTGACCGGTCCATATGTAGTGTTCAAGCGAGCCGGATCACTCTGAGAGACGCCATTTGGTTCGTTCAAAGCATTTTCGTTTAGCGTCGCAAGAGTTGAGCGTGAAAAGTCCAGGGGTCTGCTAGGCACATTGGATTTAAATTGGAATAAGTAGTTCATTACGCTAAGATAGTTTGGTTTACAGTTTACGTCATCTGTGCCTATTACTTGATTGCCTCCATGTAAAAGCCCTAAATTGTGGCCTAGTTCGTGCATAAATGTCCCATCCTGCTGATTTTCGGTACCTACTGGGTGATTAGTATTCGGATCGAGACCATACCCATTCGCTCCTAGACTTACAAAAAATTCCATCGCTGGAGCGCCCAGTGATACTCCTGAAGAGCCTGGACGCTCTAACCTGTCATGTACAAATGGTCCATAGTGATAGACGAATGCCTTTGGCAGCAAGAATGTTTTGGCGGTTTTGACTATTTCTTTCAGCTGCGGTTCCAAACCAATCTCTCTTTATATCCAAGAGAGCTGAACGTGCTTATTTGATCTCGATGAGGTATTTGTTCATCGACCTGTACGTTTAGAATTATACCTGTGGGGCTTTGGCCAGGGTTAGTTACAGGAGGAGCACTAAAGGAACTTATAACGTTATTTATAGCACTATCAAGTGGTTGGTGGAATTGCATATAGTCCGTTTCTACATAAATGTTCTTGCGGTTAACGTCTGCTTCAGGTAGCGGGAGATCTATTGCTCCGTCATTGTTCCAGTCTACCCCCTCAGCAGCCTCCCAGACATCTGCAAGGCGATCACCGTCTCTATCTGGGAGATACCTATTAGTTATAATGCAGTTTCCAAGTTGTTGTCCTCCTGTTGTTATCACCCCGTTGCAATTATTGTTGAAAATGGGTGCTAGGGTCAGGCCGGGAGGATCGTGTACCGTTGGTGGGACTTCAGTGACAGAAAAACTACCGGGACCGAGCCTCACCGCGGTACCCGTAGCTGAACCTCCGAATACGTTAGGAGTGGCATCTAGACCTGACACTCGTATCGTGAATGCTGATGCAGGCGGACATGTACTGCCAGTAGGGCACTGCACTTGCTTTATTACATTAAGATTGGTTGGTATGTAGAATATGGCTGTCAAAGTACATTGTAACGTTTGACCAGCCGCTATATTTCCGGCACAATTAGGACCGAAAGTTCCAGAAAATAAATACCCCTCAGGGCTATTTGGAACGCTTGTAACACCAACTGAATATGATCCTGGACTCAGCGTAACGGGTATAGGCGTCTCCGATCCTTGAAATGGCGGTAGATTTTCATTATTGTTTGTTACTTGAATAATAAATTGTGAATGCGGAGGACAAGCGGGGGTGGTTGGATTGCATGTAAGATTCAATTGCACGTTCAGAGTTGCTGTTTGCTGCTGTCCGAATACGTTACCACCTAGGGTTGGTGACATAAATGACATAGTTGTTCCCAATATCATTAGTACCTGAAAGTACTATTCCCTTTACACTTCTAGAATTGGCTTTTTTCCATAGCTCATTATCCATAATGCTTATAACAGATTGAGTCTAAGATTATTTATCTGAATTTGCGATGATATCATACTAAATGAAATCTTATATTTACTCACTTTCAATAAGGCGCCTCGAATCAAACTAAAAACTTGTACACCAGATTAACGAATGACCATAGCCTCGAACTTTGTGGTGTACCTTTTTGATAGAGATCTATGTATGTATGTATGTGTAGTCAACATGCAAATTATGGAGAAAACAAGCTTAAATTAGAGATAAATACAGCCGCATCGTATTTTGGATTAAAGGCAAATGTGGAATACAGCCCATCCCTTCAGCAGATTCAATGAGTTGTATCACTGCAAATCAATCCTTGGACCAGCTTTCTCAGTTTTATCCGAATATCTTCTAAAAATTGATTGACTCCAATGTCTAGCGTCATCTATTTATCTTCATTATCTTCAAATTTACTACATGTACTTTTCAATTAATTCCCGGAGCAGGTATCCACAAAATGAGAGTACGATTTAACTGATGGTTCTTTGGATAAGGAAGCAACCAGTCATAATGATTTGATTGACGTATTTAGAATGACTGTAGTTCTGTAAGTAGTAACTCAAAAAATAATGAAATAAATTTTCCTTGGCTACCTCGAGGGACACTAGTCATGCACATATTTGCACATTTGCCTGACCTAGGCTATGTAAGATTTTGCCCCACCATATCTGGTCCCCTGTAAAAAAGTTTATACCTAAACAACCAGCTGAGTCTGTCATTTCCAGATACTCACTGCATGATATCAACTCCTTCGAACCTATTCAAGTCATCATTCTTTAGACCTTCCGATATTCATCATCGTCTGCCTTCCCATTGATCCTCGATCTCCTCTACAACCATTAACTCTGTCATCACCCTCGGGTTCAGTTATGACCTTATTGCCAAAAGTAGCCATGTGAGTGTCAAGATCGGATCTGCCTGTTATAAACCGATTTCTATTCCCACTTCCGGCGCATGGCGATGCAGAGGGAGCAGAGGGTTACTTCTGTTGCTCTAACGCTCCTATTAAGTTCTCAATCTGAGGTACAACTTCTCTGTTTGAAGCTGCCTCGCCAAAGACTTCTATTACTTGTGTCCTTATCTCTAATAGTTCCACGATTGGAGCGCCTAACTGATCTGTTTGGAGTAGTTCTGCTATATGACTAGTATTAAAGGCTACTATTGATTCTGGTTGGGATTCGCTAAGTCTCATAATGGCATTATCGATACCTCCAAGAAGCACAAGTCGAGATTGTCTAATATTGTCTATCGTCAGCTCCTCGGGTACCTTCGATTGTTGACTCTGGAATGAAGTTGATACTTCGGCAGGAGTAGTCGTATACATATTATGTTTCACCACCATAGGCATAGTTTCTTCTTGCCCATGAACAGAACCAGGTTGATTTACAGAAGTTGCAACTGCCATTGCTGTCCAAGTTAACATTATTATTATCAATAATGCCTTCGTTACACTTTTCGATGTGATTCTTTTTCCTAATTCTATATCCATTGTTTCTCTAATAGGTGAAGAGGTTTTGTGTTATCAACATTCTCGAAAATACTACAATAAAGGAAATTGTATGTCTTTCCCGTCGAAAAGGCACCCCGAATTACACGTTAATATTTTATACCAGATTCGAGAGTAAGCATATAGCTGTATATTTTGTGCATATTTTGTGTTCAATCCTTTGAGGAAGAGTCATCCACCATTCGCTCGTAGGGCAATCAATAGATATCAGGAGTTAGTGAACTATTTGAAAGAATTGAAAAGGAACCAGAATCTACTGGCTTATACAAGCAGTTATTCCTTGATTACACCTACGGCCTTGGCCGCATTTATACTGAAGATGAAATCAGAGCAGCCAAAGCCTCCCCTTCCTTTGAAAGGGAGTATAATCTAAAGTATTTGGATTAATAGGTAATGTCTTTCACACCAAGGATATTGAGGCAGCAATGCAGAAAGGGAAGCGATTTGCTGGTGCACCGGCTAACTTTGGTCCTACTAATCGTTACACCTCTAAATCAGTCGGCCTAGATCCAGGGTTCGGGAGTAACAACTTCAGTGTGTTAATCACCGAACTGGTCCACGACTATGAACTTACTGGATGAATATGACATCACATTTGAAGGTCGAAGTAGGATATTCGTAGATGGTGCTAATCCTTCATTTATTGCAGCATTAAAGGATAGGGTAGATGAGGATCCAGAATATGATAAGCAAATAGCATTCTACAAACACAACTACCCCAGCGTATATGACTTAGAATTCTTGGAGCAAAATATGTTTGTGATTCCCGTTGGATTTGGGAAGGAGCACAAGCATATGCTTGCTCATTGCAAGGAAATGCTAGAGTATCGAAATGGACAAGTGGCTATTCATCCACGATTCAACAAGTTAATCACTGCCCTACGTACGGCTGTAGAAAATGGCGATGGATCTTTAGACAAACAAGCAACTAGCCATGACGACTGTTTTGATGGATTTCGCCTCGCACTTCAGTTTTACCATTAACTAACGGCGATAACAATCACCTTCACAACTAATAGGCCCTGACTCATCAGGTGTTGTTAAATAAAAATGTAAATACTAGACTAATTCCATAAGGATGTCGAAAGACGCAATATTTTAGTAACTGCAGGGAATGTATAATATTTTTCCGTAATTTTTTACTTGTACACTTGATAAGTACTTCACCTCTTGTTTGGCGAATGTCGAAAGACGCAATTAATCAGAATCTTCTTAAGGTCAGACTAAGAGCATTATCTCCTATTCGAGAAGGTAGTATGCTCTTTCTGACCAAAATGGTACCAGTAGCAGTACTATTGTCAGGACTAACTAGCCTTTCATCCTACACTTCTATCGCAAATGCAACTACGAACCAAGTGATCACAGGTGACACACAAGAATATAGGATATTCGAAGGGCAGGCACCTACGATGCAACCATCAGAAGCCGGCATGCAAATCAGTCCAATGCCAGGCACATTTGAGTGGTGGTACTTTCAGGGAAAATTCAATGATAATTCAACAACTCAAATTACTTTAGAAGTAAAGCCTTGGGTGGACAACAATGGGGGGCTTCAGCCCTACGCCTCTATAGCCATTACGACTCCTAACGGCACGCATTTAGGTGGGGAAACGAAAGTAGATACTAGCCAATTCAAAGCTGCACGCAATACAATGAACGTAAGTTACGGTGACGCCGTTACGGCCCGTGGTGATTTGAACACCGTTAACCTACACTTTGCACCGACGCAGAATGGAGTTGGGGCTGATCTAGTTTTTGAAAGTGCTGCTCCACCCACAAGATTTGGCGGCAGTGGTATGTGGTATTTCGACCCATCGCTGACACAATTCAGCGCTACGAATGATCCAATGCCCTTTGCTAAAGTTCATGGTAACTTGACCTACGACGGCCAGTCTCACGAAGTAGAGGGAACAGGGTATATAGACAAGCAGTGGGGAAATATCAACTGGAACACGGCCTACGACGGTTGGTACTGGTCTACTGGTCATTATGGTAACTACACTGTAGACATGTTTGTACTGACCGCTTCAGCGGCATATAACAATACGCAAACCGTGGATACCTATTTGGCCAAAGGAAATGGACCAAGTGAGGTCTTGGTCGAAACTATGCAGGGCGTTACTGCGCACACATCAGGGAGAAACATAACTGCTCCTGGAGGAGTACATACATACCCAGAAGAACTGACCTTACAATGGAAGAACGGCTCAAATTCAGCCACTCTGACTCTTACTGACCCTTCAATTATTACAGCACTGAACCCTGTTGTTAATACTAACGCAACCATACTAGGAAATCCTGAGTATATGCGATTAGAGGGTACAGGCACACTTAATGTGCAGTGGGAAGGCAGCAACGAAACAGCAAGCGCCCCTGCCATCTGGGAGGTCAGTTATGCACACTAAGTAGCATTTTTTTGCTACACACACTTTTTTCTCATTAGTACATTATATTTGGTACAAGAGATCGATGAGAGACATACATTTACTCACTGACCAACTACCAACTGAAAATGAGATAAATGAGTGGACTAGAAGGTCAAGGAAGGAAGGCATATGCGGTATAGTTAAGTGCTTCAACAAGCCAACCACTCAATGTAAAAAATGCACTAATTATTACTGCCTAGAACATTTTCCATCACATCTTGATATATTACCAGACGGGGACTTTGAGTATGCTACTTCATATGAAGGTCTAGAACGCTATATGGATTGACGTTACTAGTTGAAGAGTAACAAAGTCCTGAGCGCTTTGCATCAGATAACCCGAGGTTGCAGAAACACTCAGATTTTACTTTTCTATCAAAAAAAGAATGATATCTTCTGTTGTTATTGCTATTCGTCGTCTTCCTTTTCCTCATCGTGTTGTGAGTCTTCTTCATCATCGGATTCGTCGGCATTGTCGGCTTGTGTTATGTCTGGTTTAAAACATCTTCCTTTGCTGGCATTGAATCCTGTTTCCCCCTCCAGGTACAGCCTTTTGCATCAACCTAAAAAGCACCATATTTTATAAGTGTCCAATTTATCCAAGACTTAAAATGCCGAATGAAAAAGAGTTGGAAGAGACCATAATTAACAAAGGTGAAATCGTGTACAAAGAGTTGGTGGAGCGTGAAGGACGTGAAAGTACAGCAAGGGGTATACCAGTAGAGTCATATGTATACGCTTACCTAAAAGCGGTTGACAGTGCATATAGATATCTTATCGAAACTCACAAAGACGATAAAAGAATGGGTCCAAGACTAGATAGTCTACAGAATAGGTTTAAGATAGTCATAGAAGACCTATGGTCTTATTATAATAAGAGTCAATCGTAGAGGAACCTAATGCCAATAGCATTAGTTACCAATACAATGACATTACAGTTAATAAGACTAGTAGAAGGATAGTGTAGGCCAGGCCTGTGAAACCTCTAGAAGAGGTATGGGGCCAGGCCACCTTCCTATGAAGTTGAGAGAATGTTTTTTGACGCAGCCAAATGGATCTCATGGACGCTTTAGGAATGGGCTTGCTCCTTTGGCATTAACTAACTTGATATCATCAACCAAGTGTGTTACGTTACGTTACTAGTTAGAATGTATCACTTTTTCACGAATGAAATCGCTTGCGATATATTAAAACTGCAGATGACAGTGTTGTTTCCACTACTCAGATAGCACTGAAACAGGATTTCAGATGATTTATTGATAAAACTCATTATAAATCAAGGATTAATCGTAAGATTGACCTATACTAATAGTTCAGTTCATAGTTATTGTAGTATATATGAACTAAATCTAAATCCAGGATGTCTATGATGTTCGGGTACTAGAGAATGTTCGGGTACTAGAGAATAGAAGATATATATGATTCAACTAATAGCCCGATATCACTCAATCCAGATAAACAAAACTTGCTTCTCTGCTAACACATATGAACACCAAATATTTGGTCGTAGTAGCAGCAATGGCAATCATGCTCATTGGAGCAACAGCACTTGCAACAGAAGATGCATTCGCAGACAAGAAAAAGAAGGGTGGATATGAAAAGAGCCAGGCAGTATCACAAGTCAATGACTGTGGCAATGGTGAACTGCCATTGAATGTATGGTGCCAGAACACTGCTTCTCAGATTCAAGGCGAAGACAACTCAGCAGCATTATCATCAAACCAAGGATCTCAAGAAGAAAATAACGGCTAAGCAACAGCTAAGGCAAATTGAATTGCATTAGCTGAACCTCAATTTTTTTATTTTACATTTTAACAACTCCGAGGCCTCGCAAGTAGTAGTATTATTCTGCAGTTCTAGCATTAGAGAATAGAAAACATATATGATTTATGTAGGGGCCCGATTTCACACAACCAAGATAAGCTTAAATGCCCTTTTTCTAGCAGTTATGCATAACAACAATAACGAGACAAGGGTAAGAAGGAAACCCAAGTTTGCAATCTCTACTTTGGCAATAGTAACAGCAGTAATGTTGCTAGGAACAACTACGATATCAACCATAACAACAACTACAGAAAGTGTATTTGCATATAGAAACAATCAAGCAACATCACAGGCTAATGATTGTGGAAATGGTGACGGGCCGTTTAATATCTTATGTCAGAATCTGTTCTCTCAGATCCAAGGTGACGGAAATGCTGCGAATATCATGGGTTCACAGACAGGCGGGCGAGAAATACCAGGGGGAAGTGGTGTTCCTACAATTCAGGTACGTATGACTGTTCTCTGTCCTACAGGTTTCGTATGCCCGGGACCAGCAGACTTTTTGAACGCCTTAAGCATAACCACAGTACCACAATCTGTTCCGGAACGCGGTCCCGTCATGGATCTAAATCCAGAACAGGCAGTCCAAGACATATTTTTCCTTGATGCCACTGAACTTCAATTTAGCATACGGATAGATCCATCTCTACTTCAGCCTACACCGCCAGGATTAAGGCTGCAATTAGATACTCAGACTTGCTCGGGTACCGTGAATACTGAACTGAGTAGTACTTGCATTTTTAGTAGTGAGTATGTGCCACAAGGATAGACAAGAGGTCGGATTGAAAACCAATAAGTTGCTATGGAGGTAAGACGTACCTTCTAGCATTCCATAACTACCATTTTTTGATTCGCTATTCTATATGTCCAATTAATAATTAGCATGGTATGACGGTATTAGCGGCATTAAATAGGGTAGGTTTTTACTCCTATCCTATTGAGAGTTACATGCAGCTATTGCTGTAAAACTATCATGGCTAACTGATAACATGTTTGTCCTGCCAATCCATTTCAATCAAGAACACAAACACATGTTAGCACATACCAAGAAACTAATGGAATATGGCGGCGGGATGATTGCCATTAACTCAGAACATACTAAACTAATCACTGCCCTCCGTACTGCTGTAGAGAAAGGGGAGGGCAGTTTATCGAAGGATGAAACTAGTCACAATGACGTTTTTGACGCCTTTAGATTAAGTCTACAATATTGGGTTAGCAACTAGCGCTAGTTGATGTTCTGGCATTAGCATAGTATTGAAGTCAACGAATATGACTCTAGGTTATAACTATGCTACAGAGCTATCTTATATACAACATATGAGTAATATACCTTATAATGGGGATTCAGACGAATTTCTTTCCAAAGGAAGGAGTTGTAGCCCGAAATAAGATCAAGAATAAGCCTCATAGTTCTAAGTATGAAATAGTGAACATGATTTTGCAGGTAGTCCTATTAAGAAATCAATCTCCCTCATCATCCTACATGTGCAAGACGCTACACATCGGATATGATGTCGGAATAACCTATAAGATGACGCTTGACTACCTTGCGGCATTAGTCGAATCCGGATTCCTGCTAATGAAGAAAACAAAATCGAGTCCGTATCTATATTACGAAATCACCGAGAATGGGCGGCGCTATCTGCAGATATACTCTGAGATTCAGGATAGTTTACTACCATACTTTGAGGACCAAGATAATTTACTACTAGAAGAGGTGGACACCGAGGCTAACGCCTGGTTATAGATACTCTGGAGTTGGTTGTTGATACCCTCCGACCCCAGGATCATTTTTATAAAATGTTACTTAACTTTCTGTTGGCAGTTGGGCATTTAGATCTCTCAAACTAAATGCTCTCTACTGCCACGGATTAGACATAGGGTAGGACGGCCATATTCTTGTCTCAAGTAGTAATGGCCGTCTTATCTTTGATTGTTACTAATCGTAATGATTTGTTTGATCTGTTCAGGCTACCTCTGCAGTTCTGGCACTAGATATTTTTTTAGAAGAAATATAATTTAACTGAGGTTCCTGTTCAACCCATCCAAGATTAAGTATGATGTTGCAAACTCACTGCAAGTATGTGTGCCGAAAATGTTAAGAAGAAACATCGCAAATTCGCATTCATAACTATATCAGCAATATTATTTGCTGCCTACAGTAACAGTATTATTCATGTTAGCGGAAGACGCATTTGCAAGGAATGAAAGATATGGCAGCAGTGATACTACTACATCAGGATGAAGGTTTGGTGGAAGCCAAAGAGCTGCACCAGAATAGTTTCCAACATAGTACGCGCCCCCATGTGCAAATGCTTTTCCTCCTATAGCCTTTGCAAAGCTTGGGAAATGTAAAAGATACTTCTGTGGATCAGGCCATGTCCAACGTGTAGCAGGATCGGATACAAAGCCTAGCTTTAATGCATCAATAACACTAACTTCATCTGATTCTTTAGCAGCTTTAACAATTGGTAATGTCATTAATATATCCAGGATTTTCTATGGAGTTTGTAAGTTTATTCTATTGCACAAGTCTTGTTAGGATAATAACATCATGCAAATAATCTCGTCAGGTGCAGTACTGACACAAGCACATAAATAAGAGTCTAATAATTTATGACAGAGAATTTACATGATTTTAGAATACTGTATTAATCTGGCTCAGACAAAAACATTAAGACGAAATGTAGATACGATTAGAATCATAGATTTGACCAGTATTCTCAAATAATAGTACTAAAGGAACGATATAATGTCCAATAATCTTTTGGATACAATAGCAAATGTCATGGAGGTGCAAGTTACAGACATTAATGATGAATCAACCCCGGAAACTATTGAAAATTGGGATTCATTTCGTGGATTAGTTTTATTTGAAGAACTCGAATCAAAATTCGAAGTCAAATTTACTCTTAACGAATTGCTAAATATTAAGAAGATAAAAGATATAAAAAACATACTTTCTGTCCGGGGTGTTTCAGTAGATTAATGAGTGATTCATCGTTATAAGATACTGAAACTGGCAACTACCATCTTGTCTACATATGTTACGATTAAATCGCCTATGACATTTTTGTGGACTCGGTGAGAATATAATTAACTATTTGGTATTTGCCACCATATACCTTATGCATTTATACGTCTATTGTTGTACTCTTGTGCCATAACAATTTACGAAATTGAAGCCGCATTAAAAACTTAACATACCCTGATAGTTTCGCCACTATTTTCTAGTCCAGTTCTCAAGGTAAATACAATATATGAATTATCATCGACTATCATGATTCTCTTGTTTTGGGGCTCTATTTTTGGTATCTCTGAATCTGGAATATCTTGATATCTAGGTGTTATCATTTTAATACGATTGGGTAGATTAATCTAAGGTTGCTTTCTATGGAGCTTTCCACCCCGCCTACAAACGCCTTCTCGTGTTCTTTTCTTTCTACCTTCCTAGTCATCTACTATCTCCGTTATCTCCGTGATTTGTCCACTTACGGCTTGGTTAGATACCTTGAATGGTTCGCATAATGCTGTTCCATCATTGCGATCATCCTCTATCAAGCATATGAGTCCGTCACCTTGCGGGTTTATTCCTAATGCTGCCAAGTCTACATTGAAGTCATGATTATCTAAGTCATCTAACTCAGTAAAGTCTCCAGACTTTGATTGCATTTATTGCACTATCCACGTCCTCGCTTCCAGTGTTGCCATTATCATAGTCCTTGTTACTATCCGTCTCAATAACTCTCCATATGTTCTCATTTATTCTGTCATTGGGAACACCGAACTCTTGACATTGAACCCAATCATTGTCAATATTCATCATACATACCATTGCGTCTCCTGTATCTTTGATACTTAGGCCAATGACGTCTACTTCTGGAAAGTCTGCTGTATTGTGTATTGTCTTGTGAATGTTGATTTTCTTGATTATGACTTTATGTCTTTCATCGTCGTCATCATCACCATCGTCGTTGTTGTCATCGTCCTTACATCCTTTTGCATCTGGGAACTCTTTGCATACTCTATCCTTCAAATCACAGGAGGGGTAAGACGGATTCATGATATACCCTTCATCGCATGGAGTGCTATCTGGAATACATCTCCCACTCTCATCGTCCTCATGGGAATGGTATCCGCTTGGACAACGCTCGTGTCTCGGAAAACATTGTCCGTCCTCATTCATGGCCCATCCTTCTTTACACTTTCCATCTACCGGGGCGCATTCTGGTAATGATGGATCTAGCAAACACGGCTCTATTTCTTGCGGGGAAGGTGTTTCCTCTGTTGCATCAGAGCAATCTCTCCAATCAGCCTTTTGTGTACCATCATTACAAAGATACAAGCCCGTTAATTCGTCATAGTCTTGTCTATCGTGGCATGCTGGCGCTGCTTCGCCTGCTGGAGTATCACAGTACGGTAATGGTGTCCCATCATCTTCTAGAGATGGATGATTAGGACAGTCGCTCATATCTTCAGCACATTCACATTCATGTCCTCCCTGTCCAGCTTTACAGACATTACCATCATCAGTTATACAGTCTTGAAAAGAACCATCACATTTAGAGAGTTCCGTCGCTGGCTGTTCTGTTACCGCCGGTGTCTCTTCTGGAGGAGCTGTACCACTGCTATCCTCCTCAGGCACTTCTACCTCTTCCTGATCTGATTCCCCTCCTCCTGTTCCTTCTGGTACTACTGTTACCACTATCGGATTCAGGAGAGACAGAAGCAACAACCAACACGGCATTGCTTATAGTCCCTAAACAAACGCTGAGTACCGGCAGCGATCATAAGATAAACAGTACTTTTGTTTATCATGTTGGTTCTATCCATTCCTTCGTGATGCTGCTCTATTGGCTTTATTCAGGTATCGTATAGAAGATACATTCTTTTTATTGTCACCATTTCTTGCTAAACGTGCTACTTCCGAAGATATACTGAGAGTACAAAAATGGACAGGTCGCAATTCATCCTAGATTCAACAAACTCAATAACGGCATTGTGTACTGCGGTGGAGAATAGTGAAGGTATGCTAGAGGGAGCAACTTCACATGACGACTTATTCGATAGTTCAGGTTGCCATTAATCTTCTGGCATTAACTAACCAACCAACTACCATTAGTACATGAAATGGTAGAATCATTCAAGATTGGGTTAGTCAGGCAATTGAAAATGAAAACACCTATCTTTTTATCAGTCTAGTATGTGAATTGTTATATTGTTGTAGGGATTATTACGCTCCTAACTCCAGGCTTTTGTTTCGTTATCGTTCCTCTTGTGACAAACACATTCGCATGTATTACTATCACATGACCTATGATCTTTTGCGATGCATGCAAGTGACAAATGAGGTATGCTATTATATGAGCGACTTACTCTTTAAACCTTTTAATTTCGGAATTTAATGCACCAGCCCTTATCCAAGTATTTCAATAAATATGATAGTTATAGACATACATTTTTTCAGTGGTTTTGTGGTAACGAAAATAATGAAGAGATTAGGCACCTGTACGTCCTGTCAACATACCTGGCCAAGTTTAAGTAGAAAGTAGGGATTCAATGAGGAATTTGTGGTAAGGGTACAGCCACCACTTTAAGGCATACATTCCCCCATTATTTGAACAAGTAAGAACATGTAATAAGATTAACAAAGTTAGAAAGAATCTCTACTTAAAACACTATTCATCACTAATATGGCAAATTCCTCATCAGTTCTATTCTTTCTTTTTTTCATCATCTTCGAAGCATCTTCACCTACAAGATACCTTGCTTGGGATTGTCTGATTTAACTGCTTCTAAAACCATATCTGCCACTTCGCTTGCAGCTGAGCCTTTTTCAAATCTTGGTTTAAACGCAGAGATTCTTTTCTGGAGTACTTCAATATAGGGTGAATTATTGTTGTTACCATTACTGGATGTAATAACGTATTTACCCAGCTTCATACTATTTACAAAATTAGTTTTTATTACTCCAGGTTCTATGAGAACAACGGTTATCCCAAAGGGTTGAACTTCATATCTTAATGATTCTACTAGCCCTTCCAAGGCGAACTTAGAACTAACATAGGCTGAGGACAAAGGAAAACCAATCCTGCCAGCAAGTGAGCTTATATTTATTATCCTTCCGTATCCCTGTTTTTGCATTATAGGTAATACACTTTGAATCAGCATTATTATGCCAAAGAAATTAGTTTCAAATTCTTCTTTAATCTCATCTATATCAAGTTGCTCCAAAGGTCCTAACAAAGAGTACCTTGCGTTATTTACTAAGATATCAATCCGGTTCTTTTCGGCAATTATCTTGTCCATGGCCTTTGAGATTGATTCTTTGTCAGTTACATCTAAGCGCAACACCTTTAACGAGAGATTATCTCTTTTTGCATAGTAAATCATCTCCTTAGATTTACTTAGACTACGCATAGAAGCATATGTATAAATCCCATTTCGTGCAACACGTAGGGAAGTCTCATATTCAATTCCCGATGAGCTTCCAGTTACTAATGCAATTTGTTGTTGCTTGCTTCTCACAATATTACTATTCTGTCTCATTCATAATCAATATTTCTCTTGTGGATACAATAATTATTGCAAATACATAGAACCTCAAATCAAATATTTTGGTGAAGGATCATCATTAAAAGGAGGTGTCAATGTCTGATTATCGCGGTGAAATAAAGCCGTTGTATTTATACTTCAATTATTTGTATCCCGCTTGGGCATTCGTTCTCTGCTATACTTTTTCCTTACCTTATGCATCTTGAAATGATTAGTAGAATGTAGAACTGGCTTGATAATCTAAATGACGTTCACAACACGATATTGAATATAAAAGAAACTAAGGAAATCAGATTCTTACGTCAGTCTAAACCCATCATGCGACTACTTGTTTTGTTCTATCATATCTTTCGTAATGAACAAGGTTATTCAGTCCTATTCTTTCAAGTTGTTCTGGTTTTTCTGCAGGGTATCCTAATGCAATTATGCCTATTGGTTTAACTTGTATAGGTAATCTAAGAATTTTTTTTACTTCATTATCCTCAAATGCTCCAACAAAACTGGCTCCTATTCCTTCGTTAACAGCACTCAACAATACAATCATAGCAGCAAACGCACCGTCAATAATACTATAGAATTCTGTACCTCTCTTTCTGTATTTATTAACTGACCTTGACGTGTTTGAATACACGACTATTAACACGGAGGCATCCTCAACTTGGGTTGATCAAGGGATGCTTGACATAACCTCCTTTTTGTAACAGGATCTATTACAATTATGAATTCCTGAACTTGTGTATGACCAGCGCTTGGTGACCTATGTGCATTTCTCAGAAGTTTGTTTATTAGATCAGTTGGAATCTGCCTATCTTGTTGATATTCTCTGATCATCCTTCTTTTCTTGACTACTTCATCAAAATCCATTACATTCCTATGTATATGATACACAATGATAAAAATCGATGGTGTAGTATTGAAGATGAATCATTTAAAAAAGATGATTTTTATATCTAGGGACTCTTATCCAATAAGAAATTAATTATCGACTCTAGATTCAGAACAATTCAAAGAAGCTGAACGTCAGAGCTGGAATAGCTGCCCAATTGGCAAAAGTAGTGGGAGCCAATCGGAAGAGGATTATTGTCAGGAATCCATAATAAAGACTTAATTTCTTAATATTTTTTCCGACATATAATTTCAATAGTTGATATATTAAATAATAATGTAAGACAACTGGCCATTATCTATGAAACCAGTATTTATGATTTAGAACTTGATAGTCATCTTTATTTCTTGCCATGCTACATATCCAGTTAACTTTAGTTGACGTCATCACCATTCTCTGAAAAGAATAGGCATCTTAGGAGTGAGGAAGAGGAAGAAGAGGAGAAAATAGAATTACTAAACAATCCTGAAGATGTGATCAAGCTCGGTACTTAGATTGAGTCCAAAGGTAAGAAATAGCCTTGATGGATGTTTTGACTATACTGGGCCTTCAATTCAAGTCGAAACGAAACCTGTTTGGAATGAAATAATAACTCTGTATAAAAGAGGGGTAAGACTCAGATTCATCACTGAAGTTACTAGTAAGAACATTCACTACTGTAAAGAAATGATGAAGTACGTCGAAGTAAGACACTTAGAGGCAGTCAAGGGTAATTTTGGAATTCAAGACGGTCAACATTACATGGGTCATATCATCCAGAAAGAGGGTGAGCCACCAAGACAATTATTCCATGTAAGCATCAAAGGATTCGTAAAACAACAACAATATCTGTTTGATAATCTTTGGAGTAAAGCAATACCTGCTGAATATCGCATTAAAGAAATAGAAGAAGGTATAATTCCCGATCTAATAGAGATACTCAAGCAACCTTCTGAAATAATCAACCTTGGTCATAAGCTTGTAAGAGCAGCAAGAGATGAAATACTCTTGATCTTTCATACAGCGAACGGCCTACTTCGTCAAGATAGAGCAGGAGGAATAGATTTACTTATTGAAAATGTAGACAAATATGAAATACGTGTTAAGATCCTTGTACCGATCGAAGATAAAATATCAGATACGATTCAGAGATTAGAAAAAATCAATGGAATACAGATACGAAATATTGAATCAGCGATGCAGACTAGGATGACTATCCTAGTAGTAGATAGGATGTTTTCACTTGTTGTAGAGCTAAAGGATGATAGTAAAGAAAACTCAGAGGAAGCAATAGGATTAGCAACATATTCTAACAGTAAATCAACAGTATTATCTTATGCTTCGATATTTGATACACTATGGAAACAGAGTGAACTACGTGAAGAACTCTTGAACCGCAATGTGGCACAGAAGGAGTTCATCAATATCGCTGCTCATGAGCTGCGTAACCCTATACAACCTATATTAGGTTTATCAGACATCCTTCAGCATTCAGACACATTCTTGGAAAGTAACACAAAAGATAAGACCACACAAGAAAAGGAGATGATTGATATTATTGCTAGAAATGCAAGGAGACTCCAACGCCTTACCGAAGATATACTTGATATCACTAGAATTGAAGGCAAGACATTGAAGCTAAATAAGGAAAGCTTTGTTCTTCCGGAGATTTTAAGAGAGTTAGTGCTAGATTATAGTGCTGAGATCAAGAGTTCAGCCAAGAACATAACCCTCTCCATTTCCAGTTCAAAGGAACTAGAGTCTATCCCTATAATAGCGGATAAGAATAGAATCAAGCAGGTAATCTGTAACCTAATAGATAATGCAATAAAATTTACGCAAAAGGGAGAAATAGATATTGCAACTGAGATAGACAATAAAAATGATCAAGTAATCGTTAAAGTAAAGGATACAGGCACAGGCATTGACTCAGATATGCTGCCTAGATTATTCGCAAAATTTTTTACGAAATCTGATAGCGGCGGCACCGGGCTTGGATTGTACATATGTAAGGGAATAATAGATGCACATCGAGGGAAGTGATATGGGCTGAAAATAATTCTCAAGGAAATCACAGTATGGAAGTTGATCGTGGTGACAAGGATATGAAATATGGTGTGGGTACGACATTCAGTTTTTGTTTACCGCTAACTCAGTCCTGACCTGCTGCTTAGTGGCTTGCTTTGATTACTTATCAAATCCTTCTCCTGTCGTAAATTAGAACTTAGGAAGTGGTTCTTCCAAATTCCCTAGATGTTATGTTCGAAGAGTATTCAGTATCCAATATTGAGTATTTACAGTTGTGTTTCCCAGATGATGGGAAAATTCTTATTCGGGATCATATATTACACTGATATTGAAATTCATATTATGTGGATATGTGGATACTTTACGCTATTAAAGAATCATGATTCTACTGACTCTATGAGGCTTAATTATGGTTAAACTACCATTAGGTAGTAGCGGTCATGAATCAAGCTACGGATATGTCAGCACTGAAACCTCTGAACAAGATCAAATAAAACAATCAACATCATCATCAACAACGACAAAAACAAAAAATAAGAGAATTCTGATAGTCGACGATAGTACTGATATCGCTTTTACTTTGCGGATTGGATTAGAGAATAGTGACTCATCTATGCAGGTCTATAGTTATGACAATCCCATAAACGCCCTATTAGATTTTAAGCCCAATTTTTATGATATGTTACTTATTGATGTAAACATGCCATTGATGGATGGCTTTGAATTGTGTGAAAAATTATTGCAGAAAGATATCAACGTCAAAGTGTGTTTTATGACTGCAGGTGAAATAAATATGGATGCAGTTAGAGAAGTGCATTCACTCAAGAGCATAGGATGCTTCATCAAGAAACCGATTACTACCGATTCATTAGTCAAACGCATCAGAGCATAATTGGAATAGAAGAAGCTAACTACTATTGAGAATTGGCATTTCTGCTTGAATCGACGAAAGAATTTACATTGCAGATACGTGATGAATCAAAAAGATTACGGAGTCTTTAACATATATCGGATTGGAGAAACTAAATAGTTCAGATGAGACTATTAAAAGAACGATTAAGTTCCAAATTGGCCTATCTTTGAAGATACTACTCCTATCCTAGTTTATTGATAGTTCCTATTTGGGACATTTCTGAATAGACATAAGACGTTGCCTAAGGAATAACATGACTGCTTAAATAATACTGTCATATTTCTTCGATCACACACAATACTAAACATTAATTAGTTTAACCGATGCCATAAGCTATCATAGTCAATAACCAATCCCAATTCGTCCACGAGCAATCGTTTCTCAAAACCAGTCGAAGGGATTTCAAACTTATAAAACCTATTATTGATTTTACTATATCTCTGCTCTTGTTCTTCTGACGTCAATCCGGGAAAACCTATCAAAAGAACTTGGATTTGCTGAGAATCTCCATCCTTTAAACCACATCTGTTGATAGGTAAGCTATTAGTTGCAGGAGTTATCTGAAGATCAATATCGTAAACCCCAGACGCAAACTCTAAAACAGTTGAAAAATATGGCGAAGGTCCTTTGTTCAGTTTTCTCCATATCTGGTCCTGACTAACCCTAAGATCGAGATATCTATTCTCTTGCTCAGATATCTGTTGCCTAATCCGTACTGATCTAGTTTTCCAATCTATGTCACATACTATTTCATATCTAACCAGTATTGGAACTTGTTCTAATAATAGTATCACAGTGCCACTAAAAATGTGTTCATCTCTTTTGGATATTAGGTCAAAGTATTCTATGCTATAATCGCTATCATCCTTATTTTCCCAGATAACTGTTCTATTCATATTAAACTATATGCCATCTTTCATAGAAAAACCTTGAAAAAAATAAAAATTGTCTCTTGAAACAAGATTAGCAGATATGCGATTAGTGGCACATTACTTGGAGCTATATCCTTGATCCATAGATCGAAATTTGATTCATGTCTACTTATGCCACGAGGCCAGAGCCTATCTACTAAAATAAAAAAGTCATTTGAGGCTGATCGTTTATTATAAACTCTTTTTGATATTTATCGTGTACTTTGTCAACGATATCTCTACCGCCTCTTATATTACTTTGACATTGACAATTTGTGGGATCTCATTTCAAGAAATAGACTTTGTACGGGTTTCTGCTATGACGGTCAATATATTTCCATTCACTCCTTGTGGTTAGTCAACTGTTTAAATCTTGATTGTATTTTTGGATGCAGCAACTTAAAGACATCCTCTCCTACAGACTATTTTATTTGCGGGTGTTAGAGAGGTTATTTTTGCCGCTACGTTCATGCTATATCCAAGTATGTCGATCGGTGAGCTTCGGTCATATCCATACTGAACAACTACATTTTCTCCTTCATCCATACCTAACTTTACGGATAGTTCTGGATAACCCATTCTAACTAGTATGGGATTAATTCCATTTCTAATCACACTAATGATAGATTCTGCACACTCAAATGAACGGTCACAGGCAAGATATTTATTAAAGATGGATGGGAAAAACCCAATAACTGCATCACCTACATATTTCAGTACATATCCATCGTAACTTTCTATAACTGAAGATACTTCTCGTGAAAATGCTGTCATTACTGTAACTAGCTTTTCTGCAGGCAGAGACATACTCATATCAGTAGAACCTACAAGATCGACAAACATGACTACAAATGGAATTTTGGAACTGACGTGTTTTAACAAAAAATCTTGACTACGTTTTATTGACGTATTATACTGATATCGTTCTTCTAGTGCATCCCATAGTCTGTCTTGTCTTTGGCTAAGAAGTGTTTGCAGATCAAATAGCTGGTCTGACTGTTCTTTACGTTGAGCCTGCTTTGCCCTCTTCTTCTTTAGGACCATGGTAATATCTGTAGAACTCTTCCTTTGACTTTTCTTTTGTTTTTTCATTAACTTCTTCCTTTTGATGCTCCTTTATCACCTACATGTAAATCCACTTTTTGGCCTTCATTATGTATTATCAACCATCAGAAACGGCAGAGGTGAGTTCCTTTCAACTTGATACTTATTTATTTCAGGAAAATCAATATCTACAATAACGTTTCTCCCTACAGCAATTATGTGATCTTTCGGTATATCATACCTAGTATTCGAATATCCAAACACGATTATCTTGTCGTTTGTCTCTTTCATTATATGTCCCAAATCATCTTCGTTATTTGCTCTAACGCCTTTGTTGAATAGCGATGTAGGATATTTTCCTTCATATGTAGCAAGATCTATGCCAACTGCCTCAGATGGCCAAGGTTCCTTTCTTCCTGGGGGCATAGGTTCTTTACGTCCAACCTTATATCTGTCTACAAGATCCGACAGATGAAGTCCTATCAAAACGTTGGCACCCACCTGCTGAATTTCATCTATAGGTATATCAAATCTTTCTCCCTTTTTTCCAAATACAATAATTTTATCTGTAGTCTCTCTGACCACATGCCCCACGTCTGCAGCGTCTAATGCTTTTACTCCCTTATTGAAATATTTGCCAGAGGTCAATCTTTCATTCCTTCGCCTCTTGTACTATCTATTCGTAATCTTGTCTAAAATAGATGTTGTTGTTGTCATCATCTTTTAAGTATTTAACCTTACTTTGGGACACGAATAGTTTCACCGAATAATAGATGAGCATGATAATAACAATGATTGATTGGTGCATATATTGGAGAGTATATTCTAAGGCTATTACTATCTTCTAACAGCATGTCATTTCTAGAGTAATCCACATCAATAGCAATAGTACCTGGGACGGATACAAAGTCTCTTGCCTTCTTCAATATTGTTTGAAATTCTTGAGTACTCTTAATCTTATACCTTACTGCTCCGAAGCTTTCGACAAGTTTTACAAAATCTGGGTTTGTAAACCTTGTAAAGGCAATCCTTCCAAATTCTATGGATTGCTTTAGCGATATTATACCAACGTCACCATCAAACCAGATAACAACGGTTATGATTAATTTGAGACCGTTTGTAATAAGACAGGTACTTGGCGAATAGATATTCTACACCTTTACTACCAATAACTTACGAGCTCTTATGTCAGACATGACTATATCAGCTTAATCCAGGGCATTTCTTACATCGACTACTAATTTTTCAGGCTTTATTGGATATGCAGTATATTGAGTATCATCCTTCTCCTAAATGTCTTGAATTGAAATGTATTGACTTAGGTTCAGATTCTACTCTTGGTATTCTGGTTGTTGATCGGGTCAAATCATTTATTATTGAAACTAAAGAAGACAGCAAAGACAGTTCATATGAAGCAGCTGGATTAGGTGCATACTCAAACAGTAAACATATGGCATCTTCTTATATTTCAATATTTGAATTTCTTTGGAAGCAGATTGAGTTATTAGATACAATCAGATTCCATGATAAGATGCAGAATGAATTTATTAATACAGCACTCATGAACTACGCACTCCAATCCAGCCCATCTTAAGTATCTCTCAAATTCTATTTAATAAGCAGAGTAATATACAAGATTACTTAGATTTACTAGAAATTATTACTAGAAGTGCATATCGACTGAAACAACTTACAGATGATATTTTGGATGTATCGAGAATTGAAGGTAAAGCCTTGAAACTTGTCTACGAACCATTTGATTTAGTTTCTGTTGTAAAGAGGGTTACAAACGATATTTCTGTGTTGTATAAACGAAAACAACTTGAAAACAGTACCTCCCAAATATTATTTCAAAGTAGTTATCTAAAGCTAATATTTATGGGGACATGACAAGAGTAGAGCAAGTCATCAGAAATTTATTAACTAATGCTTTGAATTTTACAGTACGTGGACCTATCATTGTATCGCTGCTCAGAGATAGTTCAGGCAATGAATGGATTGTATCCGTAAAGGATACTGGTCAGGGTATCAACACAGATATATTTCCTAGACTATTTGATAAGTTTGTAACTAAATCACAGCATGATATAGGCCTAGGCCTATATATTTCTAAAAGTATAATTGAAGCTCATGGAGGAAGGATATGGGCTGAGAACAACGAAGAAGAAAACGGGGCAACATTTAATTTTGCATTACCCGTCGCTTAAGTTAATTGTTTCCAAATAAACAATAGGTCTTTATCTGCTGACCCTATATCGAGAGTATTCGTCTATCCTTGTCCTCCTGCCGTATCCCAAAGGTTGTAGTTTCTGTAATATCATAAGTTCTTAATGTCATCCGACAAAACCTCTCAAAACCACGCTCAAAACCATCTTTCGGACGACTCGGACGCCTCAGACGACAATTATCCTAATATTAAGGAAAACAGACACGAGCTTGCCTTCAGAACCTTCACAGATTTCACAGGCGGAACAGAACATCTACAGAATAGGAAATACTGCACCATAATGATGATCACTGACACAATTATTGCTCGCATTTAAGTAAATGAATAAATAGTATAGAGAATAGAATAACATTACTATGAATGCTAACGAATTTAAATTTATAAGAAATGGTAAAGTAACAGAAGCGTCAGATGCTAAGAATGCTCCTATTTTAACTGCGGTAAATGATGGTGAAATACAAAATACTATATATATATTTGATTCAGAAGACGATTTTGATAAATGGGCAAGACAGTCAAAATATTTAAATGAGATTGAACAGGGAAATAAGATAGTTGATCAAACGAGACAAGAAGAAAACAAGGATGATACTGATAGAAGAAAACAAATTCAAAAATTAACAGAAAATGCTAATTCTAAATTAAGTGCTTTATCTGAAGAAATTGGTCTACCATTATCTTCTATTGAATTGCTAACAGAAGTGTAAAAAAAGAGGTATTATTGGCACCATGGTAATATATGATCGTGAGGGCAGAGGTGGAGATTATCGATATATTGGATCAGGAATTCCCTATGGATACCCAGATTTGCGGTGGATTAATTTCAACGACCTAACCAGCTCATTATGGATGTCTGGCTATCGAACGTTATATGAACACATTCAATATCGCGGCAGACGTTTATATACGATTGGGCTTCCCTGGTTAGTAATCGAGCGTTTAAGTGAAGTTAATTTCGATAATACTGCATCTTCTATATGGTGATGTTTGGAAATCCCCTGTCTGAACCATTAATGTTCCAATTGTATCTATTTTTGCATTAGGGACACCCTATGCATTGAGATTCTTGTAGACTGAAATTCTTCCGATAAATCTTAAGAACTAGGTCCAGTATGAAACATCAAATGATGTTGAAACAAACCATTTTAGTCTATTGAGATCGGATATCACGTGAATTATATCTAAGAAAAGGCTAGAGCCTCATTAACCCTTTGGAAACTAGTATTGACCTTGCGGTTATACTTACTAATATTGGTATGTTATGATCATATGCTACTAAAGCATAAAACTTAATCATTAGTAGTTTTTAGTAAGTATGAATGCCTTGCGATCTCCTTCGTCTTAACGTATTACTAAGGGATGAACAAGAGAAAACGAGGTCGAATGGTAGCGAAACTTATGATATTTATGCCTATTGTGAGGGCGAGGCTCATCAGGCAGGACCGTTTGAATGCCATCTAAATAGGGACGAAATTTTATTTAGATTCAAGGAGCTTCTACCAATTATATCTCGATCTTCGTTGTGGAGAGGAGCAACACAAGCAGTAATAGTCGAAGAAGACTTTTTGCAAAGGGACGCTATCGAGGAAGTGGATAGAGGATTTTGGTCCAGGGATAACCGACTACGAGAAATTTAAGAACATAGGTCACGATCCTAATGATGTGATTCACAATAAGAGAATTAAGGACCCAGAATTTATTAGTCAGATCGGCATTGGGATAAATAGTCTCCTGTGGCTTTCGAAGGACAATACTGTCAAATTTTATAGTGTATCATTAGATAATGAAAATCGCAAAAACGGACTAATTGTGACACTTATGATGAATAAGGAAAATATATTCTTTCTAGATCCTCCTGAACGACCTGATAGCCCGCATGTTTTAGATCACATTGGTTTAAGAGTTGTCGTCAAGAATGCAAGAGACCTCTCTATTAAGAAGATCATAGATATGTATCAAGAAAGTTCATACTCAAATTAAAAGACTACCCAGTATTCATAAAAGATGTCAAACACAGATCAGGAATATACTAGAATTCTACCTTCTATTGATTTCCGTATTAAGCACATGAATACTCTTTTTCATCTTAGTGATAGAACAGAGGTAAGAGGTGATATACATAATGTCAATGATATGGCAGATAGTAAAATAATTTTATGCATTAAGAAAGTTGAAAATTCGGAATCAGCCCAGAGTACCTGGCAAAGGGCGTCATAACATGTAATAGCCCTAAGTTAGAATTTCGGGCGGATAGAAGTGGGATGATAGAGGATAAGGATACGTTATATCCGGAATTGAAAAAGAAACTTGAACGGTGGATGGAAGACAACGGATTTCAAAAACCATCAGTCTACGAACTTCCCAAGATGAGAAATGAGAAAGGATTGGAAGATGTACTTTCAGATATCTTTGTTAGTCTCAGAATTATATCCAGATCTATCTATGCTTATATCTGGACATCCAGATATCTATGGTATAGAAGGTAGGATAAAAGAAAATCCCCAACAAAATAGGAATGGAACACACATAGACAGGATCAGAAAATAGTATTAACCGGTAACGAATCAAATGGCAAAATCATCAGGGGACACATACGTAAGGTTAGAAAAAAAATAAAGCCACGAGTGATAGATGAGCCAGGCATAGGCTCCCAGTACCACGGATATGAGGATGGCGGAATACATACAGTATTAGCACTGCAAAAAAGGTCCTATTAACAGCATAGACGTAGAATTCATATGGCAGTTATCTAAAGCGGGGAGTGACCTTTTGGATTGTTGTTTCATGCCTATCTAGCAACTTTTTAAGAAGGTTCATGTTTCAAATTACTGCAAGATACTTATTTATGACTATAACACATTTCTAACTTATTAACCCAGGATTTTGATGATTTGAGTTGGCATTAGTCTTGTCCAACATATTGGCTTTATTCCTGGCTCATCAACCACAAGTCATGGATATTACAAAATTTGAGATTATATGAGAGGAATTACTTAAATACAATACTAGTATATCTATCCTGTGCAAGAAGGCAGAAGTTTCTCGCTATTATTTAATATTGTTAGCGAAACTAACTCTGAATCTAGGATCCTTAGGATACCTGAAGATATTCCTTATGTCAACTAAAGAAAATTCATATTCGGAAATCATTACGATACTTCTTTTAGTATTATCGGTCGTTTTCATTTTCCCTTTAAATGTGATGTACACTCAAGGCCAACTTCAACCACTAGCATCAAACATTACACAAAGTTTATCGTCTAACTAACCAGCTGATGAGTCGATAATCCAACTTTTATTGAATCTAACTAATTTAATAACTACATCCTCAAATACAAATCAGTCATCGGTAAATAATAATGCAACATTGCTCGCCATGCAAATAATGAATTCTTCTTTGTCAAACAAAACTTCTACCAAAGTATTAGATATTCCATCCCAAATAGAAGCCGCAAACATGACTACCTCAATTGAGCAGAAAGAGAGACGAACTGCACCTTTATTACCACAACAACGATATGATACTTTTACTCTCATAGACAATGACTTCCAATTAGGTAAGATTGATCTTGATACAAAGATAAAATATTACGTATTTGCTCTGTTTGATGAGAATAGACTTCCTAGCAAGTATCGTAGCGACCAGATTGCAGAAGATGGGACAACGGTTATGATTGAGATACAGGAGCAGTTTGAGAAACTAAAACCTCAAACGCAAGAGGAACTTGCTGGTTATAATATAACTCGGCTTTTTGGTTCCCATGGTACTAATTCAGCAGATGCATGTTTTAGTGATGTAGTTCTTCCCCTCGCTTCAACATCATCTTTGAAGCATTTCAGGTTACATTATACAGACTCTGGACCGCACGCAGTGCTCGCCTACCGATACGAATCCACCAAATGGCATACCAGATTATGTAGATACAGTTAGTAATGATCTAGAAACCGGTTGGTTGGTAGCTTCTAATAATTTTTATAGACTTCCAAGACCTGATGGTTCTATTGGGGGAGGAGGCGACAATCTCATAGATGTATATTTTTCGATCTTGAGCAGCTTAAGCAAAGCGGAGTTGCTAACCGACATGACATAGATGCAACCACTACCAATCCAAATGATTACATTGGATATATCTGCATTGACAACAATTTATCAGATAGACCAGTCATAACTGCACCTCATGAATTTTATCATCTTATTCAGTTTGCATATAATGGGGCATATGAACCCGATCCCGCCTGGAGGGGGGCTGAAAATCAATGGATGTGGGAATCAACAGCAGTTTGGTTTGAGGATAAGGTGTATGATAATGCTAATTCATATCTTCGATTTCAGACGGAATTTCTCTCAACACCCGACCTTAATTTGACTAGTGTTTTTGGAAAGCGGGAATACGCTGCTCACATATGGCATAAATTTACTAGCGATCAATATGGCGACCATGTGATAAGAAATATGTGGGACTATTCCTCTCAAGCGCCTCAAGGAATAGGGGCTAGATTCACAGATAATATTAAGAGCTATAGAAGATACAACTTATAGTGGAGACTGGAGAACGACTTTTTACGCCTTCGCAATCAACAACTTTTTCACAGATATTTATGATTATCCACGTGGCTCATATTTTAGGGCAGAAGAAGCAAATCTCTGGCCAAGAGTAGCTATTAATGGTCCTCACAGCTATGATGGAACACAATTGGTAGTTCGTGATGATGATCGGTACTCTAGGGGGAGGAGGTACAGACTATGTTGTAGCAAACCCACTAAATGTCCCTGAAGTAGCAGTATCATTTTTTGCAAGAGAAAAAATTTATCGGACCCCGATATATACGGTATCTCTCGCCTTAGCCGTACCTCCTACCGGTGAGACTCGAGTGATAGTAACCGATTTTCCGTTAAGGTAATTTACTATACCTGTAGTAACACCAGGATTTCCACCTAGAATTGAATTTGACAGAATCACTTTCGGAAGTATAATTATTCGAAATCCTCCATTTGAATTAGGTGTAATTGTAAGAAATGAAATTTATCCAAGCGCCTCACTACACCTAGGCAATTGGGCAGTATTTTTCACTCCTCCCTAACCTTCCAAATTCATCATAAGTTATTTGGAAGTTTGGGGGGCTTTAACCATACAAATATGTGACGTCCAACTACACACTAAAAAACTGAATTTTTTAATTTTAGTTATTCAAGTAGTATTCAGTAGAGTGGTAGAGAAAAACCTTAAAACAGATGGGCTAAAGCCTAAATAATTAATTGTCACTATATGAATGTAAAGTATGGAGTTGATATAGATCAGATTAGTTTATGTTACTTATACTAATTAACAGATATCTAGCGTTAAGTCTCAGCATTTTAAGCATGCTGCAAAGGAGCAGAAAATTGATAAGTGATTTGACATAATTTTGAATTTATGCCACCTGTTTTTATATTCCCAAAATACATTCGTATGTGTGTTTTCATCTAGAACCGATTTTACTGAAAGTGAATCAGGTCATCTGGAGATGCCTCTGCGTCTATAGCCAAGCCCGAAGTTTATTCAGTACAGAGTCATAGGCGGGCGAGCAATGACGTGAGGGGAAAGAAACGGGTTGGGGATCTGACCGGTAGAGTCTCTCACAAACTTCAACTCTTGTGTTCGTACCGCAAGGTTAAATAGCTAACAGACAACACAACATGTCACTTCGGCAAGCATCAATTGATCCTTGTATTTGAAAACTGAATCCACACGATCATTAATTCTTGAACATGAAAACGTTTGCTTTTCGGCATAAATGGTTTTCGTATCAATGACACTTATAGATGATTAAAATTGCTTCATAGGATTGTACGAAATTCATATTGATACTGTAACGATGGATAGTCTTAATAAAATAAGCGGAGAAGTAGAGATCGATGGAATACACGACAACGGCGATGCAAAGCCAGTATTAATTATACTAGAAATCAGTCGAGGGTTAGATATTGAACAATACTGTGCTCCAACATGACTACATTCAATAAGTAGACCTAGAAAAAGTAATGAAGTATGGTAAGGTAAAACAATACAATACAAATATTTTGTTTTATCAATCGACCTAATGATAAATTTACGGTATATAAAACCCTAACTCATATATACAATATTTTCCGGTTGGTTTATGTAATGCGCAATTGCAACACATTTGTGTTCAATCGAAATATTAACACGAGTATATTAAGGAGGTCATTTTTTGGCTGGTAAAGAAGAAGTGGGTGCACTTTATGCTTGGGGTGGCACTAAATCTTTCGCACATATAGGTAAGATACGTGAAGATGTGATGGGCTGGAAAAGTATATCTGCACAGATATCGCTTTCAAAGGTATTTATACCCGACACGGGAGGTAATGTAAGAGCTTGCATTTATGAAATTTGTGTGCAGGATCGGCCTGGAAATCCTACCTGTGATTTTGCGGTTTTTCCTTACGAAAATGCTCCTACTAGTCTTTATAGAGTCATCAATCCTACAAGTATTACATTTGTAGTGCAGGCCGATGCTGGATGTTTTGCATGGGCCACATATACGGTGTTCTTCTACCAATGAAGGAACTTACTTTCGTTTTTAAATCAACAGATGCTATCGCGGTGGTTTACGATATAAAAAGCAAAAAAGTTGTACTCATCTATCAATCATCTCCCCCAGCACCAAGTCCTGAACCCTACTTACCAGTTCCTGAAATTCTGACTCAGGCTGAAGTAGAATCCGAGGCATCCGCGCTTGCCCATAGGATCACTGGTAAACCGTTGTCTGAGATGTCCGTACTGTCTGTGCCGACTGAAGATTTTCAGTTTGGTGTTGAGTACACGAGTGTTGACCTAGAAAAAAAGTCTCTTATAGCTAAGATTCATAGCACGAAATAAGGCTATCCATCATATCGCCAAATCAGAAAATCTGTAAGGTTAACTACCATTAGTTTAAGATACTTGAGCTTATCAGATTTGGGCCTTGGCCTGGGTTTACTCCTACGGTGTATTTCTGTCAAATGCTCTAGACAAAGTCTTATGAAGATTTTATTATTCTCATCATCCTCGTCATCAAACATCCATCTACCACTTGGAGCCCAGTTAGGACAAACTTGTTTGTTTGGGTCTTTATCCTTATCAGGCCACCATATGAAATACTCACATATGTTATCTAAATCTGTCATGGCTCCCTTGACCCCTTACTCTTTCCGAACAATGTCCATGGGATGCTTCCCCAATTCTAGCATTTGCCATTTCAAATTTGTCAGAATCGATTTCAATCCCTATAAATTTTCTATTATTTTGAATCGCTCGCAATCCCGGTAGTACCTGAACCCATCATTGGATCAAATACAGTCTGACCTTCCATAGTAAGTCTTGAAATTATATGTTCAGCTTCTACCATGGATTGTTCCCATTCATGTATTATTTTAGTTGGCGTATCAGACTTTATTACATCAGACAGAAAATCAGTTGTAGAGAGATTATCTCCTTTTACAAACCAGAGTAATGGCTTCCACTTTATTGTAACTTGTTTAGGGTAGTGTTTGGCAAAGGATCCAGAAAGAACAACTGCAATTGGCCACCAATAGGTTAGGCCTGCATTTTCCATTATCTCTATGACTTTAGGAATTGCGCAGTGTCCAACATACGTTACTAGGCTGCATCCTTCTTTTAGTACATCATGTGCTATAACAGCAAGGTCTTCATAGAGAGGTACATATTCAGCAGCATAGGGAGGATCTGTAAAAATTAGTTCTATCGATTCATTTGGAATGGTTTTTGATAGCTGCCGAAAATCTCCATGCAACAGAATAACGTTACTTGATGAAGAATTATTATTTGTACTTTTAATTGATGCTAAAATCTGGTCTTTCTTAATCTGTTTTTGTATCTCATGGAAAGCTTTATCTACGCTGATTTTCTTCAGATCTACTTTCTTTACGAGTTCGCCAAATAATTCTGGATTATGTTCTCCAGCAGCAACTATCTCTTTTTCTTTCTCAAGAGTATTGCGGCTTATTCCAAAGTATCTTGAAACATTATCCTTTACCCTGCTTGAATATGTGGTCAATTTGACCACATTATTTTCGCTTCGCTCATTTGTTAAAACTGGGGATAGCCTACTATCCTTGATTATAGTCTTGTCTGATTGTTGAACATTTCTTGGTCTTCCCACACCTTTAGAATTTTTGCTGAAGAATTCTTCTACAGCCTTAGATATGGCCACCCTTTCAGACGAAGTAAAATCTTTCCGGTTCGAATTAGCATGAAACTCGCCTAGGATAATCTGTGCGAGGCTAACTCGGTAGAATGGAATTTCTGTTATTCCCAACTGAATGAAAGATTTGATTCGACGCTGTCCATCTATAAGTTCATTATTTTCATTGATTACTATAGGCTGGAGCAATCCAACTGCAGAAATGCTTTCAGCAAGTGATCTAATATCTCCAAAATCCTTTCGAGTCCTATTCGTTATTATGACGGAATCAATAAGTATTTTTTCTAAAAGATGCTCCCCAAACATACGCTAAGAGAACCTCCGGTTAGAAGAGAGCATTTGTTCTATGGATACTGTCCTTCTGTTAACAGCATTTTATGAACAAGCGGAAAATCATATTTGAAGTGATGCTCAATTGTGGATAACTGAATATTTTCAATATGTGGATGAAGCGTACAGCAGTAAAATATGGATGGTTTGCAAATCATGTCTCGACAAGGACTTTCAGACAAGGTATGATCAGGCAAGGGAAGCTCGATATTGTCAGAAAAGAATTCATCTATAGATCGAATTGGATTTACATTTTGATAATTTTTTGTGGGTAATAGTAGAAGTTCTTTTAACAGTTCAAAATAGTTTTCCTTAAGCTCTTGCTTATGATTTGAACATAGGTGGTTATCAAGTTTATTTTTTTCAAAAGTTTTAAAACCACAAAAGGTACAAGAATAATCATCAGTCCCGTCACGTATCGAAAATAGAACTACAGAAAATCTAACTGTATTCAATGGTGAAAATGGAGCGGAACTCAAATTTGTGTTCCCCTCAACATCATTCTGTCTTTCATCTTGTGTCATAGCCATGGTTTTTGGACCTCCAATTGTCGTTAATTTTCTGCTCAATCGCATCAACTAGAGTAGTTCTTGGATACTCTTGTCGTTCTAGTCTGATTCTCGACCTGTTGTCAATCATCGATTTGCTGTATGCCCTTACTAGGACATTTTCTGCAGTCTCCCAGGTAACAGAGAACTTCTCTCCAGAATATTCGATTAAGGCATCAGCACCGAAATGCCACATAGTCACAGTCCATCCCGAAAATGGAGGAATTATGTTATTGTAACTGCGTCGACTAGGTGAATAACTATCAAAGTTTACATTCGCATCAATCACACCAAAACCATGGGCATTACGAGATCCTTCAACTAGTCTAGATATTCTTTCTTCAACTATAGATAATGCATTTGTTAATTTGATGATACCATTAATGTCCAGGGTAACAGGATTAAGGGAACATCCTATCATGATGCTCACAGTATCAGTCCTATGAATAGTTACCTTGACCAGTAAATCTCTTATCCTCCAAGATGGCAACAATATGTCCTTGCTTCTAGAATTAATTGTATAGTTGGAACCAAAGCTCCTTTTGGAATTAGACGAATACATAATAGCATAGATTTGTGGACTTACAAATCTTAAGTGGATGTCATGGACCGAGCTCTGGTCTAATGGGAGATCTTTGAGAATTCTGTATAATGGATTAGAAGAAATAGATGCAGGCATTGATTCTGCTGACGATACTGATATTGGATAACTAGCTACCCCCGTATGGTTACCTGTCATTGTAATTCTGCTAGCTTTTCCGAATTTTACTCCTCTAAGGGTATAGAAGGTGATATTTGATTTGTATGCAACTTCGGCCAGGCCTTCTTTTATTAGACAAGAGATATAATTTCGGAACGTACCATGCGACATTCGGAACTTCTTTTCGTCTACTTCAAATTTCATGAAATCTATATAAGAAACTGGCCTTTGTTCGTCATAGACCAAGTAATGCATGTATATTATCATGGCTTCTGTGAGTTTGCTCAAAGCTTATCATATAATCCACAATAACTGAGTCTACGTACCCTGTAACCTGTCACTGTCATCACACTGTCATCGAACACTCTGACTATTCTTATCATTTGTCATACTTCCATCAGGCTCAGTAGAAGTAATGTTTGAATTCCTTACGGCTTTCTCAACAAGTTCAAGACAGGATTCCAACCGGACAATTATACTCTTGTTTGTATTAGTCTCTCCTGCAATCCGATCGATGAGCTCTCTAAGAATAAGTTCTGGTTCATGAAGATCAGACAGGACGTCTGTCACATTTTCAATTTTTTTAGGTTCGTCACAATATTCTGCAAACAAACCACGAGAGTTGAGTTCAAGGGTTGCGTAGTTAGGAGAGTTATATGAATGAGGATCAACGCAATAGCCGACATCCATACTAATTATATTATTGTTATTCATTACTTGGATGATGCTTTGCAGAAAAGCCTCATACTTTCTGGCTACATCTTCATTAGTATTGCCATTATTTGGTTGAGTTCTTACGGCAGTAAAAATTGGCTCTAATTTTTCCTTCAAATTTATTTGATTTTCCTTCATCACTTTCTGGAGATACCGTTCAAGATCGTCCTCAACAAGAGTTGAATCGTCGGTGAGTCTTTGCTTAGTTGAGGATTTGGAATTCCGACATACCATTTCATTGTTCTCCTTTGCATATCTTCTCATGACATTTTCTTACCGAGATACCATGTTCACATATTCTACATTTGCAAATGATCCGGTGCTTGATATTCCTGTTAGTCCAAATGCATGGGCATGTTTCACAATTCGGAATGCATTGCTCAATAACGAAGTCTTGTATCTCTTGATTGCGCTCCATTAACTTATTGGGACACCTCTTTTTCTTGCTGTTCAAGCAATTTCATTATTAATTCATCGAGTGTTTCAGACCATTTGGCTCTCTTAGCCAACTCACCATACGTGTGGTCTTTAACTCGAATTAACTTAGTCATCACAGTTAATATTGTTAATCTAGTCTATTGGTTTAAAGGAGGGCACTTTTTGTTTGAAAAAGAAAACGTATGACTATAGAATTGACAAGGCCATTTGTAAATCCCTTCTAAATTGTGAAAGTAACAATATATCAAGAAGGAGATTGAAGCGCATCATAGAAAGTAATGATTATCTAGGTAGAAAACTAGGAACCAGGGTATATGAATTTCATATCCAGAGGTTATTAGACGAAGGATATATTTCTGAAAAGAGAGGCAAGTGGAAACGTGGTAAAAAATTACCTTTATTCTTATCTAACAAAACCCATGAACAATTAAGACTTGGCAATTTGAACATTGAATTCAATGAAGAATGTTCCAGTTTACAGAATTCATATAAGAAATTGAAGAAGCGCGCTAAATCAAGTGAGGAAAGATTCAAAACTGAACTAAAACGAAACAGGATCTACTACACAATAATGCGTGTATTGTCCATCGAAACGCCCAATAAAAATTATAGATATCCAGGTTTATCAATTGCTGATATTACTAATGCAAGATATGATGGTCATGCATTTTACTATCTTCGACTTGAAGATGACAAAGAAATGATTCAAGAGTGTCTCAATAACCTGATTAGAGAAAAAATTGTAAGTAAAATTAGGGAACTCTCGAGGAATGGGCCCAGGTATAAACTTGTTGATCTTCGGTGGAAATCATTTGTCACAGACTGCTCCCAGTTATTAGAAAATACTGTAATGATGGAACTTCATCTTAAATGGCAGAATCTTAAACGGCCTAGGCCTCTGGAGAGAATTTATTATGAATCCGGCTGGGGCGACATAAATGCCAATAGACATTTGATCCGCATTTATCAAAATTTCGAAGAAAATGAAAAAAAATCAAGCGCTGAATATAGGCAAGAAATTGAGGATCTTTTATACAGCATAGACCGTAACCTACAACAAAAATTCATAAATCTGGAATCTGAATACCGAGATTTGGCTAAAGAATGTTCCTCAATCTATGATATGATAGTTGAAACGATATACCCAAAATTTCTTCGCTTAGAGATAGAAAGAAAAGTCAATAACCCCAAGAATATGGGAAGAAAATACTATAGATTACAATCTTTTGAATTCAATGATAGTCTAACTTTCGGCGACCTTTGACTACAAGGTTGACACGAACATGAGTGAATCATGCTTCATAAATTCCTTCTTCAATCAATCTCGTTGCTATCTCTCGTTTCTGTTCACCATTATTTACTGAGCCCATAATTGATAGTATTGACTGCATCTGTGATTGCATTAAATTAAACTTATCCTCCATAACTGCCAGTTTGTCTTCTTTTTTCTTTTGTTCTTCAACTGTTTCATTGTAGGCATCATACGACAATACTAATCTACATTTTGCGCAAAAACGACTGTCAGGTTTGTTCGGTTCATTACAGTTGGGGCATTGTTTTGATTTGAGACAATTTGATTGGTTGTCTTCTTTTGTTATTATTCCGTAGGCTTCCAGAATACTTTCGCTAGATTCATTTCCAAAGTAATGTAAGTACTTTAAGTGCATTTGAGATCTGGGGGACCATCCGGCATGCTGTCTTAACACGTGTTCCTTCAAAAATACAGACTTTTCAGTCAAGGCAGAATGTCTTCTTATATACGGGTTCCAAGGTTTCTTTAACAAATCTCTTATATGTTTTTTGTCAGTATCGGACAATGTTGGATCGTCTAGCAATTTAGGAAAGAAGTCTTTCCTATACTGACGATATATACCACGTAAACCCCTAACTGTTAACTCTCCGTTATGAGATTGCCGGCGATCGTTGCTATAGATAAAATAACTTTCTGGTTTGTTTCTCCGTGGATGACTATCTAACCAATCCTTAACATAGGGTATTGATTCAATCAAAGGTATGTGCCTGGTTCCGGTTTTACCATTTAGCAAAACTTCAGCATATTGCTTATTCTGCACGTTCTTAAATACAATATCTTTGATCTTTAGGGCTAGTATCTCGTGTGGGCGCGCGGACAAATCTCTAGATATTACATGATAGCATCGATCTCTCTTACTTGGACACCATTTTAAAAATAGCAAATCATCTTCTGTAGACCACAAATCAGATGGCTTGTAAATTGATTGCTCTTTCCTTTTTAAGTTGGGAATATTTTGAATGATGTCAGGTTTTAATCTATTCTTGGATTCTATAGTTGAATTGTAAATCCATTTGAAAAACCTCGTTAAGCATGCAAGATATGTATTATATGTTCCTATCCACTTGTGCATCGGATCTTCTTCATCGCTCTTTCTAAGACTGTTAAGATAAGCGATGATATCGTCCCTCTTCATTTGTCTAAAAGATTTATCCTTATGAAAGTGTGATAAATTGGTTAACGCCCATGTATTAAGGAATTTGTAATTCTTACTTAGATTGATTTCCGTTTGCATCGCATCTATGTACTCGTTAATTATACGAGTGTTAGGAGATTCCGAGGTGATTTGTCGTTGCGCCCATTGTCGTTGTTGAGCCCGTCGTCTTTGCATTAATTCAGTTCCATATAGATTCAATCTAATAAAGTATTGCATTAGTTCACTTTAGACTTCTCTAAAGGAATGCCACCAAAATTAGCAATAGGCCATACCGATTCTGCAGGTGAGACTGTTCAACGACTCTTGCCAAATGCCAAAGTCATAAAAACATTAAACATCGTAGGAAACCCTCACATGGTACATCCAGACTTTCCTTGTGGACCGCCTACAATGTTTATTTGTGGTAACAATGAGGAAGCCAAAAATATGGTAATAAATAGCATACTCACTCCTTTTGGATGGCAAACAATTGATATAGGCGGAATTGAAGGAGCCAGACTTCTCGAGTCGCTTGCAATGCTTTGGATATTACATTATTTTAGAACGAATAATGGAAATCATGTATTTAAATTGGTAACGAAATGAATCGAAAACTTAGAATATAACAAATGAAATCTGAAACATATAGATGAGGATATGATTTACGGGCCAATCCTGCAAATTATTTTATTAACCGATTTGTGCAATGTATGATAGGATTAGCTTTATTTTTAAATAATCATATAATAAAAGGAAAATACACCAGAATAATTGAAAAGGGATTAAAATTTATAAAAAGATTATAATTCAGTAACGGTAGGAATTTGCTTCAACTATAGCTTGTGGTATTCCTTTTTTTAGTTCATCAAGGCTCATTATTGGGTGCAACTCCACATGAGCATCCATTCCATTAAACAACGGTTCAGATATTATGGGAATCTGGTCTGCACTTTGTATATCAACAATAAAGGCAGCTATTCTATTACCATCCGCTTCAAAGAAATAAGTTGCTTCAGCCTTGACTTTGTTTATATATTCTTCAAGTTTTCTCAAGAAGTTTGGGTCCTGTACCATTTTATTCCCTGCCTCCGTAGGAATCCTTGCACGTATTAAGAATCTCATCTCATATATCGAAAGTAAAATGCTCATTATAATTATTAAAATTTTCTTTACAAATAGGTTAGGCTTGTCCCACACAAGGCTAAACGCAGGACGGGCAACACTATTACCTAACCTACTATTTGGTCCAGTCTGTAGACTAAACAATGCATGAATGCCGACGTGGGTAAGAAGGAATCCCTTACTCTGTGGTTTTGCCTGTTGTAATTATGCATCACCTGTTAAAAAATTGAGATAGTGTAAAGTTTTTTACTATATAGATTTGATTAGTGTGTTTTTGATTTCATGATTCACTGGCTAACCATTCTTTAACGAATTAGGACTTAGAATATGGGATTGAGAGACGAATAATTTGACCGGTTGCATGTATTCTGTTTTACTATCTGTACATTTTACATGAATCAGCAATCTTCCTACTAATTTCAGGTTTCTCCGTTTATGCGTGGATTCCCTAATCCCTAACTATATTGGTTCAAGGACATAGAAGGCATATCTATTGCTTAAACTACTCTTTGTTCTACCTGAAAGAACTAGCATAATCTCTGACAAATTGTTCAAAAGATATTGGTTTACGCCCCGTAACCACTATAAATGTTACGTTTATTTATCTATGAGAGTATTCTGTATGGATGACAATTATCAAAATCATATCTCAATATCCATCATGTCAACTATGGATGGACGGGCTGAGATCGCCTAGCACAAAGAAAGCGTACGCAGTTCACTTATTGCAATTCTGTAAATTCCATAGTACTAGTCCGGATCAACTACTTAAAGTGGACTCAAAAGATCTCAAAGAAATGATAGTAAGCTACGTTCTAAATATGAAAAAAGCGGCTAAGAATTCAGCGGGCAAACCAAAGCGCGGGCAGACATCAGTTAATAGTATAAAGACGTATGTTAAGGGAGTTAAGTCTTTCTTCGATGAACAGGAGATAAGTTTGCCGTGGAAAAAGATATCCAGATACTATCCAGAAGATGTAACAAATGATTATAGATCATATACAAAAGATGAGATCTCAAAACTATTATCTATTGCAGATCTGAGAGATAGATGTATTATATTATTAATGGCTTCAAGTGGTATTAGGGTTGGAGCCATTCCAAATCTAACTTTAAAATCACTCAAAAGAATGGATGATGGTTTGGGCGTCCTAACAGTTTACGGGAAAAGCAAAAAATCAACATATGACACGTTAGTGACTCAAGAATGCATATCAACTATCGATGAGTACTTGGCACAAAGAAGAAAGCAGGGAGAGACACTGAATGAACACTCGATACTCATACGTGATAAGTACTCTATATTCAATAAAAGAGTGAATAGACCCAAATGCTTAACTACAGGAACAATAAATAATCAAATGCGGCTTTTGGTACGAAAAGCGGTACTACCATTCGAAGAATTGCAACCAGATCATTCCCTAAGAAAGTTCTTTGATATCACATTGATAAACTCAAATGTTGATCCAAAATTCAAAGAAATGTTGATGGGGCACAGCATTAAGCTGGATGATATCTATTACGACAAAAAGAATGCAATCTCCAACAACAAGCTTCGACTAGAATATATGAAAGCAGTAGATGCTCTAACCATTAATGATGAATTCAGACTTCGTAAACAAATTGTCGATTATGAAGATAAACTAAAGAACGTACCAAAAGTCGAACAGCTGCAAGCACAGCTTGTAAGCAAAATACTTGAGCAGGATTCGATGAAAATAACCGTAGAAAAATTGCAAAGAGAAAAAGAATTACAGGACAAACAAATGAGAGACATGCGTTATATGATAGATAACATGTTCGATCAAATAATGACAAAGACACAAAATGCGATGCTGACGATTATACGACAGCACCCTGAATTAGAGCGTCTTAAAAGTGATGCATTCGAGCCAAAAAAATAGGAAATAAGACTTTTCTCATGCCGCGGTATTCGTTGCTCAGCGATAACCCAAAGAATCAATCAGAATTTTCTGTTTGATTTAGAGATAGTATATAATAAATCGGAAGTTAAGTTTACAGAGATTAACCATAGATCAATATTCTATAATCTAATTCGTCTAGAATCAACGATAATAAACTTATATAACAGTGATTACATAGTAAAAACTGTAAACAATAGAACATGAAACCAAGAAAAATGATAGCTATTTCTGTGGATAACTACTACAAGATAAAGAGATACGGATTAGCAGGCGATTCCATAAACATAGCTGTAGGTAGGCTCGTAGAATTAGCAGATAGACTGCGAGGGCAGGTTAGTGGATAGTGCAACAACAACTGAATGTCCACCTATTGTAATTGCTACAGAGATATTAGTTCATATCAATAACTTACAGAATGCAGAAGTAACTGAAGCTTCAGCCCACGAGATTGTGATATCAGTTCGTACTCTGACCAATCAATGTAATGCAAGATACTTAAAAAATATACAAGTCGATGGCATCTACACTCCAACTAACGCATTTCCAACCGAAATCAAAAGTTGGTATTTCCCAGATCTAAACTTTTCTAATATACAGAAGTACATCATTGACACTTTCGAAAATCTAGAGAAAAATTCTTACAACACTCAGATAGAAACTACTAATCGATGTATCGACACTCTATGTGTATTAGTAGACTATCTTAATCTTGTAATATTCTCTAGACTTGCCCATTGTATAAAATTAAGACAAAAAAAATTGGATGAATGCAACTCATCCGATTCAGTTGAGACATCGATCCTGGTTAATGGTGACGTCTATGGATAATAGTACTGAACAAGAACATAAATCTTGTGAACTCGTTCAATATTTGCATATGGGTCTCAATCTTATTCCAATTTGTGATAACGGAAAAACTCCAAATGTAGATGGGCTACTGACTATCGAAGAACAACAAGTTAGCATACAAGAATCGAAGAATGGAAAAGCGGAACCAGTAAATTATATTTGTAATCATCCAGAATTTTGGAATGAAGAAAGACTCATAAAAGAAGCTTATAGATTTAAAAATGTAGCAACATTACTTGGGAAGACCCATCTCAGAACCAAAGACGGCAGTCAATTATATCTCAATGCACTTGATATAGATAGTGAACGAGTCTATACTATATTAAGCCGACTCATTGATAGGAATGGAAAAGATTGCTATTTCATAGATAGAGCTTGCAAGTCAACTTTTGTATCGAAAACAAAGAAGAAGTATGGTATACATATTTTTTGGTTATCTGTCAAGCAGCATAAGTCGATCATTACCAGTGAGTGTAAACCTGGATTAGAATTTGAAATTAAGACTAAATTTGGATTAATAACTCTACCAGGGAGTAGACATCGAGATTATCCGAATTTCCATTACAAAAAGATTGGGATGGACAAGATTAAAAGATTTGACGGAATGTATGATTTACTATTAGATACTCTCAAAGATTGTCTAAAACCTAAAGATTATAAAAATACAAACTATTACCAAGAAGAAAATACATGTAACTTGAATTTCAACCTAAATGAAGCCCAAATAGACTTAGTATATCAGTCGATATCGCCCTGGTACAGAACCGGTTATAGAGATGAAATAATATATGGTTTGTCTGGGTTATTGCACAAGCATCAAGTCGCAATCGAGTCATCTATCTTATTAATACAAAAACTGTCTATTGGTGACGAAGAAAGAGATAGCCGGTTATTAATTTTACATTCTACATATCAGAAGAAACGAAAAGAAGTCAGCGGATATCAATATCTTCTCTCAGTTCTGGAAAATGTTGTTGATGGGGGTCGAGCATATGCAAAAACCATTCTTAGAAAAATTGTAGACATGATTTCTGTTCGAGACACTGATCAGGATATGGTCACTAATCTCACTGAACAAGTCATGACCGAATATTCTCTTAAGACCATGAGAGATAATGAAGAAATCTACTATTATGATATCAATACAGGAGTGTATCATAGATTTGGTGACAGAGTAATCAAAGAGTATGTAGAGATATTACATCCAAATATCAAAACATTTCAAGTAAATGAAATTATTCTAAAAATCAAACGAAGAACATATGTAGATAGAGATCAATTCGACAACAATCTCGATATAATCAATGTTCAGAATGGGCTACTAAATATTTGGACATGTGAACTCAAAGATCATTCGCCAGATTATCTAAGTATAGTTCAATTACCATTAGTATACAACCCAAAAAGTAGATGTCCAAATATCGGGAGATATCTGGCCGAAGTTTTACATCTAGAAGATGTTCTAACAGCACTAGAAATAATTGGATATACTTTATACCGAACTGCAATATACGAAAAAGCTGTTATGTTACACGGAAACGGGGATAATGGCAAGGGAGTCTTTATCAAGCTATTAGAAGCGTTTGTTGGTCGGGAAAACTGTAGTCATGTACCGCTTCAAGAGCTGGATAATGATAGATTTTCTTCAGCTGATCTATTCGGAAAACTGGTAAATACTTTTGCAGATCTTAAGTCTCAGAAATTATTGGCGACAGGCTATTTTAAGACTCTTGTGTCGGGAGATTCTGTCAGAGCTCAGGAAAAATATGGAAAGCCATTCAGTTGTAGAAATTGCGCGAAACTAATCTTTAGTACAAACAAAATACCCGATTCGGATGATAAGAGTTACGCCTACTACAAGAGATGGTTAATTTTATCTTTTGAGAAAGTATTTCAGGGAATTACAAAAGACACTAGTCTCATAAACAAATTGACGACTTCTGACGAGTTATCAGGACTGCTTAATTTGGCTCTGATTTCACTGAGACAATTAAGAAAAGACGGTGGATTCAAAGAAATATCAGTTGAGAAAGTGAGAAAAGAGTATGAATATTATGCAAACACTGTTAAAGCATTCTTAGAAGAAAAATGTGTAATAGATTTGACGTCGCCAGAATATAGTATACCGACCATCTATCTGTATAATGAATACGAAAATTTCTGTGAATAACCAAATCCAAGTTTGATGTATAGTTCTATTTGTACTTAATATCATGTGCCATGTAAGTTAGCGTGCCATAATATCATCATTCGAGAAAGCGACTCTTCTAGATATAAGATGTCCAAATTCAACTTACATAGTCTTCGAAATGATAAAGATCTAGTCTACACAAATCCCCGGTACTGCTACTTTCTTGAATAAGTGCGGAGACATCACAGTATTGGGCAAAACTTTAGCCATGTTTGATTTAAACTCTGGTCTATCAAATGCCTGTTTAAAATGAGCTGCAGATTCCCAAATGACATAATTAACGAATGTGGTGCTTCCAGCAATACCCCGATGCAGCTGGGCGGATATGAATCCGGGTTGCTGTTTGAATATTTCTGTAGTCTTAGCGAATACCTGTAGGAACTCATCAACTTCTTGCGGATCTACATTGAACTTGTTCATCACGACGACTGGTCCAACATCTTCATCTAATTGTTTTTCAAGAGTTATTCTTTCATCTGTTTCTACGATTTTTACCATAGTTATTTATGAGCATCTTGATATTTCAGTTTTAATTTGACTATCAATAGGTCTAAATAACAGGATAACATCGTGATGCACGGATACAGATCGTTGTTCTTCATTTTAGACAATTTTAGACAATTCTGACTGATAATCCTGACAGATATTGACAGTGCCCCCTAGGGAAATCATTTTGATACTTTATTGTCAGTCAAGACAAGCAACATCGTTCAACATCGATCTTCCATGAATATTAAGCCAATTGATCTTTTCTTGGTAGTTTGGCATATATCTGTACAGAAGAGCCCAATAGTGGTGGGAATGCCCTCTGATTTTCAGATGACAGAGCTCATGCAATACAACGCATGGAGCTTTTATTAGATATATATTGAAATTAATAGAAACATTCTATCTATGGAGTCCGAAATAGTCATCGTAGTGTCTTCTAAATAAGTAGCGGCTTTTCAGGTTAAAACCCTCTTGATCATATTATAGAATTCAAGCTCATCCATATTTTTCTTGCCTGCAGCCCAGGATTCTACATCTTTACCTGCCAAATATCGAAGACGGGGATTTGGATTCGAAAGCAGCATCCAGGATAATATTTGCGACTAGTTCTGCAGGAGATGCATTCTTTGCTAGTTCACTCACATTAGCCGTTATTTTTTGCATCATCTCAAAGTATGGCGATGCCGGGTCTTGCGCTTTTTTGGCTACGACCATCGCATGTAAAATGTTAGTTCTAACAAAGCCAGGTTCTATCAAGATCACTTTTATTCCAAACGGTTCTAATTCATATGCAATAGCTTCACTCAGACCCTCGACGGCAAACTTAGTACTAACATAAGCTGAGATTCCAGGGAAACCAAAGATACCATTACCCGAACTTATATTTATAATTCTACCTGATCTCTGTTTTCTCATTGTAGGCAGAACTGCCTAAGTAACTCTTATCAGTCCAAATAGGTTAGTTTCGTACTGAGACTTGATCTCTTCCATTACAAGATCTTCTAATGCCCCGCCGAGTCCATAACCTGCATTGTTTACCAGAATATCAATTCTGCCGGCTTCAGAAATTATATGATCTACCGCATTCTTCACCGAACTATCATCAGTAACATCTAACTGGACAACCCTGATGGGGAGACCCTCATTCTGTACTGCTTTTTTTATTGATGTATCTTTTTCTGGAGAACGCATTGTAGCATACGTAATGTAACCATTCCGAGCTAGTAATAGTGCAGATTCTAATCCAATTCCACTCGAGCTGCCTGTAACAATAACAGCTTTTTGATCATTCATATTCTATTATTCATCTGGCATTATTTATCATTGATGGGACCAATGCTCCAGATAACCGACAGTCTATTTCGTCTCAATGGTGGATACGAGAATGAAAGCGATTGGAAAAGAATAATTAGATTCTTATTTGATACGTTTTCAGTAACAATGTAATTTTCGTCTAATCAGTCAGCTTCAAGAAAATAATTTCATACAATCTGTTATTATCTGAGCGCAACCTATTGAAACTAATAGGCCGATATCGCGTCTCTTGATAACTAGAAAATTAACATATGCTGTTTGTAATCTCACTTTATGAGAGTGGGATTAAGCTTAGATGCATCAATTACATTAAGATATTGTAGGTGTCTTAATTTCCATTTATCGCTTCCCTGACTAGTACTCAGGATCTTATCTTCAGCTTCTGATAAATCCCTCACAATATCATGGGCAACTTTCATTTGTTCTGCATCTTTACCGCGTTTGAAAGTTATGTAAAATGTCACTATACTGACTACCAATGCACCCGCTACTATGATGGTACCGATTAACTCCAAGATATTCTGTGTATCAGTGATGAACATTAACTAAGCTATTAAGCTTCTGATGTCTTTTTCTTTTTCTTTTTTGATTTGGGTATATCGTCTTTTACCAGCGTACGTCGTAACTCATCCAAATTTTTGGACGTAACGCTGTACTGAACCATTTTCTTACGCAGTACCGCGGACGTTCGCTTAGTTTTCTTCTGTACCATATCTGTTCGTAATGCATTCTCGGTGATGATTTTAAGTCTATATCTTGAAAATGAACCAAGTTAACAGATATTGGATGAGCCGCTGGGATGACAGAAGATGAATACGGACGGTTTAACTATCTATTTATCCTAGCATATGAAACGGAGTAAGTCTAGGTTGAGCAGGCTAGTCTAGGTGAAATCTGACTCACATACCACTGAGCCAGACTCAATTGCATTAAATTATTGAGCTAACGACTGCTGTCCAGGTGCCGTAGCTGATTGATAACACCTACTTTTTTTACCATGGGCTTTCCAATAATATCTTTTGGTATATAATTGGTTTATTCGATACCATGCCACGGACCCCTGATTTACGTCAAGCGTGAACATCTATACATAGGTCCTATTAGATGTGCACTTTGCATCTATCCACCCTGTTTGTGCTTGGATCTATATCAGCAAGTTCAATCAAGAGATATAACGGATTACTATTACTGTGATGAATGCGAGAGCAAGATAGATTGGAATGAAACGAGAGCGAGAATAACTTTCAAAACGAAAACCGTCTAACTCATTCCAATGGAAACCAAAACCGTCTAGCGGTTTAGCCATCCACTTACGAAAATGTTTTGTCAATGTCAGAATGAAAGTGTCAGCAATTGGTTATGCTACGGGATGATTAATAGATATCCAACATCTGTTATATTACTTAATATTCTTTATATTACTACGGGCCAAAGTTGGTACTCTATACCCCGTCAATATGGCTCAAAATAACAACTAATAACAAATGGTAGCAGCAATTTATTCGGGGCTGCGGAGTGTGTCGTCTAATCGTCGATCAATGATACCACCGTTAATAAATGCGCGACATGCCTACAATTCATTAAAAAATGTGTTATCAAGATAAGTCATTCCTTTTTACAAGACATACTTATTTTCTAACATGTTTCTAGATTATATGATACTTTTTATTTTGAAGTTGATCTTTGTGATATGCCATTTTAATTATTACCTCTCAAACATAACATACACATTGTTAATGCATCAAACTTGTCCGAGTGTGAAGTCTGTCGCTTATCAATGTCTCACATGTCTTCGGGTTTATTAATTGCCGTTCGTAGAGACGTAACTCCAAGTGGAAATTAAATTGGGTCGACTCTCAATTGACGTGTTGACATAATTTTATGAAGTTGTTCTAACATGAGTCTGTGTTTTGTCCTAAAGTTAACTGAATGAATCAATTGTTCGCCGCCAAAACGACTAGTAAGCAATAATGCATCCCTTGTCATATCGACGTATAAACAGTCAACTATTCCATAGTCCTTACATATGGATCTAATGAAACTCACCGAACTACTATCTATGAATAGACGGCACAAATGATATTTGGTTACAAGTGAATGAATAAGTGTTCTCATGGAATCTCCGTCTGCATGCTTTACTTCCGCCTCATATACCACTTCCATTTGTTGTCGCGCCATTGAATTATGACAATGCCAAAGGCAAAGAAGAGTTACTGAATAACGATCGATGTAGCCTAAGGCGTAGGCAGAAATGTCTCATCTATTCATTAATCAAAACTGTCGTCAAGCAGCACTACTCCACCAAAATAGTCGCAAGGTATTTCCACCGGAACGGGGTAACTTGAATAACATCTCTCATGAAGAATGGAGCATGATTTGAACGCTATATCAAGAAGGATACCTGTTTAAGATTTAGAGCCCAAAATTTAAGTCAAAAATGGTTCACACACCCTTGGGCCCAATTTAATGTGGGTTCAAAAGACTTAATATCTTCCCAGAAAGTCAGCCAACAGTAGCACTAACTATAATACGAAGTTCCAGTTATGCAAGACTGTGGCTCCACTAAATCTGGATTACCGCAGGAAAAATTGTGACGTCTTGTATGTATCAATAACAATCATTGCAGTATTTTTGTTTGCTATGTCAGTTTCAATTCTCAGTGAATCTACTTTAGATCATCACACAACAGCTGTTGCCGATGTGTACGCTCAACCCTATGTAGAGACAGTGAAGCATAGAAATCTAACAATTGATCTTGGTAACGGATTAGAGACTAATGCTCAGCTAACCATTCCCGCTGTGGGTGAGGGACCATTCCCTGGCGTACTCTTTTTTGGCCCCGCTGGCGCTGGATCAGTACTTTCAGCGATATCACCATACTCTCCTATGGCGGAGTATCTTTCAGAAAGAGGATTTGCCGTTCTTAGATATGACAAGCCGGGTGTTGGACTCAACTCCACAATAATAGATAGTAATGCATGGGGCAACCTCACATTTGACAATATGAAGCAAAACGCTGAGAAGGCTTTATCGGGTACTATTACAACAACCTGAAGTGAATGCAACTAAAAAGGCAACATTGATTGGACATAGTGAAGGGACTAACTTTCCTCCAAGAGTTGCCGTCGATAACCCAGATAAAGTCAGAAATATAATTCTAATGGCTCCAGTGGCCGGAAATTGGAGGACTGATATAATATATTTCCAGGAAGTTGCTAAGCCTCTTCTTTATGCTGAGAACATATTAGATAAAGGTCATCTTGGACAGATATCAGTGAAGGAAGCAGCAAAAGATCCTATCTTTCAGACCTTGGTTGGTGGGAACCTAACCCAACTTCTTCTTAACCCGACTAACGTTACTGATAATAATCGCACCGGTACATTGCCTGAACAAAAAAACAACACGAATGATGACTTGATTAGTATTGAAGGTGTGCTTAAACCTGCACTTGTAAGAATATACGAAAATGAAACATCCATTAATGCGTCACGGCTGTCAGAGAAATGCGTGAACATCTATGGTTGCCCTAGTATTGGAAAATCTTTTTCTGCCCTAAGTAGTGTCAATAGTATGATAGGGAACGTGACTTCTAATACTGGTATCCTCATACTGATAGGAGAAAATGATAGCCAAACCCCCCTTAATCAAGCGTTACTAATGCAACAAAGATTAACAGAAGTAGATCATCCTGACCATCAAATTATTGTCTATCCAGATCTTGGACATACATTTGTCCCTTCCAATCAATGGATAAGCTCATATGGTCAAATACCAGAATATGTATTTCAGGATATGTTTGAATGGCTTTCCTCTCCATCGAGACAGAAATAGTCCCCTTCTATGCTCGCTGTAATCATTAATAATGTGGTACGGATACACCTTATTCAAAATGATTCTATAAACAGAAAGGAAGGATGACTCCAGAGAATGTTATGATGGTGTTTGCCTTTCCCTCGGTATGTTTGCGTAAGTCTATATCTCTATCATAATCTTTCCGCAGTTCTTCAAGTATTAATTCGTCTCTTTCAACAGCATCCGAACCCTCAGTCGTATTGTTATCGGGAGGAGGAGTTTGTCTACGCCTTTCATATTCTTCGATGAACCGCGTTCCCAGGTTAATTATATCATTTAAGTTCGGTCGCCAGTTTCCATTATTGCCTCTGGTACTTTCGGGACTTGTCAAAACTCTAATAGAGTAACTGGGTTGTTCTTACTTAACTAAATAAGCACATTGCTACAGAATATATCTACTTATTTAATTTCCTGGTATCCACTATCTGGCGTTACTAGTTAGCATATATCATTTTTTCACAAATAATATCGCTTGCGATATATTGTATTAAAAATGTAGAATGTAATATCCGTTACTCAGATACAATATGCAAAGGCGAAAGCAGAGGATAAGAGTAGCATAACTCAAGCCATAGAAGCTTCTTGGAAAAGGTCCTAGAACTAGACTCTTACAGACTCCAAGTGCATACTCATCGTACGCAGTGAATACTTGTCGTCTGTAATAAGCTTCCAGCCGTGGCAGGCGAAAAAGTATCTTGAACGATTAAATTTTTAGAATAAAAAGTAAAGGGAGGTCTATCCTCCGCCGTCTTCAGTATCTCCGCCGTCTTCAGTATCTCCGCCGTCTTCAGTATCTCCGCCGTCTTCGTCAGCTCCCTCTTCGTCTCCGGCGCCGCTACCGTAAATTGGGTCATAACATGCTGTGACTTGCTCTTCTGCAGGAGAGGGGCCTGCAGCATCAAGGCATTGCATAAACTCTGCGAAGTCTCCGCCACCACCTCCCGTGGTAGTACCACCGCCAGGAGCAGTTGAAGGGGATGGTGTTCCGGTTGTAGGTGACGCAAATGCTGGCGTAGTTGCAATGTATATTGGCACACTAATGGCAGTCGCCAAAACGATGAAAGCCAATATTGTGGATCGTGTCATTTTCACATTCATACTTATCTGGGTTGTTTGCTGCAGACATTCTTTATAAAAGATTTCTCTATAGTTATCTAAGATTGTTTCAGCTAATAGGTTTTCAAATGTGAACATAAATAAAGAATGTAAGCATATGTTGAATCTATTCTAAAGATACCAAGGGCAACAGTTAGCAGAGATATCATCGTACTAAGACAGCAAGCCAAGGAACAGATTAGCGGCTGCATTCCATTTATCAATGATGTTCTGGCATTAGTGCCTAAAGAGATTACAGATATTGAGAAATAAGCAGCGCCTATGAAATAGCGAGATCTAATAGAAAAAATATCAGATTTAAATAAACGCCTAAATTTGCTCAATGCAGATATACACGGCCCTCATTCATTATAGAAGAAATTGGGATCGATATGAACAGGATTTTGGCTAACGTGGTCCTCATACTAGGATTTGTAGCAGTACTAAATTTGCTCATGGACACTTATTTCTCATTGAGGGGAGGAGAGCTCTTTGCTCAACAAAATAATACGATTTCTGTAGAACAAGCAACTGCTCTTCCTCTTACTACTGCAGAAGGAAATCAGGTGAAGGTTAGAATAAACTACAGCATGGGAGATGGATCAGTTATAGGACAGAAAATAAATGCCATTATGGGTATTTACGATCGAGAAAATGGTTCGCTAATAAAGCTAACATCATTTCCAAGCGGATTTGTGATAAATAGTACTGAAGGAACAGCGCAACTGTCAAGTACTTTAACAGACTCCAACATACAGAATATATCAGCGATTGTAACACTTACCAATTTCGAAAAGTCTGAAAAGTACTCTAACGATGTTAGGACCGACCTTGATTTAAGCCAAATATTGCCGACCAATCTGCCATCATTTCAAAAGACGTTAGGCATGCAGTAGATTTGGCGAAGACAGAGGACGATTTAAGGCTCATTGAAAACAGTTACTTGAATACCAGAATGGTCCAAGTTGTCATTCATCCTAGGTTCAGCAAACTCATAACGTCTTTACGTACTGCAGTAGAAAACAGTGAAGGTCTGTTAGACAAGGACTAGGTCACGATGATTTATTCGGTGTCTGCGAGCTTCGCACAATATGCATATACTGTAGGGATTAAAACCTGATTATTGGCTTCTGCAGGTGGATTAGCTAAAAAGAATATGACAAGATTTTTCCCTGGAATGTGAGTAGCACCTCTAATCGGGTCGGCCGTCGGGCGGTTGGGAGGAGCTGTCGGCTACCAAGCGTGGTACTGTACTTTTGCTTCTTGGCTGCTATTCTTGTCATTATCACTTTTCCTTATGAACTCTTTAAAGTTGATGCCAATATTCCCAATTCCCAATTCTTGTTTATATATTATGCTACCCATCGGCACATGATGAAAAACAATATTGTGATAGGAATAGTTGTTGCCATGGCTTTGGGCGTTGTCATAACAGGTAGCACCCTTACAGCGGTATCAGCGCAAGGGAACATGACTGCAGGTGGCGGTGGGAACATGACTGCAGGTGGCGGGGACATTGTTCAGCAGTTAAAGTCAGCCGCTGTCACAGCAAAACTCATAGACAATAAGAAAATGTTTATAATCGCTTGCCTGCCGGAGATGACAGATCCAGATACCCAGTGCTCAGTTGCCAACCTAGAACTGCGATAAAAGAATGAGTTTTAGAGGATAGGGTCAAAGAGAAAACCCTACCTTCATCTTTTCTATTTTTATTCGGTTTTTGTGTAGTTCTTCTAGGACCTTACTCCTTACTCCTTAAATCATATTGAAGTATCGGATGCCTTATTCTGTTACAGTAAACACAAATCCATTTCATAGGTAGATATTGTACATACTCTGTTTATATAAGATTCTTGTATTATAGTTCCCCCAAGGTTGTTGTGAACTTAGTCCACAACCCTGTTCTGGAACAATCTGCTAACAGGAAATGACGGTATTCGCTCCTGCTAAAGGCTGGCCTTCGTTATTAGGATCATCCCGCTATTAGGATTCGGTATGGAGTATGGTGAAAAGTAGATTAGGTGTAGTCAAGTCATTAGGATGCCTAGAAGGCAGACATCTTTATTGTAACAGCAAGGATTGTCATTGTGAATGTCACTACTAACTGAAACTGAAAATGAGATAAATGAATGGACTCGTAGGTCAAGGAAGGAAGGGATATGCGGTATAGTCAGTTGTTTTAACAAGCCAACCACTCAATGTAAAAAATGCACCAATTATTACTGTTCAGAACATTTTCCTTCTCACCTGGATATATTACCAGACGGGGACCTTGAGTACGCTACTTCAAATGAAGGTCTAGAACACTATATGGATTGACGTTACTAATCAACAAGTATCATTTTTCACGAATGACATCACTTCAGTTCTGGCACTAGCGAATAGAAAATATATATGATTTATGTATAAGCCTGATTTCACTCAACTCAGATAAACTAAAATACCCTTTTTCTAGCAGTCATGCATAACCATAACAAAATATGGAAAAGGAATCCTAAGTTTGTGATTGCTGGCGTTATTGCTGCACTAATGTTGCTAGGAACAACTGCAATATCAAATTTAACAACTACAGAAAGTGTATTCGCATATAGGAACAATCAAGCAACTTCACAAGTTAATGATTGTGGCAACGGTGAGGCGCCATTGAACGTAGGCTGTCAAAACACAGGCTCACAGATTCAAGGTGATAAGAACACAGTAGCATTATCATCCCAGCAGACATTTCCACCACGTGCAGCTCCATGTACAGAATTTGATATTCTAACATCTGAGCAGACAGCGGACTTTGAGGAGTTGATTCCCTCTATTACTGGGGATCAAGCATCTACGATCAAAGAACTGTGTGCATATTTAGAGACACTTGATCCACAAGATCAAGAAATCATATTAAACCCGGTGGTTGGTGGCTTGCTTGCAGTTGGAGTTGACGGACCTACTGTTGACGATCTCGTGGGGTATTTGAGAAGCATCCTGGGTTTGCCACTATAAGAGGCAATCAATCAAACATACATCATCATCTTCACCGTTCATTTTTCTTTCTTCAGGCCTTGGAGACGAAATCCAAACGTCAGTGTACTTTAAAGCAGTGCGTTACTAGTTAGCATCTATCGTTTTTTCACGAATGATATCGCTTGCTCATCTAGGACTCGGCCTATTTGCATAGCCACTACATCTACTCTTAGTAATACAAATGCTCAAAGTAGTATAAGAAAAACCTAAATGAATCTGCTTCCTGGAAAATGCATGGAAATGACTATGATAATACTGACAACCATTGGAATGTCTTTAGTTGCGGTTATTATTGGAGCATCAGATACATATGCGTCAACTCTATCCTTAGAAGATCCTCCACTGCAAGTTCAAAATTTGACCCTTACTGCTGATGGAATGGATAGAGATATTTCTATTGAACCATACACAGATTTCAACTCAACCCAAGAGATATCCACAGCGGGTGCCACAGATGTAGATATCAATAACATTCCTCCAGCTGGAGTCTCTGTCATTATCACCAACGAGACAATTGTGGTCACAAAAGAACTTGTCACAGTAGGATCGTAATAAGAACAGCAACAACGGCAGCGAAACAGTAGTATTATTATTGATACTAAACCATTGTCAAAACCGAAGGCAAGACTTGGGCATTAAAAGATAGGGTTGATGAGGACCAAGAATATGATAAGCAGATTGCATACTACAAAAAAGAACTATCCTTCTATATATGACCTAGAGTTTTTACAACAAAATATGTTCGTTATCCCCGTTACCTTTTCAAAGGAACACAAGAACATGTTGGCACATTGCAAAGAACTAATGGAATATCAGAATGGCATGGTTGCTATTCATTCCTGGTTCAGCAAGTTAATCACAGCCGTTACGGACGGCTGTAGAAAATGGAGAGGGTAGCCTTGATAAAGAGGCTACGAGTCACGATGACCTCTTTGATCCATACAGGTTGTCTATGATGTTCTGGCACTAAAAAAGAGGCGTAAGGTTTGTTCTCACCTTATATGATGCTATTATCCAGCAGACGTTTGGCATGCATGTATCGCATCTGGACCGCATACGGCGATGTTGAACCCACTAGAGGATGCAGGCACTAAACTGTCACTTCCTCTTGTCCTTGCATCTATGTTGTCTGTTACGACAAGTGTACTGACTGCAACTATTGATACCAATATTGCTAAAACTGCCACGGCTACAATCGTTTTCATTTGAATTCATAAGATAATACGCATACACGACCTATATGCTTCTTAGTAAGTAATAGTAGTATGTTCTACCTAACTTTTGATTAGAATATTTGATGAACGTTACTGAACTATACCAGTTTTTAGGATCTTCGACTATTATGATGATGACCTGCCTTGAAGTCCTCCTTCTGAAAAGAGTATATTGAAAATTCAATATTCCTCAAGTGTGATTACAAGCCCTGTTTTATGGTGTTGAATTGGTAACTATTCAGTCAACCTCTGACCACAAAGCTCCCTACCTTTCTTGGTTAGCCTTATTTTGAAGTTTTTAGTGTCTTTCAATAAGTTCCCAATTTATTATAATTTTATTGTTTTAGGTTAGAAAGAGTTAAGAATATGACAATATTTTCTTGGTCAAATCTTCTTACCATTCGATTCGGGAGCAAGAACCAAGAAGAATCTTCGCACGTCGTCGTACCATAAGATTATCCTAGACTTATATACACATTTAATTAATGCATATTATGAACATAAACAAACCAGTCATCACAGTTTTTCTTGTATCAATATACGTCTCTTTTTCATTATCTTCAACAGTAGATCTGTTTGCCCAACAACGTGGTACTATCTCTACCGTTCAAGCCACTGCTCTACCTCTTATTAATTCAGAGGGAAATCAAGTGAAAGTTGTGATGAATTACAGTATTGGGGATGAATCTATAGTAGGGCAGAAAATAAACGCCGTTATGGGTATTTACGATCGCATAAATGGCACATTAATAAAACTATCATCTTTTCCAGAGGGGTTTATCTTGAACAATACAGCGGGCACAATCCAGCTTGCAAGTACATTAACTGACCCCAAAATACAGAATATCAACTATTGTAACTCTTACCAATGCACAAAAGACTGAAAAGTATTCTAATGATGTTACGTCGGATCTTGATTTCAGTGCAATATTACCTATCTCTCTGCCGGGACCGCATTAAGTGGGACATCAGTACCGTCACCTCCACCGCCACCGCCAGCTTCGACAGTGAATAGCGGAGAAAACCAAGAAACAGACTCTTCTGATGACGATTCTAATTCAGACGATGAATAGCCCTAGCCTCTTCTACATATTATATCATGACGCTCACGTTGAATGTGATGACGGTCTTCATACTCATCAAATGAACCAAAATCACTCTGATTATAATAATAATATTTAGGCAGAAAGTCCTAAATGGCTAGGCGAGAATTGTATATAATATGGGTTGCTACGATGATCAGTTGACCAAGCTTAGATAAATTTGACATTAGCGCGAAAAAGTGAAGTTGATAATAATATCAAATATATACCATCAAAAATGAATTTGAGGTGAATAAGTGATACGAAATATATTGTCAACTGGAATTCGGATTTGACCAGGAACATTTTCAGATATAATAATTGGGATTATATATTTTATTTTAAACGGTAATCAACCAAACTCGTAACACTACCGGGAAAGTTATTAGTCAATAGCAAGAGTGGATTAGATTTCATAAATGCCATGACTTGTGTCAATTTAGGGAAAAACAGACGTTAGAACAACAGGTTGCTCGACCAGCGTGTTCTAACACCTTCAGTCAGAATCCACCAGCACAACAGCATGGGGTGCTATTATATGACTAATGCAACTGTACCAACTCACTCGGGGTGAGCACGCTTTTAGGATATCCATATTCAGAATTACTCCTCGTCCTCTTCTTCCGCAGCAGGTGGCAGCAGGTGGTTCCTCTTCCGGCAGGTAGCAGGTGGTTCCTCTTCTCCAGCAGGCAGTCCCTGAGTTATTCTGACCAGTTCAACTTCTGCTGAATTCCGCTCATTAAGTGAATTTGGAAGGTCGCCAGCTAGTAACGCATTTTGAGCACTCTCTATATGATTTCGTATGGGCTCGGATATTTCTATTATGGTCATTGTTGCTGAAGGACCCTCTCCTATAGCGGTTCTGAACAATGCATCACCCGCGTCGTTCAGAAAGCTGTATGCGTCCTGGCTCGAGTTATTCAATATCGAATCTCGTGCTGAATCCAAAGCACTTCTGACGGGTCCCAAGTCTGCACGAGTCAAATTCGCTAGCGCCATCTGGGTCTGGTTTTGTGAGCCTGTTTCGCCAGTTTGATTAAAAACACCTGGATCTAGATCTATGGTTGCGTTTTGCGATGTCCCTTCCTGGGGTTCTATTCCCACTGTGATTGCTACTACTATGAGCAAGCTTGAAATTAGAGCAATAGAGATTGTTCCACAATTCTTCGATATTTTAATATTCATTCCTAAAATAGAAGTAACACAGTAATATATAACGATTAAGCTAACATCCTCACCTTCCAGACACTCTTTCAGCATCTTATTGAATGTAGATTGGAATTTTGTTATGCAAAAAAGAGATATAATCGACATGATCCGAATGTGCATGCGATAATAAAACTGCATCTACATTGGGTTCCAATATCTCACGTGGTCTCTCTAAGTCAATTAAAATGAAGGAAAAGTTAGGGAACGAAATGCATTATCTGTATGCGTGTCCATTGATAGTGACAGTATTACTCCTCCCACTCCCACTAGTCTGAACATTGGCGTTACTGCATGAACCGGCATTTTTCGAACAAGTTTGCTTTATTACCTGACTCTTCCTTGCAGCAGCATCGTCTAAGTTTGCGAGGATGGGCGATAGCATTATCATAGTCGCTAGGGCCATGATCACTACAGATACAGTTATCGTTGCTTTTATTCTGTTATAGAATTTTGTTATAGAGATCACTAAAAACTTTAAAGAAAATTATACTGTTTGTTATATACTTCTATAAAATTCGAGTAAGATATCCATTTTGGCTTGACCTTAGTATTCATGACGAGTATGTCATATACTTTGTATTAGTCCTCTTAGAAACCTATATATAGATAACCTATCATCCTTCATAATTTTTTTACTTAACTTTTGGAGCTTGAAGAAGTCTTTCACAATATTTCAAAAACCTAAAATAAAATAGCATACGATTAAAGGCTGATGATAAAAGAATTGCCGATACTGGTGATTAGTGTACCAGGGGTTTTTGCCACAGGCACAATAGTCTTGGCACCGGTTATAGCCTCAACAATAGAAGACTTCCTCAACATAAAAACAGCAACAGTAGACGTAAATGATAACAAAGTGGATCGCGCTAAAATACAAACGGATGGGCATATTCCTACAGATGGTGATGAGGGAGCATTCGGATATGGGATAATAACGGATAAAGGCCTTGAAGCAGTGATAGTAACAACTACTCATGCAGGAGTATATGACAGTGTGAAACAAGATAATGCAGGAGATTCAGTTTTTCATAACCACTATGTTGCTTTAGATACTGAATCAGAAGAATGTGGTGACGATCCGAAAGTCGAAAAAATAACCTTCGAATCACCTGGAGAAGTAGATATACAAAACAAGAATGCGTTATTAGAAGATGTGCCATTGAAGTTTAAAGGTACCTCTGTGACGCCAGTAACCGATGAGGAAGATGTCGAATTTGGAAAAGATATCAAATTCAGAGCTGGAAATGATGTAGACAACGTAGTATCGTTTAAACTTGAACCACAATTTGATGGCGACGATATAGAAGCAGTTTGTGTTACTGACATTGAACCCGCAGATGAAGTGGAATAGGAATAATAGAATACAAGCCATAACTCAACACTTTCTACCACATCTTCGTTGCACAGGATCTCATTTTTCTCCTGGCATGCGAGCGTTCGATACACTTTCCGTCGCTAAGTATCTGTCCGGACGGGCATTTACAAGTTCCACTATCACAGACTTCACCTCCGCTATAATATGGACACTGAATTTTTCGCAAGGGCTACAGAAACCAGTCCTTCTGTCATTTGCTTTTTGATGACGCGATACTGAAGTCTACTCGGCATTGTTAATGTGTTGTATGCAGAAGAATACCCAAGACCAGACTTCAATGAAATGATAAACATTGTCTTGAAGTTGATAGTAATGTAAGATATCAGGTTTGACAACTCCTGCAGGATATTTGTTGATGGGGCCAATCCTTCATTCATTAGAGCATTGAAGGCTAGAGTTGGTGAAGACACAGAAATACATTGAACAGATTGATAGATGGAAGTCTTACAATGGTGCTAATGTATAATACTAAAGTGGTTAACAGATAAGATGTTAGTTAGTTATTTAGCTAATCAGTTAGAAGAAGAATCTTGCATAATCCTTTAGGTACTTATGTACGTTCTTTATGCAGCAGATGACTACGTAGGATGACGGGATATCGCCTTGGACGCACACACACACAGTATCGTAACAGTCATGAAATTATCAAGCAGATGCTTCAGATTGTTGACTCCAAGGGAGGAGGAAATGGTAGCAAGGCACTTGAGATAGCATACACGTGTGGGTTAACTTGGAACCAGTTCAAATTCTACAGAGATTTACTACTAAAGCGGGAATTAGTGTATATTTTCGTCTAGTAATAATAATGTAGTTCAACATTATAAAATCAGTGATTCAGGAAAGAGATATCTGCAGTTATTCGCAGAGATTGAGGACGATTTAAAACTTTTAGTTAAGAGCGTTATTAGTTAGAGAGTAACAAAGTCCTGAGCGTCAGGCACAAGCTCAAAGATGAGTGCTGATCAGTTTTGCCTCAGAAGGAGGATCTGGAATAGCGGTACCGAATTCGTCTATCGAATTTGACGACCTAGAATCCGCCCTGGCAAGAGTCAAAAAAACACACACTCGATAGAATATGGACCAGAAAATGAGCCTTGGGCGCTACCACAAATTACTCATGGTTAAGCTTACTTACAGTATTGTGGTTTTTCGACACAGTTCAGGTGCTGTGAACCATATATCGGGGTGTTACCAAAATGATTATCGGTTTTTAATGGGTCAATCAATATACTAAAGGCATGCCCGCTCATCAAACTTATACTTATTGGAACATTGGTTATAGGACCGTTCTTCATGGTTAACATTGCTGTTCCATTGAACGTAGTGGAATTATTGTTGGTTACTGGACTGCCAATGAGTTTAAAGTTTGATATTGTATGGGTATGCGTTTCCGATCCGTTTAATTTCATCATATAAAATGTTGCATTGAACGTAGGTGAGGTGGAATCTATCTTATCCATTCTATAAACGCCATGGATGATCCAAGTCGGACTACCATTCTGATCATTCTGAATACCTACCAAGCCGGTCCTAACCTAGTAACACCAAATATAAAGACTAGTATAATTATGAACTTTGTTAACATTAATCACAAAACCACTAACAAGGTATATAAATACTCGTGCTTATCAGACAGACAAGCGAGAGACTTTAGTTTCTTCAAGCACGATTATTCCACTGGCACCAGCACGATTGTCCTAGGCTTGTCGCCGGAGACCAGAGTTTAGTAGGTATTCCTAGTTATTATAGGCCTCCAGTTATCATGGATAGCGTTACTAGTTAGCACCTATCAAAATCTCCCTATGCTGCAGAAATAGAAAAAAAGGGTTAATGTACGCTACTTCCAATGCCATTGTTCAAGTGCATAATTTCCACTCTCGTCTGCCCCACCCTTAAATATGAGGAGTATATTATCCAAAAAGGATAGTTTCCCTGTGGAATTTGTGCTATATGCTGAAGCCCCTTGATAATCCGTACCATTAAATACTTCTATGAACGTATAGTTTGCCGTTTCACCATCCTTGGTCGTTATTGCTCCATGCCCCTGATCAAATGTTTGATTGTTACCTTTGGAGACACTGACATACTCCCCTGCTTTAGAGTATTCTACATTACCATTCATCGTTCCATTAGAAGTAAAAGTGTATGTTGATCTGTTAGGGCCAACTTCTTTCTGAATTACATCCGCTCCCTTTTCTACAAAAATTGGTTCTCCTAATGTTGCTGATTGAGCATACCCAGTATTAAAAAGAATAGTATTGGTTCCTGTTCCTCCAATTAGTAATAACACGGTGGCAAATCCTGCTGTAATACTGAAATTGAATCTACTTTTATTCATATATGATATTGAAATCGCAAGGAAGTATATAAGATCTTCCCTATTTGAATATTCTATGTAAAATCTACCTAAAAAACGCAAATTATCCATGTTTTTTGAGCTTCCCATTTTCTAATGTTACCGTATTTATCGTCTCACATTTCTCACACATCGTACCAATGTCAGTGATATTCCAAAAAGTGTGGGGAGTAAGATAATTTAATTCACCGCATTTCTTACATGCATATACGACTTGTTGTGACTATCACTGAATGAAACTTGAAATTAGCTCCCTGAAGTTCCTGTGTAAAAGAAATAGAGTAACAATCTTCAACACGGTAGATATGAGAGACATATTTCTCTTTTACGTACCCCTCTTCTGAATTTATACGGATTTCAAAATGTGGGATTGGCTTTCCGTATTTTCCGATATTACCTCTATAGAAGGCCTTGTCATTACCGAGATGATCTTTCTCTCTTTGGTGTTCTTTGTTAATTTGAGGAACTTGTCATAAGCGATGTCGTAGATTTCCTCGGGGTAAGGCCAATTTAAGGACTGGTAACTGCCAAGTCCTTCTGGTGATTTGAACTAGTCACGGGTCATCTTTTATTATACATGTTATCTAGGCTGTGAATGTATAATAGCCTTATCTGTTACTGGTCAGTTATCTGTCCTATTGACATGGTTTTGAGTGATGAATACAGAGGAGCCTTAGAAAGAATAATAGAAAATGCAATCCTGTCTGTTTGTGACCTGCGTGAGAAGGCTATGATTCTGCTTATGGCTTCTAAATTAAGTTATATAAGAAAAAAAGAGAGAGGTTAGTCTACGCAGGGTTCATCTATTCCAAGAAATCCGCCTACTGTATCTGCGTGATCTGATGGATGACCTTCTTGTTGATTACCCACGCCTTCTCTTGGTGTTTCATTGTCTTCATTGCCTGGTACTGGATCAGCTGCGTGTGCTGGATGATCTTGTGTCTGGCCAAGC
>CAWBHQ010000011.1:0-45712 GCA_963788755.1 uncultured Nitrososphaerales archaeon
GGCCAACTTTACAATGAGGTCTGTAGCAGGAATATCATACACCTTTGCCATTATACACTATGTATAAGCCTCTAGTAACTCCTTATAAATTATTATCGACTTCATTCAATTCTAGATTAAAGTCTTCATTGGGGGCCAAGTAAGATTGGCTATATCCCAAATCGAAGTAATTGTTCTCAGTTTACTCTGAAGAGCTCTGTATAACTGATTGCTCCATTTCAACTCTTACAAAAAAGCAAAATGACTTGGTTCGAGAATTAAGAAGACAGAACTTTCCGATAAATGTGGCCGCATCGATAGCAACTTATTCTGATATATTTCGTATTTGATCGTCCAAGTCTAATTCTTGAACTCTTTCCTGGGATGATGAATTCTTTGCATTGCTTGCAAAAAAGCTGTTTGATGTTATAAGGTAGTCTGGTACGAACCCTCATTGCAATCTTTTTTGCCAGACGGGCTTGATCATCTGATAGCCTGTCATCTATCTTCGAATAATATAATGCAGCATCAATTAAGATGTCTATTCGTTCTTTCGCCGTTTCTAATTTACGTCTTTTAGATGATATTGTGATATAGCCTACATTGCTCTAGATAAATCATTATACTGATTTATTACGGCATGCGGTTGGCTGGCAGTTAAAAATTTGCTTGTTTGAGTGGAAAGTTTATTACTGCATTGATTGAAAGTTGCCACCAACAATAAAAAATGGACAACCATCACGACAGAGTACATAGATTTATTTTATAGACACCCTGAACTACATTTCTGTCTGACTGCATGAAGCAGGAATATGGATGCTCCATAGTTATCGCAGAAGCCGCACTGGAACTGGTTCCCAGAAATCTGAGAAATCATCAAGCGGTCAGAGCTCATGCCGCTAAACTGGGGAGGAATCCCAGAGAAACATTTCTTGATAGGAGTTATCACCATGCTGCAATGAAAACTGACACGTCCTTAACAAAACATGGCAGGCCTGACATTGTGCATCTCTCATTGGCGGCGGTGATGTCCTCTCCACTCTATGTAAATAATAAGGTCAGAGTATACATATCAACAATCGATAGCAACTGCATTATGATAGGAGAAGGAATACGGTTTCCTAAATCATACTCTAGATTTGATGGGTTAATGGCAGACCTCTTTAAGAATAAGAGGATAAAAAACAGAGAGGGGACCAAAGTAATGCTAGAATTAAAAGAAGGAGTAGCCTTTGATCAATTGATAGACCAAACAATCAGACCAAGGCAAGTAATTGGCTTCTCCTCTATTGGAACTCCTTCGACCTTGGAAAAGGTTGTCAGTGACACTTTCTCCTCAAACCCATTGCCATCGTGCGCATTCGTAGTGGGTGGTTTCCCTAGAGGGCACTTTTCTAAAACAACTTCTGGGAAATTTACTGGCCTATACAGCATATCGAACATGGGACTGGAGGCACACGTTGTTGTAGCACGGTTAGCATATGAATGCGAACAGCACTTGTGCGAACAGCACTTGTGCGAACAGTAGCACGTAACTACATTCTAGTGAAACAATGCGTCAACTATAAAAGCTATAAATATTGCAGTCAGATAAGGACTTGAGAATTTAAAAACGGTCCATGCAGCCTTCTCACTAGGTCTTATTAGTAACCATAGTGATAAGGCCAACATTGCAGCACCGAAAACACTAGCAGTTAATACATAAATAAGCCCAAACTCGTTGATAAAAAAAGGGAAAATACTGAAAAGAACCATTAAAATTGTAGTGACTGCAATAATTCTAACAGATTTTTTTTCACTCTGAACGACAGGTAGCATTGGTATCCCCGCCTTTGCATAGTCTTTCCTTGAATGAAGCGCAAGGCTCCAAATATGTGTTGGAATCCACAGGAATACCAATCCCGCCATAATGATACCAATTTCAATACTTTGTGTAGTGACCGCGACATATCCTATCATTGCAGGTGCTCCTCCGGAGAACCCGCCAAGAACTATATTGGCCTGGCTAGTTCGCTTTAGCCATTTGCTATACACAATGATATTATCAAATAGACCAAACGCCATCAGCGCGAATGCGTAAATATTCAAAAACCATGAACAAACAAGAGATATTGCTGCTAGGATAATTCCAAAAATGAATGCATTTCTAGGAGATATTCTTCCTGAGGGAATTGGACGCCCTTTTGTTCGGTCCATGATTGCATCGATGTCGCGATCGTTGTATCCTGTCAAAGTGTCAGCGGCCGCAGATCCTGCTGCTACACCGAGAATTAATAGAATCCACATCCCTGCGCTAATCGGGATGTCAAAGAGGAAGGATGCAGTTAGAGCGGAGGCAAAAGCAGTAAAGACTAATAGATACCATATCTTTGGTTTGGTGAGCTCGTAATAATCTCGGAAAGCTCTGCCAAAGGACGCAGAGGTAGTCAAGGTATCCATTTATTATAGTCCTTCCAACGTTGACAGTAATGATTTAACTAAATATAATAATATCGTATACTTCCATCTAAATGTCCAATTGCCATTCCAGGACTATTGAGCTATTGAATGCGAATAGAGCAATTCTCTTGCAGTCTTGCGCATTTCAATAAATGTTTCTGTCTTCTGCACGCCTTCGATTCTACCCACTTTCTCTGATATTAATTGATGCATCTCGTCGAGGGATTTAGAACTCATGGTTACCAATATGTCGAATCTTCCTGTCACCTCTGCAACCTCTCGCACTTCTGGAATCCTGAACAACTCATTTAGAACATTATCTCGCATCTTTGAGTCCATATTAATTCCAGTGAGAGTCTCTAACGTTGAAACCAAGAGCCTCATCATTTATCAATATGGTGAATTTCTTTATGAAACCTATCTTTAGGAGTCTTTTAATCCTGCTATATACAACCGAGGAATTAACATTAATTGATTTGGAGAGTTTTGGAACAGATATACTAGCGTCTTTGGAGAGCTCACTGAGAATTCTTAAGTCAAGATCGTCGATTCTACCCATATATAAGCTCTTGGATATCTTTACATCAGGAGGGGTTAATAAATGTATTATTTTCAAAATATAGTGCTGTTTTTTAGAAGAATAAATTAAGATTATAGAATCCCTTTATCTTTTAACAATTCAGCCATCAGAACAGCCCCTTTCGCTGACCCCATCTTTTCGTTGTGTGACAGCAACACATACTTTATGCCATAGTCAAAGACAGAGTCCTTTCTTAATCTCCCAACCACTGTTGTCATCCCATCGTTGATCTCTCGATCGACGCGCGGTTGCGGCCGAGTAGGATCGTCGTGTACGATGATGTAATCTTTGGGCGCGGAAGGTAATTTTCGAATGGTAACTGAATCTGAAAAGTTTATCATGAGTCGCTTCACATCGTCTGGTTCCAGAGGTTTTTCTGTTTCTACGAAAACAGCTTCGGTGTGACCGTCCAATACGGGTACTCTAGTGCATGTACAGCTAACTTTAAGATCTGCTGAACTTACAGAATCAATATTGAATTTACCAAGTATTTTCTTCGTCTCCACTTGGACTTTTTCTTCTTCTTTAGGAATATACGGTATCACATTATCCATAATGTCTAAAGCGACAACACCCGGTGATCTACCTGCCCCTGAGAGGGCCTGCATAGATGTCATGATCACACTTTTTAGACCTGCACTTTCCATGATAGGTTTTAGTGTAATCACTAGTCCTGTAGTGGTGCAGTTAGGTAATGGACATATGAAGCCTTCCCATTTGCGTTGCCTTTTCTGAACGTTCAACAGCTCAATATGGTCTTCATTTATTCCAGGTATAATTATGGGAACATCACTTTCATATCTGAATGCTGCTGCGGTACTAATGACAGGTACAGATTTTGCGAAATTTGGCTCTATTTTTAGAGCGTCATCTGATTCCAGCGCAGTGAATACAAGATCGAACGATTCTGGCCTGATACGATCCACAGTGGTGACAATCATATCGCGAACGTAATCCGGAATTTCGTTCCTACTGTGCCACCTCAAAATTGCCGAAGAAGGATCCCTTAGAGAATCTACATACTTTTTTCCAGCTGATCTTGAAGATGAGACGACTGCAGACAATTCAAACCACGGATGTTTGTTTAACGCCAGTACAAACTCTTGGCCCACCGCTCCAGTGGCGCCGATTAGTGCTACCTTCAACATCAAGTTGGCTTGGTAAACTACAACTAATATTCTTTTCACGAGACGCTATAAGCCGCTAATAGAAAATATGCCAAATGTCTCCTAATTTCTAGCATCTACATTATAATGGTGGAGGAAATCAGACTTATGAATGAATTCGATGATGAAAAGCAGGCCAAATCAAGATTGCTTTCATGGAGGAGTTTACTCAGTTAATCCTGCATTGGTTCAGGCTCGATTTCACTCCAACGTCAATCCTTTAGGAATTTCAAAGGATTTGTTAGGTGACGTGTGCAGAGAATTAAGTAGTCTCTGTACAACTTATCCTGATCCATCCTGTAAGGAATTGAAGTATAGCATTCTAGATTACTTGGGATTAGAGCTAGACCCAACATGGTTATTGATTGGTAATGGTGCGACTGAACTAATCCACATTTTCGCACGTACGTTCATTCGCAAGAAGGTAGTAATTTCTGCACCTACCTTTTGTGAATATGAACTTTCGGCAAGAAGATCAGGAGCAACGATCAAATTTATTCCTTTAAAGAATTGGGAACATGATCCTGAGCAAATTTTGAAAGAATCAAAAGAAGGGTGCGATGCGGTCTTCATTTGTAATCCGAACAACCCAACAGGGATATTATCATCAATATCAGCGCGAAGAATAATTGAAAATATTGATCCACATACCAAGCTCTTCATAGATGAATGCTTTATCGAATTAGTAGAAGGAACTGGGAAAATGAATAGCATGATCGAATTGGTTTCAGATTACAAAAATCTGGTGATACTGAGATCGATGACAAAGTCGTTTAGTTTAGCAGGCATTAGATTAGGGTATTGTGTGTGCAACCCGAAGCTGATAAACCTCATGCTCGATAATAGCATTTCTTGGAGCGTAAATGGTGTGGCTCAAAAATTAGGGATGTTGGTTCTAAAGGATATATCATATTTAGAGAAGTCCAAAATGCTGATACGACGCGAAAGAAATTTTATGATAAACGAACTAAAAAAGATGACGAAATTTTCCCCGATACCATCTGACGTCAACTTCTTCTTAATAGACGTTTCAGATCAAAATTCAACTGAAGTGCGTAATTATCTCCTAAACAATAGAGGAATATTGGTGCGTGACTGTAGTAACGTTTACTGGAATGGGTCAAAAGCATATCCGGGTGGCTGTTAAAAAACACATAGAAAACGCCATTCTTATAGACGCCTTAAGATCAATGGATCCATGACAGCAAAAATCTTAATGATTCAAGGTACGTCTTCTGGTTCGGGAAAAACTACTATTGTTACTGTGTTATGTAGGATTTTTGCGGACAGAGGATATAAAGTTGCACCCTTTAAATCTCAAAATATGTCCTCAAAAATTTATGAAATTGAAGGCTCTTCAGGGAGGATTTCAATGGCTCAAGCTGTTCAGGCTTTTGCATCAAGAAAAAATCCTGACGTAAGAATGAATCCTATTCTACTTGAACCACACGGCAACTATGTAAGTAATGTAATAGTAGAGGGTCATTCTCATGGACTAATGCATGCAAAAGATTACTATCAAAAATTTGTGTTGCAGTATGCATTTCCAATCATTCTTAATTCTCTAGATGGCCTTAGAAAAGACAATGATCTAGTTATAATGGAGGGAGCGGGATCCCCGGCCGAGATTAACATCCAACAATATGATGTAGCAAATATGCTTCTCGCAAGGAAAGTAAGCGCCCCTGTTATTATCGTATCCGACATCGAAAGAGGTGGATGCTTTGCTAGTATCGTAGGGACGATGTTGCTTTTAAAACCCTCCGATAGAGAACTTGTCAAAGGCTTTATGATAAATAAATTTCTTGGCGATAATTCACTTTTAGAACCGGCCATGTCGACTGTCAAGAAGATGACAAACAAGGAGTTCTATGGAGTAGTCGCCAAGGTGAGACTAAACTTACCAAAAGAGGATTCTCTTGATGGTATAGACTCAAGTGACACAAATGCTACTCTTGATATTACATTGGATGGGAAGATTCAAAATTTGGTAAGAGAAATCGAACCAATGATCGACATAGAAAAGATTTCAAATGATATACTTGAATTAGAAAAAAATGATCTATGATCAGGTTGTTCTTCTGGGGGGTGGTTTGGCACTTGGGATACTCCTAGACTTGGTGTTTGGAGACCCCCAAAATAGGTACCATCCAGTTTCATGGCTCGGAAGACTAATCGAATCTGTAACACCAAATTTGAAACATAGTGAGGTAACAGCAAGTTCTATTTCGCAAGATAAAATTGAAAAGGTAAAAGGAATTTTATTTTCATGTGGTCTTATTTCTACTATAGCACTGCTGACAATAGCCTTAACTTCGTTATCTGTTCACTTCGCGGGACTGCTCGCTCACCATAATTCTGTTTGCAGTTTTATTAAAGATATCAATAGCATTGAAAGGAATGGAGAAATCTGCTATTCAGATCATTCGCTCAATTGAGGCAGGGAAATTGGATGAAGCGAGATACAGTTTATCAATGATTGTCAGGAGGGATACTAGTAGATTGAATGAAGAATATATCCAATCTGCGACTATCGAATGCATTAGCGAAAAGTACTGTCGATGGTATCATATCTCCATTGTTCTTCTATTCAGTTCTCGGCCCTGTTGGTTGTATTGCCTATAGAGTAGTTAATACACTTGACTCCATGCTTGGATACAAGGATCCATACTACAAAAATATAGGTTGGATGTCAGCCAAGCTAGATACTATCTTCAATTTCTTGCCCGCTCGTATAACTGGTTTTCTGATGGTTATCTCAGCTTATATGGTTCAAGCAGATTGGAGAAATTCTCTGGCAATACTGATTCGCGATCATCACAAGACATCTAGTATCAATGCAGGATACCCTATGAGTTCTATGGCAGGTGCATTAAGAGTGAGACTTGAGAAAATGGGTAGCTATGCATTAGGTGAAGGGACCGAATTATTAACCGTTGATAAATGTATGCTAGCCATCAAAATTATGAAGGTAACCACCATGCTTTTCTGTATAGTTTTTTCACTTCCTCTTATTCTTCTCCTATCTCATTTAAGTTGGTGGAGGTTTATTTTTGGTATTTAAGCCGTTTATGGCAGTTGTCTCATTCTTGACGATAATCCCTTCTGCTCGACATAATCCGTCAGCTCCCATCGATATAGAATATACTGCGACAAATATGTACCTATTTCCACTAGTTGGGGCACTGATTGGTTTATCCGCAGGTTTAGTTGGGTACGCCCTCTCAATTGCGCTCGAGCCTCAGATAACAAGCCTTCTGGTTATTCTGTATATTACTTTGATAACCGGTTTGCATCACACTGATGCACTCGCTGATTTCGGCGATGGATTGATGGTGAAGAGGGGAAGAGAATCAAAGAAAAATGCAATGCGTGATCATTCAATAGGATCGGCTGGTGCTACAGCTTTGATTCTATATTTTATAGGCCTTTTTATGACATTGTCATCAATTCGTGATGGCGCCATTTTGCTTTCATTCCTATTGACTTCAGAGGTTATTGCAAAATATATGATGATAGAACAGGCCCATTTTGGTAGGGCGGCTTGGGATGGTCTTAGCTCTCCCTTTGTCTTGGCCATGAAAAATAAGATGAAATTCATTATTAGTACATTGATAACCTTGGCTATTGTGTTTCTCGTGACTGGCTACTACGGTCTCATCACTTTGGCAGTTGCATTTGTGGTTGCAGGATTAATTCAATACATTGCCCATTTGAGCTTTGGAGGAATTTCTGGAGATGTTCTGGGGGCTTCCAATGAAATTGTTAGATTAGCCTGTCTGATTTTGCTATCATGTATGTGGGGTTTTATGTCACCATGATAGCTGTGATAATGTGTGGTGGCAAAGGATCCAGATTCATTACTCAAGATAATATTGAAAAACCACTAGCATGCATAAGGGGAAAAACGCTAATTGAAACCGTCTTGCATGCAGTGATTTCATCAGGCCAGTTTAGCAGGATCCTATGCGTGTCTAGCCCTTGCTCTCCATACACTACACAGCTTTTGGAAAGAAATTACAGAACAGATAACAAAATTGAAGTGATGGTTGCTGACGGACTGGGGTTTTCCAAGGACCTGTCCAAGGCTCTAAATTCAGCGCCTGAACAGAAGATTTTTACATTTCCGTCTGATTTGGCTCTACTTAATTCAAATACAGTCAGAATATTGACTGACAGGTGTACACCATCTATTCAGAATACCTGTATAGCGGCAGTAACAGAAAGATCATTTGCAACATCTGTTGGCATAGCCTGCAGTACATTTCTTGATATTGACAATAAGGAGTACTGTTACACGGGCGTGAGTGGGTTCTATCTTGACACGTCTATCTCTGATAGACCAATCAAGGAGTTCTATTCGATTGTAAATGAGATACGGCTCATTGTCAATATAAATACTGCAAAGGATCTAGGACTTGCCGAACAGCTATTTGGGCGACTTAATCCAGATTGTTTATGACTTTGCCCAATATTTCCGCCTTCGATCCTGTTCTTTTTACTAACATGGCACCGCATTTTTTACAGTAAACATCGGCAGTAGTGTGACTGAATACTACTTTCTTTTCATTGCATTGACTACATTGAGTCAAAATAAATGTAGTGTGAGGTTTAGGTATTAGGATCATGCTTCTTTTCATACCAAATACCACCTAGCTAAGGTTGGATCTCCAATTTGCGGATCCTCATTCCTTCTTTCATGGTCTTTCGTTGACAACTCTTGCAGGTGTATTTCAGGGTGATTTTTTTTGAGGTCTTTGCTGTTCTCTTGAGTTCGGGAAACTTCTGTCCCCCATAGCCCTTCTTGTCTTCAGCGTGTCTTCTTGCCCCTAATGCCATCTTTCTATCTTTACCTTTCTTATATATTGAAATAGATTGTGTAGTGTGAGTCTTACATTTCGGGCAGAATTTCCGAAACTCCTTCTGCATCTTCATATACATGTCCAGATATGAAAGGGTAATTTAAGGAAAGCGTACTTCATTCCACTTCGCACCATACATGGGTCGAATAACTTATGACTAATAAGATGACTTTTCACCCTCTGCAATGATGCCACGCAACGATTTCAAAAGGATTTTCTGAGTAAATCTAATATACTAAGTCTTATATTCCAATAGGTGATGTTCGAAGCACTGCTAAAACAAGTAATCGTCTTCTCTATGGAAAGCTTTGGGGTATGGGTTCCGCTAGCATTTGGCCTTGCAGTAGGACTTGCATTTGCAGTAATTTCCGGTGCACGACGTTCTAAATAAACGACCTCGAGCTCATATTTTTATTTTTATTTTTATTTTTATATATCTATTCTCTTAGTCTCTACTTTATGTCCTTATTGTAGTGATCCAATTTTTACATGTATTTATCGAATAACTTGAAGAAAATAGTTCTACCAAATTCCTGACAGTAATTTGTAAAAACCAAAAAATGCGTTTGATGCAAATTGTTTTTCAGCGGCAACAATATTTCCTTCGCTATATTTAGGTGGGAAATTTCTCAGTCCTGCTAATGTTCAGTTAGTACTGGAATGATAACGATAATAATATAGTTGTCGGCTCCTATAATTTTCGATGAGTTACCTAGCCAAGATAGGAGTTGAGAAAGAACGACATCTGAAAGTTGCTACCAATCAAACAACGAGTTTCTTGTGGGAAGGAGAGAACGTATTATCTACCCCTTCTATGATATCTGAAATGGAAGAGACCTGCAGACTGCTCGTCAAGGAAGAGTGTATTGTAGACAGATCATGGGATTCCGTAGGCACTTTAGTCAGCATTAAGCACTTGGCTGCTACTCCAGTGGGTGCAGAGATCACCTTGAAAGCCAAAATCGTCTCCTTCGAGGGGAGAAGAGTCTTATTTCAAGTAGTGGCCTCGGATAATCTAGAAAGAATTGGCGAAGGCACTCACGAAAGATCATTAATTGAAGTCCCTAGGTTCAGAAAAAAATTTATTGAAAAGCAAGAGAAATTGGGCCTGAAATAATGGAAATGAATCAATAGTAATCTGATCAGACTTGAGGATCTGAAAGACGTGAAATCCTTGCAGTCAAACATTGACGATTGTCGTTAAGTAGTAATTTAAGCAGGGGCATGCATCGGATTTTGCCTGTTTAACTGAGAAAAAAACGCGAAGTCAATCTTCAAGAATGAATAATTAGCAAAGAATTATGCTACTCCATTAGGAGCTGAGCTATCTAGGAGTAAGGCCAGTCTTTTGATGCAATATATTTTTCTGAACGCCTAATTGAAAATGTCTACCAAATAGTAAGATGCTATATTGATATGGTACAATTGTAGAGAGAAGAAAAACTAAATAAGTGGCTTTAAAGTGCATTATTGTTCTACTAGGTGAATATAGTATATGTCAATTCAAACTACAGCTGGTGGAATGCCAGTGATAATTTTAAAGGAAGGAACAAAAGAAAGTAAAGGCAAGGAAGCTCAGAAAAATAACTTTACTGCAGCAAAGCTGGTCGCAGAAGTTGTCAAAACCAGTCTCGGCCCAAGAGGCATGGACAAGATGCTCGTAGATTCTCTTGGTGATGTGACTATCACGAATGATGGAGCTACAATTCTTAAAGAAATCGACGTACAGCACCCTGCTGGAAAAATGATGGTAGAGGTTTCAAAATCAGTAGATAATGAAGTGGGAGATGGCACTACTTCGTCAGTCGTTCTTGCAGGAGCGTTGATTGAGAAGGCCGAGGACCTAATCAACAAGGATGTTCATCCATCAGTAATCGTTGATGGATATAACGCAGCTTCAGAACATGCGTTAAAGTTGCTGCAGAAGATTGCTGTCAAGGTCGACACCTCAGACAAAGAATTGCTCATCAAGATTGCGAGAACTAGTATGGATTCCAAATTGGTTTCTGAGGATAGCCCAACCCTAAGTGAAATAGTGGTAACTGCAGCACGACAGATTGTAGAAAAGATTGAAGGAAAAGATGGTTTAAGAGTTGACCTAGACAACATTAAGGTCGAAAAGAAGGCAGGTGGAGCAATAAGAGATACACAACTGGTAAAGGGAATCGTTCTTGATAAGGAAGTAGTTCATTCAGGGATGCCCAGAAGGGTTGAACAGGCAAAGATTGCTTTGATAAACTCTGCACTAGAGATCGAAAAAACTGAAATGAGCGCCGAGATTAGAATAAGTGATCCCCAGCAGATGCAGATGTTTCTTGAAGAAGAAAATAGAATGTTGATGAGTATGGTTGACAAAATAAAAGACGCAGGCGCAAATATAGTTTTATGTCAAAAAGGCATTGATGACATTGCACAACATTATCTCGCCAAATCAAGCATACTAGCCGTCAGACGAATAAAGGAAAGTGATATGTACAAGCTTGCTAAAGCCACAGGTGCAAGAATCATAAGCAACCTTGAAGATCTCTCAAGTAAAGACCTGGGCGCCGCTAACCTAGTTGAAGAGCGCAAAGTCGAGACCGACAAGTGGGTCTTTATAGAAGGATGCAAGAATCCAAAGGCCGTCACAATCCTTGTCCGAGGAGGCTCTCAAAGAGTAGTAGATGAAGCAGATAGGTCAATACATGATGCGTTAATGGTTACTAAAGACGTGCTAGAAAAACCAGCCATAGTTGCAGGAGGAGGTGCTCCAGAAGCATATGTCGCAAATGAGTTAAGGCAATGGTCGAGCAGCTTAGAAGGCAGAGCTCAACTTGCTGTTCGAAAGTTTGCTGATGCACTCGACATAGTCCCTCTTACCCTAGCAGAAAATGCCGGCATGGATCCGATTGACACTATGACAGAATTGCGTGCCAAGCAGAGTAAGGGTTCCAAGTGGACAGGAATCAACGTTAGAAGCACTGTAGTCGCAGATATGTACAAACAAAATATATTGGAACCTCTTGCTGTTAAAGAGCAAATCATCAAATCCGCAACAGAAGCTGCAACCATGATCTTACGTATTGATGATGTTATAGCTTCTAGCAAATCCAAAGGACCCGCTGGACCTCCAGGTGGTATGGGCGGTATGGGCGGTATGGGCGGTATGGGCGGTATGGGCGGTATGGGCGGTATGGATATGGAATAAATACCTGTAATATTACCGCAAGACTGATCCTTCGAACCGGAATCATATCTTTTTCCCTTTTTTGACAAGGCGATTCATTATCAGAAATTCAAAAAATTTAACTTTAACAGTCGCTAAAAGATCGTTTCCTTTTATGGTTGAAGTCTATAACAATCGACGATTGACAATTAACAATTAACAACCAAAATTATACAGAAATTATCTAATTCGCTGTACAGGCAAACACTCTCACGTTCATGGGATCTTAAATGGGATACCTCGGGGCTACCGAATCGCGAGATTTAATTTAATTTAATCAGATCGCTCCCTTTGTCTCAAAATTGTAGTTGTAATCAATAGGTAGATGCCGCTCATTCCAATGACGAACAAACATCAACTTATTTTTCTCCAATCTGGATTTGGAATGTACTAGAAATGAATACATGAATTTTATGCTAAATCTGTTACACTCCGGGCATGCCTTTAGGTAAGATGAAGAGAAGCCGTGTGCCTCCCCTACTACGCATCGCGACGCGCTCCTAATTTCAGAGTAATATCCAAGCCATCTAAGAGAAAGCAGAGTCGGAAGTGGTTGGCTCAAGCGCTTCGCCCATTCAGGGGATAAAGCATCAAAGCTGAGTTCATGCCTCTTCTTAGAAACAAGAACATGTTTCTGAGACATATTCTTAGATAGCCTGAAGTGCTATTAGAAGATTATGCCATCTTAGAGTAAGAGCCTCGTTTTAATGGGCCCCTATTCTAAATAGTGAATGCCGTACATAACGAAACTAAGTTCTCAAATCTTCGTACCAATTGTTTGGCCACTACTTTGTCAATTCAAGCTATTCTTTTAAGATCAAGGAACTCATCCAATGCGCGAACACAGAAATACACAAAGTTAATAACAAATAGTCTATAAACTGTAAAAGGTAACTCATTGAGGACATTCTCAACAAGAAGCTCAAAAAAGGAGAGGGCATTGGGAGAAGAAGAGCTCTATATTGGTACTGCTGAATCTGAACATGTTGAAATGTACCTTAAGGCTATATGGTATATTCGCGAAAGAGGAGAAGAGGTCAAGGTTAGCTCAATCGCAAAATTGCTGAATGTAAAACAGCCATCAGTAGTTCAAATGCTTCGTAAACTTGACGAAGCTAATTTGGTAGAATATAGCAAAGGCAACATGGTAAGGATGACTTCTGAAGGCGAACGCATTGGAAAGCAGATGATTCGAAATACGCGACTATTGGAAGTGTTGATGAGAGATTCTTTAAAGATAGAAATAGATGAAGAAATGGTTTGTGGAATTGAACATCATATGAAACAGATTTTTACAGATGCCTTGTGCACGCTCCTAAAGCATCCAAGGAAGTGTCCACATGGACAACGGATACCTTTAGGAAGGTGTTGCAGATGATGGTAAATTGGTACCGACCAGAATGTCATCATAATCTTTAGTTGCAATAAGAAACTATATCTCGTTCTCAGACTTGATTCTACTATCATTGTTTTTGTTCCCAACAAGATATACGAAAACATCATCGAGGGTTATGGGAGAAACGGTAAACTGAATATTCATCTTTAGTGCTTTGTCATAAATCTTTTCCGCGTCAGTTTCATAGGTAAAGATTCTAACAAAATTAGCTCCTGAATCTACGACAGAGCCTAACGACATTAGACTCTTATCTAGGTTGATTTTGGGTACATCAATTCTAAGTTCATAGGGAACTATCTTGCGAAGCTCGTTCATCGTCCCCTTTGCTATGATATTTCCTTTATCAATTATGACTATATAATCCGCAAGTAGTTCTGCCTCATCCATATAGTGAGTCGTCAGCAGAATTGTTCTATCCTGATCCTTCCATTCCTTGATTGCCATCCAAACTTGTCGACGGGAGACCGGATCTAAGCCTATAGTTGGCTCATCTAGGAATAGTAATTGGGCGTCGGGTGCCAAAGCCATTGCTACAAGGACTTTTTGCTTCATCCCCCCTGATAGATTCATAGCAGGAACATTCCTCGCATCGTAAAGGTCGAGCTTCTTGAGAATTTCCACAGCTTTTTCTTTGGCAGTATCGCTGCTTTCTCCTCTGATTCTTAACCAATTATACACATGATCCCAGGGCGTCAACGCTCTCAGTGGTCTGCCTTCCTGAGGGATTGCTGAAATCTGGCTTCGTATCCTGTCGGGATACTTTACGATGTCTTGACCCAGAACTAATATTTTACCTGATGTGGGCATGAGTTGGGTTGCACAAATTCTTACAAAGGTAGTCTTTCCAGCTCCATTTCTACCAAGCATTGTAAATATCTGGTTTGAATCGATACACAGTGAAATATCATTCAAAGCAGGGTGTTTAGAACCCTTATATGATTTTGTTAATCCTAATGCTTCAATCACTTTCATAAACTATACTAACTCCGACCTTAATCTTGAATAAGGCTATACTCAATTCTGCCTGGTGCGGTGAATCACGAATAGCATCCAAGTATTCGATCCGCTAATAGCTGGATTTGTCATACAGTTGACTTTTCGACATTTTTCTGATTACTAGTTTTACCATTAATATCACTATTATTATTATTATTATCGTCCTTCTCGTTGAATGGCACTGTCCAATTGGTATTTAGTTCCTGATTTGACAGGTAGCCAATTTCAGATATCTTCAACCTAATATTCCTTGGCTTCAATATCTATATAAGCCCTAATCCGAAGTTTTTACGTCAGTTATACTCCTTAGAAAATTCAATGCTGTTACCCTTTTCAGCTTCAGAAGATAAATCGTACCACCTTCATCAATACTGGTGGTAGTAATTATGTTTGGATGAACTGATCCATCATTTTTCTGGAATTGGGTGGGCAGACCAGAACCAACGATATCAAACATAACTACCAGGTAAAATGCTACCTATGTGAGTAAATACTACTACTTTTACTGTCTGAATACTAGAGACATTGTTATGGATGCTAATTCGACGCTTTGCAATTTTCAATCGCCAGATATTCTTAATTCTTTATCCAACTCTTTGAGCAGCGCCTTTTGCGCGTCATTTATCTTGGTTGGCACCTTTACATTTATTCTTACAAGCTCATCCCCTCTTCCATAACCCCCATACCGCGGGAGACCTTTGCCCTTTAGCTTTACAATTGAATTCGGTTGTGTTCCTGAAGAGATTTTGACTTTTTCATCTCCTTCAAGTGTCGGAACTCTTATTTCTGTCCCCAAAGCTAGGTCGGTAAAACTTAGATTTTGGTTAGTTAATAGGTGACCGTCTTCCAGTCTTTGGAACTCTGGATGCGGTCTGACATGAGTTCTTATAATAAGATCGCCAGGCACTCCGTTCTCTGTAGGTTCTCCCTCGCCATGCAATTGAAGAGTCATCCCATCCTCTACTCCACGGGGAATTTCCAATCGTAGTTTTTTTGTTGTTTTGATATTACCCGATCCATTGCATGTTCCACAAGGCCTCTCAATTATTTCACCCTCTCCGTGACACGTACGACATGGTTCCAATGATACAAACGTGGAAAACCGATTCTGACTATACACTCTCCTGGTCTGTCCCTGGCCATTACACACAGTGCATTTTCGTGGCTTTGTGCCTGGAGCAGCGCCGGTTCCGCTGCAATTTGTACATCGATCCAAATTAGGCAGTTCGATTTCGTCTTTCTTCCCTTTCAAAACATCTTCTAATGACAAATCGATGTCATACAGAATGTCGCGGCCTTTCTGCCTTCCACCGCCAAAGTTGAATCCGAATCCGAATGGATCTGATGAACCTCTTCCAATGCCCCCCCTGGACCCAAAAAATTGTTCGAAGATGTCTCTGAATCCTCCAAAGCCCATATCTTTAAAGACCTCTTCAAAGTTAGCCTCGGAGCCTCTGAATACCTCTTCCGTACCTACATGACCATATGTATCATATCGCTTTCGTTTGTCATCATCAGATAGGACTGCGTATGCTTCTGAAATCTCCTTAAACCGTTCCTCTGCCCCCTGAGATTTATTTCTATCCGGATGGTATTGCAGTGCAAGCTTTCTATATGCGCTCTTGATATCTCCTTTCCCTGCATTCTTAGGTACACCAAGTACCTCATAGTAGTCTCGTTTGTTAGCCATTTTTTTGTCTCCCTTTCATATCTGCATGAGTAACCCTATCGATAGCATTTAATGAACAATAATTATGGAGGGGGTGGTGGTGTCTGCTGAGTACCCGTAGGCGTACTACCTCCGCCGCCGCCGCTGTAAGGCTCCGAAGTTTCATTCGCAGTAGATGGTCCCCCCTCTACAGTCTGACCAGACTGGCCTCCGGCACCAGGTGCTGCCTGCTGCTGCTGCTGCGGCACTGGTAGTTTTATAGGCTTCAGTACTTATTTCACCCAATATGTTCTTTAATTCCTGAATTTTTGCTTTAGTGGTTTCACTATTATTCGATGCTAAGGCATCCTTCAATTCCTGCGAAGCTTTTTGTACTCTTTCTACCTGTTCTGGCTTGATTTTGTCTTTTAAGTCCTGGTTAACCAGTTTCTCAGCAGCATAGATAAGATTGTCTGCTTCGTTCTTAAGTTCAGCATCGTCCCGTTTCTTCTTGTCGGCCTCAGCAAACTGTTCTGCGTCTTTTTTCATTCTTTCGATGTCTTCTTTGCCGAGTTTAGTATTTGCAGTGATGGTTATCTTTGCTTCTTTGGACGTTGCTAAATCTTTGGCTGAAACATTCAGAATTCCATTCGCATCTATATCAAAAGTAACTTCAATCTGCGGTACTCCTCTTGGGGCCGGTGGTATTCCAGAAAGATTGAACATTCCAAGGGAAACACAGTCTGCAGCCATTGCTCGTTCTCCTTGTACTACGTGTATTGTTACGGCAGTTTGATAATCTGCCGCAGTAGTGAATATTTTACTCTTTTTGGTAGGGATTGTTGTATTGCGTTCTATTATGGCTTCTTTTAAACCACCCAAAACTTCCACACCGAGCGTCAAGGGTGTTACATCTACTAACAATATATCTGTGGACACGTCACCTGCAATAACTGCTCCCTGGATCGCTGCACCCAATGCAACTGCTTCCATAGGGTCCACACCTCTTTCAGGTTCCTTTCCCATAACAGTTGCAACAAATTGACGAACCATAGGCATTCTAGTCGGACCACCTATCAGTATTATTTTGTCAATATCATTAGGACTCAACTTTGCATCTTGTAATGCTTGCGTAGTTGGACCCCTACATCTTTCTATGATAGGTCTTAGCAATTCTTCCATTTTTGCCCTAGTGATCTGAAGTACTAGATTTTTTGGACCAGTAGCAGAATCATATGCTAGGAATGGCAAGTTAATTTCAGTATTGACCATGTTTGATAGTTCTATCTTCGCTTTTTCAGCTGCTTCCCTTACTCGCATCATAGCTGCACGATCATTACGTACATCTAAACCAGACTGGTTCTTAAATTCCTGCAAAATGTAATCTACCAATTTATTGTCCATGTCAGTCCCGCCTAATTGTGTATCCCCTGCTGTACTTTTCACTTGAAAAACTCCACCTCCCATTTCCATTATAGTAACATCCAGAGTACCACCTCCTAAATCGAATACAACGATCTTTAGGTCTTTTTGAATCTTATCAAGCCCAAATGCCAGAGAAGCTGCCGTCGGTTCATTTATTATCCTGACTACTTCTAGTCCTGCAATCTCGCCTGCGTCTTTGGTCGCTTGCCTCTGGTTGTCGTTAAAGTAGGCTGGAGCGGTGATCACCGCTTTGTCAACACTCTCACCCAAAAACGCCTCGGCATCCCTCTTTATTTTTTGCAAAATAAATGCGGAAATCTGCTGCGGGGAATAGTCCTTTCCAAAGACACTGAAGCGAAAGTCAGTCCCCATTTTCCTTTTTGCGCTAGGTACAGTGCCTTCTGGATTGGATATCATTTGTCTTCGTGCAGGTTCTCCCACTAACAATTGTCCATCCTTAGTAAATGCGACAACCGATGGAAACGCCTTACCTGCAATAGAAGTTCCTTCAGCCGCTGGTATTATAGATGGTTTACCCCCAATCAAAGCCGATGCGGCAGAATTACTAGTTCCAAGATCAATTCCTATAATCTTTCCCATTTCTTCTTAGTCTCCTTTTGTTCTGTTACTATCAATAGCGCTATTTTTAACTATCCTTTTAGATATTTCCACTAAACTAGGCCTTAATACTTTGTCAGATATCACGTATCCCTTTCTAATTTCCCCGATCACAGTATTTTCTGGAACAGAGTCATCGTACTTGAAGGAAATAGCATCGTGAATATTGGGATCAAAGGGAGTACCAGTAGTTTCAATCTCCTTAACACCTTCTGCATCGAACAAAGTCTCGACGTTCCTCAAAATACCTTCTAAACCCTCTATTACAACATGATCTGATTTGCACTGTTTCGCAGTCTCTATCGCCCTAAATAAATCGTCATGAATTGAAACAAACTTTAAAATAAGTTCTGCTTTTCCTTGGTTTATCTTCGATTCTATTTGTCTTTCTGTCCGTTTTCTATAATTATCAAAATCTGCCATCAAATATCGCAATTTATTCATGTTATTGTCGGCTTCTTCTATAGCCTTCTGACGTTCTACCTCGGCCTGCGAAAGTTCATTCTCTAGGTGAATAATATACTCTTGATCTTTATCTTTATCTTCATGGGGGGATGGTTGCGGTTGTACATCTTCCTCCTCCTCCTCCTCACGTTCATTGCTAGATGCTTTGTCCTTTTCGCAATTCTCTACGCTCAATTTTACCTTGAAGAATAGCTACAGAAAAACCTAGATAATTACATATCGATTGACACGAAGAAGCTGACTGTTGGCCTGTATATTCTAGGTAGCCAAATAATGGCCTAGAATGTAGTAATCGGATCGTAAAAAAGTAGATTAGGCTATGCCTAGATTAGGAAACGTGGATCTGGTTATCCCTCACTCACCTTGAATCTTTCGTATCTTGGTGGCATATTCCGTCATTCTAGCATTGTCCGCCTGAACCTTTGCAATTCTGTACCCCTTCCAAGCCTTTCTTAAGGCACCCCAACTCTGTCCTGTAGAGAATCCATTCGTAGATTCTAATGTTTCGGTGCCTAAGGTCGCACCAGGGTTGAGAGACATAATAGCTGTCATTGCGAGATACAGAGCGATACTGTACTTAGAGGCCAATGTTAAATTTCTGCGAGCACTAGGCAAAAAATAATTATGCAAGAATGGCCTAATTTGGTATGCAGCGGGATTTTTGATATTTCATGAAAGACAATATCTTGCTGTTAACTCTGATTGTGCAATTCGGAAAAGCTATGCATTGATAGGAGGCCTACAATAGGCTATTGTGAAAAAGATCTAAACCAAAACATGAACATGATCGATCATATATGATGATCATATCAAGTACCCTAAAAGGGCCTTTCAATACTCGCCGGAGAGTGCAAATATCAATTATCAATTATCAATTATCGATTCAAGCATAATTTCCTTTGATGGACGATTTCGCACCACATGCTTCGCATAATAGAAAACCTAATTTCTTACTCTTTTCAGTTCTAGTATCTGGGCTTCCACAGACGGGACAGATAACGTAATCCTTTACGTATCTATCAATTAATGCTCCAAAAGATGAAGGCTCTTTTCTTCCTAAAAATATGACTCTCTCCCCAGCAATATATCCTGCAGAAGCAAGCTCTTTGTTCAAATATAGCAATAGCTTTTCGGGATCCCTGTTTAATGCCTTAGGAAAGTCCATGAAATTTCTAAAAATCGTACGCTGGCCAACCCAGATTATTTGGGGAGTAGGAAGTTCTAGTCTCGATGCTTGTTTTTTTGTAGTGTTCCCTAGTTTATCTCGCAGCCGGGACAATAAAGCCTCATAATCTGACTTTGTTTGAACGCTCATTAATGCAGATCCTTACTCAAACGTACTTAATGTTCTTTGTGATCAAGTAAACAGGTTGGCTCATAATATCCAACCTCTAAAAATTCCATGCAACTGAAATACTTGTCGTTCATCAGCTGCTTGTGTGATATCTCTTGTATAATTGCCGCGATTTGGAAAATAGTAACAAAAAAGACGGTGCAAATGGAAATTTTGAACCAACTTGAATTGAACAAATGCAAATAGTCTATGATTGTTACGCGCAACTCCCTGAACATAACTAACTTTACCGTCGTAAGCGAGTAGGAAACCTACGTGGGAAAAAGTCACAAGCCTTCTGTCGTACCTTCCTATTCATCTCCTTGGCTTTATATTCGATCAAAATATCATCGGAAAAGAAAAAGGTTCTAATATTTAGTAACATTTGGGTACCAAATCATGCAACAAAACATGCACTGCTTGAGAACAGATTGTTGTGGCAAACCAGTCAACGAAAGTAATGAGTTAGGATCAATGATTATGTCACATACAATTTTTACCTTTATACACATGATCTAACTTGTGACTCAAGTTATCGCCGACAGCCAGTCAAAAAAAGGCGTCAGAGTACTATTGTATAGGTAGATTTTCTATGTTCTTCGAATTAAAACCCAATAGCAACATCCTTAACTCCATCTTTTCCCTGAGATGCTCCGGAATTTGGGCTGGTCGCAGAGGGTTTTTCAGTTCAAAAAAGTAGTCCTGCCGATAGTACGCAATATGTTGCGCAAAACAATATATCAATATAGTCGGGTCTCCAGAAATTCTGTCTCGTATCTTAATGCTATCTCTATTTGGTGAATTACTCAAATCAGTTGTAATCTGTAATGCCCTCCGAGTATAGTTTTCTCTAACAAAATCAAAGGTTGTCCTATTTGCCGTGGAATTGCATAAATTGACCTCTTTTGTTATCTGGTTCATTCCGTTACGGGCTAGATCCCTGGCATTCAGAATATCGATCTCATTTGATATCTTGCCGTCTCTGCCGAAGAGAAAAAAAACTCCTACTATTTCATCGCCACGAATGAATGGAAACGTCAATTTTTCATCCATAAATTGGAGTATTCTATTTTGAATGTCAATAGGCATAAAGATGCCCATGTAAGAATCATTCGCTAAAATCATGGTAGTCACTTGAAATTTTTTGCACTTTCCACTTCCTCTTTCCCTTGATTTAGAATAACTAACGCTTCAGAAATACATAGGCTTCGTATTGCTACACCACTTTTGATTTAGTTGCGCACTTCAGGTGATCGACCTCTGGCAAATCATGTTCGGTGCCGAATCATGAAACAATATTCCTCGGGTAAAATTCAATCTAGCTCAGCTATCTACAAAGATTTGCAAACAAAAAATTTAAGGTTTAGTGCGCATGAGGTGGAGGTGCACTGCCTTTAGAAAGTGATTCATTAAACGTTCCCGATGCCTTCTCATGGAATTCCAAGTTGGACTGGTCTACTTTTACTGCTTGAGGAGGACATACAGAGACACACGCCATGCACCAAATGCAGTCATGTTCTCTAATCGGATCAGCTTTGTCGGTATAATCCTTTCGTTCTTCCTTTTCGCCGCTACCTGTTCCGCTGCTAGTAGCATTAGTCATTTCGGTAGGGGGTACATCATTTTCAGTTCTGTACCACTGGAAAACCTGAACTGGACAAGCCTCTATACAAGCCTCCATCGGCCACGCAAGAATCCCAGTCTACTGCTACCATAGTCCCGTGCACACCTATAGGCACTATCTCTTCTCCTCTTGCTGTATATGCTGACTTTACTTCTTCATTTTCTGCAGCTTCAGCAGTCCTTCCTGGTCCCCACACATAGTGGTACTGCTCGCCATCTCCGAGTATATGTTTACCTATCACCTGCGAATTCTTTGGAAAGTCTGGATCAATTGGCATACTTTGTCTGCAATTATTCGAGATACATCTTATTTAAACTATATGCGGATTCGTTCGATGCATCAGGACTCTACCGGGATAAGGATTATTCGTAAATTACAATTAATAAACCAAATTGAAAATATAATAAATATTATTCCGATTTTCACATTTAATAATAATACCTTTAAGTAGACGAGGTTTTTTTAGCGGTTACGAATCTAGCTTAGGTGTCATGATCTCAATTCTACCAAAGTCCCCGATCCCTCCTATCACATATGTTTTTTTGAAGACAGATTGCATATCATTTAGTGATAATGATACTTCCCGATTGATATTTTGCATCAGACTTCATAAAGCTTGTTCAAAAATACGGAAAGCTAGTTATTTATTAGCATTAATTCAAATTTAGTTTAGGATATATCAAAGGATGGAGAGCAAATCATTAAAGTCTGTCAACTTCGAAAAAAGAAACGGAATAATCCCTGTCGTAGTACAGGATCTCAAGACCAAAGAGGTGCTCATGCTGGCTTACGTCAATAAAGAGGCGTTGGAAAAAACTAATGTAACTGGAAACGCATGGTTTTGGAGCACATCAAAGGGCAAGCTTTGGATGAAGGGCGAAGAATCTGGGAACATACAACCAGTCAAAGAAATACGTATGGATTGTGATCTGGATGCAGTGTTATACATTGTTGAGTCTGACCGTCCTGCCTGTCATACAGGGCGGCGCTCGTGTTTTCATCATATGCTTGCCGATTGAACCTCCAAGTAGGTGTGCTTATATAGACAATTCTAGGACTAACAAGGTTTCAATATGAAAAGTTTCTCAATTGGGGTAACGGATGACAATCTCCGGATACCCTATTCTATTATTTATTGTTAGCTATTTTTGGGTAATTTTTTTAAGAAAGCAACACGATTACTCGTAAGTGGTCATATCCGTAACTTTCCGCAAATAAATCGAGGGGGGGGATAGCCTGGCTTCAGCCAATTTAAATAAGATACCTAATTTTCCTAATTTGTTTAAGATTGATTGGACAAGATGTTTATCATTTACTAAGATCTCTTTTGTATGCTCGGCTCTGGGAGCTTTCTCGGTCGGGTTGATCTTTTAATTTTGCGAGTAACGATGGTGCCCAGAAATATAGCCACACCGGTTAGGACTATGGCACCTGCAGGAGCGACATTAGCTAAATAGGAAATGACAATCCCCGAAACAACTGTCACAATAGCGATACCTATTGAAATCATGGCAGTTTTCTTAAAACCCCTTCCAAACAATATTGCAGTTATATTTGGTAGTACAATCAGTGCCGATATCAAGAGGACTCCTACCAGTCTAATAGATGTGACTACAGTTATTGCAGCGAGCACGATGAAGAGGTAGTTAACTAATTCTACATTAATTCCGCTTACTCGAGCTTGTTTCTCATCAAAAGTAATGTACATTAATCTCCTATACATTATTGCTATAATTGCAAGAATCGCAATACTTAGGAATACAATAATAATAGTATCCTGAGTACTAATCAAAAGGATACTTCCAAACAGGAAGCTGAAAAGGTCTAGAGAAAATCCCCCAGAAAGACTTATCAGAACTATTCCAACAGCTAGTCCAGATGAAAGCAATATTGCAATCGACGAATCAGGTGGAATCTTAATAGAATCAGTCATTTTTGTAATTCCCAGTGCGGCAATTATAGTGAAGGCGTATGCCGTCCATATTGGATATAAATTAAGGAAAAGTCCTATGGACAACCCGCCAAAGGCAACATGAGACATCGCATCTCCAAATAGTGAATGTTTTCTAAGCACCAGGAATAGGCCAATTCCGGAACATATAGCCGCAACTGCAATTCCAGAGATTAACGCACGCTGCATAAATCCGAACTCTAAAATTTCCAAAATGGTCATCTCGTTAAACCTACTTCTTTTTAGGTGGACGGAAGCTTGCTGAGGATTGGATTTGGCGTTGAATTGATGAAGCCTTAAATGCGTCTGCATCGCAGATTCATAATAAGTCTTAATCATGTTTTCATCACCGAAGAAATCTTTCGCATCTCCATGAAAATGCATTTTTCTATTGATGCACGCGACCTTATTGGCAAGCTTGCTTACAGCCTCTAGATCGTGTGAAGACAATATGATGGATATTTTTTCTTCTGCATTTAGCTTACGAATTAATTCATAAAATCGATCCTGTGTTTCCTGGTCTATGCCGCTTGTTGGCTCATCTAATATTAGTAGCTTAGGATTATGTACCATGGCCTTAGCGATTAGGACTCTTTGTTGTTGTCCGCCGGATAACTCATTGAATCTTTTATTCTTCTTATCAGTTAATCCCACTATCTGCATTGCTTTAACCACTTGGTCCTTTGCATAGTTTCGACTGTACTTCTCCATGGATCCTAGCAATCCGAATGAAATAATCTCCTCTATGTTTGCAGGAAAGCTTTGTTCGATTGATGCATGTTGAGGTACGTATCCAACTTTGCTTAACAATGCTTTTCTATTTTTCATGGTCTCCTTTCCAAAAAGTTTAACAGTACCCCTATAGTCTGTCAGAATTCCGAGAATGCAATTAAAAAGAGTAGTTTTTCCTGCGCCATTGGGACCTATTATCCCCAGCAAATCTGCTTGTTCCATTCTAAAGGAAATGTCATCTAATGTGAGATATGAAGAATCGTACCAATAGGATAAGTGGTCTATTTCTACTATTGGATTTGCCGAAGTTATGTCAAGCATTCCAATCCTTCTTTCAAATTAGAAATATTTTGTTCCATCTTCTCAAGATACCCTATTCCTAAGTCCTCTTCGTCTTTCTCAATTCCTTCCAATGGACTCAATACGAGAACCCTGCCATTAGGAATCTCCTGTGCGATCACTTCAGCAAATCTAGGGTCCACCAATTCCTCTGCATAAATAACTTTCAACCCAAGATCATTGGCCAATCTTATAGTTTCCTCAATTCGCTGAGGTAGAACCTCTCCTTCTGGTGATACTCCTTGGACACTATGTTGAATTAGACCGTACCTTTCGGCAAAGTAGCCAAATGCGTCATGGAATGCAATGAAATCCTTCTTATCACAGGTCTGAAGTGCAGTTCTTATTTCGGAATTTAACGAATCCAGCTTATCTGTAAAATTCATTGCATTCCTCTGGTAATATAGTTTATTATTAGGATCTATTTCTATTAACGCCTTTTCAATTTGCTGTACCTGGGCCTTTGCAAAGACGGGATCTAGCCAAATATGTGGATTTCTTATTTGGCTGCTTCGAGACAAATTAGAGAGAGCACTTGTATCGACCAAATTATCATTTATGACCCTGTCTATCCAGGAATCCTCAAATCCCAGACCATTAAAGAAAACTACATCTGCATTTTCTGCTTGTTGTAGCTGTTGGATCGTGGGTTCATAGTCTGTGGCTCTACACCAGCTGGAATAAGAGTCATTATATTCACCCTATCCCCTCCTACTTGCTTCGCAAATTCATAAATGGGGAAGAATGAGGCAACCACAGTTATCTTTGGTAATTGTTGAGTTATAGGTTCAGACAAATTGGAATTGTAAATGGCCGGAGTTTTAGAGAGATTGTCTTCCGAGGCCACGTCATTCCCAGAAGCGTGTATTACAGAACAGCTCCGGTGCAATAATAAAGAAAACTGCCATAGGGAGAGCATAATAATAAATTGACACACATCAAAATATCGCTAATAATAATATAAGTGTTATTAATAATTTTAACATTCTCAAATAAATACTATTATTAACTAGCTTGTTAAAATTGTGTTCAGTTGATAATTACACCTTAGTCTTCTCACGTTAAATTGCTGGCGGGAAAATCTTTGGTTGTAGATAGAACGCTAAATTTATCTCTGGCTAAGGTTTCGAACTAAGGATTAAGCTTCTCTTCTCGGAAGTAGATCATCTTCTCTTGTTGCCTAGTTATGCTTGCAGAATCCGCTTACGTATACTTCTCAACGCCTTTACCTATCAGATAACAAAGCTATTGATATATCATACACTAGACGCAATAATTATCTGCTAACATATCCAATTGATCCTTACTCGATTGAGGTCGCTGAAAAGATACCACCTTTATCTACATCGCTATCAATTGAACATTATCCATCTTTTTATTAGCTTGAAATTTTTTGGTCATATCTCTCATAGGTTTCGCATCACCTCTTAACAAAAAAATCTCCAGACACCTATCCCTGTCAATTTTACTATGCAGATGAGTTGCTATCAATTCATCGTAGGCGTGTCTTAGATTACTTATTTCGTCATCGGAAGCCTCGTTATGAATAACCAAAAGGATTGCATGGATGTAACCCACAAGATCCTGCCGTGATCTTTCTTCAGATATGATACCCCTGATGCCTGCTCTAACTATTTCTGATCGTCCACTAAATCCAAGTGACTTTTGTAATTTGTCCATTTCATTCAGAATTTCATCATTTAAGGATATACTAACAATTGTCATCCAGTATTAATAATTATTAAATTTCTAATCAATAAATATATTTGCTTTAATAATAACGAGATAAAAGTGAAACATAAAAGGTTGTATACGGATAGTAAATTCGAGATAAGATCAACAATAGGTGAGTAAGAGGAGGAGGAATCGACTTATTACCGACACTTTCTTGAGTATATTATTGGACGGGTTGAGCCCAGTTGCGGACGACGAGCGCTAGTGTTGCAGGGATAATTCGATAGTTATCAACTAATGTTATTGCGAGACGGAACGATCTAAAAAAGGCATGGATGACATTGTGAAATCACCGTTGTCCGATACTGCTAGCGACGCAAAGCGCAGTTACACTGCCTACCCAATAAGTCAGTGTTGTGAATTAAAGGATTCTATTCGATGAATGAAAGGCGTAAGCAATAACTATAGATATAGATTCACCAGTTGGTTTTGGTTTTCTCCTGATAAGGAGTGTATATCATCTGTTGAGCCAGACTGACATGCCAATTTATTGCCAAAGCTATCGGTGTCCTCCAAGATCTTAACGCATGCAGTGTATTGGCTTCCTGGTTTTATAACATCTTTAGGAATTAGCATACTAAACTGTATAACTCCATTACCGTCATCATGGGGGTCCAACAAGGATATAGGATCAAAGGTGTTAGCATAAGTTTTACCATCAATAGTAACTAATATCTGTGCGATTTTGGTAGAGTAATCTATTCCTTTAATCTTGAATGAAACCTTGTCGTTGCTAGCTTGTTGTGGTGATGTGTCTTGGTTTATTACGGGTAGATTTTCTATAGTTGAATGGTTATTACTTGAATCCTGAGCTTTAGCAGGAACAAGGTCAAAAAGGCTGACTGTACCGACCAAATACATGGCGCACATGGCTATTGCCATTAGAATCGACCTGACCTTGTTCATAAATTATTACGAAAAGCTTAGCGCATGTAGTATCTATAGGTAATGAAGGAATCGTATCGGAGATTCAGAGCTAAGAATACACAGTTTTGAAACGCATTCTAATTTGACTCTTAATTGTATTTCTAATTCTCAAACGAAATTGATAATTCATTATCACTTAATCGGGCGGCTTTGAGTTTCATTTTTAAAGTAATTGCCGGTAATGGAATAACATTTACAATGTAACCTATCTTCGTAGCCACTTTGATAGTAATTCGGTCTGAGATGCGTTCAACCAAAAAGTCTTCGTTTTTTGTAAACGGAACCTTCACCTTCAAAGTGAGGCCAGACCTATCACTTTTAAATTCAAAAACCCTTTCATGATAAAAAACTTGACTTGGATCGTGGTCCCCAAACAGGACCTCTGAGTTTTGCTTAAGCATCGATATCCCTTTTAACTCTTCATTATATAGCGGGACTTCCCTAACTGGCAATGGGTAAAAGTTAGATTTAGCTTCTGCCACTTTAGCACGTTGAAGATCCGCCCAATTGGCAAAGAAATTATCATTACTCCGTACCTGAGGCATGATCTTGTTGATGATAATCATGTCTACATTAATACCGTACAAATTTGCTGATACTAAGGTCCTTTTTGCATTTTCCATACTAAAACTGTCAGCGTTAGATACTAACCTGAGACTAGTTACATCTGGGTTAAAGATCAACTCTGAAAGTTTCTCCAATTTATGAAGCAAATCTGCTTCAGTCTTCATCATATCACTTGAGAGAGCGGGACCTGAAAAGTAAGGCTGAAGCAGTCGGCCGAAGCCACTGGCAAGACCTACAAGGCCTGACAGCCTCATGCTTAGGCTTCCTACAAGTTTCGGAAAATATAAGAATCGCAAGGCCTCACCTGATGCAGGCATGTCAAGAATTATCACATCATATTCTCCGGATCTTACAGCCTCTTCAATTTTCAGCAAACAGAGTAATTGCGTCATTCCGGGTAACATGGCCAACTCGTAGGAAATAGTATCGTCAATGCTTTTAGTCTGAAAATATGATGCAAAGTAAGAAAATATTGTCTTGAAATTCGAATCCATCTCCACAACTGGATCTACCTGAGCAGCGTATAGATCAGTGGAAATTCTCGTAGGAGTTCCTCGTATTTCACCTTCCATCAATGCATCACCCAATGTATGGGCGGGGTCGGCTGAAATAAGAAGTGTTCTGGATTTTAGACCAGACAACTTTAACGCTGTTGAACAAGCACTTACTGTTTTTCCTGTTCCGCCTTTACCAGTATAGATGATAAGTCGCAATACATCGCATAGAAAATAGCGGTATTAAGACTTATGGCCCTATAGTCTACAATTTCATTTTGTTATATTTTCTTTGGCTGACTTGAAGCTGTTTGCTATGTATTCAATATCTTGTGTAGAAAGAAGTGGGTGTACAGGGAGGGAAAGCACGTGTTTGCTTGCCCATTCTGTAGTCTTCAGATTATTGGGCCTTTCTCTATTCTGGTTTGGGAGTCGGGATCGTACAAGTTCTTTGTAGTATGGAGTCAAATGAACAGGAGGATCGTAGTATACTGCTACGCCAATCTTTGCAGTGTTTGCCATTTCATCCTTTATTAGATCTCTGTCATCGGCATTGTCTAGAAGATCAGACTCTATGCTCTTGTTTTCAGTCTGTCGACCGTCAAGTGTCACTGTATAAAGATACCAATTGAATTTCTTGTGACCATCCTCTGGTTCAGTCGGTGTTGTAAATCCACCAATATCAGGATGTGAAAGCAAGTCGGTTAACAAGTTTGCATTGTTTCTTCTTTTTTCTAGCATTTCACTAAGTTTTTTCATTTGACCCTTTGCTATCGCAGCGCTTATTTCAGGAAGTCGTAAATTAAGACCAAATACTCTAGTGTCATAACCTTCTACCATTCCATGATTGCGAATCATTCTTAATCGATCAGCCAACTGATCATCATCTGTTGCTATTGCACCACCTTCTCCTGATGTGAGCACTTTGCTGGCATACATACTAAAGCAACCCATAGAACCCATAGTTCCCGTCTGTCTCTTCCTGTACTCAGAACCCAACGATTGGCACGCGTCTTCAACTATTTGAATAGAATCACTCTTTGCTATCTCAAATATTTCATCCAAATCCGCCGGATGACCGTAAAGGTGAACGGGCATAATAGCCTTGGTTCTTTTCGTAATCTTTGTAGCAAGATCTTTAATGTCGATAGTATAGTCAGTCTTGTTTATGTCGACGAATACTGGTGTACCTCCCGCAGCGACTACAGAATTAGCTGATGCGACAAAAGTGAACGAAGGCAAAAGCACTTCGTCCCCTTCCTTTAATCCTAATGCTAGCAACGCAGCTAATAGAGCAGAAGTTCCAGAGTTCACTGCAATCACATGTTTAATGTTTAAATAGCTCCTAAGAAGAGATTCGAATTCCCGTACTCTCTTCCCTCCTTCCAATGCAGGAGACGTAAGAATGCCTTCGTCTAGCACCATTAATATTTCCTTTTTTTCCTCATCACTGAGCCAAGGTCTGTTTATGGGAATCATTTTAGAGTTAGATCAGCGAGAAGACCTAATTAAGGATATCAAATCCACCACCGTTATTGCATGCACGCTCCACTGAAAATCAAGCCTTCAAAAAAATAACGTGATAAAATATCGACATGCGAGCTTATTTAAGTTTGGGTGAACGACTCCTTTGCATTATTTTTTAGAATAATAAAATTATGTATCGATTGTTTGATGCATGAACTGGAAACCAAAAGTTAATACAGATTGAAATACAAATTAAGTGTGACTTTGTTGAAAGCAAAGTGCCCAAACTGTAGAAATGAAGCAGTAGTCGATGAAGATATGACAAAGGTTAGGTGCAGCCATTGTGGGTTTAACTCTTCATACGATTCGTACTTAGAAACTATGAAAGGGATAGCTCAGAATATATCAGATGATTATCAGGCTAATTTGAACAAGAGTGGACTTTAGACACCGAATAGTAACATATTAAGCCTGATTTTGATTGGGCTACCCAAAGGTCTTTGATCAGCGAAGTTCGTATTACTAAGACTGGACTAACGACCATCCAAAAGTTAATTAAAGCCCCAACTGCTCCATGATCAAAGTAGTAGTAGTAGTCTAATGGCGCAATTCAAAGTTGTCATCTCAGATCGTACTGGAAAAAGTCTTAGTCAAGAATTAAAGGACAAAGTAGCAAATCCCCTCCTTGGGTTAAAAATAGGTGATGTCATCGACTCAAATGTTGTTGGTATTAATGGTAAAATGCAGATAACTGGCGGCAGTGATAAATCAGGTACTCCGATGAGGCCAGATCTTCATGGAGGGGTAAAAAAGTATATCTTGCTTGCGCGAGGAATAGGGATGCGTAACCGTAATCCTGGTGTTAGGGTTAGAAAGCTGATTAGAGGCAATATGGTTACTGAGGAGATATATCAGTTGAATTGTAAACTACTTGAGGGAAAATTACCTGAAAAATCGGCACCTGAACAGTCTGCGGAAGAAGAGTCCAAATCTTGATAACCTAGACTTTAGACTTCAAAGCATATCTTATAAGATTACAAGTCGTGCATCAAATCATCATGGGCAGGTCGGACACTTTCGTTAGTTAGAAATCCGATAAATCGGTAGGGTTAAAAGATACCTTTTGTTAGATCCTTTTAGCTGATTCCGAAATCAAGTCAAAGTGTCTTTTGTTAATTAAAATAACCTGTGATTACCTTAATATTCCCAGTGAATTCACGAAGATCATTGCATTGGAAAGAAAGTTTGCCTGACTGGTATGTTAAAGAATATGGTTACCAACCCAATATCAATATTGGGACGTCAGGCCATGTCGATCATGGTAAAACTACACTCGTTGAAGCGATTACAGGTGTGTGGACTAGTGCCCATAGTGAGGAATTAAGGAGAGGTATCACCATCAAAGTTGGGTATGCAGATGCAGACCTTTTACAAGTGCCCCGATTGTCCGGCACCAGGATGCTATTCCTCTAATCCAACGTGCGTGAATTGTAATAAACCAGGGGAACTTTTACGCGTAGTCAGTTTTGTAGATTCACCTGGTCATGAGAGTTTGATGGCGAATATGCTTTCGGGCTCGGCTCTGATGGACGGAGCAATACTTGTTATTGCCGGAAATGAAAAAGTGCCCCAACCACAAACCCGAGAACACCTCTTGGCATTGCAAGTATTGGGGATAAAGGAAATAGTAATTGTTCAAAACAAAGTTGATTTGATTGAATATGAGAGCGCTCTGGAGAATTATGATCAGATCAAATCATTCGTCAGTGGTAGCACTGCAGAGGAGGCTCCTATCGTTCCTGTATCAGCGCAACATAGAGTAAACGTAGATGCTCTCATCGAAGCCATAGAAAGCAAGCTGAAGAATCCGGTTCGAAACAAAGCCTCTAAACCCATAATGCACGTATTGCGATCTTTTGACGTGAACAAGCCTGGTATTCAAGTCCAAAGGGTCAAAGGCGGCGTAATAGGGGGAGCTCTAGTTCAAGGAGAATTTTCGATAGGAGATGAGATCGAGATTAGGCCCGGCTTCTTCGATGAGAAGAAGAATAGGTATGAGCCTATAACTTCGGCCATATCAACATTGGGAACGGGTGCAGGTTTAGTCGAATCCGTTAGACCTGGTGGTCTAGTTGCTATCGGAACAAAATTAGATCCTACCTTCATAAAAAGTGATTCACTCATTGGTTCCGTAGTGGGAAAGCCATCCACTCTGCCTGATAACGTAGATAGTATAGGTATCGAAGTTTACCTTTTTGATACTGCAGTTGGAACTCAAGAACTAGTAAGAGTTGATCCTATTCGAACCAAAGAACCTCTCAGATTGAACGTAGGAACGGCGGCTACGTTAGGGACTGTTACAAATGTTAAAGACTCCACAAAAATTGAGATTAAACTGAAGAAGCCAGTCTGTTTGTTACCAAATAGCCGAGTAGCTATCAGTAGAAGGATATCTGATAGGTGGAGATTAATTGGATCAGGGATGGCAGCGTGAGAAACAAGATATGCAGCATTTCATCATTTATTTGAATATCATAATCACCTCTTTGCCGATCTAAAAGCTACCTGTTAAATCAATATTTCACTAAATACTTTCTTTAACTTATCATAGTTCCGTTTTACGGAGACTGTTGACTAAGACCTCCTTGATTAAATGTGCTGATGTTGCTTTCGTTGCGTGTGCTATTCTCATTAGGATTGGGGAGAGGGATAATCGTGTCGGAAGGGGCCAGGTATATTGTGACGACGCTAATAAGCATTATAATTATGGCAGCAATTATGAGAAGGCGTTTATTGTCCATCCGTTCATTTGTTATATGTAGAGGAAGGTTTTTAATGTAATGATTAGGATCATCATAAAACACAATGAATGTAGACGACATTATGATAAAGGATGTAATTTCCTTAACCCCTGAGGATACTGTTTCAAAGGCACTTAATCTAATGCATTCACACAGAGTAAATCAGATTCCAATTGTGAATGATACCAGCGACTATTTGGGAATGGTTTTCGCAAAGGAATTTCTTTCAGTTAATGCCTTCCCTGATTCTAAGCTCAAGGGTTTGGTATCGAAAACCCCGACTCTAAGTCGTGAGTTCACGGTAGAGCGAGCTATTGAGATGATACTAAATACAGGAAATCGCGCGTTTCCAGTCATTGAGAATAATTCCAAACTTGTAGGAATAGTCAGTGAGATGGACATAGTAGTGAACTCAAGGTTTGGTCATTCAGCGAGCGGATTCAGTTATGAGTGGTGCTATTGTACAAGAGGGCGACGATACTCTTGGGAACGCTCTTTCAAAAATGAGGAGGTACAACATATCACGTTTACCTGTTATCAACAGGGATGGTGTTTTGACAGGAATGATAAATGTACTGGATATTGCACACGTCATATCCAAACCCCGGGAGAGGGCGAGTAAGTCTCCTGGAGTAGGTACGATGGCTGTAGTACGAGAAGTAAAAGTGAAGGATATAATGAGAAATGCTTACTCTGTGGAACAAGGAACAAAAATAAATGAATTAACTGACGACTTGAAGGATCATGAAGAAGTTGTTGTGGTAGGAAATAAACGTCCAATAGGTGTGGTTACACCAAAAGATGCACTCGAATTATTACTTCCGAAGCATGGAGGTCCTACCTTTATACACATTTCAGATCCTGAAAGTGAGGATGACAAAAATGAAATCGAAAGAAATATGACAAAATTCCTGAAAAAGATTGAAGGAAGATTGGAAAATATTCAGTTGGTCACTATTTACGTAGACAAGCACAAGACAAGAAAATATTCGATTAGAGCAAGACTGATGACAAACAACAGCATTATAGATGCGAAGGCAGTTGCATACGATCCCATCTCCGCATCAAAGGAAATTGTCTCCAAGTTGGAAAGAAGGTTAAAATCAGCACACAGCTCTAAACTAGCAAAGAAACACCGCCGAGGAACCATTAGAAAGGAGGAATTTTAGGAAATAGGGCGCAGATGAGGAGATTCGAACTCCTGATCGCCCGAAGGCGAATCGGCTATCTTCTGACTTGATTCACTCAAGGCCGACGCATTATTATGTTCTCATTTAGAGAAGACCACTCTGCCACATCTGCCCGTTCCTTTACGATACATTCGAGCTTTTTATAGTTAGTGTTTCCGTTTTCGATCTATGAAGGATTAAAATCTATTTCATTGTCACAGATTTTGACTTTCTTAGTTTAGTTCAAGATTTTTTTAGACTCTTATCCTATGGTTCTTAGAACTAAAGTGGGTGGATGTCAGACTACGACACAGAATGTCGCTCTAAATGTGAAGTTCTTGTTGGGTTCCATAAGATTGTGGAGGTCCCAATCATCAAGATGCATTTGGGATGCTGCTTAAAAATATTTGAAGTTCCAGAATAACAATCAAGTGTATCGAAATCGTGACAAAGGTGAAGCAACTAAACTGGTACAGTCTGTTGATATCAATTCCTGAAGACTATTACCACTTCTTTTTTAAAAACAACTTTGAAAAAGAAAAGATCTAATTAGAGAATAACATCGCACAGAATATCATCTGACAGATTCAAGTTCCAACAACAATAATTGTAATAATCAATTATAATTAAATATGTCTTAGACAAGAATTCAATAAAAAAGCCTCAACTGCAACGAAAGTATACAAAAAGAATAAGAGAGAATTCTTAGTGACCTCATGGAACCGCTGTGATCAGATAACTATAAAATGATCACTTCTTTGCGGATCGGGTTGATTTTTTCTTCTCTCCTTTCTTTGCAGACTTTGCCTTTTTCTTAGCAGCCATTTTCATTCATATGAAATATAATGATAATATATAAGTTTTTTAAAACAGTCTACTTAGGGTGCCAGATTTATGATTGAACCTCTTCAATCTTTGGAAAGAATTTCCACTTTGCAAACACTAACAAGGTTTTTGAATTTCTTAGCGTCTTCCTCAGTACCGACAATGGCATTGTAATGCATAGGAATTACGACTTTCTTGGGTCGAAGTAGTTCGTTGACAGCATTAGCAGCTTCTTCCGCATTCATTACATAAGTACCTGAGACAGGAACAAGTGCAATATCTGGATCCACAGATTCCATTTCTGGGATCAAATCTGTATCACCGGAATGATAGATCCTCTTTTCGTTCATCCTTAAAACGAATCCTATCTTTCCATCAGCCTTGGGATGAAATTTTTTATTAGTATTGTATGCAGGAACCGCTTCGATTGCAAGACCCTTAACAGTAGTTTTTTCGCCTGGCTTAATTCCACTCACCTCTTTCAATTTCAGTCCAGCTAATTTATTAACACACTCGGTGGCTGATATTATACTTGTGTTGTTGTTAATAATTTGCTTCAGATCATCGATGCTTAAATGATCGAAATGATCATGAGTTAATAAAACTACATCTGCGTCGTTCTGATTCTGATACTTGGAGGGTAGTTGGTAGGGATCGATATAGACCGTCATTTGGTTATTTTGGCTGTTTGTTCCTTTTATCTTAAAACCATCATGGCCTGTCCATGAAATCTGGATGTTTTCATGTTCGTACAACATGAGAATAATGTCAGCAATTGAATTTAAGTTTGTTCCTGAATTCGTTCTGAAGGCTAAAAGCGCGAATGTTCCTATGCTGGGTTCAAAGAAATGCTTTGGCGTGTCATAATTTTGAGGTTTTATGTAATTCTACTTTCCCTTTTTTTTGCAAATGTTAGTTCATAAGGAAACTCTAAAATTGTCGAGTATTCACAAGGGAGTCAAATATAATCGCTACCCTCCAATTGCATATTCCACAATGAAATTTAAAGTAGACTAGATCTTGGATACAGGTATATTCATCAATGGTTTCTTGTTTATGTTGACATGATTAATGATTATTCTATGATGCTTCACACCTCTGATCTAGCCAGATACAATGTCTCATACCTTCAATCGTTATCCTAAGCACAATAACGTGATCAGGGTAGAGGAAAATCCTTAATTTGTTGCACTCTATTTGAGCAATTCTAGAGCTAAAGCTGTATGTCTAACCATCTGTTGCTTCCAAAACGAATAATCTCTGAAATCAAGAATCGAATTGACAGGATATAAATCTCAGTTTGTTCAATGGAGAAACAAACGCGGGAGTTGCCAAGCATGGCCAAAGGCGTGAGACCATAGGCACGACGCTCAGATCCATGCGGCGGGAAACCTCATCCCTAAGGGGTCCGTGGGTTCAAATCCCACCTCCCGCATCTCACAGAAAAGTTAACAAAATGTTGACATATTGACTTAGTTTTCAAGTATCATCGTACAACGTGCTTCATTGAAGTGTATGGGAATATCTAATGACGGGTATCTTAGAACTAGATAGAAGTCAAGTAGAATTGTTATTCTTTTGCTGAAATAATGGACCTTCAGCCATTCTAAGGTCTACTTAGTTTACTGGAGAAAGGATTGGATAAACTAAACATAAAATGAAGACATATAATACAGAATAGACATATTCATATTTCGAACCAAGATGAGTAACTCCTCCTCCCACTTTCATAAAGGGATGCAACTCTTATTTGCAAAATAGAGCACCTTACGTATGTAGATCTCGATAGAATTGAAATATGGTCGTAATTAAAAATGATCCGCAATAACATTATCGCTATTATTGCTATCTCATTCATTACTGTAGGAGGTTTATGGGGTATTGGAAATCTGGTAAATCCACCCCAACCCTCATCTCTTGACATGAGAGAAGGTATATTGCTTGTCGCCAAAGATAACCTGTTCAACGAAACTAATCCTACTATCTACGCCAAGATCGACGACCCAAACAAGCTGACCATCGTGAACGAAGACTTGGTAAGGCATGATTTTATTGTGGATGAATTGAATATCAATACAGCTATTCTATCACCCGAACAGGATTTTGTTACGGCAATTGCTTCGGAAAAGGCCGGAGAATTTGAATATTATTGCTCCCTTCATCCCACCACTATGAGAGGAAATATTGTAGTGAGGGAGAACTAACGACTCTTTTGATATAAAACCTTGTTCTCTCTCCTAATACTGGATATTCTACTCAAGGGAATTAGCTCAAACTTTTCAGATATTCTGACAAATTCTAGAAGAGGGAGATCCATGATTGCATCAAAGTCTCGATAACTCACAATATAGAGCTGGGGGTCATCTGCATATATCGCTTTACTAAATATTTCACGTAATCTTCCCTTTCTCCTACCCAATAGAATTCAGAATGTTGCTCAAATATATCACTATTATCTTTTATACGCTAAAAGACTTGCAATTAGTTATAATGATTGAGCCAGACATATGATAAGAGAGATTAGCGATTTAAAAAGCGATTATCCTAATACTAATAATTATTATTATTATTGTTGTTGTTATTGTTTTTATTGTTTTTATAAATAGCCTTACGGATAAGAAATTGTCAAAGGAACCTGATTGCGCAAGTTTAGGATTTCTGGTTCATTTCTACTTTTGAGAGTATCATGTTTAGCACGAAAGAATAAGGTAACACGGCCACAAGTCAAAAAAAAATCCTTATGTAATAATATATACATTGGATTCATTATCCGTTGACAAATGTTAGGAGATATAATCTACGAGACTGAGTTAGGTAAATTGATAGGCACGAGATTAGTATCAGTTGAGGGAGAAATACCTAAAATCGAGGTTATTATATCTAAAGAAGGTATATTAAATATCTACAAGTAGAAGGTCTTGTTGAACCACTGAAGGATTGGATACAAAAATTTGTGGTCAAATGTTCCGAATTTTAAAGTCGTAGCGTTTGAGGTCCCTGACCCTCGAAGATTGAACGGGTCAGGTGACGTTATTGCCAATGATGAATATCGTTTAACCCTTGGCCTTTGCGAGGGGGGCAATACTGGATACACGGGGACTAATTTAATTCAAATTAATTATAATGATATCCCGGTAGAAGATCTAAATATGACATTCGACAAATATGGCGCTTCGCCACTTTCAAGTGACCACGGCTATCAGACAATCTGGGATATTGTTGACATAACAGAGGTTAAGCTAAGAACAGAGGCTGAGCTGGAATCTTTTCTTAAGGCGACAAAGTGGAGAAGTTTCGGATTCTTCAGAACAACACGGCCAAGTTACAGGGATACTCGTGTTCACAGCAATGTCTATCTAGTTGCCTTGTTTCCCGTCGAATTCTTTAGTGACAGGAGTATTCGTGTTGTATCGGTGGATCGAAGATGCCCTTCCAATAAATCGCTCCCGAATAGTGATATTAGGGAATACCCATCCTCCACACAAGTTTTTTATCTCAATTTCACTATATTTCTATGGGACTATTTATGTAGTATATAATTACTAACAATTAGTTCGAAACTCGTGACAAGGCTTATAATCCGAACTCCATACTTACATACCAAAAATGATGAGAAGTATTTTAGATTTCGATGATTCGAACTATTATGGCAAAAAGGTAGTGATGAGAGTCGACTTTAACGTCAGCATAGATGACGGGGTTATCGGTGAGGATTATCGTATTAGAATGGCTATTCCTACTATTGAATATCTTACCAAGCGTGGAGCAAAATTGATTCTGATGTCTCATCTGGGCCGCCCTAGGAGTTCCGAAAAAAAATACTCACTACAACCTGTTACTCAAAGGCTTAGCGAAATACTTGCGGTCAATAAAGTCAAATTCGCCAATGACTGTGTTGGCAGTGCAGTAGAAAAGGAAATTGAAGCTATGGACAAAGGAGACGTACTCTTGTTAGAAAATCTTCGTTTTCATGAAGAAGAGGAACTCAATAATCAGGAATTTTCTAATCATCTTGCTTCATTGGGGGATTTTTATGTCAACGATGCGTTTAGTACTTCTCATAGAAAGCACGCTTCGACTTACGGCGCAGCTTCGCTTTTCGATAAGAGAGCAGCTGGATTGAATCTGAAGAGAGAGGTCGAATATTTGTCCATGATAAGAGATAATCCGATTAAACCACTGATCCTTGTTGTCGGTGGTGTAAAGATAAAAGACAAGATTGGCGCACTGGAGAATTTGTTACCAAAAGCTGATAAGCTGTTACTTGGTGGAGCAACCGCCTATACATTTCTGCTTGCAAATGGATCAAAAACGGGAAATTCACTTATAGATAATGAACATTTGGCATGGGCAACTGAGGCTCTATCCTCCTACGGCGAAAAAATAATGCTACCTATTGATCACATAGTGTCTCCCTCAATGAACGAAAGTTCTTCCGCGGTAGTGGTGGAAGGAGATATTCCACAAGGTTCGGCGGGGTTTGATATCGGGATTCAAACTGCTCAGAAATATTCTTCAGAGATAGGAGGAAGCAGATCTGGTACTATATTTTGGAATGGCCCTATGGGTTCCTTTGAAATCCCAATGTTCGCAAACGGAACTATAAATATTGCAAAGAGCATTGCCCTTGCATTTTGGCGTGGTTCGAAGACCTTAGTTGGTGGGGGAGATACCCTCCAGGCTATGAAGACATCGGGTGTTTCAGAAGGCGAGGTGAGTCACGTTTCCACAGGTGGTGGTGCGACTTTACGGTTTCTAGCAGGTGACTCGATGCCTGGACTAGAAGTACTTAATTTACATTAAGAATATGATGAGAATAAATCATGAGTAGAATGAATAGTCATAATACAGTTTATGCATAGGCTTGAGGAAACCTTAATTTTGATGATGAAACTATGCTAAATAATTTCAATCTCATAGCGACCACCTATCGATACAGAGAGTTTGATGCCATAGATGAAATGCTGGATCTGCTTGATGATATTGGAGACTCTGATGCCTTTTTTGAGGTTACAAATATTTCAGGATTAATAACAGGCAAGACGCACTTGGATCCTTTTCAGGTAATCGAAAAATTCAAAGGTATAGTACGGTCCGAAGACTGGCGATTTAGGTATGTTTTGAGGGTTATTCCAATTGAATCCGTAACAAATTCCAATCCTTCTGAAATAGCAATGGCGGCCATTGAGTTGTCCAAAAGGAAAATAACTTCATCTGATTCCTTCAAATTGTCGGTCGAAAAAAGGCACAATTCTTTCCTAAGGTCCTTAGAGCTAATACGCACTATCGCTAAGGAGATAGACAATCCGGTTGATCTAGATTCTCCAAGCTGGATAGTGCTAGTTGAAATCTTAGGCAATGTAACAGGAATTGCCGTGATACAACAGGATCAGATTTTTAACTCTACGTTCGAAAAAAGGGATAGTGGGACCAATTCATACACGTAGTCCATTAATTAGATGTAATGCAGGTTAACAAGACTTGCATTAACTGTCCATTTAGCTCCTTTTCCGATGCAGAAGTATATTTTGGGTCCCTTCATCGAATCAATATAGAAATAAAACCCTTGGTGATATAGTAAATACTATTCTAGATGATGAATCTCTATCGGGGTAACACACTCCTTGATCGATTTCTCTTGCATTCACAGTTTTCTTCCTTCATGCTACGACAGGACAAATTACTTCAGGTTGACTAGCGGACAGTTGATTTAATACTTACTGATATCCTTCCTCAGGATATGGAGGTAATATGTGATACCAGCTTTATGATGGTTCTTGGTTCGATACCATTGCGAAATATTGAGAGTATCTGAATCATCTCTAGGTAGTCTGCATTTCACTATCCCTAATAAAGTAGCGGACGAATTAAGACAGCTAGAACGCCATTCTGGTCCAAAGCGATCAAGGATGGCAAGGGCGGCCTTATCCTTGATAGGCTCTAAATTCAATTTAATTAATCTTCCCCCATCAAAGTACGCCGACGAAGCCATTATAAAATATTCAAGTAGTCATAATTGCGCTGTAGCAACAATTGATAGGGGCCTTAAGAGCAAGTTAATTAAGAATAAAGTTCTGGTTATAACACTGAGCGATAATAAATTAATTATAGGCAACCCTAAAGATTAGGCAATATCAAATTTGGTGCTCAACAGTAGTTTGCTGTGTCAGTGTGCGACCTAGTGCACTTTATGTATATTATAAGAAATTTAACACTAATCCCATGAGAAATAGAAAGAAAATGGCATCACGACTTTTGGAAGTATAGGGGATTCTTAAAAGTCTGATAATATAGTATGTCAGTTCGCCAGTATATTTGACGCTTTGTAAAATTGGGCATTCTAGGGAAATCGAACATGCAATTTGATATAAAAAAAGACTTCTCTACATCAGTTATTACCTTTGAGAACTGCTTTTCAAAAATAAGTAGGCAAGGCCTATCACAATTCCTCTGTCTGTCTAGGAACCTTCAATCGCAATATCTACTGTTCCGAGGACACTTTCTAGGCCCTGATCATCAATTGCTCTGTATGTGAAACTATCTGAGCCTATGTAGCCGGTATTTGGATAGTATAGAACTCGACCTTCATCAGTCCCTGCTTTCAGGACACCATGCGTTGGAAGGTCTACAACTGAGTAACCCAATTTATCAGGACTACTGAGGTCTGAACCTTTCAGCTCAATCTCTAAAGAGGACACAGAGGTCGCTCTAATGTTCAAATCTTCAACTGATGGTGGAAGATTGGTGGTGTCCGCAATCCGCTCTTGTACCCTATCTTCATAGCCATCTATAACCATCAAATCAGTTAATTCAGAAATGTAATCGTCAGGTGTAATCTCAGTTGAGTTAGTCGACGAAGAAGCTGTATTATTGGCATTAGGTGACACTTCAGACAGCTCTGATTGTCCATTCGATGAGTTGTTATTAGATTGAGATTGTCCATTCGATGAGTTGTTATTAGATGGAGAACCAGTCGAGGTGGAAGTCCCTACTCTAATCTCATTTATTGCGGCCGTATCATGTTCTTCATTGTTGTCGTCGTTATTGCCAAAAACTGTAACTCTGATAAATCTGCTATCTACATCGGTCAGGTCGTATGTCTCTAATGCTTCGGTAGATCCGCTGCTTGCGCCCCTTAGAGCGTCTGTGAAGGTGGTTCCGTCATCAGAAGTAGATATTACAAAGTTGTATGATCTGTCATCTCCTTTGTCCCAAGCGATCCCTACATTACAAACTGATTCTACTGAACCTAAATCAGCTTGTATGAATGATCCGAATCCCTCTTCCTCCCATTTTGTATCATAGTCGTTATCTAAAAGTTTCGCAAATACGCTGTCGTTACTATTGTCATCATCCTTTTCATCATCATCACTATCATCATCATCGTCTTCATTGTTAACACTCCTAGCATCATCCATTCTACTGGTGCTAATTAACTGGATATTAGAAGTTGGTTCCATACACGCATCATCAATCTGCATAACATTCGATGTAAGATCTTCATCCGAACTATCCAGACTGGGCGTATTGTATTCAGTAATGGCGACATCAAAGTTTCTTTCTATTCCACCGCTACTATTTTGATACCAGACACAAGGATGGCCCATGCATGCAGCTATTAAACATACATCTTCGTTACCGGTCTCGCATTGGATATCTAATTCTCGATCGTCATCACTGTTAGAAGTCGCTACTACATTCTCGTATGCACCAAATAGTGCCAATTGTGCAAGGATTCCAAATACCCCAATTACTGTTAGGATTGAACGTCGTCGATGAGTTAAGAATCCTATAGATTCCTTATTGTCGAACATGACAAAATAAATTGTGAATATTTGTGTATTATTAGATTTGACATATTCAACTTTATGATTGCCAGGTCATATTTTTAATGCTATATGACAGGGTGAATAGTACTTGACAAAACTCTACAATGAACAGAATGAACATCAAAAGAAAACCCCCTTTGCTTCATTCAATATCAAACAATTTAGGCGGTATTCTCTGTTAAATAATAAACCGAACTCCTTTTACAATTTCTCCAAAAGCAAACATGCTATTATGTCGCTGTGAAACTTCTGACTTGAATACTCTAACAATGTTGAATTGTTTGCTTCTAGTTCATTACACCTAGTCCATTTACATTTTCTCATGCCATAAAACTCTTTCTTGACAGCGAAGAACATATTGGTCAAAATTGAAAGTGATTCTTTATGATAGACTCTATAACCCTGCTGTTTGATAATTAATCTACCGTATGGAACTGTGAGGATTAAAGTCCCTTTATCTTTTAGCACTCGCCAAATTTCTTTCATTGCGAGTGCATCGCCATTTATTCTATGATTAAGATCTTTGTGATTGGGGTCTACACCATCATTATCAAGTCCGATATGTTCCATAGTACTTAGACATATCACCTGATCAAATGACCTATCTTTAAAACCTATATTCATAGCGTCCATTATGGTTAACGGGAATCCAAGACTATCTACTTCATTGATTAGGTCAATACCAATAATTTCACATCTATTTCGACTAAACTTTAAGATCTTACTGGAGAAAGCTGAGCTTGAACAACCTACATCTAATATTTTCGTCTTGGTGTCTAGGGATAGCAGATTTCTTAAAACAAAGTTATACTCTACGTGTCTATCAGGGGTCATACCTCCAAGCACGTCTCTAGGATGTAATTCGCTGTTCTTTTCAGAACGAGTATAAACAGAGTACAAAGGGATAGAAATTCCCATTCTCGTATCCTTCCTATACTTAACAACATGAATCTGTCCCCGTTGTTGGAGGTTATTGATTGCCTTAGAGATCGTAAATTTAGGTTCAGTTGGTATCATTTTATAGATTGAATATTTATCCAAAGGGATAGACTCTAGGAGGCTGAGTATCTTCTGTTCAATATCCAAATTCTACAGACAATGGTATCCAAGTGGTATTAGAGTTTATATGATAAAGTTATACGCAAGAAGTCAATTTACGCATACAACAATTTAACAGGATATTTCTCATGCATTTACTATTCTAATTCTAAGCACAGCGGTCAAATTTGAAATAAATCCTTTATTATTCTAGTTAATCGTCAATCTTTAAGGATCAGCTAGTTTTAAAACCTTCTTAATCACCGTTCATTAATACTACTGCTGAAAAACAGAGCTTAATGTGAGATCCAGAATCCGTGAATATCATTATTAGAATCGAACTAAATAAAAAACTACGGTATAGGTCTATTACCGTTAATTAAGGAAGTACATACATTAGTAATCTACCACTAAATATAGTCGGCGGTATTTAGCCAAATATGTATTATACACATTACAACGTAGCATATTTATACTACGAGAGATGAACTCATTGGATTAGCAATTATGCTTATTGAATGCGACCTTTCAAAACGTATCGTGCATCGGAGTTGCGCTCTGCAAATACACCTTAGAGTCCCCTTGTGTGTATCAAATATTTGACGAACCAAAAAACGAAATTCGCAGTTGGAATTTGTGTCATAATTCTATTTTCATTTCTATTATTGCTCGTCCCTGATCTTTTAGGACTTCAGTTATCCTTACAATTAAGACTGGTCGCCCTGGTATTACTGTGTGTATATGTCGTTCTCTCCTTTGAAATGGTTCATAGAACTACTATTACTCTTTTTGGGGCAGTGGTCACTATTGCAATTGCAATCACTGTCGGGAATTTCCAAACGATCGATGGCTTCGAGCAAATTTTAGGTTATATTGATTTTAACACCATCGGACTTCTGTTGGGAATGATGGTGATTGTAGCCATCATGTCAAACACCGGTCTTTTCCAATTCGTTGGCATTAAAGCAATAAAGGCCTCAAAAGGGAACCTCTGGAAATTAATGATTTTGCTCTGTGTATTTACTGCTACGATATCGATGTTCATAGATAATGTAACCACTGTACTTTTGATGGTACCAGTAACTATCTCAGTATTTAGATCGAATAAGCCATCTCCTATTCCATTCATAATTGCTATGGTACTTGCATCTAATGTTGGGGGAGCTGCTACTTTAATAGGGGACCCCCCTAATATCATGATTGGATCTGCCGCTGGTATTGATTTCAATGCTTTTATCATACACATGGGTCCAACAGTAGCTGTTTCATTTTGCATATCTCTACTTTTGCTAAGGTACTTGTTTAGAAACGAACTAAGATCTAGGATCAATGATCGCGATGGGATTATAAAAGAGAATGAGTATGCTTATCTAAAAGATATCAAGACTTTAAAGAAATCGCTTGGAGTACCTATAGGTGTCATCATACTTTTTGCTTTTCATGGTATCCTTAACCTCGAACCCTCGATTATTGCCTTGGGTGGAGCAGCGTTTCTGCTTATAATAACTAGACTTCCTCCAGAACAAGTACTACATGAAGTGGATTGGACAACCTTATTGTTTTTTACAGGTCTATTTATTATCGTAGGCTTCGCACAACAATCTGGTTTAATAACTATACTTTCAAATCTCGCAATTAATATAACAAATGGAGATCCTTGGTTTACTTTTCTGATAGTTATATGGTTGTCAGCATTCTCAAGTGCGTTCATAGATAATATTCCATTTACTGCTACAATGATACCAGTAATTGATTCACTTAACGATAATCCCGTTATTGCTTCGACATTCGACTCATTTCATATAAGTCCATTGTGGTGGGCATTGTCATTAGGGGCTAACTTTGGTGGCAACGGGACTTTAATTGGTTCTAGCGCGGCAATCATAGCCGTAGGGTTAGCTGAAAAAGCTCCATTATGGAATCACCTTTAACCGGTTCATCAAGGTTGGATTTCCATTTATGGTTCTTACCTTGCTAGCTGGTACAGTGGTGTTACTTATCGACACTGTGATCAGAATGTGAATAATATCTGGAAGTCTAGTTTAATCCAATGGTCAATAACTTTCGGTTTTGATCCTGTTCTATAGCCAAGAATAAAATGTA
>CAWBHQ010000012.1:0-22996 GCA_963788755.1 uncultured Nitrososphaerales archaeon
ATCATATACGAAATTCGTCAAATAGAAGGGAGGACCAATTAGTGATTCGGAGCCTGCCTGCTAACACAACTCAGCTAGATCAAAGTGTAGGGTGCTATTCTGCTATTAACAACTCCACATTTTGGTGCCTATAACCCCTACCTGCAACCGATAAATGACGCCATCTATTCTAATGAACTTGTGTTATGACAACTTGGTCATGCGTTAATATTATGGTACGTTCAGGTCAACAAGTGAGGTTGATCTGATTTTATACGGGTTGAGTTGTTCTTACTGACAGCTAAAGAATTTCTCAGGGAGTCTAACAAAACATTTAATTTGTCCAATAATGTTTTGCAATATTGCGCCGCTGTAGCTCAGCATGGTAGAGCAATTCTAGCGTGGTTTGGAAAACTCCTCTGGAAGTTAGCTGGCTGTTAACCAGTGGGTCATCAGTTCGAGTCTGATCAGCGGCGCTTTGATGTTAATCCTAAATCAGATGTCCACGGACATCAAAACGATATTATATCCAATGCTATCGCATCTGCAAGCAAATCAAGATGTCGGTTTGCAATTATGTATCCATTCTTTATTTCATTCGATGATACCCATCTGTTGGAGGATGAGAATAATCGCTCCTTTCTAAGTTTATTCTCAAGTAACTCGAGATCCAGTTCTACTTCTTCTACCTCCTCTGTTTTTGAATACTTCATCGTGAGAAGAACTTTTTTAACTAAAACCCTCCTCCCGAACCGTTGGGAGAAATCTCTGGCTCCTTCATCGATTTCCACTAATTTGAGTTTCATTTGAGTAGTATTGAGAGCATCTCTACTGGTAAGGAGTCGATCATCGACAAATCTATCGTAACTCATAACTCGCTTTAGATACATTATTTATTCATCGTATATGAATCAAACCCATCAAGTGTCTTGAAACTGAAATATATCTTTCCATTGGGAGATGCTCCTGTCGCTACCAATTCAACCGGTGTCCCAATAGCGATTCGTGGTCCATCTGATAGAGAACCAAACAATAAGATCCCTTCCATATCGATTAGTGCTACGATTACCTCGCCTTCTTCCTCTAGCCAGGATCTGCTAAATTCTACGATCCTTCCGAATTTGCCAGCTGGTACCGTTGATGCTCTTCGATAGCAGTAAGGGCAATGTTCGTACGGCGGCCAAATCTTCTTTTTGCACGCTGCACAATAAGAAATCACGAAAGTGCCATTTTTTAGCTTATTCATGAAACGTCGCATTAAAGACTACTCCAATTATCACGAGCGGAGGATCATTATTGTTGCTGAAGTTCCTGCTGCTGCAAGGTTATGGACCAATCCTATGTTACAACTACCTGCCTGACGTATTCCTGCCTCATGCCTTAACTGACATACTATTTCGCAAACTTGAGCGATACCCGTTGCGCCGATTGGATGACCTGAGCCGAGAATTCCACCCCTGGGGTTTATCGCAATTTTTCCGTCTAAGGCATACGATGCTCCTTTCCCTGTTCTTGCAAACCTCAAATCCTCATATGCCATGATTTCCATTATTGTAAATGCATCATGAATTTCTGCCACTTGAATATCCTCGGGTTTCACTCTCGCCATTTCATAGGCATGTGCACCTGCTAATTTACTTGATCCATTCTTAAATATCCCCGGAATAGCATGAGCGACGCTTGCACAGTTGGTTTGCTGTCCTATCCCCTCTATCCAAACAGGTTGAACATCTAGATTTCTTGCGAGTTCCTCAGAGACAAGTAGCAGCGCAGCAGCCCCTGAGCAGAGTGCACCGCAATCTAATAGCTTGATCGGATCAACTAGCCTTCTAGAATTTAATACGTCTTCAAGAGAAATTGGCTTATTGAACATAGCATTTGGATTATTCACCGCCAGAGACTCTATTCTTGACTGCTATGGCTGCCATATCCTCTTCAGTGGTTCCATACTCTCGCATATGCATTCTCGCAAAAACTGATGCCCAATAAATCGGGGAAGTAAAATGGCCTCTTGATACATCCCAGATTAGCTTGGAACCAGGGCTGTTCCGCAGCTCTGCACCAACTACTAAAATCGAGTTACATAGTCCTGAAGAAATATATGAATAAGCGGCTGATAATGCAACAGTACCGGAATTACAAAGATTATCAATCCTACACGTTATTTTGGGAATAACACCTAGCATTTCAGAGGCGATTGCTCCACCATAAAGATCATACGAACAGCTCGAAAACAACAGGCCCTCTATCCTATTCGCTGTTATCTTTGAGGACCTCAAAATTTCCATAGATGGTTCACAAGCCAAATCGTAAATGGATTTGTCTGTTAATTTTCGAAATTTGGTAGTTGCATAGTCAACGATGGCGACTCTATTCATTCGAAAAAGTCTCCAACAAATTGACGAAGGATCTGTTAGAGTCCTCTCCTTCTACGGGATTAATTTGTAATATAGGAAGTGTTATTCCAGCCGATATAAATCTCTGCAAGGAGCGTCTGCCTTGTTCGGAATCACCGCAAATAGCAATTTCGTCCAGGAATTTATCAGAAACAAATTTAGAGGCTGCATCAAGTCCTCTCTTGTTATACTCTTCCACTATGGTATCTGTCTCATTCGCGAAACCAGAATTTGAAATGAGTTTCCTATAAAATACCCCCACTGAAATATAAAACGCCAGCGTCTTTGCTGCGCGAATTCTTGCCCTATCAGGATGCTCATCAGAAATCGAGCATATGAAGGCCGAAGCCAATTCAAATGGCCTCCTAATTTCACTCCTTATCTCTTCAACTGTAGACCTCAATTCATTAAAAGGTCTCAAGTACAATAGTATGCCCTCTGCGACCGATAGAGAGAGTGATATCATCAGCGGATTTACTGCGGCTAAAAATATGGGAATAGAACGTCGGGGAGGCGGATGCAAGAGTTTGAAATTTGAAACCCTAAAGAAATGGCCCTTGAATGACACCGGTTTTCCTGTCCAAATGAGCCTGAGGAGTTCTATCATTTCTCTCATTCTGGCAAGTGGCCTATTGAACGCTAAGCCATGCCAATCTTCAATGATCGCACTGCTGCTTACCCCTAATCCTATCAAAGTGCGATTCCCAGAGAGATTATCAAGAGTGATCCCGCCCATTGCTATGGTAGAGGGTGTTCGTGAATAGATATTGAGTATTGCTGTTCCTAATTTCGGATGGTGGGCAACTTGAGAAATCGCTCCTAGCGTGCTAAATGCTTCCCGTCCCCAGGTTTCAGGTACCCACAAAGAATGAACATTTTCATATCCATTTGCTAGACGAGAAAATCTTAAAATCTCATCGATGGAAAGAAGAGTCCCCAGACTGAATCCAATCTTGATTCCTCCACTAGAGTTCAATTAGTTCGCCCGCGAAACTAATTCAGAACTCTGAATTTCCTTTGTAGCCTCATCCATATCTTTATGCGAATCAACTGATCTCCAAAAAGAGGTAGAGAATGTAACGCCCTTTAAATTTCGGTCTCTTGCCATGATGGGCAATGCCGATGTTTCTATGTTTCCATGATCGGGTAGAAAATCAAAAACATCGTTAGTAAAAAAATAGACCCCTGCATTAATCCATTTGTCATTGATCTGTGGCTTCTCAACAAAGCCTGTAACCAGGCCGTTCTTGTCTAGCTCAATAACTCCATACGGACTCTTCAACGGTACAAGTGCTAATGCAGAATTTTTGGTGTGCTTTAGAACATTCGGATCCAGGTCAGTCAAAATATCGCCATTTACCATAAAGAACCCCTCGCCTGACGAACTGTTTATCAAGCTCCTTGCATTCTTCAGTGCCCCTCCTGTTCCGAGTGGCTCCTCTTCAACGGCATAACCAACTCTAACTCCGAATCTGTTTCCACTCCCGATGTAATCAATAATGCGTTCCTTAAGGTATCCTACACATATAACAATTTCATCTACTTCATGATTTTTGAACCATCTGATTTGCCATTCGATTATTGGTCGGTCGTAAACCTCTATCATAGGTTTTGGCCTCTCATCAGTGATTGGTCTGAGTCTTTTCCCTAACCCCCCAGCAAGTATGACACCTTTCACGTTAAGATACATTCCTTTTAATCAATTAAAAGGTATGCTCTGGCCCGTTCTACATCTCCTAGAATGAATTATTAACACTGGAACAAGGTGACGTCAGAAAAATGATACCTTTCTAAACTCGAGATTTGAAATAGGGATAATCTTTAGTGATGAAATATACTCTCGCCTGCAAATATGAATATTTCAGACCATGCAGATTTTTATGTTATTCCGGCTTCTCTAGAATAGATGTATAATCCATCAAGGAATACTCGTTGGTCCTTGCCCTTTATTTTTGTTGATGACTCGATGTTGGCAGCAGTCTGGGACACGTCTTCAATGCTTGGTCCAGTTACGACCACGTCATCGCCGCTTGTCTTCACTTTTGTATTACTACCTACTATCATGGATATTCTTGGTGCTCTCTCACCAAATATATTTTCCACATGTACCTCAGATCCCTTTACCTTAACAGAAATGGGGAAATGAGCAAAAACAATCTTTAATCGATAAGTATATCCTTGCTCTACCCCACGAATCATATTGTTCAATATGCTCTTTGCAGTGTTAACGATTGCAAAATCTCGTTTCCTCTTGCCATACGAGGATATTTTAATGCCATTTTGACCGATGTCCACTTTTATTGGAATCTTTGACAAATCTCTTCTAAGGGTCCCTAACTTTCCGCTAATTTGAATATGGTTTTCCTCTTTAGATACAGTTACCTCTGAGGGTATCGTTAGATCAACACTCATTTTCTCAATCGGAATTTTTTCAGTACACATATCCCACTAGGACTCCACCTAAACCAAGTTGTTGGGCGTCGTGATGTGACATGACACCTTTACTTGTTGAGACAATTAACACACCCATGCTGAATGCAGGTAAGTATCGTCTTTCCCAGTCAAGATAGCCATTCTTTCTAACACTATACTTTGGAGTAACTATCCCACACTTGTTTATGGTGGCTAGAAGTTGAATACGAAACTTCCCCGCTCTACCATCGTCAATTTGTTCAAATTCGCCAACGAAATGATGTTTTTGCATGACCCGCAATACTTCACTAGTGAATCTGGACGCGGGCACAACGATGCACTCCTTTTTTCTTCTCGATTCGTTATTATATAACGTATTCAGCAAATTCGCTAACACATTTAATGCTGGCATTTGATTATTACCATCCTCCCAATCATTCGTACTTGTAAAACCCCAAGTGCTGGGCAACCTCTCTAAAACACTGTCTACATAAAAACAATTTGTACTGCTGATCAATCCATTATACGCACCACATCTCTTGCACCACCTCGAACCCTTGCCATGGGCAATTTTTTTCCTCTTAGTAATTTCATAGTCTCTAGGTTTTGGCATTATGATACTTCAACTCCGAATCCGCTTGTAAAGAATTTAATTGCTCCATCCTTACTAATCCTGTGGGTTTTACCAATCTTACTCTTATTCCTTTTCTTGGAAATCCTATAACCTGGCCTCACCAAACTAACACAGACGTTCATGCCAAAGATACCAATGTCAGGATTGTATTTCGTACCAGGGATGTCGATATGTTCACGTATGCCTATAGAGATGTTGCCATACTCGTCGAAGGAACTGATATTCATTTTATTGCCTTTTGCTTCCAGGCATCTCTTCAAAAAATCGGTTGCATCATTTCTTCTCAGTGTCACCATCGCTCCAATAGGTTCTCCTTGATGGATTCCAAAATCTCGCAGGTTTTTCTTGGCCGTTGTTACAGTCGGATTTTTTCCAGTCAAATCTTCTAGACCATGTTTCGCTCTTTCAACAGGCTCTCCAGATTTTCCAACACCAATATTGATGACAACCTTCCCTACCGAAATCCTTTTCATAATATTTTCTGAATTTGAAGTATCCATATTCATTTAACTCACTTGAATTATCGGCTCTTCATGACCGACCAACATGACCATCTGTACCGGTAATTCGACTGACCTATCACCAAATGAAATCACCGTTCGTTTAGGCAATGAGAAAAGGCCTTCTCGTATTTCTTCAATCTTGCCTATAGCCCCTGCATTCTCACCTTTTGTAACAAGAACTATTGAACCCTTTTCTAATTTCATATGCGACTTGACCTCCTTGTTAGACAGATCGATTAAGCATGAATCTCCTACGGAATACTGGTCATTCGCAATCAAGGTTTTCCCGTCATGGAAACCGTATTGTGTTTCTTTCCCTTTAATCGTTTTCCTGAGTGTTACTCTGAGAAGTTTTAGGTTCCTTTCAGTCTGTTTTGAAAGGGGGATTGGGACCAAGAGATTCCTATTTTTTGGTACCAAACGGAACGCTTGTGACAAGGGAATCAGTTCAATAATATCCATTAGCCCTACTGGCCAACCTATGTTTCTTCTCACCACTCCATCTACAGATACCTTTCCATCATTGAGTGTTCTTTTTACTTCATCCATAGTCTTACCGACTCCTAATACGTCTCTAATCAGAATCCCAAGAGGATAAGAAATAGCTTTGGATGGGGTCCTGGCCTTGCACGGGCCACAAATTGGCCTTGCTTTCGTCTAATCTTCCAAAACGAAGGAGCACGCTGCCTCTTAACGGTAGTATCTCCTCCCTTCTTTGCCAAACCTATTTCTCTCCTCCTTTGGTTTCACTCTTTTTATTACTTCTTGAACGTCGCTTACTTTGTTTCCTAATTCTAGATTTCTTTTCACTCGGATTTTTTTTCTCTAGTTTGTGAATTCTTTGAATCAGAGCTTGTCGATATTTATCATCCAAATCTAAATCGGTAATTATTACATTAGTGGAATTAATTTCTACCTTTACGTTTCCTCCGCGCACCTTTTCTCTTTGGATTCCTTCAATAGCGAGACTTCCCCGCTTCATATTAACTTTTTCGACTTTGCCTTCGATACCACTATATTCACCACGAATCACTTTGATTGTATCACCAGCAATCACTCTTAAGTTGCGCCTTCCGAATTTTTCCCATAAGGAACGCGATAGAGGAGACCTGAGTTTGCGTTCCGTCAAATGCTTTGGGATGACACCTATTAATCTATTTGTCAATAATTTTCTATACTCCTTTCATTATTCAAACGATCAGCGAAGCCAAATTTGCAATCCTTGGCCATTTTTCAGCTGCCTCTGCAGCTACTGGCCCCTTTATGTCTGTTCCCTTGATCTCACCCTCAGGAGTGACCAATACTGCGGCATTATCTTCAAATACTAGTCTATTTCCATTTAAGCCTTTTGACAGGGTATTTTTGCCTGATTATTACTGCGCCAAAAATCTGCTTTCTTAACTCTGCTGGACCCTTCTTGACAGTTACTGTTACAAAATCACCCACAGCAGGCTGCAGGCAAACGGGAGTGTCGTCCCTTAAACCTCTTTACTTGAGCAATGCGAAGAATCTTGGCGCCGGTATTATCTGCACACACCAAAGTTGCAGTCATAGGTAGTGCTCTTGTGACATAGGGCCTGAATTCCTCCACACCTTTTGCTGAAACTGCTCTTGACTTTGACGACACCTCTATTGCTCCACCTCAATCACCACAAATGCAACAGTCTTAGTCAAAGGTCGGCATTCTGCAATTCGTACTCGCCTTCCTTCAGATACATCCATACATTCGGGAGCATACGCATGCATTTTTGATTTGCTTCTTTCAAATCTCTTGTATTTCGTTACCGGCCTAGAATATTGGTGTTCAACTACAACCATTTTTCGAGCTTTTGCACTGACCAGCGTACCAGTAAAAACTCGACCTCTAACTGAGAGTTTACCATGAAAAGGACAATTTATATCTTCACACGACCTCCGGGGTGGAGAAACAGAAATGCCAATATTTCTAACCATAATTCATCTAACTCTTCTTTACAATTCGGTCCTCTGGTCTGCCTATCAGACTGTTTCCACTTATAAAGCAACCGCAACCGGGAAGAGTTAACCTAATATTAATACAATTTTTTGGCAAACTCTTGAGAACCTCACAGGATCTGATGGTGATCATATTTCTAGTTTCCTTAACAATACGTCCTGATAATCCAGAATATGGACCTGAATCAAACGTGTGGGCGTATAATCCTACTAATTCATGAAAAATCAAATTCTCACTTGTTATCAAACGCTTCCGACCCTCTCTGTAAGTATTGTCTTTATTCTTGCAATGTCCCTTCTGGTCCATCTGATACTCGCTGTCTCCTTTTTTAATGTGCCCTTTGCACCCTCAGATCTCAGCTTAGTGAGTTCAGAAGACAGTTCATCCAGCTTGTCTGTAAGATCCCTATCATTCATTTCACGCAATACTTTTAGTTTAATCCTACCCATCGTTCTTTTTCTCCGCCTCTACAGATTCATTCTTTTCAGCAGTTTTTTTGTCTTCAGCTGGAATTCCGTTGTATTTTCCAGCTTTTGAACTTCCGTCGTTTTGTCACTAGGGTCTGAATCGATCATCTCGAACTCCTTTGGCATTTCGTTTTTAAGTGCTATTTTCAACTGTATTCCCATTAATCCCATTTTAGTCAACACATGGGTAACTCCATATCTTACTACTTTGTTAGCTACATCACCACTCTTTGGGACTAGACCTGCAGCATGCTTTTCGAAATGAGTCTTCACTTCTCAGTTTACCTGCTACTGTGATCTCAACGCCTAAAGCACCTGCATTCATTATCGTATTATTCGTCCAAATTGCTGCCCGTCTGAATGCGGTACCTCTTTCAATTAATTGTGCGATTCGGTTACACATGATCTTAGGGTTCAGCTCAGGGGCTTCGAGTTCAGTGACAGAAATCTGAGGATTGGTTAAACCAAACTTTTGTTCCAATTTTGTTGTCAAATCCTTTATTCCAGTGCCTTTCCTTCCGATCACCAACCCCGGCCGAGTGACACTTAAGGTAATTCTGGTCCCTATTGGCGTCTTTTGTACGTCTACACGTCCATATCCTGCATCTCTTAATGTTTCCGAAAGGAACTCATCTAACTCCAGATTTCTAAAGTTATTCTTCATCACATTATTGATGGCACTCATTCATGAACCCTCTTCTCTTGTGCAACTAACTCAAAATGTATCAATGTATTGTACTTGGGACTAGATCGTCCCATTGCTCTAGGAGTAAATCTCTTGATCTTTGTATCTTTATGTACTACAGCACTTGTGATCTTCAAGGAATCCAAATCCATTCCCTTATACTCAGCATTTGCCTCCAGATTGTCCAACAACTTCAACACTTCTCGGGCAGCTTTTCTTAGGATACCGACCTGAACAATAGCCATCACGGATATTAGATCTATGTGCGACCTCGTTATTGTATCTTCTGTATGGTACGGCTATTTTCCTGGCAATCACGTCTTCAAGAAATAGGCGTGCTTTTTCGATTGACATCCCTTTAATGGCTACCGCTACCTCTCTAGCATGCTTATGCGAGGCTGATTTGTCCCTTATAGAAGCCCTTACGTGTCTCGACTTGTCGAAATTCTCTAAAGCATATCCATACTCTGGCATAACATATTCACTTTAATGGTACGTATAGACTGGATCTTGATGAACCTACTCCAGGGGCTCCGTGCTGAACACGTTTGTTCGTGATCGAGTATTCACCCACGTAGTGCCCAACCATCTCTGGTCTAATACTTACTGGAACGAATTCCTTCCCATTATGAACTTTAATAGTTACTCCTATCATATCCGGAAGAATAATCATATCTCTAAGGTGGGTTTTTATCTCGTCAGTCGACTTTCCGTCCCTAGTTTGCTTAATCTCTTCGCGAAGTTTTCTCTTTTCATCAGTCATGAATTTGCCCACTCTTTTATCCAGAGATCTCCTCTGTCTTGAGTTCAAAAGTGGCAAAAGTGATTCTATGGGTAATGCCTGAAGTTGTTCAGGTAAATAACCTTTAAACTTAAACTCCCTAACCACGTATATCACCGTCTGCATGATTTATTCCACTTTTAAACGTACTGGGGAGTGACCCTAATTGACCTGACACAAACTTACACCAGGCCCAACGTCGTAGCTAAATCCCTTGCTCCATTTGGGTCACTAAACTTCACAGCAGCCTTCTTCCCTCTGACCGTCCTTGATGTGTTAATATCTATTATGTCAGCGTCATACAGGATACTCATAGCTTTTTTTATCAGTTGCTTTGTGCTCCTTTCTCTAACTATAAAAACCAATTTGTTCTCCTTTTCGATCATATTGAATGTTTTTTCGGTGATGTATGGTTGAATGAGAACCAATCTAGCATCTTCTACGGAAAGCTGATCCTTTGCGGGTACCTTTTTACTCATTCAATTTTCATCTCCAAGTTTGTACTGAAACTGTTGAACTTTACTAGCTCGTCAATAGCATTCTGTGAATACATGGTCAGCCTTATTGGTTTGGAACCGGGCAATAGGTCCATTACATTCAAACTATCCACAGCTTTCACATCAACTCCTGCCAAAGATCTTGAGAGTTTCATGATGTTACTATTCTTTGTTACCACTAACAGAACACTCACACCAGAAGACCTACCATGTCTTCTTGAAGAGCCCTTTACAATTCGGCTCTTTGACCTGACACGTTCTAAATCCGTTTCCAAGCCCAAATTTATCAAGGCCTTCATAAGATTATTTGCCTTGTCTATCGATTCAATCTTATTTGAAACAATTAAAGGGAGTTCTAGATTATCCTCAAGCTCGTGTCCACGCTCGCTTTACGAGATCACGCCGTGATGTCGCAGCAATTGCAGAACATAGTGCGAGGATTTTTTCCTTTTTGTTAATCTTCTTGTATATTCTCCTAAATGAAATTGGAGGATGCGCAACCCGTCCATGTCTTACCCCGGCGACCCCCGGCTCTGACCAGCTCGGGGAAAACCTTGTCCCCGAGCTCTTGCGATCCTCGCAATCCCCAGACCAGTATTGCGAGACTCAGCACTAACAACCTCTCCGGCAAAGGGATACCTGCCCTGAGCCTGAAACGAATGCGAAAGCAGGCTGACGTACGTTTTGTGTATGACTGCAGGATGATATGGCGTAAGAAAAACTTGTGGTAAGTCTATAGATCCTATATTACTACGATCCAGATCTAATACTTTCGCCTTCAAGCTACTTGACCACTACTTCTACGATTTTAGGCTCTAGAATCTTCGTATTCTTGTGTCTAATTGGCATTCTCAGCTTTACTAGCCTCTTTGGAACTCCTGGAATAGATCCTCTAACAACAATAAAATCTCCATTCAATGTTCCGAAGTGCTTAAACCCTCCTTTCCGATTGATGTCAAGTCCTTCTTCATTTGAGTTCCCAACTAATAATATCCTCTTATTATATTCGATTCTTTGATGAAAGCCTCGTTGACCCTGTCTCGGCACAGTAAACATTACAACTGCTGGAGATATGGGACCAAGTGTCCCTACCGCACGTACACTTTTTCTCGATTTGTGCTGCTTTCTTTTTACTCCAAACCGAGTAATCGGACCCTCCACGCCTTTTCCCCGTGTAATAGCGAGCTACATCTATTGATTGACCTGTTCGAAATATATCGGTCACTTTTAACCTCTTGCCCATAATAGATTTAGCGTAGTCAAAGTTTTGTTTTGTATCGCCTCCCGTTAGCTGGATTTCAAAAGTATATGGTTTCTTTTGGGATAATCCAGCATCTTTAGGAGAGACTGAAACCACTACATATACATAATCAATATTATTGAGATAAGATTCTGCTTTAAGAATCGCCTCTTCCAAGGAACTTTGATGAACCTTTTTTTTCTGATCCTTGATTGCGTCTCGAGATCTTATGTCAAACAACGCATGCTTACCACTGTAATCGACTCGATATCCACGCATGCCTATTATAGTCAATGGCGGAGTCGCCAGTAATGTAGAAGGGTTTGCAAGATGCTTGCCGAAGTTGGGCGTTCTGTCTCGATCATCAACGGTCACGACATTTAACATGCCTACCTTAAACCCGGCAAAGGCGCCCAGAACTGGCTTTGCTTCTGTACTTATGGGCCCAGTTCCGAACTCTTGCTTCTAGGCTTCTTGCTCTAGCTCTAGGCCTAAATGCTACACTGCCCCTTCGTGGAGCGCTATATTTTCTATGGCCCATGGATAGACCATCCCTCTCCCTACCCCTTTAATAAATTTATACAAAATCACTAAAAATTCAAGCCAATTGCGCTTGCCATCCGCCAAGTTACACTCGGATGATATTGATTATGGCAAGTGAGCCCAGCAAAGTCTCCTCCAATCGGACTGTGTTGGTGCCTTGCAGTGGAAACATATTGATAATCAACGATGAATTAACGAGATCTTCATCTATTCTATTTACAATCTCCCAAACCTCATTTCGTGGCGAACCAAAAATCAATACTACTTCGGGAGCATGTTTGAAATTCCTAGCGAGGGAAGGAATGATACTAGATATCGGTTTTCCCCTTCGCGATGTGATGAGGAATTTTACATCAGATAGGCTTCTTGAGATTTCTGATAGACTGTGAACACTTATTACATGATAGCCCCAGTACTCGCTCTTGCCTACTTTTCCATTGATCTCCTCGGCTACCAATTGTCCTTTTTTGACTGACAATTTGAAATTTGACTTTCTCGAATTTTTGGTGTCTCCTATAAATGGAACGGTATGATCCAGACCAGCATCTACTACCCAAGTATCCCTGTTTCTGAGTAAAACCCCAGTTCGAGCCTCTTCACTATGAATCTCAGAAGCCCTTAGGAACTTTTTATGATGAGGGGATTGAATAGGTGGTAGCATCCCTGCAAATTGCAGCAATTTCATTTTAGGATATAGCAATTTCCTCAGATATTGGGGCGTATCTAAGTATTCAAGTAGCAGAGTGATTAATTTAAAGTCGTCTGGTCTAACATTTGAGGATACGTCATGATACACATAAACTTTCTCTACCCGAAAAATGGATAGAGCTCGGGCGAACTGGGCCACTCTTAAGCTCTTTTTCTAGGAGAGATTTCGAATCAATTAACGATGAATCAGGGATCGCTACAGATAGAGAAGGGAAAAGAGCATCCATCTATTCTTTTAGTAACAAATCGACTTTGGATTGCAGTCCTCCATCTGCACCAAAGGCAATATCACGTACCAAGCCGTTGCGATCTATAAGAATAGTAGAAGGGGTTCCTCTAAGTTTGTACTCATCGAAAGTAAGAGCCGCAAACTCCTTGGATACCAGATAGTGTTTTGCACGCTCAAAGAGCATCACTTTGTCTTGTTTACTGTAGGTCTGGTAGCCGCCTACGTTCGCTTCAAGAAAATCTAGTACCTGGCTTTCTTGAACATCGCCAGCCCTTCTTACCAAGTCGTCCATAGCGACCGGATGAGGGATGGCATAAGGAAGCTTATTTCCGTTCCTAAGTCTACCATACATTCGAAGAGCGCGCAATGTTTCACCGATCACTTCACCTTTTGTTAGGAGTAGTTTCAAGTTATCCAATGTATTTTGGTCATAATCCTCAAAGGCTGTAGCAATCCCTAGTACTTTTACATCACTCTTGTTAGTATTATTATATACAGAAATAGCTTCGGGTATACCATACAAGAAACAACCTGGGCAGTTAACCTGAAACACTTCGACAACAATGACCTTGCCTAGTTCCCTATCGATATTAGTCGGAACCCCTTGAACCCACTCGCCAATTTTTAAATTTGGCGCTTTTTTCTTTATGAGCGAATCCAAGATCGAAACAGAGATTTTCTTCGCTAACTCACTGGCCCTTTGCAGCTTCTCTTTGCTTGGCTAACTTGGCATAACTTTCGAGCTCTTCATCGAGTACTTTCCTCATAGTCTTGGTATTTGTGTCTATAACAGCCATTTTGATATTTCTAGTGCTGTTCTTGTCCTCGCTCACCAAATAAATAGACTCAATCGCTAGCGATCCGCATTCCTCGAGACTAATATCCATTTTGTAGTCTCTTTTCTAGATATTCAGTAACCTGATCGCTTCCTGCTCCGATTGCCACAGCATCGTAACCAATGTACGTTCCACTAGGGTCAGTCAAATATAGTGACGCACCAGTTTCGTCTACCCCTGCTAAAATTAGGGCCACTCCAAAAGGCCTTACGCCAGCGTATTGTGTAAATTGCTGAGCCATGTCAGCGATATTTTTCGCAACACCCTCAACATCAACCGGTTCATCGTAGATCAGCCTGTTACTCTGTGCAAAAAATCTCGCATGATCAACCTGTGATCTTGCGTCTGGAATATAACCCGCTGCAGCAACGCCTATGTGATCATCAACTTGAAATATTTTCTGGGTGACATTTGAAATTTGCAATTTTCGTGTCTTTTCTTCAACTGCGAGGATGACCCCTCCCTTGTACTTCAATCCAACTGCAAGAGTGCCTCTTCTAACTGTCTCTATTGCATATTCTACCTGGTAAAGCCTCCCATCAGGAGAGAAAACCGTTATAGCTCTATCATATCCTGCTGCTGCTGGTAACAATTCATTCTAATCTACTTAGATGAGTTCAATTTAAATTTACCTTGGGTCACTTATATATGATCACGCAAGACAAAATTGCATTATGAATGAGGAGCGGGTCACTTTTTTAGGTCACAGGAACATTCGGTGCCTCCATAAGAAGACGATAGAAATTACGAAAGCAGTATCATTGAGCACAAAAGGGGACTGTATAGCTGGAGTATCTGCTAGCAAAGCCTGTAATGATTTCGATAGAGAGTTCAAGGCAAAATTGTCCAAGACTGGGAGGAATGTGAATCTTGAAATTATTGTAGCTGGGATAACCTTTAGGATGCATGGTTTTACAGATCAGCGTTTGACGTTGTCACATGGCCACGACATTGTCATCAGGAAAAGTAACTATGTATGCCCTCGAACACTGTGTGTACTTTGCGACAAAGCTTCCTCAGATATGCCACGAGATTTGGTAACGAGACTACAAAACCCTGACACCATAGCCGAACTAAAGATAACTGTTGAGTAGAAAAAATGTGAAGTATTAATTTGAATTTGCTAAAGTTTTTCGCCTGTGATTTTTTCATACACATTAATGTACCGATTGCTCATTTCATTGATTAGAGATTCAGGAATTCTTGGTGGCTTAGGGGATTCGCCTTTCGAGGTCAAACGAAGGATTTCTTTTTTGAACCCTATTTCAATCAGCCAATCTCGTAATAGCTGTTTGTCGTAGCTCCCTTGTGTTTGGCCAGGATGGTAATCTTTCTCAAGCCAGATTCTAGATTCATCCGGCCCTATAGAGTCAGCGAGGGTTAACTCCATGTGTTCATCAAAACCATACTCAAGTTTGATATCAGCGATTATAAAGCCCGATTGTTTTGCGAGGGACCCTATTGTATCGTAAATCGCTAAAGATTTGCCTTCTATTTCTTTAAGAGTATCGCCCTTTAAGATACCTGAACCTAGAACCTTGTCTCGCTCTACTGGAACATCGTGCTCTTCGGATTTAGTTGTTATTTCAAAGATCGGATAGGGTAGCTTTGCTCCCTTCTTTAGAGTTAGGTTCCTTCCAAAAAGGGATTTGAAGTCGCTGTTTTTAGCATATCTTTCCACCATAGATCCATAATAATAGCCGCGAACGATGAATTCGTATGGAATCATTGACAGTCTCTTAACTTCTATAGCATTTTCTTGTCTAATTGCTATGAGATGACTTGGAACATCTAACTTATTGAACCAGAAGTAGGCAAACTTGCATAGCACCTTGCCTTTATTGGGAATTTGCTGATCAAATTTTATGTCGAATGCTGAGACTCGGTCGCTAAATTTCAATAACAAATTTCCATTCTCCAGTTGGAAAATATCTTTGACCTTACCCTTGCGCAACAGACGCATAATTCTAATCCTCAGGTGGAGTCATCATTCCAATTTATACTTACTTCGGCAGCTAGATTTCTTAGATGCGAGGAGGTCATGGTGGGACTTGAACCCACGACCTAAGGTTTACAAAACCTTCGCTCTAACCAAGCTGAGCTACATGACCAAGTACTTTAGTTGAACCTAGTCAATAGGTATTTAATAAGTTGTTCATCAGAATGATCCGAAGTGGACATCGAGCAAATATTATGTTTCTTCTAGAGATCAGACATGAATAAAGACAAAAATAGTAAAAAATACTCAGTATTGGTGTCAATATCAAATAAGAAATATCTCCCCGATCCTGAAGGTGAAACTATATTGAAGGATCTAATTCTAAAAGGGGGTTTTAGTGAAGTCGAGGCGGTAAGGTGTTCAAAAACCATAAACTTGTTGGTTAGATCGAGAACAGAAGGACAAGCTAAGAAAATGGTTTTGAAAATTTGTGCTGAATTGAGGCTTTATAATCCTGTCGTAAGTAAATGTGATGTCACAGTTACACACTCTTCCACAAAAAGTTGAGCCCGTCTATTTGCACCACAACTATTCGAAATGCCTTGTAAGTCGTGAGTTCTTGATTCCAAAATAAGGAATACTTTGCATGTTTACTCACGCTCCTAACCTAGGGAGTTCCTTATACTGGTTCTTAACACCCGTCTATACAATAGTGGACCCAACGAAAACACCTGATCAGAAATTTGGTGCTCATGTTTTGATTATTGCAGCCATGATTCATTCTACTAAGAAATATTTCCTACCGTCATACATCAATCCTAAAGCAATAGCGAGAAAGAGTACACGTTAAATACCTGTAACGAGATAGTCAATTACAAACTCGACGATGAAAAAAATCGGTGTCATTGTATTTCCTGGCACAAATTGTGATCGAGATGTATTCCATGTTTTATCTGAAGTAATGCGTGTAGAAACTGAATACATTTGGCACAAAAGGCAAACCTTGAATGGTTTTTCAGGGCTGGTACTTCCTGGGGGATTCTCTTATGGAGACAGATTAAGAGCTGGAGTAATTGCAGCTCACAGTCCTGTCATAAATGAGGTGAAGAGGATGGCTAAGGATGGCGTACCAATATTAGGCATCTGCAATGGATTTCAGATATTGATTGAATCGGGTTTACTTCCTGGAGCTTTAGTGAAAAATGAACGGTTGAACTTCGTATGTAAATGGGTAGATGCTAAAGTAAAGAATGCCACTACACCATTTACAAAATTGTTTCGAAAAAACCAAAAGATAAGGATGCCAATTGCTCATGGTGAGGGCCGGTATGTCGCAGATGCCCCAACTATAAAGGAGTTAAGACACAAGGATCAAATAGTGCTGAGCTTTTTGAATGATAATCCAAACGGATCAATTGAGTCGATTGCATCAATATGCAATCCTGAAGGAAATGTAGTAGGGATGATGCCTCATCCTGAGAGAGCTTCCGAACGGGTATTGTCACCAGTGACCAATAGCATTGATGGTTCAATAATTTTCCAATCGCTGGTGCACTACTTAGGTGATACTCACACTAGGTAAAGGTTTGTGATGTAAGAATTGAGTGCACTGACAACAGCTGAGTTATCACACTTGAAAAAATCATTGAATCGGCGTCCAACTGAAACTGAATTGCAAATGGTAGCAGCTGAATGGTCTGAGCATTGTTCCTACAAATCGTCAAAGAAGTATGTTTCACGGCTCCCTATATCGGGAGCCCGAATCGGAATCAACAGCGGCTTCGATGCAGGGCTGGTTGAAATAGGTGATGACCTTATTCTAACAGTTCGCATTGAAAGTCATAACCATCCTTCTGCTATTGAACCGTACGGAGGCGCAGCAACAGGAGTTGGCGGCGTAGTTCGGGACATACTGTCGGTGGGGACCAGGCCAATAGCTCTTATGAATGGACTTCATTTCGGTGACATTAATGGTCACGACCCAAAGGTAAATCAACATACACGTTGGCTTCTCCGAAATGTAGTAAGAGGTATCTCAGATTACGGCAACTGTATTGGAGTTCCTACAATAGGCGGGGAACTTGAATTTGATAACTCCTTCAATAATTATTGTTTGGTTGATGTGGTGTGTATAGGCCTAAGTACGACAAATGAAATAATTGCGAATCTCGCGAACACCGAAGACTTGATTTTTCTTGTAGGCGGGTCTACTGGCAGAGACGGAATTCACGGAGCGGCATTCGCGTCTGCCGGGTTAGTTCACGAAAACAGATCAGCAGTCCAGATACCTGATCCTTTTCTTAAAAAGATACTCATTGAAGCAATTTTGGAGGCGACTAAGAATAGATGTATCAAGGCAATGAAAGATTTAGGCGGAGGAGGTCTCGCATGTTGCTTGTCAGAAACTTCGCACAATCTGGGGAAGGGCCTTGATGTCGACCTATCTTGCGTTAGACTCAGAGAAGAAGGGATGAGTCCGACAGAAATTTTGATCTCCGAATCTCAAGAAAGAATGCTCTTGATTGTGGGTAAGGAAAATAGAGAATCACTAGAAAAGATATTTGCCAAATACGAGATAGGCTGTACCATTATTGGAAAAGTTTGTTCTGGTCATAAGATCAAGATAAGGTATAACTCGGAAGTGGTAGCGGACATTCCAGCACATATTGTGACTTGTGCACCGCTTTTGAATAGAAAATCGGCCCGTCCATCTTACTTGAAAAGGAAGCATGCTACTAGAATAGATTCACCAAGGAACTGTGGCCCAATCTTGCTAGATTTACTTCGTAGGCCTAACATTTGCAACCGATCCTGGATTTATGAACAATACGATTCTGAAGTTGGGTTAAGGACTGTGCTAAAACCAGGAGAAGGTGACTCTTCAATTCTGAGGTTAAGTAACGGAAAATATATTGCAATGTCCATGGATGGTAACAGCAGACGATGTTATTTCGACCCGTACCAAGGGACACTTGGATGTATATCAGAAGCTGTTCGTAATGTGATCTGTTCTGGCGCATCTCCTATAGGACTAATCGACCACCTGCAATTCGGAAGCCCGGAAAACCCTGAGGTCTTCTGGACATTTCAAAAGGCAGTAGCAGCAATTAAGGACTATTGTCATTTCTTTGCACTACCCGTAATAGGTGGGAAAGTGAGTTTCTATAATGAGAAAGACGGTTTACCTATAAAACCATCTCCAGTCATAGGCGCGATAGGGTTAGGTCACAATCTGGGGAAAGTGAGCAGAGCCCGACTGGACCCACGATGCAGTATATTTTTAATTGGGCGCACTAAGGAAGAGATGGGTGGGTCAGAATATTATCTGTCGTATCACAGGAGCGATAGCGGAAGCATCCCCAAGCTCGACTTAGCTGAGGACAAGAGGAACGCCCTGGCCGTTTCTAATCTTATATCAAGCGGTGTTGCAAAGTCGGTTCATGATTGCTCTAAGGGGGGCATTGCAATAGCTCTGGCTGAGCTGGCCATCAACGGAGATACGGGTTTTGATATAGACGTTTCGTTGGCATCCAATACTTGTAATAGAATTGACAGCCTTATGTTTTCGGAGTCCAATTCACGATATGTGGTCGCAACTGAAAGACCAAAAGAGTTGGTTGAAATACTAAGGGAGCGCGGGAGCCGAGTCCAGTGCAATAAGATAGGTGATGCTGTTGATTCATCATCGAATGCTATTGTACAATATCGAGGTGGACACCAAATCCTTGCTAAATTGGAGCTGAATAAATTAAAGCTAGTTTATAACACTTCTCTTGAAAGCATGTTGAACGATGTCAGTATATAGTGCCCAAATGTTCTCGGATATGACCTGTTATTCAAGGTTCGGAAGTACCATTTTTAGAAGGCATTATAGTGGGGTATGGATAGATTGTATTTGATGAGGGGTTGGAATTGATTCACGAAAACTGTGGTGTGGTAGGTATCTTTTCTATGGATAGAATTAATGTGATACCATTCGTAATTGATTGCCTACGAGCGCTTCAGCATAGGGGTCAAGAAGCCTGGGGTGTGGCCGTTCCTCAGAAAGTTCCTTTAAAAAGAATCGGATTGGTATCGTCTTCAGCGAATGAATTTGCCATGATTACGAGGAAATACGAGTCTCATGCCGCAATAGGTCATGTCCGCTATTCTACTACTGGTAAGAGTACATTGAATAATGCTCAGCCAATTAAGGTAAAAGAACTGTGTATTGCTCACAATGGAACAATTGCAAATGTTGACCAGTTGACATCAATGGTAGGTGGTTGCTCCTTTACTCCTCAGTCGATGACTGACACTTTAGTTGCAGCTCAACATCTGGCAGGTCATCTCGCCGAAAAGAAGGACATAACGGAGGCACTAACTATCTTAAAGCAGGAAATGATTGGTTCGTTCTGTTTCACATTTTTAACTGGTGACGGGTCGGTCTACGCAGCTAGAGACCCTAAGGGATTTAGACCCCTTGTTGTCGGAATACACAAGCCATCAAACACCTACATTGTGGCATCAGAATCTTGTGCACTTTCTGCCGTGGGAGCGTATTTGCTTAGAGACGTGCAGCCGGGCGAGATCCTTCAGATCGACGATTCTGGGCTTAGATCAGAATATTTCGCGAGAGAGAATCCACATGCGCATTGTGCATTTGAATACACTTACTTTGCACATCCCACTAGTGTTATTGAAGGTGTCAACGTATACGCAGCTCGTAAACGTATTGGTGAATTTTTGGCAAGAGAATTCAGAATCCCAGATGCAGACCTTGTGATACCGGTTCCAGATTCAGCCCGCCCGGCAGCCCTTGGTTATGCGCTCGAAGCTGGCCTTCCCTTTGAGGAAGGGTTAATGAAGAACAGATATAGCAAGAAGGGGTCGATGCGAAGTTTTATCGAGCCTTTTCATGAGACACGAGTGGAAATAAATAAAGGGATTATTCCGCTAGCAGACGTGATACGGGGGAAAAATATCATCGTCGTTGATGATAGCATAGTTAGGGGAATAAGTTCTGCCTCAATAATAAAAATGCTTAGAGGATATGGGGCAAATAAGATTAGTATGATAGTCACTTATCCACCAGTCCGTTACCCATGTTATGCAGGCATTGATTTTCCCTCCCAGGAAGAACTCTTGGCATACCAACAGGTACAGGAAGACACGGTCAGTACTACTGATATCGCACATAAAGTTGCAAGAACTTTGGGGGCAGATTTCGTAGCCTACAATAACACAACTACACTTGCAAAGGCTATTAGTATACCCGAAAAGGAATTGTGCTTTACATGCACAACCGGTGATTATTCGCCATTAGGAGTCAAACCATTGTTCAAGTCACGTGCAGTTTTAAAGGGAAGAAGCTAAGAGTTCTTTGATTCAAATTCCTTTTGAACCTTCTCTGCGCTAGCGATCACCTTATTTCTCATTTCAGAGCGATACCGTTTTAGTTTAGAAAGTATCTTCTGATGCTTGATGGCAAGTATCTGACAAGCGAGTATTGCAGCATTAGCTGAGCCATTTATGGCGACCGTAGCGACAGGGATCCCTGAAGGCATCTGAGCTATTGATAGAAGAGAATCAACTCCCTCGAGGCTAGAGGTTTTAATGGGAACACCTATAACCGGCAATAGCGTCAGCGAAGCAATCATACCAGGGAGGTGAGCGGCACCTCCTGCTCCGGCTATCAGGACCTCTAAACCTCGCTTTTTAGCACTTTCTCCATATGATATCATCTCGTGAACGGTCCTATGGGCAGAAACGATTCTTATCTCATGCTCTACTTCAAACTGGAGTAGAATGTCAGAGGCACTCTTCATTACAGGAAGATCTGAATCACTCCCCATTATGATTCCGACAAGTGTGCGATTCATAGCGACATCAAGCATTGTTCACGATTCTTAAATTACTCTTTGCTTTTTTCGATTTGTCGATTGCCTCCGAGATAGAAGCCGCTGTTATCGTTACATGTCCTAGCTTTCTCCTAGGTTTTGAAATGCGTTTGCCATACAAATGCAATTTCAGTCCTTCTATGCTCAGAAGCTCGTTCAAGTCATCCAAATAGTAGTCCCCTTCAAATTCTCTAGGTCCTAAAATATTGACCATCACCGTTGGTGACCTAAGTCGAGGCTTTAGAAGCGGCAGGTTCAAAATAGCTCTAATATGCTGTTCGAACTGAGAAATAGAGCACCCTTCAATACTATAGTGGCCAGAATTGTGAGGTCTCGGGGCGATTTCATTAATCAGGATCTCTCCATCTACAGTTAGGAACATTTCAACACAAAATATACCAGAACCCTTCAAGACGCCTACTGTCTTCTCTGCTATATCCCGAGCCATCCCTTCTCTGTGCTTGGATATCCTTGCAGGGACCAAAGTTGTATCCAGAATGCCCTCAGAATGTTTATTCTCTGCTACAGGAAAAGAGGAGACCTGGCCAGATTCATTTCTGGCTACCATGACGGATAGTTCCTTCCTGAAATTTATGTTTTCCTCGACCATCCACATTCCAGAGCCCTTTAGACTTGCTCCATTAGCGATATCTTCCTCACTGTAAATTAGTCGGTTCCCTCGTCCGTCGTACGAGTTCTCACATGCCTTCAATACTAGCGGGAATCGCTCTGAGACAGTGCTTGTACCACGGGCAACATCTTCTAATAGAGCAAAATTAGGGACAGGTAAATTTTTCTCCTGCAGAAAGACCTTTTGTCTATATTTGTTTTGAATTATTTTGAGAGTCTCGGGAGCGGGATGGATAGCCTTCTTTGCACGACTAAGATCGATAAGAGCGTCCGAGTCTGCCAATTCTATTTCGTACGTTAGTACATCAACAAGCTCCGAGAGTCTTCTTATTGCAGTTTGGTTCCTAAAATCGGCGACAAGTAGCTCATCTGCAACCGAAGAGGCAGGACACTCTGGATCTGGATCCAAAATATGCACTTTGAGTGACATACGTTTTGCTTCGTGCGCAATCATTTTCCCTAACTGACCGCCTCCGATTATTCCAATTGACGGCTGATTTTGAGGAATGATTCGCGTTGTATTGTGCAATTGAATGCTAAATCATGTCAATAGTTGTACTAATAAACGGTAGTGTTAACTTCCTAAATCAACCAACGAACCCGATTTGATAAATTCAAATTACGCGGAAAACTGCATTTTATTAGGATGAAACGTAGAGCTAA
>CAWBHQ010000013.1:0-162493 GCA_963788755.1 uncultured Nitrososphaerales archaeon
TATTGTTAGAAATACAGTAGTTCCTAACGGGAATACTATTACTATTAGGGGCCAAAATAATGACTATGAAGCCGTAAAGTCTCAGGAAGAACCAACCAAGAATCGATTTACCGAAACAACCAACCCAGAACCAAATACTTAAGATGCGCCTCGCAAAAAGTGAGATCACACCACTACCTTGGATAGTTGATATCCAAAAGTAAAACTAGCACAAGAGGACTACATCGGTTTATTTTCAGGCTGCGGCTCAAGAACGCCCGACAACGTCATGCCTGCTTTTGACTATCATTAGGACATACGAGGCCGTAACAGGAATAAGAAGTAAGAATGCAACGTTTAGAACTGGATCATTTAATGTGCCAGATAACAGAGCATTAGCTATATATCGTACGAGTATAACTGTGACAGGAACAATAAGTGCAAAATAAGCAATTAGGTAGAGTCTCTTCGTAAAGACAGAAAGTTTGTGTTCCTGTCCAATGTACAGACCAAAGATTACAAACGCCAATCCCATCATGAAGACAATAATGGTCAGGTTTAGCTGGATGATATTTCCTTGTCTTGATTTTTCCAAAAGCTCTATTATGGTATCAAGACGATCTGCTGTCTCTCCACTCGTGTTCTCAAATGAATCTTGACCAAACACTGATTGCTGAGCATAAACGGCAGGACCCAAATCGACCGGAGTAATTAAAAGCAACAGCAAAGTAATCTTCAAATGAATCGACAACAATCGATCTGACTTTTTGGACGAGCGATAATTAAATCTATCAGACTCTGGCTTTATCAAGACTAGGCTAAGCCAAGTTTACTGGCCAGTTGAAGAGTATAATCATTACAATACTCTGTCTGAAATAAATAGAAAATCTAAATATTATTGAGTTATTAATTATCCTATTTTCTTCATTTTTGAACCGCATTTAGGGCATGCAATTTCTTTGTGCTCATTACCACAACTCATACAATAGTATTTTATTGGATTATATCCATACGTGGAAGGGCTTACATCTGACGACCGCAGTGAACCAAATAGTCCTTTCATACTAATTCCCATCTTTTTCAACAATAAGCGTGTCCTCAAGAAGTTAAGTAGCATATATCCTCCGATTGCTCCGATCAGAGAAGCAGGGAATGGCAGTAATAACGCTGAAATGAACCCTATAGCTATGTATATGCTCATCCACTTTAGAGTGTATAGTAAAAAATGCCTATTATTGTTAGAAATTTCGCTCATTATGCATCACCTTATGTTCTTTACTTATACTATACAACAAACACTATTAAAGTAATTTACTTATACTATATAACAAACACTATTAAAGTAATATGTACATTGCAATACCTGAATTTCCTACTCATTTTCATGATGGTTCCTGGGAGTCTGGTACCTACTCTTTGGCAGATATAACTACAACTGACTAGGAAGTTAGGATTGTGATAGAGGTACCAGGATTAAGTAAAGACAAAATTAAGGTAGGACAAAGTCGAAGTCAAGAGTGATGATCCACAACGGAAATATCATGAAATTATAGAAACACCACCAGAAACTGACATCAAAACTGCCAGATGTGCTTCCAGTAATGGCATACTAGAAATAACTTATGACCAAGTACATGATACGAAGATCACCAATAACTCGTGACAACGCTCTTCTTGGGATCATTACATCTTCAGATTTGGCTAGAATGATGCACGAACAAATAGGGCAGATCCTACATTGAAGGATATTTCTCAGTTTGCTGATGTCGAAAGACTTGGTAAGCAATGACCAATATCTGCGTTAATGGCAAACTGATATAAGACACTGTTACTTTGTTCAAATTGAAAAAAGAATCACTAAAAAATGAAGGTCTAAAGAGAAAAATGGTCATGTATACGGAATCTCTTTTTGCTGCCTATTTTCAATGATGGTTAGTACGCCATCTTGTTGGATTAAATCGGTCATTAATAGTTCACACTTAATTGTCCTGCAAAACGTGGTCGACGATAGCGTCTAATTCTGCTGTAGCAAGACAACATACTTTGTCGGCTCCCCCGTAATACACAAATAAAACCCCATCTATTACACACGCTCCAGATGGGAAAACGATGTTATCTACATCACCACATCTTTCATAGTTTTCCTTTGGTTCTAATATTGGGCTCCTTGTTCTGCCGAGAATTTTTGTAGGGTTCTTTAGATCTAGAAGTGCAGCTCCTGCTCTGTATACTTTATCCGCACTGACCCCATGATATATAATTAACCACCCTTTCTTAGTGCGAATGGGTGGAGTTCCAGCACCAATCTTCAATGCTTCCCACTCTTCTTTAGGTTCAAGTAGAATCATATATTTATCAAAATTCGTTAATGCGGATGAACTCTCTCCCAACCATATGCTTGGCCTATTAATACCGTACGACAATCCTACCCAAGAGCTGGGTCTCTGTAAGCAAAAATAACAGGAAGTACTATTTGATTTGTATGACGTTTCGTTGTTCGATAGGGCTGACCCCATTTTGTCTGGAAAAATAACGACATCCTTGTTGTCTGTACCTCTGCTGGTCATTATTCCGAGTCGTTTGAATTCATGGTAATCCTCAGTTGTTGCCAATGCTGAAGAAACACTTGGTCCTTCACGTGCATGATTGGACAGTACAACGTAGGTCACATAAATCTGAGAGTCTACCAGGACTAAACGCGGATCTTCTATTCCAAATCTTTCATAATCTTCAGTTGGGGTGAATACCATTTCATTGGGCCTGGTGAAGGTGTATCCATCTAAACTGCAAGCGTAGCCTAACCTTGAAATATAGTTTTCATATTCTCCTACTGCCCGATATAGCATATGTACCTTATGTCCATCATAGAGAGTTGCACAGTTGAAAACTGCTCCAGATTCCCACCAATTTCGTTCATTAGGAATGAGGATTGGATTCTTGTCGTGTCTTCTTAGAATATTGTTATTATTATTGTTGTGATGTTCAGCCAATTTTTATTTAAATAGCAAACGAATTCGATTCAAGGTCTCATATAGTAAGAATACTCTGCGTCATATTAAATTCCAACCAAAATTCATTTTCCTCGCACAATTTTATAGTCATCTTCATTCGATTATAATCCAATATTCTATTGTAACACTAAAATCGGTTACTTAAAACCCTTCGGTTTAGGAATCGTCGTAATGTGGAAAGTAAATAGCTCAATTTTCCGAAATCTATCTATCTCATCAATATTACTGGACAACTGGCTATTTTTGAAATCCATCTAGAAATGCTTCCTATAGACCTATGCTTATGAAAGTTCTAGCATATAACTTAATTGAATGCTAATTGAACGCCTTGAACGAATCCCCCTAGGCAAACTATTGTAAACTGTTCTGAACGATGCCGTTCAATTCGGGTCGTTCAGTATGTTGAGCGTGATTTCTACTGAACGGCTGTATACAAGTGGGTCTGTATACAATAGTTGTATACAAATTTGGAAAAACACAGAAATCTGTACACATTCTCGTATACATGACACTCTAGCCAAAGAGTAACCCTATTTAGCTAATCCTTCAGAACTGAAAGAAACTATGAGGACGGTAAAGAGCATGACAGGTATCTTCATATATTCTGGGTATAATTTAAACGCTCACCGTAGCGTTCCAATCTCATTTTATGCATCGACCAAATGGTTCTGGTATAGGTTGCCTTTAAAATATTTCAGGAATATTGAAAGGATTAAATGAACATCAAGGAATAAAAGATGTATAACAGAAATTGGGAGCAAGAATCCAAAAATAAGCATTCTTTGGAAGATTTAAGACACTGGTGAAAATCCGGTAGTATTGATAGCCGATACATCGATTCTTACAGTAACAAAGAAATTGACGGCATAGAAGCAAAATGAATTAGATAGTTATAAGGTGGATGACATGAATAACAAGAAAAGTGGGATGCTATACTTGAGAAACAACTAACATACGATACTGTCATCCCTCTATGGATCCGACTCAAAATTGATTTAATAATCGAATATGCGTTTCGGGTCTGCAAAAATCATGTTGATGCTCCAAATGACCTAGAGCTCCATTGCGAGTATGCTCAACTACGCAAAGCATTCCCTGTCAAGTGATCGTTCCTGGCAGAGCATCCCAAAAGACGTCCGTGCTGAATATTTCTGTCTTGCAGTGCAAGCAAATCCTTAGTAATATTTATTTCATAAGTTAGTCATTAGTGAGTAGAGTGTCAAACATAATCAATAATGTAAATTTGGATAAGGTAGCAGAGACGACTGAAAGTGGAAAGAAAGAAAAATCATCCTTGCGAAAACCAGTTAAATTATATGGTGAATGGAATCTTGACTTAAGTAAAGGATATCAATTCAGAACAGAGCTGTCATACGAGAAAGGAAAGCAAGTAGTTGAAATTGATTCTCCTTCATTTCTTGGTGGTAACGGAAACAGACTTGGACCTATGGCGTATTGTATTGCAGGAATTACATCCTGTTTCATTGCAACATTTGTAACTATAGCGTCATCCAAGGGTATACGACTGTCCAAGCTCAATGTAAATACACAATGTAATATCAACTTTGCAAAAACATTTGACGTAGCTGATGAACCAATAACTGAGGGAATAGAATTTCAAATTGAAGCTGAAAGTCCAAATGCAGACAAACGACAGTTACAAGAAATAATTAGATTGGCGCAAGAAAGATGTCCTGCAATGTACAGTATGATGTATCAAATCAAGGTAAATGCGATGATAAGGTAGTGGGAGGAATATATCACATAACCGCTAAAATATGCGCATATTTTGAAATCCCTCAGGAAAGGTCAGTTTTGAATTCACTTCTTCGTTCTTTCTCTTTTATCTTGCAGCAAGTGTTGATCCTATTATCCCTACAACTTTCAGTAAAAAACCTATCAGTACAAATATCATTATGCTCGCAATGAACCTATCCCAAGCAGGCGGCCAACAATCCTAGAGAATTGGCCTATTACCAATACAAGACCTTCAGTGCCACTAAGCGTACCGGCTATGTAAACACAATTGTTAGAAAGGTTGAACTCTAACGCTAAAGGTAGACTATTAACATTCACGGTGCTAACTATTGTGTTATTCCTATTGTCTAAGAGAGATACAACTTTGCAAAACTTACGGCAGTCTATTATTATATAGAGCGCTCACTTGCATTCAGTAAACAAACTTCACCAAAGGCATTAAACTGCCCCTTATTGTTATTACCCAATACAGAATCAACAAGGTAGAAGTATTGTATGCTGAAAGTTTCGAAAAGCCTCAGAAGAATGAGATCATCAATCACATCATGCAAAGCATAGGCATCACTGTACCAGAGTATATGTCGAAGGTGCTAAACCAGAGGTCATCAGAGAACTCAAGAGAAGGAAAGGGGAGTACCAAGAGTATCATGATTTTTCAGCAGTAATTCAAACTCAGCCTTAAATCTTACTTTTAGATATTCTATGATCATGTCATTAGAACTTAGATAGATATTTAGTGATGGGATTGTAGATGACGTAAAACACTGGTTTTACCATGATAAAGGACATAATGATAAGATGGTAAGTAGACTATTCAAGTGTGAAATTCAGAGATAACAAACTAGATACAAAATGGAAAAGATCAAGATTTGAAATTGATTCTAAATCTAAGGAGTATATGAATTTTTCAGGTGGAGTATTGGAATCGACCTATTTACTAGCAGAAAAAAAATAAAGATGAGAAAAAATATGAAGGTAATAGCTCAGTTGTTGTTATCAAAACTATCCAAAGACAAATTTAACTTCTACCAGTTCTTACAGTTATCCAAAATTATTTTCCCTAAATCAAAAACTAATTATCGAAAGGCTAAGAAATTGATATTTAGTTTTGAGGATCAATCATAATTCACCTCTCATAAGATCTCAAGAGAGATTCAACAAGAAACGCTTTACTTGATCATAGTATCTATTTATTGATAATTATTATTCACTCCTTTATAAAGAAAAGAGCAAGTTTCTAGCCTCCAAATGATGGGTCACATTAGTAAAAAAATCAAACCAGTATGATGATTTTTACATGTTTGGAAGAACATCTAGAAAATGGTCAATTTCTTTCAAATGGTTAATTATTATACTATGGATTTTCTCATATATCCCATGAAATGAAATTCATCCAGAAAAATAGAGAAATTACTTTAGTTAGATAGAACTTCTAAAACTGCAGAGATGGAATGAAAACCCAATTTATCGATGGTCGTAAGCTATGTGTTGAATGTTAGTGACCATAGAAATTAAATGATACACAAAAGCAGATATTAGACACATATTATCAGTCCAACTAAATTTGAGGAACTTTATATAGAGGATCAAATTTTAAGAATCATGGATACCTCATCGCATATATCAAAACAAGAAGAAGAAAGTAAAGCTCTCGCTCTTCGCTATCACGATGACATATTTCAGAAAGGTAGACTAGAAGTAGCAGACGAGATTCTATCGCCTGATTTTGTTATACATAATCCAGTTCTACCGGAAGTACTACGGAATGGTCCTGAAGGAGCAAAGAAATATGCATCTGCCATTATAACAGCAGTACCAAATCGAAAACTTGAACACAATGATATCCTTTCAGAAGGAGATAAGGTAATGATTAGGTGGACGAATAGTGGAACGAATACGGGACCATTATTTGGAAATCCTCCTACAGGTAATGCATATGTCGCAACAGGTTTCGATCTCTTCCGCATTTCAAATGGTAAAATCAAGGAGCTTTGGCAGCACGGTACAATTTTGGTGATTGGTGATGAAGGATATTTTGAGTTCCAGACTCATAACATATAGATGATTCTTTCCACGTAGCGGTTCTATCAACTAAGAGGAAGAGAGAAGAAGACAATGCCGAAGAAAGATCATTATAAACGAACTGAAGAGAGCGTCAGCTCAAGAAGAAAAAATATTGTTCCATTAGATCAAATAGTTAGTAGCAGTTTACCGCCTGATGGAATTCCTTCAATAGACAAACCCAAGTTTATATCAGTACAAGAAGACTGATAAAATGCTAGAAGACTCTGAATTAGTTGTTGGAATAAGCATAAATGAGGATATCCGTGCCTATCCACTCCAGATACTTGTTTGGCATGAAATTGTAAATGATAATGTAAATGGAGTTCCGGTGGCAATAACCTATTGTTCCTTATGGTTTACTCATCAAATCTTTAATCGCACCTTGGAAGATGGCAAAATTATAGAGTTTGGAACTTCAGGTAAGCTGTACAATAGCAATTTGGGGATGGAACAAGTGATTCACTTTGGAGTTAAGCGCTTGCGCAGGAGATGGTAGGCAAGTATGCAGGAGTCAATCTTCAAAGGATTCAGTTTGAAGTTGCAAATTGGAAGGAATGATTGGAATTATATCCAGAAAGTAAAGTACTCTCAAGGAATGCAAGCTCCAGCAGACCCTATGACGCAGATCCATGTGGAGATTACTATACTAATTCAGAGGTACTTTTCCCATTTCAATTCAAGATGAGAGGCTTGAACCAAAGCAGATTGTTATAGGCCTAGAAAATAATGGCCAATCTGAAACTCTAGGGATGGAATCTTCAAAAGTTAGAATACTTCATGATAAAAATTTTAGGCTCTACTATTATCTTGGCTTTCTGTATATGTCATCCAAAAACATTGAAAAAATTGAACCATATTATATGGAATACAAAGGACCTAAAAAGCATGTTTTGTTTATACATGGCCTGGGTCCTCGTCTCTTACTTGGAGGGATATTCCTGCTGTACTATCCGAATATTTTCAACCTATAGTTATAGATTTAATGGGTTTTGGGGGGGTCAATTGTTGTAACGATGTAATGTTTTCAAATCCTTCAAGAGATTCAGTGCAGTTTAATCCATCCTGATCCTAATGAGCCAGAAACAAGCGAACTTATTTCCTCTGTAGTAATTGAGATATTGTTTAGAGATTTGTTTACAATATCGGATTGCAATTTTATAAACTCAGGTGGTTTAGGTGTATGATCTATTCCGCCACATGATGAGCCAACAAGTATAAGACTGTTGACCTTATCTGGATTCATCATTGTAAGTTGTTGGGCTAAATGTCATCTATAATATTGGCATTCTAGTTCTGTTCTTTTATATTAGACTACCTGAACTTGGCTATATTGGAATTTGAATCTCATGACTTGTAGGCCGAAGACAGCAGGAATCCAATCCTACTATCCAGTGAACGTTAGGCATTTTAGCCTCGATATTCACGCATTCAAAACTATGAACCTATACGATCGCAACAGTTCCAGGAATTCAATGATGACTTTCCGCTTGCTAGAAGCCATAAAACATCAAGATGTGTTAGTAAATTGATTCGATCAGATCAGACATTGTAATTTGTGCAAGATATGCTTATTAACGAGCACGAATCTATTTTCTTATTAGTACCTTGAACGTGAGAAATATCGATTTTATTATGAAGGTTCTTGTATTTGTATCTGCTGTTACCGTAATGCTATCCCTTGCTTACGTTACGCATGAAGGTCGCGCTACTTCAAGTACCAGTAACTCAGATAGTTTAACTGAGGCTGTACAATTAGGAATTCCATTTTATGAAGAGCATTATAAAGCTAATTTGGGGAAGCCTGTACCATCGAACGAGAGTATTGCAGGAAACTTTACTGGTCAAGGAATACTAAATGAGAATTTAAGTATCAGTGCTGAAGTGAATTATACAAGAACGTTCAGAGATAGCGATACCGCATTTCTTCAAGGAGATACAAAGTTTGTAACTGAAAATGAAGACACTGCAGTATATAACTTTGGCGCATTTACAAATTATAATCAAGATGGTACATCAGAAGGTAGCGGAGCGGCAATCTTTGATGACGGAGCGACTGGAGATCTTTCTTTTCTAAGTAATACATTGGCAATATACAAGAACCGTGTAGATAGTAGCGGTAACGGTAACTTTCCTAATGTGGCTCTGGAAATAAAGCCTATTGGTAATTCAGTGTATGATTTCATATACCAATATATAGATAACTTGAAAACGACAATATATTGATACAATTATGAGATATGAAGAGTGTTAAAGTGGTAACTTAAGGTGAAGCTATGTCTATGACGACAAAAAAACTGGATGAAGTTCTCACGAGTAGAAGGTGTTATGGTCTACAATCGTTAGAATTTTCTTCAAGTTAATGGGGTATAGTGGAAACTATTTTGGGATTTTATTATTTCCTTCTAACTCTTGGGATTTTATTATTTCCTTCTAACTCTTGGGATTTTATTATTTCCGATATCACATCCTTGTAGTCGGAGATATTTCAAAGTTAATTTGTAAACCAATTCGTCATGGCCTGCCGTATCCAATACTCGCGCCCATGAAACCTCACCATTTTCTAATAGTTCTTTTGATAGTACTCGAGTATTTTCTCGGGCTTCCTCCTTACATTGCTCCATGGTCTTACCATTCGCATAAGCATGAACACGGCTATTACAACTATTAACGTGGTTGGTTTTCCCCATAGGTATACAACTAACTTTGGAACTAATGACTAATAATATTATACATTCAAGAAGAGCACTCTTTAATACTTCGTTCTAATATTCTCACCGATATTCTTAAATTTCAAATATGTCTGTGCTGGTCTTAGGAGTAGATTCGTTCTTCTGAGGATTTACTTTGTCCATCTTTTTTGCTAATCCAACAGCCTTGGGATTTAATAGTACGTCTTTGATCCATTCTAGTTTTACAGCAGATCATACAACCACTCTCTCCTCTATTCCTTGTTGGTAAACCTAAGCATCAACTGGATTGATGCTACGCACAGAAACAACCTTGACTCTTCATAAACATGCGCGAATACCGAAATGATAATACTCTACAAAAGAACAAATAATTGCACTAAAAGTAGCAAAACAATACACCGTAGTCAGTGCATCATTGCAATAACTGCACTTACGTCGAGACATCTAGATCTCATTCTGCATCCTTTTGACCGCACTTGTAGCAGAGCCAGTATGTTTTATCATCTTCCATATCCCAGATACGCTCCATCTTCTTGTTACCACACTTAATGCATTCTGGCATATCCTTTCATTGTCGTCCTTACTTTTCTAGTAATCAATTATAGCATATATAGTGTACATGCTGTTGGCAGACTTTAAGTCACTCCTAAAAGTCTTGCTATGGACTACTATACTCCTGATTCGAACATTTTACGAATACGTTGTAGCCCTAGTTTAGTTATATCTATAAGTGTCCCTTCTACGCGAACGAACGAATGATTATAATCCCCTGGCGAAACAGTGCAAGTTTTCAGAGCTTCACCAGCTTGGGGGGTCATCTGCCAACTTGTTACGATACTTCTTAAATTCCATGACAGTATCAAGAAAACTAAAAAAGAAGACAACTGTCAACTCTATAATTTTATATAAGTAGCATCTCTTTCATTATGAGAAATGTTTAAAAGAACTTTTATTTTCTATATGATTTTAATCTTCCCCCCCTTTGGTGTCGCCGTATGGCTATCTATATTTAATCCTCTCTCCGAGATTCGCTCAACTTCCGATACAGGGACTGATGTGTCAATCGGAGCGTGGGGCCCGGTTTCCAATTATAGCCATACTCTAGAGCACCCCAGTCAAATCGGTCAGAGTAAAGCGATATCACACATTATTGACCGAGGATTTGATCAGGTCACTATTTCCTTATGGGCAATTTCGAAAATCCTAAGCTTAATAAATTCAACTGAATCGTTGTTGCGTTCAGCTGAAATCTAAATCAAAACCTAAAACTGATAGTAATCTTACTTCCGCCATCTGAAGGAGGCCCTAATGGAAATTATGATTGGACAGGCTGGATTGAATATTTCAATTCCCTTAAGCAGAGATATCCCAACTCATTTGAAGGATTTACTATTGATGATTTCAATTGGATTAGCACGAGAAATGATACAAGATTTGAGAATAACATTGATTTTATGGAATATTCAAATCTAATTGATGCTCTCAAGCAAAAGAGAGAAGATGTAAAATTCGTTCCCACTGTGTACTTTGAAGGCCAAAAGACAGAGGTAATCATAAATGAATTTCTAAATTATGTCGACGGTATCATCGCAGTGAGTGGCTGCTATTATAATGTGTCTGCATTAGAACCGCAATTACACCTCTTTAGAGAACTCTTTGATAATAAACCTATGAAATATGTTGTATATCCGACAATAACTCACAACTATAGCAGACAATACTACAGCCCTCCAAGTGATCGCCTTGTAATCTCAACGCTCTCAATCGCATCTCGAAATACCGATGGTGTAGTAGTATGGCATGAAATAGATAACCCTGTGATACAAGAATTCCTGAAGAACGTTGGTAATAATAAGGCATATATTTCTAAGATGAATCGTATGGAAGAAATACAAATTGAAGACGAGCTTATAGCAGGGAGTACAGCTAATAAAATTCTTATTAATAGTACCCGAAACAGAAAAGAATTGTCTAGAATGGCATGAGAAATATTTACGAGCATACGATTACTGGTTAAGTTTAGATTCTGTTCAAAGGGAAGATAATTCGGTGAAAGAGAAGTTGCTGAGTATTATATATTAACAGGCTTTTTAGTGAAAGACTAGTTTTGATATGCAAGATATATGGAGGTTAATATATATGGCATATGTTGTAAATTGATGCTACTATCATTGATCAATTGTTTAGTTTGTAGGTTTCCCATCAGCCCAATGCAAAGCACATGAAACCGTATTCGAAACCTATAGTCCAATTTTCATAGTAAATTGAACATGGTAGTGTTTAAGAAAATTATTACCTCTCCATGATCTTACTCGTATGAGTAGGGCGTTCTTTTAAATAATGTGTTTCTAACATTGCGAATTTAGGCGCGTACACTATCGAGTTATTTTCAACCGTTGAGGATAGTTCGAAGAGAAGTTGGATGACAAAAAATGAAACTCACACTTGAAAACTTGATAACATTTTATCTTACTGATGTAAGGACCAGCAATCAGCTGACCTGATATCAAATTATAGTATTTAATTGCTTGTTCTAACTTTCAAATGGCATTTCTCGCCGAAACCTATCGAAGATAATACAACTCTTGAAAAAGTTAAAGTCATATAACGAATTGTTAGGAGAATGCTGATTAGATGCGGGATTAGCCTAAGGGAACATTTGTCTTAAAACTTATAGAAAATCTATTGCCCTAAGTGATCTGCATGTCGCCCCCCATTGTTTAGCATAAATTTCATGATGTTGCGTATGTCATTAAATATCAGTGTTCTCTTCTCTAGCCCTAACATAAGAACAATATCGCCTCAATTCAAGAGTACTCTCTCACCGTGTAGGATATATATTATTTGCACCTACTAAAACAGGTGCAATATATTTTCTTAAGTCATGATGTTGATTGGAGGCGACAGGGTCCATCAATTGGACATATTTTGGATAGAAAGGAACGCTTTGAAAAAAGTGTACTAGATAGTTTAAAAAATAACAAAATTACGAATCTTTATTACAACATTCCTCTCTTGATAGAGCTTGAAGAAAAATTTGGAGTTCGCTCCACATTCTTCTTTAGGACAATGTACGAAAATGGTAGTTATGTTGATTATAGCGACGATATCAGAATCCTAATTAGGGGTGGATGGGAAATAGGTCTACACAGTGATCCAACTTCTATTAACGCTAGAAAGAGAATATTGGATGAGAAGATAAAACTTGAAAAGCTAACAAAGACGCCTGTGAGAGCCAACCGAGTGCATTATTTGGGTTTTAACAGAGATCTACCGAAAATGCTCCAGGAGCTTGGATTTGTTTACGACTCTTCCGTAAGAAAATCAAAAGATCGAATAGGAATAGAAGAAGTTGGTTATTTTAAATTTGATAAATTGATAGAGTTTCCGATCACCATTATGGATGCATACTTGTTTACATATATGAAAATCAAAGAGAACCAAATTATTTCTATTATTGAAAAGACATTAAACTACTGCAGAAGCTTAGATGATAAGTTTAATATCATGACGATCCTTTGGCATGATAATGTGTTGCGAATGAAAGGGGGTAGAATGTATTCACAAATTCTTCAATATTTGTCATCCCAGGAAGACATACAGATTTGTAAGGGTCTTGAATTGGTTGAGAAAATAAATTCTAATGTCGACTAAGATAGAAATTGCAAAAGGTGCTAAGACAGGAGATTCAACCTTTGACGTGAAGAAGGCATTTATTGGTAATGGATCACTGCTTCACAATGTTTGTGTTAAAGCGAATACACTCATTGTTAAGTCCAATGCGACATTGACAAATTGCAAATTATTTTCTGATGGAATAATAACTATCGGTAAGGATAGTACAATTAAAGACAACTCTATAATTAATGCCTTTAAATCTATCTCAATAGGCGATAGGACCATTATCGATAGGGACGTTTTTGTTGGCGGAATTGAATGCGAAAATAGTGTTTTCAAAGGTCACGAGGAGGACTGTTCAATACGGCTTGGTCCACGATAGAGGATACATGCTTGTTGGATACTGAAATACAGGCAATAAACACACCGAAATTTGGTGTAGTAGATTAGACTTATGGATAGAGCTTGCATTTTCTTCCATATAGTATTAGTATGAGCACTTCTTCTTCTGAACGAGTTAAACAAAGAAATGAATTTCACTGGTGATTAGTTGTGGGGAGAAAATGAACTTTGATTGATGAGAAAAAAGAATCAAACTGGATATAAGACTACACTCGATAAAAAACTAGAACATTGGCACAAGACGACTAAACCGGTCGAGACAACCAACGCTGATGCAAAGACGGGGATCGGCAAGATGTTAACTGAAGGCGAACAAATACTAATTAATGCAGACCAGAGCAGAATGATGCCAGGCGGTAGCATAGCCACACCAAACTCTATCTTTGTGACAAACAAACGTATTATCTTTAGGAACCCAAGAATGTGGGGTCTTAAGGTAGATCTGATGGACTACGCATATACAGATCTTGCAAACGTGGAGCTTCATAAAGGCATTTTTACCACTGAAATAGAACTAACTCCCAGATTCAATTCGGAAAAAGTGAAGCTGCCAGCGGTTTCAAAGGAAGCTGCAGAGGAGTTATTCGGTGCCATAAGAAAAGGCATGCACGGTGATTTCGGACTGGATGATGATACAGGCAATTTAGTAGTACAGCAACAGAAACCCGATGATCCCATTTCAAAACTGGAAAGACTCTCAGCTTTGAAAGACAAAGGCATGATATCAGATAAGGAATTTGAGGCAGTAAAGACAAGACTTCTGAGTGAGATATGAACCCAAAAGCGCTTCTGTCTTGGCAGTATTTGGTTTCCTAATTCTGTTCAAAGCTGTTTTCGACTCGAGTCTCCACCCCATTTCATTTTCCTGCCTTTTTCTAAAACTTCCTGTAATCCCTTACCAGTATTTTGTCAAACGTTATCAAACTTTTTCAGTGCTGCCATGTATTTCCTCGGCAATGTCCTTATAAACAACCGCCTCTAATATGGCACGGTCCATCTCACATTCTTCACTTATCTTTATGAATTTCAAAAACTCCTGAGTCAAATCCTGTTTGATATTTGCATACTCGCGCTTTGATTGAATCACGGTATCGGGTTCAACCCGTTCTTCATCAATAAGCCTATTGGCAAGGTCGCGTAGCCTTCTTTCCCTCTCTTCGGGCTCTACATAACTACCTGGGGCAGACATGACTAAACTAATTTCACCGCTAGAATATTTAGGCTTTCCTTTATCAATGCCAGAACATTTAGAATAGAGAAAATACGTATGCGTTTGATTAATGGTAGAAAAAATGTAAGAAAGACCTCCCTAATCCGCTTGCTACGCCAATGGTTCCGTTAGTTTGCTAGTTTCAATATTGGACCGAATGTCTGACCACTATCTGTACATATTCTAGCAACTGGCTCAGAGATGCTACTGGCTCATTGGATTAAATTTGAACGTTGCCAACATGCAAGACATGATCTGACAAAAGATCTTCATATCGTCAGGACCAGTTATTGGTCAGTCAAATATTTAGATCAGTATCGTCAGGTACCAGTTATTGGTGTAAAAAAAAAAAAAAAAAAAAAAAAAAAATTGCGATCGATACTATCCCTCCATTTTTAATGTCTGGAGTAAGGCATGTATCATCTGGTGCACTTCTTATACTGATATACATTCTAATCCCTTCCCAAAACAACAACTACGGGACTAATCGAAGTCAAAATGTTCAGGTCAGCCGTCGGGACAAACTTGTATCAATACTTAACAAGGGACAATGGAAGGAAGCAACAATTATTGGGTGTGCATTGGTACTTGGTGGACAGGGACTATTAGCATGGGGCGAGCAATATCTTTCATCTAGTGTTACTGCACTCTTATTTTCGACAGTTCCCATCTGGGTATTACTACTTGGGAAAATAGTATATAGAGAAAAGCTGAAGAAGTTCACTGCACTTGGGGTTATTACAGGTACTGTGGGCTTTGTTATATTGATATTTCCTTCTATGGCAGCACAATTTGTGGAAATAGATTCTCCTAAAATGGAATTTGAATTTGTTGGTATAATCGCATTAGTAATAGCTGCAATCAGCTGGTCAGTCGGATCGTTGTATTCATCTAAAGCAAATCTCCCTACCAACGTACTGATTTCAACTGGTATGATGTTATTTGTAGGTGGAATTTTTTTAATTCTATTGAGTATTGCAATAGGCGAGCTACAGAATTTTCATGTATCTGCACTGTCTTTGCCATCTATGACTTCACTATTGTACCTCATAACTGTAGGTTCAGCAGGATGGGCTAGATTTTTCTGGGTTCTTAGAAATACATCAGCATCATTAGCCAATACTTTTGCCTATGTAAGTCCAGTAGTAGCTGTTATTTTGGGATGGGCGATACTCAGTGAAGCTCATCACTCCACAGATAATAATCGCTACCGTGATAATAATGACTGGAGTATTTTTGATTGCAAATAAAGGGAAATTATGACATTCAAATGTCTTGTATAAGTTTGAATCGTACGATGATAGGGTTGAAAGTAAAATCAAAAAAAAATAGAGATAAGCTATTTCTAAAGTTTGTAGACGTAAACATTGTTTCAAAAGCGTGTTTTGAGGTAGGGTTTTTGAGCTAAATATTCCTTCATGGAGCACTTCAATTGTTCCGGTTTTAACGATTAAGACGGTGCAAAATAACAGGTTGTATCAGTCAGTAACAGCACCCAATATTGCAGTAACAGATGACATCAGATAGAAAAAGCTAAGAGTAGCTGTTTCCCAATTAAATTGTACAGATTTATGCAAGCCTTACTGAATAAGAAAGAGAAAGATGAGTTAGCGATTTAGCTCTATCAAGAAGGTAAGCCCATGCGAGAGATTGCTCAACAAGCTCATCTGTCATTCGGAACATTTGTGGTCATGCCATGCCACGCTTAAGATGTATCAGTTGTTAACATGTAAGTGAGAAGATACACTATTGTAAATCATAGATTAGAAAATTTAAAATATATTCATACGTCTGTGCTTGTTCAGGTCGCTATAAAGCTTTTTTCATTTTATTAAATACAGACTTTGCACCTTTCTTCACATCATGTCCAGCATATTCAGCACCTTTCTTCACATCATGTCCAGCATATTCAGCACCTTTCTTCACATCATGTCCAGCATATTCAGCACCTTTCTTCACATCATGTCCAGCATATTCAGCACCTTTCTTCACATCATGTCCAGCATATTCAGCACCTTTCTTCACATCATGTCCAGCATATTCAGCACCTTTCTTTATCTTACTCATACGTCCAATATCTTACGCATGTTATATAAATATTTCATGCGGATTTTTGATCCAAGCCGAAAAATATACAAAATATTAATTATCGACTGTGTTTTTCGGAATTTTCTTGAACTGAACTTCAGACTCGTGAAAATCATACTAGATTAGATATCACTCATTACGTAACGCAATGCTAAATGATAAACAATATTTTATGTGTCATTTAATTATGAAGGAGGGGGGTTACCAGTCCTCTCGTTGTCTTAGGTGTTATAATATTCATCATAGGATTAGATTATTTCATATTCATAAGAAATCCTAGCTTCTGAAAAGCTGAGGAAACTCAAAAGCAGTTGTAAAGCGGGTGTACAAATAATCGAAAGTGTAGATATGATGCATCGACTTGATGGAGCATCCACTGATTTACAATAATAAAAGACCAGAAATATTAATGAGCCAGCAAAATAACATATCAGAAATTCATTTCCGACAAGATTTCTAGGTTAGCTTGCTGTTCTGTAGGTCTTCAATCTCACTAATAGTTTATACAATTGGGATTCTTTAATTAAATCATTGTGGCTATATGCAAAGATTATGGTACCTAATTAATAAAGAACTGATTCTACTAAATGGAAACAAGTCTTTTTCGCGTAATTCCAGTCAGCAGCAAAATTAGAATAATGAAACCAATAGGTTAGCCAAGGTAAGTTGAGTGAATGCTCGGAATTAGCAAGTACAGAGTTGGATTATGAACGTCATTACCGCAGATATTCATAGAACTTACTTTAATGTGATCGATACCTGTTCTATTCAAACAATTACCTGCCTGCAATGTGACCTCATAACAATAATAAATATACCTGACGGTGTGAATAAGACTTATGAATACCAGCATAAACAGAGCTTTGATTTTTCAAGGAGGGGGTTCGCTTGGTGCATATGAAGCAGGTGCTTACCAGGCTATCTATGAGGACCTTTCAGCATATTTCCGAACAGAAGGAAGGGAAAACGAGCCAATATTTCATATCATATCTGGAACGTCAATAGGCGCGATAAATGCTGCTTTATTGGTAAGCTATGTAAAGGAAAATAAAACATGGGAAGGATCTGGTGAAAGGCTTGTCGATTTTTGGGAATACCTTTCAACACAGCCATCTGTTGAAAACATACCTTACTTTACATCTTGTTGGGATTCTTGGCGTAAATTAGATAAACGAATTGCATCTGGAGAATCAGCCAGAAGATATTTTAGCACTAAGGAATTTATTTTGAAGGGAGTCCCTAACGTATTTGTACCTAGGACGCCCTTGCTAGACCATAGGTTTTTTGATCCATCAAATACCTGGTATATCTATGACAACAGACCATTAAAGGAAAGCCTAGAAAAGTTTGCAAAATTTCCTATTCTGACAAGCTACGAAAATAACGAACCAAGGCTCTTGCTAGTTGCTGTGGATGTACAGGAGCTTACGCCTGTGGTTTTTGATAGCTATGAAAAAGAGGATGGAACAAGGAAGTCAGAATACGGTAGATACGGTAGAATGAAATTTGATCATTCCGAGAAAGATCAGGGGAATAGTGAGGGATTTGAACATGTTATAAGATACGACGATGGCATTAAGGCAGATTTCGTCTTGGCAAGCTGTTCAGTTCCGGTAAATTATGACTATACTAGACTAAATGTGGAAAACCGTGTTTTGGTGGGGGGAGGGCAAGGCGACGACGCAGTTACTGGAGATAAAAATAGGCCTCCTTCTTCTTCGTCTTCTTCGAATGGTAATAGCAGTTTACGCAGTTTTTGGGATGGTGGTTTACTAGCTAATACGCCACTAAGACAGACTGTACTTGCTCATAGGGAATATTGGCATAAAGTGAGGAAACTAGAAGAAAACATTCCCAGACTGAGATACGGCATAATAAATCTTCATCCAGCTAAACAAGATTATCTTCCTTCAGACTATGACGGTGTTGTTGATAGAAAGAATGACATCATATTCCATGACCGAACAGCATTTGACGAGAATGTTGCAATTCTATTGTCTGATTTCATAAGGTTAGCCAAAACTCTCATTAAATTAGCCGAAGAAAATGGTGTGAGCAAAGAGGTTCTACAAAAGACTCTGAAGGAAGAAACTAAGGCAGTCTATCTTGCCACTGGGAAACATTGGAGGTTTGAGGATTTAATTAAGGCTAACGTTGATGTTGATTTTGTTGTTCGTTTGAACCGAAAGAATGACAGTCATACTATTTCAAATAAGACATTTGACTTTTCAAAAACTACAATCCAACAGCTGATTCAAGATGGATACCAAGAAACTAAGGAACAGATGAAAGAAGTACTTGCCAGGATAAGAAGAGAATTATCTGGTCGATAGTCACTTTTCAAGATCTACAATACTGAGTTCCCTGAATGTCTCTTCTAAAAATAACTTTAGAAGAGTCTCTGGGAATAGTCCTTAGGTGTAGACCATTGGTATCATAAATTAAATGGGAAACAAAAATTAACATGCCCGAGTCCATAATTCTCCCTTTTTAATAACTTTCCATAATACCATACTAAAGACGCTACAATCTGGGTTGGGCACTAGCTACTAAGGTTGGGCATCATTTATATACTTAATTCACATGAAAAAGTTTATGGAGACAAAAACGACATCCGTCTGGAAAGTCGACCAGAAAATGTACATTTTGTACTGTACTATTGCAGGGTTCATATCCGTATGGGCAATTTCAGGATTGTTGGTGCTTGTCGACTACGTTTCTGGAACACCTGCTGGGACATTCTTTGCAGTAATCGGATTATCCCTAGGTATCAACGACCCAGTATTGGCTCAATATGTAGGCTTTGGACTCCACTTGCTCACAGGTACTGTGGCCGGTAACATATATGGACAAGCCTCTATTTTTTGGAGAAGAATGGCTCCTAATAGCTATAGTCGCGGGATAATGACAGGACTAATTGTTGGAATTGCTTTGTGGGCTATATTATTCGTACCTCTTGCAACTTTTGGTATACAGCCAAAACTAGATTCTTTTGCGGGATTGGCACCTAACCAATATATCTATGAAATTTCAAATCATTTTGAAGGGTTGTATCCTTTGATTGTATCTGGGTCAATGGTCTTTCACCTCGTCTACGGAGCTCTACTAGGCTTCCTTGCTGGTCGAATGACAGAAGTGAGAGTCTTTCATAATCGAAAATAGGCTGATGATATCCCTATACCATGTACCTAAATGGTGTACACATGAGAGCATGGTTGATTAGAGTTGCATGTTTGCTAAACTACACGAACAATTTTTTGTGCATAGATAGTTGTGCCCTCTTTCACAAGCACGGTAACTCAAGTTGATAACGATGCTTCAAACAAAAAAACATGGTACAAGGAAATTTCTTGACAATAAACCTTATTAAAATCTATGTTAATCAACATTTGGATTGAAAGTGTTCACAAACCTATGTACATATTTTCTAGGCGTTAGTGTTTCCATAGTGCTGACAATCTTATTGATACCGCCAAGTTACATACTATCAGTTCATGCTCAATTGGTCTATATGGATGAGGTTGTGGAAGTCGAGATTTCAAAGGGATCCTCAACTATTAATAATTCTCAATTCTATGCACCTCCAGAAGTTCAGGTAGCCGCTGGCAATAGTATCAAATGGACCAATAATGACAATGTCATCCATACGGTAACTCAAGGGAAGCCGTCAGAAGGTGCAAATTCTACAGGCTTTAATTCAGGTCCTATTCAGCCCGGGGGCACATTCGTGCACTTTTTTGATGAAAGCGGGACAGTCGATTATTTTTGTACTATCCATCCTCACATGATAGGAAAGGTTATTGCAAATCCGTACTAAGTGGAGACGATAAACATTTGAAGGTCACCGGAGAAATTAGGAAATTCTGAATTGTGAATGTATTTGCTGGCTGGCTAGCACAGGCAAAATCATGTTTGAGTCCGCTTCCAATTATGTGGTCTGACTCAAATTTAGCAAATGCACAACCTCCCTAACGAATATCCACGAATCACTTGTAGACCTATGTTTGAAGGCCGCAGGTATAGCGAATGAAAACACTAATGGCACTGTTTGTTTTTCATTGTTAGTCACAACGGCCGAAAAAGACTATAGTGGTATTTTTGGTCATATTACTAGCTACTTGTATTGCAACATATAGGCATATATGTACTTTATTTCTCAAAATCTCTTCTTAAAGAAATGACTACTCTATTCCGATGCAGGCAGACACAAAATTATTTTGACACTTGCTGCTTTCCTCCTTCATTACCAGATGACTGTGAATGAGGTTTCGGAAGTAAGGGCGTGATCGCTTTCGATACTATGAACCCGATGACTGCCCCAATAACAATTACTGGTAATAGATCTGTTTGTCCTCCCATAAGCCCGAGTAAGAGAGTTATCGTCAAAGGAAGTGGGAAGACAGCGCACGCAACGCCTGCCATCCCCACGGTTACTGCCACCCCTTCAGGAATGAATGTGAGACCCTTGGAAATCGCAAGCCCTAACGTACCGCCCATGAAAAGTAACGGGAATATAGGCCCACCTTCGAATCCTGTGGCAAAGGATGTGCTTGTTAGGAGGGCTTTAACAATTACCATAACAAGCAAAAGTCCTATGCCAAAGGAGGCAGGGTTGTGGATAATTTGCAGCAACTGATCCTGACCAGAGTATAGAGTCAATGGGAGAAACGATCCGATGAGGCCTATGACTACGCCACCTATGATCGCACGGCCAACCGGTCTCTTGGCAAACCGGACAAAGACACGGTGAACAATACCAAAGATCAACTTGAACATGATTCCAACAAACCCAGCTATGATGCCTACAAGTAAAGCCCACCACAAGTCAACAAGGCGTGGTGATGCATAGTTTGGAAAGCTGTAAATTCCTAGAAATGAATCCTGTAATATTGCGGAGTAGACGCCGAATCCAACAGCAGCCAGCCAAGAGACCTGGAATCAGATGTCGATAGAGATCCAGCTCTCTAATGAACATATACTCTATAGCTCCCACAGCTCCAATTATTGGTGATCCAAAAAAGCCGCCGAACGCCCCAGCTATGGAACTGTAAACAAGTACCTGTACATCGTCTTTATTGAGCTTGAGTCTTTCTGAGAGATAGGTTCCGAAACCTCCAGTCAGAAAAGTTAGTGGTCCTTCAGGACCAACTGCGGCGCCACTCCACAACGATATGAATGCTTGAAGCATAATGCTTGGTACTTTGCGAGGATTGATACGGCCGGTCTGGGCATATTGGTTTTGGGCTACTCCCAGTCCCCCATTCTGACCAAAAAACTTGATAACAAGGCCTACGAATACCCCCGCAACCGTGAGCAAGACCAGTGGCCATACGTTGATGTTAAGTACAATTAGGCTTACTTGCTCAAAGAACTTTATGCCTTGATTGTAAAGTGTGATATAGCCCACAGTAAGCAGGGAGGATAAGGCAGCGAACAGTGCTCGCATAGAATCATCAACTTGTAATAGCTGATCTTCAAAGGTGCGTCTGGTTCGATTGTCATAGTGAATTACGTTCCAGTGGCTCGCGTTTGTATATTTGACAACTTAAGAGTTGGAATTGTTGCTAGTAATCCCGGAGATTCAGATATTTTCAAAGCAAGCTAATGTGGCTATATTAGTGCTCATATTAAAAGCAAACTCGGATGGATAGTATTTTGCTCTGCTCTAGGGCAAAATGGTGCAGCCGGTTTTTGTCACGCCCCCCCCCAGAAGCAAAATTGAAGTAGAGAGGAATGGCCAAATACAGGACTGGCCTAAATGAACCCTCTTACCTGGAGTAGGTAAGGCTTCAGATCCATTGACGAATGTAGGGGATTTTCGATATTTCAAGCAAATCTCATAGTCGCTCTTAATAGTTAACTATCCTTAGTTATTGGCAACAAATTATATGGTATTAGTTCACTGTAATATAAAAAGCGCCATTTGAACCTGTTTTGACAAAATAAGCCCGTTTACAGTCGTTAACAGATCTTGTTAACACGACAGAAAAATGTTTACATTATTTGTAAATGCTAACAATGTATATTGAACACTTTTACTAAATCCACACTTGCTTGCTGTCACTCCACGCTCACTTGCCACCCATTATGATTGACATGTCTTGACTGACAATAGAGTGTCAAAATGTTTCCCTAGAGGGAATGTGTCAGGATTGTCAACGCTGCCAGTCAAGACAACTTTGTTGTTTAACTGGAGCTATGTTCCTCTAGGATACCATTTGAGTAGTAATTCAACTCAGCTTCCGGCGGTTGTAGTCATCTGGCCAAGACTACGATTATTGGACATTATTGGACAATCGATGGTTTGGAACCATGGGCCTGATCCACTCTTCCCTACGAAAACTATAGAATTCATTTAACCCCATTTAGTAACCATCGTATCGTTAACTTTTGAAATCAGAAGATCGAGAAGTAGGTCTTGTCTGAGAAATTACTTTAGGTAGCAAAATTAATATTCTACCCGAGTATTTAACGGTAATAGAAAGCTTTTGGCGAAGATTAACATGTTGAAGCTTATAGCAATTACCATTACGGTTGTTGCCTTGGCAGTATTGACGCCAACTACGAATGGAACTCTACTTACCTCCACATTCGCACAGGAAGAAGAGGAAAGTAGTGGAGATCTCACTGAACCAGAGGAGAATGCACCTTTCGGTGGAGATAATGCGGGTACTTTTAGTATTGGGCCAGATCGGTACGGCCTAAGGGTACAGGTGGATATGAGTGACTCACCAACTAATGGAACTGTATATGTAGCTTGGCTGGTTGACAATTCTACGGGCGATGACCTAGCCATTGGGCAGCTTGTTGATGACGAATTGGCAGCCACTCAGAAGATAACAAACTCAAGTTTATATAATCTAATTGAAGTTACAGAGGAATCTCCAAATGCCGTCGGTACTTCAAGAAATCAGTCGGCAATAGTTGCCGGCGCTGAGATTGAAGTTCAGGAAGCGGATTAAGTAGTTCCTCTTCTAATACTTCCGGTCAGGGGGTCGTTTGATCCCTGCTGTGCAAATTAAGGAAGTCTTCACAGATAGTTATCCTATCTATAATACAGTGGTAACGGATCTAGTAATCAAGCTCTGGCAATTCCGGGGCATCTTCTGGTTCCTATTGGACCAAAATTTCTACCTCTCTTCATTTCACATTAAACACACATTCCTGTCTGGTCAATGAGACTAACGGTTAGATCCAGTTCCATTCTTTCATTAAAGAACATTCCTAACCGGCCTTGAAACAAATTATATTATCTTTGATGTCCAAAATTCTACCACTGTTCCACTCCTACGTTTCAAGTCTTAGGATTTTACAAGCTTCTATGAACCCGGATACGAAAGATCCATGTCATCATCAAATCTTGAATGAGTGGAAACAGTATCGCGAGATAAAGACAATTCTAAACGTTCTCCTTAGTTTAGTCGACATTTAATCCAAGGCAATACCCATCTACTGAAACTCCTATAGTATTCTATTTATCCCAGACATTCGCGGTACGAATGTTATTTCTGATGTTCCGATGCGTTGTTATCTTTGGAGACCCTGTCCAAGAGAGGGTGTCAGTTCTAACGATACTAACAATAAAGACTCAATTTTCTCGGGGTTATTTGCGATCAGTAGAGTTCTTCAGGTGGACTCTTATGGCTCGTCATCCTGTTACACTGAGTGACTAGGGGAATCATAGCCTGATAGTTGCGTTCCTACCAAAATGATCTCGAAATGCAATGGCTGCTCACCTGATAATTGAGTAAGCGAGCATATATGAAAAACAAGCAATGGATATATTCATCTTCTTCCGGGAATCAAAAGTACAAGGATAACAATTGATTATTAATCAAGTATACGGCACCCCACGATTAATTTTAGATAAAAAGAACAGACATGTTTATTTAATTCACTCGTAATATATCGTAATATGTTTGAAGTCAATCTTGGCGGAGCTTCTAAGATTAATTTAGGTCTCATAGTGGTCGATATGCAGAATGGATTCGTAGCAAAGAATGGGTCCTACGATAAACTGGGGATGAACACACCGTTATATAGAGAGATTATCCCCAAGGTGAGGGAGCTTATTGATTTGTGTAAATCTTTAGACATACCGGTGTTCTATACTGAATCAGTGAGGGAAGCAAGTGGGATAGACCTGTTGACCAAAATTCACACATTATTACCTAGGGCCAGGGAAGAAAGATTGAAGATACCGATCTGCGTGAGAGGAACTTGGGACGCTCAAACGGTTGATGAGTTGAAACCCAAGGAAGAAGAAGGCGATCACATAATTATAAAAAGGAGAGATTCAGCATTTCAAGACACAGAGCTTAGAGTATGGCTACAAAGTGCGGGCATTAATGTCTTGATATTTTGCGGTGTTGACACTTCAATATGTGTGGAAACGTCCATTAGAGATGCGTTTAATTTAGGCTACGACATACTCTTAATTTCCGATGCTACCGCTTCAGGCAATAAAAACCATTATGAAACGACGCTAGCTAGAGTGCGAGATTACTATGGATTGGCAATGAATTTTGAAAGATTCACTAAGATGGTTAAAAACCTCAGCGCAGCAAGACAAATGAAGGGCCTCGACTTAAGTGAACACAAGCAAATAATAGACAACTTCATAAGTGAGTTCGGGTTGCTAGACTTCAGAGATTTTAAAATAGTAGCGCCCGAACAAGCAGCTTGACTTTAAAGAAAGTAGTGTTTGGGATCCTGGAGAACAGGTCACGAGTTGGAATTCAAAAAATTCCTATCTTCCTCTACGTGTATAGTGGTATTTTAGTATTATCTGGCTGAATCTGTCTTCCCTTCATGCCATATCTATGAAGAATAGATGCTACTTATTGTTCTGCAAAGTGTTCCCTACACAGGATTAAATTCACACATGTGGGAGTCAGAGAATAGAAGAGCTTATCTTACATCTTCTATTCCAAATTTTTGGATCTTGCATTCTAAGACTAGGGATTACTCCCACTGGATTAGGTGAATATGCCTTGTCTCCCATTGTAGCTGCATTCGCCGGTATCGTTACATCTTTTACCAAAGATGGAGTTGCTTCCTGGGCCAATACGGAAAGGTTACTCATTACTACCAGGCTACTAAAGAAGATGGTTGCTGCTGCTACTATTACTACTACTACTACTACTACTGCAACCTTAATGCATACATAATGTGTTCGAATACTCATATTGGATACTAAATTTTCGGTAATAGTTTTGCCAATGTCATTGACTAGAGGCCAAAGGTTCTTTCATAAAGTCAAAGGCAAAGTGCAAATACCTACAAAGAAACAGAATAGAATAGAATTATCTCACGCACGAAGAAAGTCTTGAGGAGCCTAGCCTTAGCAATAGGCATGTGCTAATTCAATTAGAATTGAATTCCTGAACAAAGCTCTGGACGAAGGCAAATGATCATTCCTCCGGTCATGCATCTCCATAGATTATTTCAAACCCAATATAATGAATAAATCAATTTGCTGAATATTGGCCATAAACGCCGGTGACACTTCTTGGGTACTTATTTCTACGGCATTAGTAATGTTAATGATTCCGGCTCTTGGTTTCTTTGAGGCCGGGTTGATTAGGAGCAAGAACTCACTTTCAATTCTTATGCAGACCTTTTCTGGTCTCGCTATTCTTACAGTGCTTTGGTTTGTCATTGGATTTTCTTTAGTATACGCTACTTCCAATGGTGGATTTATTGGGGGATTTGAATGGATATTCTTCAACAACGTACCTTTTGAAGAGCCACTTGACTATGCGCCCACCATACCTGGCGTCTCCTTCGCTACGTATCAAATGATGTTTGCAGTCATCACCCCTCTACTCATCACCGGTGCCTTCGCTGAAAGGCTGACGTGGAACGCCTTTTTTGTATTTATCATCGCATGGAGTATTTTCATCTACTACCCATTAGCGCATTGGGTTTGGGGAAAAGGTTGGCTTGCTGATCTTGGCGTTGTAGACTTTGCAGGGGGGGTTGTCATTCATACAAGCGCTGGTATGGGTGCCATAGCGGCGGCACTCGTATTAGGTAGAAGGAAAAATTTCGGAAAGTCGATAATGGTTGCCCACAACATTCCACTTGCAGTAATTGGTGCAGCCATGTTATGGTTCGGTTGGTTTGGTTTCAATGCAGGCAGTGCCCTCTCTGCAGGATCATTGGCCGGCAACACTTTGTTAGTATCGCAAGTTGCATCGGCCACGTCAGCTATGGTCTGGATCGTATTGACGTGGAGGAGCAAGACCGAGAAGCCAAATGTCACAGCGGCTATTACTGGGGCAATTGCAGGATTGGCAGGGGTAACTCCAGCATCAGGATTTATCAGTGCACAAGCTGCATTCTTCCTTGGCATTGTACTTGGTTTGGCATCTTACTATATGGTCTTGCTTCTCAAGCAACGTCTCAAGTTAGATGATGCGCTAGATGTGGGCTCTGTTCATGGGATTACAGGGATCATTGGGTCTCTAGCCATTGGTCTGGTTGCAAGTAGTTTAATTAATCCTTCTGGTCCAAACGGTTTGTTTTATGGAAACGCAGCGCAACTAGGAATCCAGGCCCTGGGTGTGGCCGTAGCAGCGGTGCTTGGATTTGGAGGAACCATAATCATTATGAAAGTAATTAACGCGATTATGGGACTGAGGGTAAAAGAGGTAGAAGAAGAAGTAGGTCTTGACATCACGGAACAGGGAGAAACGGCGTATGGCGAAGATTGGGGGGTGTGAAAGGAAGTGAAAAGGGTTGAAGCTATCGTGCGTGTTGAGCGGCTTCACAAAGTAAGGGAACGACTCAAGGAACTAGATGTAGGCGGTATTATTCTTCATGCAGATGGATGGACCAAGGATGAGAAATTACAAATGAGGTATAGGGGCCTCCCCGTATCATATGATCTTGTACCTTTAGCCAAATTTGAATTATTCATACCAGATGATAAATTGGAACTTGTTGTCAAGACAATAAAGGAAAATGCCAGGACCGGAGAACCAGGTGATGGTGTGATAGCGGTATCGGATCTGGAGAATTTCATGAATATCACTCCCGCAGATAACTAGGAAGTTAAAAGCTGCCTCTAGTCTCAAGTCCTACAGAAGAAAAAGAAATTAATTTGAAAATATTGTCGTACACTGCCTCTGTAGAGGTACAATCGGCCTATGTAAACGATTTTTTAGGCTTTCGATCGCAACCGCATAATCAACTGTTCTTTTAAGATTGGTTACAAGCAACAAACGGGCGATGTGACCGCTCCAAGATCATCTAATAAATAGGAAATCGTTCAATAGGTCTAGATCTAGATCAAACCTGTGAAATCTTTATTCGCTCACAACCACGAATTAATTAACACTTAAAAAATAATATAAAGATGAGGTTCAAAAAATTCTTGAACGGAAGTCTTATTCCGTCCCCGCGTCAGATGATTTCTACTGTCAGTCTAAACTATTGTCCAAACGGTGGTGATAACCAAGTTTGTGCAACAGAATTTGACCAAGATGGTAACGGGCTGAGCGAATCAGCTGGTTGTTGGGTCACAACAATATCTGTCCATGTTCGTGCATTGGTTTGTATCTCCTCAAATGACAACGTTCCTTGCTCCAAAACCTTCCCCATTACGAGGGGGTAACCTGAACCTTCATAACTGTCGTCAACGAGCCAAGCATTGAATACCCATCCTTCCTTCGGCTGATAATTTGTCGCAAGATCAACATTTACAGTATAGCCATTTGTGCAAACGTTTGCAACTCCAAATACTGTGCCGCCATAACCGATGAGAGCTCCGGTCTGGCATTTTGTTGCTCCTGACTGCGCATGAACATTTGCCATTGCTGAAGGCGCTAGTGCCAAGCCCAAAGCAGCTATTAGAGTAATAGCAATGATACCCTTTTGCATATCTTGTTTAGACTTTTAGGCTATATATATAGTATTTGCCTATCGGCTAGATTCCGTAAATTTCGAATTTTTTAAACTTTTCTTTCTCCAGTGTAGTTTAAAAATCCATTAAATTATTTGGACCCCAACAGAAACTTCTGTTAATTCTCTGCGTAAAGCCAACCTAAGTGGAAAAGAAATACCATTTTGAATACCTGTAATTATTTCGAATAATTTATCTTAGTTTTAAGATAGCTACACTAGCAGAGTACCAAATGGGAACGTCTGAGGTTCTGTAGGTTTACAACAATAAGGTAGAATCGGAATTTTAAAGATAACTTTAGAAAAAATGGGACATCCTTACCGATACGAGATAATCAAGAGAGGACTAACAATCTAAATGAGGGCAACAGAAGTAATAAAAGGGAAGCCAGCTGCGACTGCCCTATTTCAATCTATTAGGCGCCGCGGCTACTTGTCAGCACGTGAAGTTTCTGAACGAGGTCTCCGAAATCAGAATCTGCCATTTGCTTCAAACTTTGGATATTTGACGCGTTTATACCAAGGCTTGATAATTGCTGCGAAAGTTGCTGTGACATGTTGCTAAATGCAGGCGAGTCCGAGAGCGCTTGGAGATTTTCTGTTAGATTGCCACCTTGAGGAATCGTCACATTCAAACCTGCTTTAGCACCCAAAGCTTTAACCTTTTCTGAAGTTCAATAAGCTGTTTTTGAATTCCTTGAGACATCGCTGTTTCATTTTGACCCTGAGCCTTCACCACTAAATTGAAAGTCGGAGAAAGTGTAATCGATAGTGCAAGAGTAGAAAGTACACCTATCGCTAATGCGAATGTCAATTTTTCATTTCCTTTCACGAATAATTTCACTGAAGAGACTTCGTATGGGCATTATAAATGTGTTACTTGCCGACCTGGACGGGATGCATCTTGCTGTTGTTGCCCCTTTAGTAAAGATTGCAACTAACGTTTTCAATTCGTCAAAAAGGGCACGATGAAATTTGATCAGCAGAACTCCAATTAGACGATCAGTTTACGTACTATTGTAAGTATCATATGATAAGGAGCTTAGTAAGGACCCACTGTGCGCAGAAAGCCAACCCTAATTATAGCAATAACATGATTTGGCAATCACAGCGCGAAATGAGAAGGTACAAGGTTCAATCAATCACCCCTTTCTGATTCCGCTGAATTCTGCATTAAGTATAGTCTTCCTAGTGATTCGAACTACATCAAAGATAGCCCGCCCTCAACGCGCTTGCTCCATCACCTAATAATCTTATAATCATCCCCGAATTGTATGGCATGATGGATGCGCCAGCCAATACTTCTTTATTGTTTGACAAAGTCGAGTTTATTTCATCTTTGATTGATTTTACCACGGAGTTGGGGCAGAGCAAGTATACGCTTCCTACTACGGAACGATTATTTAGGAGGCCCAATTGGCTAATGTTCCTTTTCCTTGGTTCGAGGATTGCAATGTCGGTAAATCTCAATTGATCCTCTTGATTTAAGCCCACAGCCTTCATGTAACATATATCGTATTCAAAAGACTCACCACTGGCCACCCTTCCCGGTACAATCATCTCTGAATAAATCATCGTAGCACTATCATGCACTCGCATCTTGAGAGTTTGATAAAATCTTGAATTTCTATACGGAATGATCTGATCTGGAATAAATTCAAAGTAGGTGTCTGGTTCCAGATCAATGTTAATGATCTGAGTGGCAAAATTTCGCTCCATTCGATAGACTCTGGTCGCTCCTTGAGTGGTGATATGCGCTTGTGAACCCTTGGACAAGGATATGTCCATCCTATATCTATCGCCCTGCAGTATCCCCCCCGATGGCGTGATAATGTACATGTAAGCCATTGAAGGTAAAGACTCCTCCAGATAAAGGGCACGTTGTGCGTGTAGGGGTACTTTCGTGTATAGATCCCTGACTATAGTTTTTCTTCGCTCATCATCATATTCCAATTTTAAAAAGAGCGCACCTATCTTTCCTGCTCTTCCTACTCCCAGCTGCTGTAGCTCTGATCCGTATTCAAGAACTTCAGGTGGGGTATCCGATGGAATATAGAAATCAAACGAACTAGTATCCTCTGAGCTGGTATTTTCGATTCCAGTCTCAGTCTTCTCATTTGAACTGCCAGACGCCTTGCCAGCACTATTCTTATCGTTACTTGCCACAGAACAAAAATCACCCAGTACTACCTAGAAACATATTGTTGTATTATTGACACTTATTTGGCAAACATTTAACGATTCGCCTTTGGAGTAACAGCCCTTGGTGGCTGATCAAAGAGGACGTATTTTGTAATTTGATTTGCCACCTCCTCAACTCCTTGGCCTTTCTTGGAATTGACAAAAACATATGGTTTGTCTCCCCTAACGATCTTGGCATCTCTTTCCATTATACTCAGATCTGCCCCGACGATTGAGGCAATATCAATCTTGTTAATTACCAATAGGTCGCATGTCTCAATTCCAAGACCTCTTTTTCTTGGATACTTGTCCCCTCCTGTCACGTCAATTATATAAATAAAGTAGTCTGCTAGAGCAGGACTAAATGTGGTTGTAATATTGTCTCCGCCACTCTCAATGATTATTAGGTCCAAATCCCCGTATTTAGTTTCCATCTCTTCAACTACTGACAAGTTCATGGATGGGTCTTCCCGTACAGCTGTATGTGGGCATCCGCCTGTAGCCAAGCCAATAACTAGATCTTCAGGCATTAAACCTCGCTCAGTCGCCAAATTTTTCCTCATCCGTTCCGCGTCTTCCTTAGATACTACATCATTTGATATTATACCAATATTGTAACCCTTGGCAGATAAAAGTGGTACAACTTGCTCTATGAGCATCGTTTTCCCTGAACCTACTGGCCCACCGACTCCTACACGAGGGATCCTTTTAGAACTCATAAAAATTGTACTAATGCATCAGGTTATAAACATTTTTGAGAGCATTTTCTCATGTGAAATTTGTATCAGATCTATGCCTGGAGCAAATTGCCAAATGCCTGTTAATGGTCGGTCTATATTGGATCTAATTGTACCTACGAGAGTGTTTCTCAATTGATGTATGATCATCTGACCGTCAAAATGTTGCAATATCCCCAATCTTAGGGCCGCTCCGACCATACTCACTGTGAATCCATACAGCATGATTAGCGCAGCTTTATTTCGTGGGATCCCAAGGCTATGGGCTGACACTGCTAAGGCAACCGGAAAAACACCTGTGGCTTTCTTTGAAGAAATAGCTTTCAAGTAACCGTTCATCACTGAATGCTCCGTGACAAATGATCCGACACATCGCAGTAACTGGGTTCCTGACCTAGAGGAGGCATTTCTTATCTCTTCAATTAGCTTCATTGAAAAAATAATATTGTCTACCTCAATTAGTTTAGGGAGATTGTTTTTGACAACCTGTTCATAAGCAGCTCCTAATGCGGTGCAATCAGCAGGCCCAATTTGATTCTCTATGTACACTTTCAATAGATTGAGCAGATCCATTGGATTGGCTATTGACTTTCTGTTACCATAAAATAGAGCTTCTAGCCCATTTGACATTGTGTACATCCCTGTAGGAAAGAAGGAATCTGACAATTGTAATAGTCCTATATCCTCAGGTCTCAGCTCAAAATCATAATTCTTCAATTCGGGGTCTGTGTCTTCAGCCTTATTTTTTCGGCTCAAAAATCAATCACTATTTCCTTAATCCCCTAATGCTCATGCACATTCATGGTCTCACTGGGTTCAAAAACAATCTTTTTGCTTTGAATCTCTATATGATGATGAAAAGGGTGAAACAATTTTCCAAACATCTCAATTTCAGATTCAGCCTGAATTGGAAAGTATATTCTAGACCCATCAAGCTTGATTGGTCTGTGAAGATTTCCAATTGTATGACCAATTTGGACAGGAATCTGAAAAAGACTTTCTGGATTATCCGTGAGTGTTTCTTTAAGGATCTCTACTTGCAATACATTTTCTGGTTCTATTTCTACAACTACAATCTGATTGTCAGTTAATATAAGCACGTCGCCATGTTTCAAATGTTGGCCGCCGGATTGAAAGTTCAGAGCGATATCTGTTCCTTTACTTGAGACTTTTCTCATTCGTTGTCTCTGAGATTCTGTTCTGGTAATTAAAAAGGTCTCATCTTGCTGTTTTGAAACAAACTCTTTAAAGGTAGCCCCTAGAAGATCATCGTTGTATATGTTACCAATAATACGATCGATAGTTAACATTGTCATTTTTCTCTATCTCTACCTCTATTTCATTCATTCGAGTCGGTGTTTACGCTATCCGAATTTTGGGCCGTAGTTGGAATTGTCGCAGTTGGAGCCAGCTTGCTTTTTTCCTTTTCCTTTACCTTATCTATCATATCTGTCAATCTCTGAGTGTAATCAACTTTGCCAAAATGGCCATATGATGATGGACCAACTAATGCAAAAACTAACCCATTGTCTTCTAGCTTGACTTGAGATCCTATTTCAAATTTTTCAGCAATAATGCATTTCGTTACCTTATGCAATGAATAGTCGAGATTCAGATGTGAAACTGGATCAATAAATCCAGACATCGAATGGATCTTGCCACCAGAAACTATAACATGCTTTACCATGGTAGGATCTATTACCAGATAATTTTCATCTATATTGGTTTCCTCAACGCAGTGACGTATTTTCATGTGATAATTTCTTCCTCCTCCCTTCTTTACCTCTTTGAATCAGAAAGTGATTGAGGACTTAGATCTTCAGCGGCCAAATTCTTGTCAATTCTGAGAACGGATTTCGATATCTCGGCTGCAGCTTCCAAAGCCATTGTCTTTACTTTTAGAGGATCCAATATCCCCCTCTTCCACATATCAACTGGTTCACCGGAGTCGATATCTATCCCGAAACCAGACGGCGAGGCCTTTGCCAGCCATTACTTTTTCCAATCCATTATAGCCTGCATTTGTTAGAATCTGTCGCATGATGCTTTCGAGAGCCGAGATAACTACCTCAAGTCCAACCTGCTCAAGCCCCTTAAGCCTTAATTTTTTCACCTTATCAATAACATGGCAGCTCTGCCGACCCCCCACCTGCAACTACGCCTTCATTAAGTGCCGCCTCTGCAGCATTAACTCCATCGATAGCAGCTCTCCAGCGCTCAAGGGATGTTTCCTTAGTCGAACCAGAAACTATCATGGTTACGATATTCTTACCTACCCCATTTTCAATGTAGACTACTGCATTCTCTTCGTCTTCCCTTACTGCTTCTGCGTATCCTAGCAATTGCCCACTGTTTTTTTCCAAAATGTCTGAGCTCAGTCAGCTCCTCAATCATTCTGATTGGTTTTGCTTTAGTATACCTTGATATATATTCAATTTCCTCCATTGAGATTCTTACTGCAAATATTTTTCTTGCAACCAGCAAATCTTCAACCACTTGGTCGACCTCTGTGGATGCTATTAGAATTGTATTTGCTCCGGTTGACACTAGTTTATCTACTATTTCTTTTGATTTTGATACCCGATCTTCTTCCATACTTAAGATTTCATCGTATTTACTCCCTTCCTTTAACCACGATTCCTTGACTGGTTTTAAATCCATCTTTACAATTAGGATTTTTGCTTGCTTGACTTCGGTCGGCATTTCAGGATCAACTTTCTTCCGTTCTAAAACTATGCCGTTGACAACAGCATCATCCATATTTGTACGTCTTATTACCATTATAGATTTGTCAAAATCATACCGTTTATCGTATCTAGCATTGTCACCTACCGTTCTCAACGCAGATATCACAAGCTTTGAAAGTTTAAGCCCGTCAAGTTTTGAAGACAAAGAAGTCCGAACTACCTGTTCAAGTCCTAGATCTGAAATGGAAATGGACCTAGTCTCTTCTCGCAATAAGTCGCAAGCGTGTTTAACACCACTATCTATCCCTTCAACCACTTTTGTAGGATGTACGCCCAACTCTTTCACCAATCTTTTTCCTTCTTTAATCATCTCTGCAGCCATGACCACTGCGGTAGTTGTGCCGTCTCCGACTAGTTGTTCTTGTCTTTCTGCTATTTCAACTATCATTCGCGCTACAGGGTGGATTGCACGCAGAGAAAGGAGAATAGTGACACCATCATTAGAAATGTGGCGATTCATTGCTTGATCTATCAAGAGCTTATCTAACCCTTTAGGTCCTAAAGTCGTTCTCACAGTATCTGCTACAGCAGTAACAGCATTGGAATTTGATTCTAAGGCATTGAATTCTATACTCTCGGCCATGGGTCTCCACACGCCATAATTGGTATTCGACATCAAACTCTATCTTCACAAGCAAGAAATAAAGATTGAGGTAATTGCTACCCCTGAAAAAGCATTGTGGAGATTATACCCTTTACCATCTGTTCCCGATACTGGGTCCTACTTAATGGTAAAAAAAAAGGTCTTCCCCACGACCTCTTATGCCATGAAGTACCTTTGCGCAGATGATAACTCCTTGGCTGGCTCCACGGTCGCAATCTTGCCGTCTAGCTTTACTTCATATGTTTCAGGGTCGATCGTGATTTCAGGAGTCTTGTCATTCCACACCATATCCGCCTTGCTGATGGTTCTGCATTTCTTAACGGGAAGCATTATTTTCTCGAGACCTAGTTTTTCTGGAACCCCCATACTAAGAGCTGCCTTTGAGGTGAAAGTGAAACAGGTCTTCTTTACTGCTCTTCCAAGGGCCCCAAACATTGGCCTATAATACACGGGTTCTGGCGTAGGTAACGAAGCGTTAGGGTCTCCCATAATAGACCATGCTATGAATCCCCCCTTGAAGACCATCTTTGGTTTTGCAGGGAAGAATGCTGTGTTGTACATGACAATGTCTGCGTATTTGCCCACTTCGAGCGAGCCCAAATATTCAGATACACCGTGGGTTATTGCAGGATTTATGGTAGTCTTGGCGATGTATCTTTTCGCCCTCATGTTGTCGTTATCCCCTGTCTCTTCCTTTAATTTTCCCTTCATTTTCTTCATCTTGTCAGCAGTCTGCCACGCTCGGATTACTACCTCACCTATTCGACCCATCGCCTGGCTGTCTGATGAATACATACTTAAGACACCTTCGTCGTGCAACACGTCCTCTGCGGCAATGGTCTCGGCTCTGATTCTAGATTCTGCGAATGCTACATCTTCTGCTACTGCAGGATTCAGATGATGACAGAACATAAGCATATCCAAGTGTTCGTCAACAGTATTGACAGTATACGGTCTCGTTGGATTTGTTGATGACGGCAGAGCGAAGTGTTCACCTGCAATCTTCATTATATCAGGAGCATGTCCTCCTCCTGCACCCTCTGTATGATAGGTGTGCAACGTCCTTCCATCAATGGCATCGATAGTGTCCTCTACGTACGCGCATTCATTAATAGAATCTGTGTGGATTGCTAGTTGAGTGTCCGTCGCATCGCAGGCTCGAAGAGAGGCATCAAGTACAGTAGCTGTAGTCCCCCAGTCTTCATGGTCTTTCAGTCCACATGCCCCTGCTTGAATTTGCTCCAGTAATGGTGCTAAGGAAGGATGAGAATCATTTCCCTTTCCCAAGAATCCCCAATTCATTGGTGTGTCTTCGACAGCCTCCATCATTCTGCTGATATTGAAGACTCCTGGAGTGCATGTAGTAGCATTTGTCCCATCAGCAGGGCCCGTTCCTCCCCCGATCATATTGCAAATCCCATTACTAATTCCGTCAATGTGACTGCTGCGGAGAGATCATGTGTATGTGTGTATCAAAGTGCCCTGCTGTGCATATAGTATGTTCACCTGCAGTAGCCTCAGTACATGCGGAGACAATTAAATGAGGATCCACCTTATCCTGTGTATACGGATTTCCTGAATTCCCGATTCCAGCGATCTTACCGTCCTTTATTCCTATGTCTGCCTTCACAATTCCTTGTACAGGATCGAGTATCACCGCATTTGTAATGAGATAGTCAAGAATCTCCATTGCTATTGGTTATACCTGGAGTCTGGGACAAGCCATCTCTAAGAGTCTTTCCTCCACCAAATACACACTCATCACCGGGAGTGATTAAATCCTTTTCAACTTCTATTAATAATTCAGAGTCTCCAAGTCTTATCTTGTCACCTGTTGTAGGACCGAACAAGTCAGTATATTGTTTCCTAGTTAATTTTAGAACCATTTCTATAATCTCCTCTATGATCCTCTGAATCCGGCCTTTTTAGCCTTATCCAAAGCTGCGCTTTTTATGTGGGTCGATCTCAAGCCCCCCATCGTCAGGCCGTTGAATCCATATACGATTCTCAGCTCCACTAATCTCACAAAGTTCCACCTCTTTCTCATCACCCGGTTCAAATCTTATGCCCGTTCCGGCTGGGATATTTAACCTATAGCCGTATGCCTTTTCCCTAGGGAAATCTAACGCTTTATTCACTTCAAAGAAGTGAGTATGTGAACCTATTTGACAAGGTCGATCACCTGTATTCTTGACCTTTATCTTGATTGTCTTCCTACCTTCATTACATATTACAGGCTCTGAACGCAAAATATATTCACCTGCGATCATTGGCCTAGATACCTCCTTTCTGCTGCGTTGTTGTTTTTTTTAGGCACTGCTTTTGTTCTTTTATTCTTTTTAATCATCTATATCAGACTCCATCCTCTTATTGCACTGGATCGTGAACTGTTACCAGTTTTGTTCCATCGGGAAAAGTACACTCTACTTGTACCGTGTGTATCATATCTGGAACGCCTGACATCACATCTGCCTTTTTCAAAACGGTTCTAGCAGATTTCATCAAATCGGCAACACTCTTCCCGTCTCTTGCCCCTTCTACAACATAATCTGCAATATAAGCCACGGTCTCAGGATAATTCAATTTCACGCCCCTCTCCTTCCTTGCTTTCGCGATCTGAGCAGCTGTCCAGATCATCATTTTATCCACCTCTCTAGGTGCTAACATCATATTTCCAAATACCTCATTTCTAGTAAATGCTCGAAATATTTAAGTCTAAAAGAATATCCGCATATATTCAGCCACCCAAATTAGTTTAGAAATAAGTCGACGTCGACAATAACATCTATCGTTTTTATCGCCTACTATATAGCCTGTTTCTTACGATTTTACCACTTTAACCGGAATCACCGAATCAAGCCAAAAAAAGATTCTATCAAAGTGACCGTCCTTCTTTGTAGGGCAGCTTAAAATCATATGTCTTTTCGCTAGTTGTGAGCGTAAGAAAATTAGTTTGGATCACTGATCCCATCATATTGTGAACGATAGTATCAGTACCTTTCCGAATTTCAAGAAGTTTTATGTCGTTATACCAAACATAGAAACTCTGAGCTCTTTGCAAAATTGAATTGACGTCAATAGAAGCTGACTTTTTCATAATATCTGAATTCTTAATTGTCTTGCTCAAAATTAGATAAGGATAAGGTGCCATTCCAGCAACGTAGCCCAAATCCAGAAATTTCCTAAAAAACTCCTTTTTCCTTATAATTATTCTTTTTGTGGTAAAATCAAGGAAAGTGTTTCCTCCCCATCCACCCCGTGATTCGGAGCTGAGGCGCAACACAAGTTCCTCCAAGCCCTTCCTGTTACACCAATCCATAAACAACTGTATTTTTTCAGGATCAGCAAGACCCTCCATTCTAGCCTTCGAATACTTTAAAAACTCCTGAAACTGTTCGGGCCCCAATCTGATTACAAACGGGTAACACTTAGCATATATGTAAAGGTATCAATCAACTACTGGACTTTCAAAGTAAAGAAAAAAAGGATTATTTGGGCTCGCAATCTCCTTTCGATCTAAGGGCGCGACCACCCAGCACCTGCAGGAATGTTCTCGAACCCTGATACTCCCAACATTGTGATCCATGCGGTGAACACGAATGGCCCGGTCAATGCAGGCAGCCCCCACGTACCAAAGAACCTCTGCAGAGCAGGCATCACGAAGAGCGAACAAGCCACGGTCATGAAGACAGCGAGCAGGAATGACTGCCAGGTCAGCGGCAGGAAGCTAGTCACTGCTATCATGACCAAGACCTGGTTAAACCCATGAAGTCCCAATCTAATCTCAGCAGTAGGTATTTTTGTTAGTATTGCGCAAGCAGCTCCTATACCCGAACCTACAAGAGCCATCACTCCTCCCAAATACAGGGGGGACAAAGGATTCCATCCTGATGTATAACCATTGGTCCACCAAGGACGATCTTGATTCATTGGGTCACCATTGACGTCGACAACGGGAGCAAGCTCAAATGCTAACGTAAGCCCTACAACCCAAAAAAGACCTGTCTTCCAGTTCTCAACAAACGTAACTTGAGAGACTCCCTTTAAGGTTGCAACCGTGAATTCCTTTGCCGTCCATTTAAAGTCGTCTTTAGTATCGGGATTACTACTGGCCGCGATAAGCTTCTGCGCGGTTGGTGCAGGTGGGGGACCAGGCCATATATCACGCCCATATCTTTGCGAAGCATACATCATGGCCCATGTCGTGAAGATAAACGAGGATGTGAAGCCCGGAATGGCCCATGAATTTGAAGTGCATGCTGATTCTGGTGGACCAACACATAAGCTGAACATATCTCCCATAACATGAGAAAATGCCATCCATACTACTGCAGTAGCAGCGGCTCCATAGATAGAGAGCCAAAATGTGGCCTTGTTTGTCTTAGTAAATGGACCTGACCAGAAGGCCATACCAGTCAAGATTGAGTTGTAACCGAAGAGTCCAAATGTAACAAGCCCGTAAGGTGCTCCAAGCAGAATCGCCATCCCTGCCCCAACCAGGCCGGCTATTACCATCATTGCTCCTGCGTATCTTGATGCAATGAAGACACCAGCCAGTATCAGAATTCCGTTAACTGGTGAGCTGAACAAAGGAACCTCACTAATGCCGTTAAATAGCGTGTAGAAGAAATCTATTGCTGGATTTCCAGTAGAGTAATCGGCAGGACCTGCTATTTGAAGTGTTACCACAGATAATAATAAAGCCTCTAATGTGCCTATCAAACTAGATTTTAATTGTAAAGGTATTTTTTAACAATTTGTGCAGTAATGGTATTTATTAAGGCTGTTACCAAAAAAAGGCAACCCTGGGGATTATCGTTTCTCTCATGTTTTGTTATGAAAAAAGCGATTCTGTATGCAAAGGATTCCAATGCTAGTTGAAGAGGAGAACTTGGGAAGAAGTCTTAGGTCAGTGTGCCGACGTCGACTAAACCAATATCAACGGCATGATGTGACCCGTTCTGAGATACGAGTTACTTAATCAGCACCGTAGGTCTGGACGTCAAGCGCAGGACTTTACTAGTTACATGGCCTACACTTGCGTCTGTCCTTCCCAACCCTTTTGTTCCCATTATGATAATATCTACCTCAAGTTTATCGGCCATTTCTGCAATTTTAATTGCAGGATCACCGAGTTTGACTATTCTTTCGCAATTTGGGTTCCTTGATGATAATGCCACACCTCGTAGCATTTTCCTTCCCTCTTGCTCCATTTAAGATACCAGGGCCTCATCGACAGTTTCATCCTCTTCATCACTCCACTCCATAACGTGCATCAAGAAAATTTTTGGTCGGGAATGAGAGGTGAATAAGGAGTTTGCATAACTTAACGCCCGCAAGGATGCCAAAGATCCATCTACTGCGACAAGAATTTTCTGGGATTGCACTTCACCATCTCTTTCATAAGTATTACTCAGGTTGGTATCTTTCTGTTGAATCACAGTCTCTCTTCTCTCTTGTCCTAATGAGGCGGAAGCGCCAGTGATTTTTTTTGAACACCTGGATTATTCCAACTCTTGATTCTATGAGAGGTAACAATATAATAACACCTGCAGCAATACTCGCCCACGCAAATGCCAAGCCGACCCAGAGCGAATAGACAAACATTGAGAATACATATCCTGAAAAATAGAGTGGGAGAGGCCAGACTACCACAAGTATAAGAGAGAGTGCTATCGCATAACGATAGGTAAATCTAGCATCTCGCTTAAGTTGGTTGTCTTTGGTGTCCTTTTCTATGATGGATCTGATCCTGTCGTCGACTACGAGGATCTTTTGCTTCATTAGATCAAAATTAAAGTTTTGTGGCTTGAATAAGCTGCCAATGATTACTACTGTAGCACCTACCGAGATAGAGACAACGTTTCCAATCAGAAGAGGTGTCGTCTCACCGGTTGTTGCAATAGACAGTTGGCCATACAACAGCCATGTAGCCGTTGTCCAGGAACAAATCCCCGCGATAAGACCAAGTATCGATCCCAGTATCGCTGCGTTTTTGTTGGTTTTCTTCCATGACACAGTCAGGGCAATTGGAACAACAGCTGGACCAATCAGAATGCCCATTGCCAGATATATGTATTGCAAACTTGCTCCCAGCTGCAGCAAAAATGAAGAAAGTATACCCATACCTAAACCAAAGCTAGACCACCGATAAGAAAGCCCTTTACAGCTGATCTTGGCCTTGCTGCGATTGCCTTCTGCCAATACGCTTGGTCAACGAAAACGGTACCGAAATTGCCAACGATATTAATTATTCCAAACATTAATGCGCCAGTAGAAGCCATTGTTAGATAGGCACCCTCTGAATTCCCGGCGACTGGCCTCAGTGTAGCAGCATTGGTCAATTTTTCATACATTCCTTCTACTCCTCCCAATTCTTGGCTCAGAAAATAGATTGCTGTGACGAAGACAAGAACAACTCCAAAAATGAACGCCGCATTGAGATATTCTGCGAAGAAGTCGCCTTCAAACCCCCAAAGAAGGTATACACGATTACTCCGATGGGAATAAGAAATGACCCGAGGTAAATGTTCACTCCAGTCAAAGAATGAATAACGGCGGCCCCTCCCAAAACAAGCATGGCTGTTACTATGATATTGGTCATAAGCGCAAAGAAAAGGGAAACCCTATGAGCACTTGCCCCGAATCTTGCATTTATTATCTCAGGAAAGGTATGAGACGATGGTGCCTTTCTCTTGAGCTCAATTACAAGCATACCAAAGAGAACCATCTAGATGCTAGCGCCGGCGGCGTACCAAAATGGCCCACTAATGCCGAATTGATTTGCCACAGTTAAAGATTGCAAAAGGGTTGCTCGCCACGTCCACGCGGAGGCTAGAGAGGCTCGCTATAAGCCCAGTATTCACATTTCTCCCTGCTGTGTAAAACCATTCGAATGTTTTTCTTGTCCCAAGCCATTTGTGTTCGACCCTTACTAGCAAAATAACAGCAACTGCCATAACTAATCCAACACCGAGGAGTATGGTATATCCGATACCCTCAGAAAGGATCGAAGCCAAGGATTAGATCGCCATTTGTAAAGTATATAAAGGAATATATATGAAATGACGTCCCCTTTGATGCTTGCTTCAAAATCAAGAAATTGGTTACAGCGAAGAATAATTTATGTTAATTGCGCATTCTACGTATATTAGAGATTATATTTAATAACGGCTTTAGCAGTCAAGGTTATACCAATTTTGATGATTGACACTATTGATGAGATAATACTTTCTGCTCTTAGTAAGGATTCCAAACAAGATACTAGGGAGATATGGGATTTCCTTCGAGATCACGGCTATAATTTAAGCGAAGATGAGATAGAGTCCAGGATTTTGAGATTAGAAGATGACGAAGTGATTACTGGGTACACCATATCAGTGAATACCAAGAAGATCCGTCGTCGAATTATCCGTGTGGCATTGGTTAGATTCAAGTTTTCACAGCATCTCGCAAGCAGGATTGAAGGTTTAAAGAAATACCTAGCTGATGCACCATTTGTGCTTTTCTCAGGGCGTACTCGAGGAGGCTATGACTGGATTTGCGTACAGTCTTTTCTTAATGAGGAAATGGCGGATGAAGAGAGCGACATATACCGCAATCTCTTTGGAGATATAATTCAGTCATATGAGGTATATGATTTTGTTCCAATGAAGGAACCATCATATCATTCACTCACACATACCCCAGAAGAGTACAAGAGATTTCTTGATGAATGGATTCCTCCGTTCCTCGGACGGTAGTTCAAAAACCCCTTCAGCGTATTCCCATTACAAACCTGGATCTTCTTTTCGAGTACATGCATTTTTGTATCTAATTGTCTCATCAATTAAGGAATGAATTCTTAGTCTGGTCCCCATTAGAAAGCTAACGATCTCCGCCCGATCAGCAGGTTCAACGGTCGAATGAACCTCGTCAATGAGGTTATCAATCCGCGCTAGTGTGATACGAAGGGCCAAGGTAGTCTTTTTTGTGAGTTTCAATATGTGTGATTTCCTGTTTCGCGCTCTCGGGGCCAGCTGACTAAACTGATCGGTTCCTGAATTCACTGCAATGGTTTTAGTTTTCATCAGCGATTTCATTTCCCTAATTTGCCTTACTGTCAAATCGCTTGAATTAATTTGTTGTACAATCATGTTCTGCTTCTCAGAAGAGATACTCGTCAGCTCCAATGCTGAGCTAACGTTAAGACGGTTTTCCATTACATGTTGTTTTACCTCCTCTGGAAGTTTTAGGAGTTGGATCCGGTGCGATACGTATTCTTCACTCTTTCCAATTTTCGCCGCCAGCTCAGTAACTCCTCCCCACCCAAAATCAACGACATATCTTCGGAACGCTTCTGCCTCCTCTATTGGATCCATTGATTTTCTTTGCATATTCTCAGTTAGCTGAATTTCATATGCCTCTTTGTCAGCCAGTTCTCTAATCTTACAAGGAATGAATCGCCAGCGGAGAGATCTGCAAGCATGAAACCTTCGATGCCCTGCAACTATTTCAAAACTATGAGAAAGGGGTCGAATCAAAATCGGTTGCAAGAGACCGTGCTCTCTAATGCTTGCAATTAGACAATGATCGTCATCGGACATACGGTGAAATCGATCACGCACAGCGAATTGAGAAGATCTTATCATTTTCATTTCAATTTGTTCGACAATGCTTGTGTCGAAAAATTCCATACGGAAAAGTGGAAGTATTAGTACTTATGGTTTACTAAAGTTTAGCAAGTTGAATCCTTTGGCACCCCTCATATTGCATCCAAAAATTTGTTATTATTTGAATAATAAGTGGGGTTGTCAGTTGTTAGCCTAGCCATTAATCCCATTATGATCTTCGAAGCAGGGGATTAGTATCGGCACATGGATAATAAAGTAGATTCATGAATACAGGATAAATGACAAAACCTATCCTAAGCCTACAAAATATTCCGTGCGAGACCCTAGGTAGCTTTGAGGGTTTATTTTTAAATGACGGATTCGATATTGAAAAAGTTAATACTAGGAAACACAGAGTCCCTAATGATCCAACTCAATACAGTGCAATAGTTATTCTAGGTGGTCCGATGTCAGTCTATGAAAACAGCGACTTCATAAAGGACCAAATCAATCTCGCACAAATAGCCTGTAAGAAGAAGACACCCTTGCTTGGAATATGCTTAGGGTCACAAATTATTGCGCAATCCTCTGGGGGGACGGTATTCAAAGGACCAGCAAAAGAAATTGGTTGGTACAAGATTACGATTGAAAGATCAGGTGGCGAGGATATTTTTTCTGGATTTGACAATTTTACACCGACTGTTTTTCAGTGGCATGGAGATACTTATTCTCTCCCTAAATCAGCGAGAATTTTGGCTCGTTCTGATATGTATCCACAGGCCTTTGCTATAGGTTCTCTAATTGGTATTCAATTCCATTTGGAGGTAACCGAAAAAATGATACAATCTTGGTTAAGAAACTACAAGTCAGAAGTAGTTTCTGAGAAAATTGACGTGCGAAAAATGGTAAAGGAATCCGCAGTTCATATTAATGATTTGGAAAGGCAATGCAGTATAGTGTATTCAAATTTTTGCGCCAAGTTTTCTCTGTAGGCCTGATTTCAGTAAAAGCTCTATACATTTTCTATTCGGTACAGGTCTTATCGTCAAATGATCGTGTTGGCCCCGTTATGGCATGGTAAGTAGAACGTAGGAATTCTAAATCTTCGCAATCTCACAAAGGTCGCGGAGAGGAGCTGGCAAGGAATCATGATCTCTCGTGCAGTGCAGCATAGATAAACGGTAGTAAAGTAGTAGCTTCTCCGTGGATCGTGACACGGGAGGCTTTTGAGGTTATCTTTCCCCATGATACAGCTTCTTCAACCAGGGCTCCACTTAGACTCCCGTCCCATTCTGGGCTAGTAGTCAAATATACTGCATAATCCAATCCCCCTTTGAATTGATTCCACCAAAGGGTATGATGTTTCGAAATACCTCCCCCAATCATGAATGCACCAGTTCGCTTGGCATCGTAAACAATATCGGAGATTGTGTTCTGATCTCTAAGAAGATCAAGGCCAAAATCTCGGTGTTCCTGGTGGAATAACCAGAGCTGGCTGCCTACAGCTCCATCGACAATCCCAGGAACTATTACAGGTATGCGGTTCTTATTGGCCCAATAAAGAAACGACGAATCATTTAACTTGCTACCAATGAAATCCAAGATTTCGGAGGGTGCTATAAGTTTCTTTTTATGGTTGAAATATAACTCTTCTAAACACGCTCTGACTTTCTTTTCAATCACATTTCCATAATTTTCAAAAGGTATTAGCACATTGCCCAACCTATGTATACCCGCTTTCAATAAAGAAGAGTCATCTAGTCTGAAATCTCCGGCATAATAATTCGCGGACGTTCGTGCTATATCGTGATCCAGAGCACCGCACGTAGTTATAATGCAGTCAAAAGCATGTTCTTTTATCAACTCGCGTATTATTCCTCTAGTACCTGTAGAAATAATTGCACCCACGAAGGAGAGAAATTTTACGCAGTTTCTATCAGTGTTCATAGATTTCAGGATTTCGACGCCATTTGCGAGGTTGACTGCCTCAAATCCTCCTGAATTCATCATTCTATTAATCAATATGGACGTTTCTGAATAATTAAATGAGTCATAGTCGCGTATGGGTCTCCTTAACAATTCCTTCGAAGACCTTTTACGGGGCTTGGTGCCTTTTGGATTTAGTCGAGAGCCAGTTCTGATCTTGGGACGATTAATCTTACTTGTGCTGCCCACGTTTCTCATTATTTCAGACGTATAAAATACCTTTCATGGAATCGATTTTATTGCAACTACTATGAACAACAATGACAATACCAAATACATTCTTTCAAGTCGGCACCGTCAATGTCTTTGCCACTGCGAAAAATGAAATATGGACGTTAGTATTTTGAATAGGTAAGCGATACTATACTATCCTGGTTTAGCCGGAACAGCATACGGCCTCAGAGCCCGCTATCTAGTCTCTCCGTGCTGGACCCGCTGTAGAAGGTTCTGTAACATGGAGTTCATTGAGGACCCTTACAACACCCTCAATCTTCCAAATTTCTTCCCCAAGCCGGCGCTTTTGTTCATAGGTTTGTACCTGATCCTGTGATAGATATTATTTGGTCTACAACATTGATAACGACTCTACTTGTGTCAATTTGAGACATTTTTTTTAGCTTAGCTGCTACAAGTGAGCGAAGCTCCTCGTCAGTCTTTCTTCCAGGAAGTTCTTCCTTAGAACTATATGGAAAGCTGCCGGCCCAGGTGTAACTGCCCTCGGTGTTGGGTTGCGCGTTGTCGTCGCTTGTATTTGAGTCATGCATATTCTGAACAATACGCTCGAGATTTTTAAGCGTTCCCGAACCCGCATCACTACATACAGAAATTTGTAATTCTCGTATCTTGGCATATACATTTTAAAGTGATTATCATGACACCTTAGGGAAGTGAACAAATTTCACAACTTCTCTGGGCGTAAAATAGACCCTCCCTCTATTTCAAGCAATATGAGCGTTCGCGATTTAGTAGAATATTTCGGAGCAACAGGTTTCAACGCTCGTCGACTCTATGAGGCTTTACAGATCACAAAGCGGATGATGGACGATGGAGCCTGTGTCTGCTTGACACTATCTGGTGCACTAGCTCCAATTGGACTTGGCAGAGCAATATCGGCCTTGATTGAGCATGGGTTTGTAGACTGGATTGTTTCTACGGGCGCAAATGTTTACCATGATCTTCACTTTGCCTATGATCTCCCCGTAAGACAAGGATATTTCGACGTGGATGACAATATTCTATATTCGAAACAAATTGTTCGGATCTATGACGTATTTATCAAGGAGATTGGAACATTGCAGAAACAAGACGGGATTATCAAAACTGCAATCGAAACTAATAGGCAAATTCTGCTTGACAATTCATCAACAGCCGACTTGTGCCATATTTTAGGGATGTCGGCGAAAAAAAACTCAGCACATCCTGAAAAATCTTTCACAGTGTGCGCCTATGAAAATGACGTGCCGATTTATTTGCCTGCAGTGGCTGATTCTTCGATTGGACTAAATATGTTACCACTTCTCCTTGAAGACAAACCAATTAGCCCTAGCGTGATATTGGACGTCGCTGAATCAGCGGCCATTCTTTGGAAGAATAAGAAATCTGGCGGAATTGAATTGGGAGGAGGTGTCCCAAAGAACTTTTTCCAACAGACGGGCCCGGCTCTGTTCCAAATTCTTAAGTTGAAAGAAGGAGGACAGGATTATCTCATCCAATTCACAGACGCTCGTCCTGACACTGGAGGTCTTTCTGGCGCTAGTTTACAAGAGGGCAAAAGCTGGGGAAAAATCAAGTCAGCACATGAGGGAAACGTGATAGTTTACGGAGATTCATCAGTTTATTTTCCCATCTTGGGCAGCATTCATTATGGCTGAGTGTAAGCCTCGTGAGCGAAAGAAATTATTTAAGATGAAAAATGAATGGGTAGATGAGATGAAGCTAGCATATCTTAAAAGCAGCAGCAGCAAACATATGCGAACTAGAGCTCACTAGACAATGGAAAACAATCCCGCGTTGAGATATACCTTTGATCCCCTTACCCATATTGCTGGAGGATCTCTTGTCAAGATATACCTTTGTTCCCCTTACCCATATTGCTGGAGGAAGCGTTATGAACAATAACAAGAAAGATTTAAAATTCGAAGTAAGAGAAATTGAATTGGGCGACCTAAAAAACGGATACTTTTCTACGCTAAAGAATTTGTCTGACTTAGGAACCATCGAAGGGAATATGGAAAAAGCTGAACAGATATTAAAAAATATTAGTGCTAATCCACTTCACAGAATATTTGTTGCGATAGACAAAAAGACCTCTGAGGTGATAGGTGCAACCACGCTTCTTATTGAGCAGAAATTTATTCATAGCGGAGGAAAAGCAGGTCATATTGAGGACGTTGTAACACGTAAAGGATTCCAGGGTCTGGGGATAGGCTCTGCGCTGATTAATCATGCATTGCATTTTGCAAAGACTGTTGGTTGCTATAAAGTCGTATTGGATTGTTCCGCCGATAACATCAAATTTTACCAGAAAACGGGTTTTAAGGTACATGAAACCTCCATGAGATACGACCTGCTTGGATCTCAGAGTAATAATTTGCATGCGGTACACTCGCAAGGTCATCAGTTGTAAACCTTGATCTCTGCTTTCTACTCCGGTCATAACATGAGGCTTAATTGGAACAGCCCATTTTTATTGTTCGCTTAGTTTGTCTTTTAAGAGTGATATTTGCCAGATATCTCTAATTCCAATAAGGTCGACAATTTTAATATTAGTCCTGAAGTATGAAATAGTCTCTTTGGTTGATTTTAGCTTGGGGTTGCTCCCTCTTGCACCTACTATGTATCCCTCTTCACTTGTTCCATAGTTATAGAGCGAAATTAGTGCTTGTCCGGGTAGATGACCCTTGACATCTTTTCCACATAATATCAAATACTTCAATCGAGGGTAATTGTGAGCGGTTTTGAGAAGATTATCAATACCTCGGTTTTCAGAGAGAAGCCTACCGACAAGAAAAATATTGTGCATAATCTCTTTACTGGCTATAATTTCCTTAAGAAGATTCATGTCTGAGAGAGTACAGATGGCAAGTGTTTTGCCGTTTCCCATTTCGTACGATAATCGGATAGGAAGAACGAACTCGCATATTTTGCCCGCAACCAACTGCAAGCAATGCAATGTTTTTTTCATTAATCAGCTATCTGCAATAATATTTGCAAATGAGGTAGTATATTCTTTTATGAACAGGCAGACGAATAAAGATAAGAATCCTACCTAAAACAAAGACTGAGCAAAGTCGTATTGTGGACATCAAATATATAACAATCCCGTCGAGTAAGGATCTCAAACTCCTATGACTAGAAGAAGAAGGAATAGTTGTTATCTTTACTGGAAAGGGAAAGGGAAAGACAAGCGCAGCTCTAGGGATTGTATTGCGATCAGTCGGGCATGGTCAGCGTGTAGCAATGGTTCAATTCATCAAAGGGGAATGGTATTACGGAGAGCTAACAAGCTCAAAAAGGCTCGAACCGGAATTTGACATGGTAGTATCAGGTAGGGGCTTTGTTGGGATAATCGATGATGATCTTCCATTGGAAGAGCATCAAGCTGCTGCAAAGCTAGCCGTAGATATCGCAAAGAAGAAGGTTAGCTCTGGCGATTACGATTTGGTGATCCTCGATGAAATTAATTATGCTTTAAAGCTAAAGCTCATCGTTATCGAAGACGCCCTTGATCTTTTGAAATGCAAGGCTAGAAGAACCTCAGTTATCCTAACAGGAAACTATGCACCAACTAGATTAGTAGAACTTGCTGACATGGTCACAGAAATGAAAGAAATAAAACATCCATTTAGAAATGGGGTAAAGGCAATGAAAGGTATTGATTACTAAGTATTGGCCCTTCTGTTAGGCGCACCTTCCGTCCCGGATACGAGCTCTACTATGATCAAGTGCAAGTGTCATTAGCCCCATCATCACTAGATTCATCGTCGGTAAACCAAAATGTTCGATCAAATCAAAACTCCAGAATTCATTAATTAATCCGATTAATTGTTCAAATCATGCCGTCGTTAGTCTAATGGCAACGTTAAAGTAGCCGATATGTGGCGTTTACCGTTATAAATGATGACTGCCGAGGTTAGACGACTTCCTGAAGAAGGGGAAATCGTTCTAGTGACTATAAAGGAGGTAACTGGTCATGGAGCTTACATAACTCTTGACGAATATGACGAAACGATTGGCTTTCTCCATATTTCAGAGATAGCTACAGGATGGATTAGAAATATCGAAAGGTACATCCGGCCTAAACAGAAGACCGTATTGAAGGTTATTCGAGTAAACAAGTCAAGGGCTGAAGTGGACTTGTCGCTTAAACAGGTTACTGGCGACGAAAGGAAATCTAAGCTGATAGAAGTTAAGAAAAATGAAAAAGCCTCAGCCTTCATGGATATCGTGAAGAAAAAAGCAAACTTGTCAGAATCTGAAATGAATACCCTGGAAGACGAAATCCTAAAAAAATATGACCTTGTCTATGATTTGTTTGATACTGTTTCAAGAAAGGGGATCGATTCTATCCGTGGTTTGGGATTTTCTGAGGAGGTTATGAAAGCAATTGAGATGGAGAGCAATAAGATCCAAATACCTCATGTAGAAATAATGGGAATCCTTGAAATTTCTCTCAACAAGGCAGATGGTATAGAAAGAATAAAAAATCTACTCGGCTCCATAGAAATGTCAAAAGCAAACACTTCGATCGGTATAACCTATGTTTCTGCTCCTAAATACAGAATGGTAGTTAAAGCAGATAATTTTAAGAGTGCAGAAAAGATAATGAACAATGCACTGGAAAAAATTAAAAGTGCGATCACTCAGGAGAAGGGAACTTTTGAATTCAAGAGAGACCAATCCAAAAAAGTTCACTCGTAGGCATGAAGAAGCATCTTATGAGAGTTTGTAAAGGTTGCTTTAGGTACACCTTGAAACCAAATTGTCCTCTATGCGGGTCTGCCACTATCAATCCACACCCGCCTAGATATTCTCCTGATGACAAATACGTCCGGTACAGGGTCTCTGACAGGTATTCAACAGCTTAGCACTTTGACCGTTTACCGCCTATTTGTCTGCAAATCGATAGGAAATCGCATTCAGAGAATGAACATTGCTGCTCACTTGTCTCCTTATGACCATCGGAATATTATATAGGCGCTTGTTAGCCCACTGGCCGATTGTCTCCAGACCCTACCTAGTCATGGTCTAGTATTATCTCAACCTCATGAAATATCCTGAGGACCAGCAGACTGGGGACTTGTCATGTTTATCAAGTTATCTGCCGCAAACCCAGTCGCATTAGTATTTACGGTCTGTTCAATAACTGCCCTCATGGCAGTGTCATTTGTCGGGTCGCCAGTCATGTTCTGCATGCCCGTCATGTTCTGTGTTCGCGTCATGCCAGAGGTGCTAGACAAATTGTCAGACATATTACTAGTAAGTGTTTCAATCTGCTGACGTGCGGCAAAACTAGTAGCGTTAGTATTTTCTATCTCCCTAATCACCGCTTCCATTTGAGATAGGGGGCCAAATGACTCTACTAAAGACTCTCCTGTCTGATTTCCCATACTCAGATTGGATAAAGGTGAGAGATTCGTAGAGTTAGACGGGGAAGCTAGAGGAAATTGCTGTGCGTGGACGTTTGGAACAAATAGAGTTGGCATGACCTGTATGCTCGAAATTATGGCTAAAATGGCAAAACTCATTAAAGTCATTATGACTGATCGCTTCGTAAATGTGTTCATTGATGAACAACATTTGTCATTAGATTTATTTATTTCTACCTTCTATTCTATTGGATAGTACAGTTAGAATAATATTCTCTGATACCCGAATGGCCAAGTTGTAGTAAAAAAAGTTAGGTGAGTTTGTTCACCATTCCGATTTGCCGGTAGATATTACCTATCTACCTATACAGATCCCGCTCGGGTTGCTTACTTGGCAGTTGTTGTCGTTAAATTGGTTGTTGTTAATGTTAGGTGGCAGGCCATTGGCATTGTTCACATCGATGACATTTTCCAGAACATTATTGGCTAAGACACTATTCCCTGAGCTCTGTGCATCAAAGAATGCGCCATTTTGGCTTCCATCAATATTGTTCATTGAAACCTCAGATTGTAGGGTATTCACAAAAGTAATCCCTGCAAGAAGATTTCCGCTCATCAAGTTGGAGGTCAATGTAGCGCCTGAACTGGAATGTGTAGCCACACCAAGACTGTTTTGTTTGACGATGTTCTGTTGTATCTCCGTATTCTCAGAACCTGTCATGAATACGCCGATTTGATTGCTGTCTAATATCAGAGAGGACATCTTCATTCCGTTGGCACCCGTAACGAGGACACCAGCTTGGAAGTTACTTATCGAACCTGGCCCGTTAATGACAACATTATCGTTGTTAGGAACCATTATTCCTACCTTAGAGTGTATCAGGTCCTGGACCAGTGATTGAGTATCCGTTCATATTTACCACTGTATTATCACCACCAATAATGAGACCGTCTCCGCTGCAGTCAAGATTTGCTGTTAGGTTTACCAATCCGCTGACCACCTGTCCACATGCGGCGTTAGTTGCGACTGGTTGCACTTGTGCCATTATTGGCAATGAAGGCATTGCTAGGCCACCAATTGCCATTAGTGACAGAATTGTTGCTACCATGTATGACACAATAGTTCGTTTCATTCAAAAAACGCTAGCAGATATACTATATATGCGAGACTCCAATTTGTACTAAATCTCTGCTTCTTGTCTATCGAATATAAATATTTGATTATGTTATCTTTTTTGCGTCTCTTCTCCAAAAAAATAACGAAGGCATAAAATTGCTTGCAATTCAATTCTATATCAACCAGAGTTGGGCTGCTTAAGCTGGCAGTTCTACTATGAGGGTCCGCTCAACGATAGAGCACTTTCAATCTCTGCGTCTTCAAATGCAACAGAAGTAACTTGAGGGATATGTTTTTAGATGCAACACAGAAAGACCAATTGTATGCGTATTGCGATCGCTGGTGCTGGTGTCGCTGGAAGTTATCTAGCAAGTATGATATCAAAGATGGGCCATGAAATTGAAGTGTATGAAACAAATGATGAGGGAGCCCATTGGCCAATATGCGCATGGGGGGGATCAAAGAATATGCTTGCAAAATTCTCCACCAGGCTGGACTTGAGTTCAGTGAGTATATCGCCCATACTGGGCGCACACTAAGAATTGACCTTCCTGGGAACAAAGTGGAATACTTAGAGCTAAAGGGTTTGGTTACCTATAACAAACGCAAATGGGAATCAGATTTACTTCGAGGAATTAGGGTTTCCTACGGAATGAAATGCAGTATTGAAAGCCCGATATTGACTGAATACGATTTGGTTATTGACTGCACTGGGTTCCATCGATCGCTATTGCCTAGATCTGAAGAGGACTTTATAATACCTGCTTACGAATATTTAGTTGAAAATATTAAAGACATCGAAGATTTTTATGTGATTGGATACAAAGGTGCTCGAGGTTATTTCTGGTGCTTCCCCTTAAGTAAAGGAGAAGCATTTGTTGGTGCGGGAGATTTGGACAGGAGATATTATGGGATCGCAGAATTCCTGGCTAGACATCCAGAATGCACTATCAGGAAAAAGATAGGAAGGCCGATACGGCTGGCCCCTCCGCGAAGAATGCAACCATTCTACTGTAACAATATCGTTGGTGTTGGAGAGTCTATTGGCTGTGTGTTTCCAATGCTTGGAGAGGGAATTATTCCATCTTTAATATGCTGTGATATTTTCTTGCATCAGCTTGCCAGATGCAATAAACCTGAAGATAGGTTTGATTTCAAGCAGTACTCTACCAGGGTTCTCAAACGGTTCAGATACTATGATGATGTTTACCGAATTATACGACTTAAAATGGAATCATCATTGAATATGATAAGACACTTTAAACTAATGATGAACATGTACCGAAATATGAAAAGAGAAGAAGATAGATTTGGATTTGAGGTCAGTCTGGCTAAAATGAACAGATTTGTAAATGCACTTTAAGTTAAGCAGGTCGACTTCCGTGGATCTCTGACGATGTCCCACAATTCCAATTTGCAATATCAATGGGATCAGATATTTGAAGTGATTTGGATCTTTAGAACTAGCCTATCCTAACCTTCTCGCTTCTAGATAGAGATCGACTTGCTCATTGAACGTTAGACGACATCTCCGTCGTAACAATATCCATTCACGACTGAATGTACCTGAACAACGCACAATTATGAAGTGAATCACATAGGGGAATTTTAAGGACTTGTGATTGAACAAGGAATAGAATTTTAAAGATGATGATTACCAATTCACGCTAGTCATTTGATCTCCATATGAAATCATATTGCGACATTCTACGCTTGAAAAATCAATCTCCTACAATGGATTGTAAATGGAACGAGGCTCAGAATAATAGAATGCAGAGTAGGCCGAGAGGAAATTCCTTGACATCTTTAGACGCGATTTTTATGACGTTTCCTACCTGATATGAGCTGAAATCATTCTTCTTTTCTGAATTTCCCTGACGAACTTTCGAAGCTGATCATCATACAACCGATCATAACCGACGGTTTTTGGCTTGTATGAGAGGTAGTAGTATAACATATTGAATGCTCCGATTCTCCCAGTTACCTCTCCTGTTGCCAGATACTTCGCAAATCTCCCCCATACAAAGACTGGGTGATAACCTAGTGTCTTCATGCTCGCACCGAATTCAGAGAACTTGTGATGCTTTCCCAGAGGTCGAGTATGTTGAAACTTAGCTTCAGTTAATATCGAATAGCGGTATCCGAGCCGTTCTGACTCGTAAAGTATCGCCGACTCATATCCCATTAACTCAGGATATAGTCCACCCCATTGCGTATTCTCAAAAAATGAGTTACGTACAAATCTCCCAGCACCATGGGGTTTTTCAGGCAAGTATTTGGTGTAATTACCTGATGCGATGGCAATATTGTCATTATTATCCATAAAATCGACCAACTGTTTAGCATATCCAGATGGGTAGGTTGTATCATCTGTTGCAATCATGTGATAACTCGTGTGGATAAGTCCCTTACTTCTCAAATATGTGATGGCCTCGTTCCAGTTTTTGACGACTCTGCCAATATCATACCCCAAATCATTGTGTGTGATGACATAAAGTGATTGCCAGTTTTGTTTGGTCTGAGTTAAAATCTCTGCAGTCTTGTCAGTCGACCCATCATCGACAACAATCACATATTGTGGAGTTAATGTCTGATTTCTTAATGACATTAGAGCAGCATGAATATCATCCTCAGAATTTCTACAAGTAACAATCGCAAAATAAGCTACCCATAGAAGTGGGTCGGTGGAAGACTAATTAAAGTTCTATCAAATCAGTTCAGACCATACCTTAAACCTAATTCAGATGATGGAAATTACAGATTCTAGTTCATAATCCTAAGAATCGACATTCTATTGCTCTAAAGTCGTCAGCAAGCCTTATACGCGGCAATAATTTGGGCTTCGTGCTTTTCCCATGTCAGCTTTTCTCTTGCTAATTCTCGCGTTCGTTTTCGCAAATTGTGCAGCTCCTCAGGATGGTGTTGCAAATGATCTAGTTTATTTACTAAATCTGGATAGTCTTCAAACTTCACGCAACAATTTTGAAGTGATTCGATTACAGGGAGAATTGATGATGTACATGCTATTGCTAATCCAGCATGTGCATATTCATATGGTTTGTTTGGATTCGTATAATAGTGGGCCCAGTGCTTCTTCCAAGGTAGTAGGCCTACAGTGTGCCTTGACATTTCAGAAAACATTTCTGGACGTGACAAGAACCCAAGAAATCTCAGATTAGAAAAAGAGGGATCTGACCAACCTGCAATCGTCAATGGGAACCTCTTGTCATTCTCAAATAGCTCGAAAAGTCCGTCCATTTGCCTTTGAGGATACATGACCTTATCGTTGCCGTCACCTCCTGAATAAATACAATCGACCTGGGTTTGATAGGTAGGAGAGCCCATTTCCTCTACTTCCGACAATATAGGATAATTCGGTACGAGAAATGACTTAGTGTTCCCGTGACGCTGGTAATCTTTTGCAATCGATTCAGAAACCACAATAACTGGGGCAGTAGAAATAAGTTCCTTTTCCCACGCAGTCCACACACGTATCGCATATCTATCGATTAACCGCCTTCTTATTCTATTCATCCTCCTCTTTATCGAAATATTGGATATCTCAGGGTTGATTCCAGTTCGTGTTCTGATGCTTGATTGGAATGGTTGATAATCCATCTCCAGAAGTATTTTTGATGACATAGACCAGTATTCGTGGTCATCGAAAACAAATGGTACTCCTAGTTCTGAAATTAACTTTGCAGAGTACAGATTGTGTGAATGAACTATGTCCGGGGCTTCTTGTTTTAGAATTTTATGCAGTTGCCTTTTTACCTGCTGCCAGTAATACGGGATACCTAGTCGTGCTTTACTATTCCAATCAATCTCATAAATCTTTGCGAATTTGGTTTTGTTTGTATTAATCCCTGGTTTACCCGCAAAACTGACTCTGTAACCAAGCTTTATTGCAGTTATCGCAGACTTTTCTACCCGCCAATCTGGCAGACCTTCATGAGAGACGTGTAAAACCCTCAAATGTATGGATGCTCAATATTCAATTCAATTAATAAATCTACTACGAGTTACTCGATCATGATAAAAATGTAGCCAGTAGGCTAAAATGCTATTTCTGCCCCTGTTCGATTCGTGGCTCCTTAAACCCAGAGATACTAGCTTCGGTAGGTCGATCAACACTATCTTGACTCTTATTTCCGGTTTGTTCAGTCGCCCTAGGTGGCTTTCGTACAATTTTATGCGAGCATATCCCTCATCTGCTGTTTTTCTTCGTCGGAGACCTTACCGTCAATAAGATCTATGACAAATAACCACATTGTGGCCCCTATTTCATTTTCCTTAAATAGGGCTTGTTGCTCTACTCTCCACTGGGTCTTGCGGTGCCAATACCCGATGACGATTGCTACGGGTACGTACGCCGAAACAAACACGACTGCGAAAATCCAGATACTTTCGAATAGGTCCTTCAAATATGGCACCTGATCAATAAGAAGTCCGTATTGTATCGTAACGAAATTTGCAAAAGTCATCAGGAATATTAGATAAATACTATGACCATTTCGAAAATCTAGCCATCGTCTCCTAGTCCAGTTACCGGCCAAAGATTTCATTAGGGATTTAGAATCCACACTCCATATAGAACAGAACACCGTTAAAATACATTACTTATCCCGACCGTGATAGATTTCACACAACAATATTGATCCTAATGAACCAGATTCACATTTTGGGGGATTCCCATATTCTGTAAACAGTAAACAGGCTATTAGAGTAAGCTTTGGCTCTTTCTAAATCGGGATTCATCGTTTGATTGACGGGATCATCACTTACTTTCGTATCAATTAGGTAACCTTGTTCGTTAGGGGCATAAGTCATATTTCTGAATAACTCCCCCATCCTTTCATAAGCGACAAAACTTCTATTTCCTGTTAATTCCAAAATGAACCATCCTCTCCAGTCATTACTTCCAATAATTCCCGATCGGGCTGGTGTGTTTTCATTTACCCAATGAATTATATCTAATAGCTCATCGGATTGATCTGCTTCGACCGAATTAAATTGCATAGATTTTGGAGCAAAATCTCGGATGTTCTTATCAAAAAGACCAATGACTGAGACCTGTGCTTCATAAGGAAGCACAGCATATATGATTCCAAATTGTGCAAAAATAATAAAAATCATACCTGAAGCTAGGATATGCAAGTAGGTATTTCTTAGTCTGGTTGACATCAATTGGATAGTTTTAATAAATCCGTAGCCTGCAAAAATCGAAAGAGATATTCCGAAGAGCAAGGTCCATCTATCTGCAACCAATTCGCGTGCGTAAGGAAACACTAGCCAAGTCATTGAGCCCACTAGGGCGACTATGAGACTGATCCTCAAAATCGACTCTTTCAATTGCAAATATCCGACAATACCCAAAGGAAGGAGCATAACGTTAAGGGCTATGAAATATGAAAAAAGATTCACTTGGTTGTAACCATCATTTGATGATGGTCCTTGTTTGCCAAAAATCTGATAGTCTACATCTGCGTGCGCGATACTGCGAATCGAGGAACTAATGATTGAATAGCCATCACCGGTAACAGCTATTAATACTAAAAATGAAACTAGGGCGGCAATAAAGGTTATCACTATTGTCCTTTCTCTGTAAAGTATAAAACTACTACAGTAGACACCAATAAGCCAAACCCCAACCATTCTATCAGACACAACCGAAAGTACACTAAATGAAATACAAAATATTAGGGCTAGGGAAGGGAATCTGCTTGACTTTGTATTTCGTAGTCGTATTAAGATCGAGATGGCAAAGAACATCATGGTGAGCGAGAACATATCCCTATGCAAATCCCAAGTCGTTCTTAGAACTGGGATCTGCACGATAACAAATAATGAAAATAGTACTGCATAAAGATTGTCATTATTATTTTTTTTTATTATCGCCTTTGCCAATGCAAGGATTGATACTGCAAAAAGACCGAAAATGAAGACTGCAAATGTAGAAACGGTAGTTTGTACAGTTAAACCTGTTAAATTCTGTACTAGGTGAAGAACGTATGTGTAGAATGGATAGTCTCCAAATATAGTATTCCATTCATATTCAAAGTTCGATAACATTGGGATATAGTAATTTATTACATCATAACCTATTGGATATGGATAAGCGATTGATTCGGCAACAATCTTCAAAGTCACAGCAGAGAAGAAAACTATCAGGTAGATAGGAAGATCCTTTCGAGAAAAGATCCTAAGTGCACGAGATGAAAGCTTGTTTTCCATTAGAGAATTATGTAAAGTCAAATAAACCACTCTCGAGTTGGATTTGCCAACTTCTTGTACATCTTGCCAGGAGACGATCCTAAATATTCACAGAAGTTTTCATACATGATGTAAAGGATTGATTTCGGTAGTCACAAAAATCCTGTACCACACCTCCAGACTTAGAATCTGCAATAACTTACTGATATATCTAAGATCAATATTTTCTTCAATTCGTTTGAGCGACCTAAAGTACCAATTTTTATCTATGATACCATCCTCGAATATACGTCCTTTGTCCAGTAGCATGGTAACCATTTCTTTGCCGGAGCTTCTCCATAGATTTAGAAGGTCCATACCATATCCAACTTTCACATTCATTTTTAAGTAAGAATCTGGGGCATAAATCTGTAGAATTTCACGAAGTGGTAGTTTTCCTACGTTAGAATCCGTACTATATTTCATTTCAGCGGGCATATCGAATCCCAGCTCCACGACATCGTTGTCCAGAAGGGGGGAAATTCCCTGCAGCTTAAAGAAGCGGAAATATTTGTCGTTGGTGGGTACGAAATCATGCATAAGTTTCCCGTTGTAGTCGGCCAGCATTACCTGATCCAACGGTTTAAGGTCATTGTTGAAATATGTTGTGAGAAGGGAATAGATCGTAGACCAATCAAACTTTAACTCCTTGGCAAACATTTCATGTTGATCGGGGACCCAATCCCTTTCATGGCACGATAGGTACAACTTGGCTCGTTCTAAGGAGCTCTGAATTTCGATCGCAAGTTTTTAGAAATTTCTTGTATCGAAAGGTATAACCGGCAAAGACTTCATCACCCCCGTCTCCCGTGAACAGCAGGTCAGAGATAGGCTTTGCTTTCTTTATAAAGTAGGTACTGATAAATGTTCCACCTCGGTTCTCTTATGATGTTTATCATCGAAGGCAAATCGCGAAGAGGATTTTCTACGTAAACTTGGTGGAACTCTGCTCCTTTCTTTTCTGCAATCTTCTTGGCTTCACCGGCTTCATTCTTTTCATCAAAACTCACGTTAATGCATTCCAACTCTAAACCAGGAAATTCTTCCCGTAACAGACACAGGATTAGGTTAGAATCCACGCCCGCACTCAACGCGACACAGACTTTATTTTGATTAAATTTATCTACTTCTCTTCTAATCACAGATCTGATCTTGGTCTCAAGAATACGAACAGAAACCAAGTTCTGTTTTGGATAAGATTTAGCAACATCAGTAACAGTTACATCTCGTAATCTAAAAGTAGGAACATAAATGTCCATGGGGTCGTACCTGAGAGTCAGCAATGGGAGAAGGTTCATTTGATTGGTATTCTCTGTTTCAAGTCCATTATGCCAGATGGTATTTATTATTGTTGGCTCTGCGAGTACGCTCGATCCAGTTGCTTTAGAAGATTACTCACGGAATGATATTTTTCAACATATAGTCGTCCCGCTTTAGATAACTTGCGCTGCTCCTCGATGTCACTTAAAATAGATTCTAAATCTTTCTTAAATGAATCCTTCGTTGTTCTGTAAATGGGTGGATCGTATCGCTGAAATAGCTCCGAATTTACGTAGGCAATAACTGGTTTACCTAGTGCCATAGCTTCCAACTCGAATTTTCCGAACCATCCGATTTGGGGCAGTATTTTCCCTACAACAAGCTCACACGAAGAAAGGATTGTCAATACTTCATTGTGTGGAATGTCAAATATGGTTACTATTTCGCATTTGCCTTCCTTTTGTAACTGTTGGAGTGTACTTGAGTATAAATCACCGTACTTCTGATACAACCGGTAATGAGGGTAGTGGGCAACGATTGGCTTTCTAGAAGAACTTGAACTATCGAAATTATGTGGAATGTAAACCAGATGTTCTAGATCTTAGTGGAGTAGGAAACCATTCACCATTGGGAGCAAACTCCAATAAATCAGGCGTTGAGACCAAGCAAAAATCACTGTCATATTTTCCCCTCAAGTCGTCCCCATGGTAATGCTTAAGGCAAATCCTCTTTTCTTTCCGTTTCTCCAATGACCTTTTTAGGGACCCGTAAGGGTAGTGATAATGCCAGATATCATATCCTTTTAGTTTCTTGAAGAATCTCCATCTTGATAATGGAAAATAGTAACTCACCTTTTCTCCTCCGAATTGCTTGTGCAGATATTTGTTGAAAACAAATACGTCGGCTTCATATCCTAATAGTCGCTGGTGCCTGCTCAAGATCGATGCAATTCCGGCGGTATTATTTACATGAGCGATTCTCACTTTAGGACCTCGAGGTTTTTCATAAGCCTGGGAGCACGCATATTACTCTTTCCATTATGAAAGCCAATGTCTTTGGATTCCTAACGCGTAGTATACTTGTGTTCCAAATCTATGTACTTTTGTAGGTTTACTAGCTTATTGAATTCTTCAAAAGTTATCATTTTTTCCTTTTCACTAGAAGTACTCCCTGATCTATGTAGCTCCTCGAAGACTTGTTTCATAGCAAACGCTGAAGCGAATAAACCAGAGAGCGGAAAAACACCGATCCTGAAACCCAAGTCATGAAGCTCCGATGCCTTCAGGTTTGGTGTTATCCCTCCCTCGATCATGTTAGCTACTAACGGGGCATCAATCTTGCTGCCTATTTCCTTTAGCTCCTCTACCGATCTGGGAGCTTCGACGAAGATGACATCTGCGCCAGATTTGAAATATTCTCTACCACGTTCTATGGCCTCATCCAGGCCAGAAGTGGCACGTGCATCAGTTCTAGCAACTACAATGAAGTCCTTGTCATCACGTGCATCAATTGCAGCAGTTAGTTTCAGCATATATTCGTCGACTGAAATTATTTCCTTCCCTGCCATGTGACCACATCGCTTCGGCCAAACCTGATCCTCTAAAAAGACTCCAGATGCACCCATCGATTCAAGGTCTTTTACAATACGCCACACAGTAAGTGGGTTACCATAACCAGTATCAATATCTACTATGACAGGGATATCCACTGCTCGGACTATTTTTTGTGCATTGTCCATAGTTTCTCCCGCATTCAAAAAGCCGTAATCCGGCATTCCTAATACAGTAGGAGCAGAACCGTAACCGGTTTGAAAAATGGCGTCGAAGCCTGTAATCTCAGCGATTCGTGCACTCAATGCGTCAAATACCCCAGGCAATACAAGGAATTCATTAGGGTTCAGAATTTTTTGTCTGAGTTTAACAATTGATTTGGAATTCATGATGCAGAATAGAACAAATTGGCTATTAAGTTATCGTCATTTTAACCAAACTAATCCGAATATTCTGGGTCTTCATTTTAGATTAGCCCACAAGGCAGCAAAACAGCTACCCTGGGGTTTAGCCAGATAATACGCTAATAATAGATCCTGAAATATCTTTACCATGTCTAATCTATATATGGATAATCCATATCACTTTTTTCCTGTTGGCGCTGAGTCAAACATAACTATATATCATATTTGGCCGATTGAAATGAACGATTCAAGTGGTTCTACATATTTATGTAGATGGCAGCGGTAGTCCTTACTTCCGATATGGTTACTTTATAGACGAAACAGGAGAATCTCATATGGAACATCATGAAGGTATTTCCAATAATGAAGCGGAATACTTAGCTATCATCTCTGCGCTTAATAATGTTGTTAGTAAAGACAGTCAAATTGTGCTACTATCAGACAGTCAATTAGTAGTAAATCAAATAAATCACAAATTTGGAATAAACAATGAAAAATTAAGAAGACTTGCTACCCAAGTTTGGGTTCTGGAAAAAAAATTTGACAAATTCGAACTTCATTGGCTTCGCAGATCGGAAAACAAGGCAGGAAAGATGCTTGGTAGCTGAAAACACAATCTGCAGTCCAGAACGCATAGAAGAATGAAATTAGATATGATCCATTTGAAATATCTAAATCGGGTCGCTCATCTCACTCAATTTGAATATACAAGTAAAGGTTCTAATCTATAGAAACCTCTGCATGGTCATTTAATAAATACAAGCGCTTTGACGGTGAAGACTATTAATACTTTATATGTTGTCAAGGGACACACTGTATCTGATGCGATTGAGTGCATGATATTTCTGGTCATTTCAACTGTAAGAAAAATAAATAAGAGGAGTAGATTAGTCACTTTTCACTAATGACCCAAACATATGATACAAAACCATTTAATGGTCGGTGGATCGTAATATGATTAAATAACAAAAACCTCCGGGCTTCTGTATTTCACAAGACTAAAGCCTTCTAATGACGGAATATAACTTCCTTCATTATTTTATTATTTTTCAGTCACGCGTCTCAATTCTAGCCACAGGATAAATGGGTTCAAATAAAAAGTATTTCATTTACTCTTTGGTGGTCGCATTAAAATCCGAGCGACATTTTAACCGGCTAGACGGCTGAGTCTTCTTTAACAGTGGTCAGTTCATTCATTGTATTGTAAATTTCCAAGTACCTCTTCCCTTTTTGGGTAGTAATGTAAGTTTGTTCTCCTAACCTGTATTCTAACAATCCATTATCTTGCAATTCTGTTAAATGAGCGCAAAGTTGATTGTGAGAAAGGTATGCTTTATACATGATCTTGGTCTTATTTTCAGCGACCATTGCAGCTTCTAGGATCATGGCATTAATGTCTTGTCTCCCCCTATTTTTCATGATATGATCTGCTATGGAGGATGAAGTTATTTATCAGAATCGAAAAGGGGTTATTAGCTTAGGTTACATTGAATATATATAGTACTTCATACTATAATATTCTTCCTGACAAAACTAGTATTATGTAATACATGTACATTTTTCGTATCTCGGACCAACCAGCAAATTCATTGAATATATCAATGAATATTCATTTAGGGCCGCGATCGTTGTATTTGTTTGGACAATCAGCATTAACGGCAGTTCACTCTCATGGAATACAACAAATGGATTAAAATATCCTGAATCTGACTTCCATAGCTTATTTGTCCAACGCTCCATATTACGCAGGTATTCGAAATACCTTCATCGCATTTTCAACAATAATAATAAATTGTCAGGTCCTTTTTCCCTTCCATCCTTCGTAGCATTGTAAATGATAATACTCTGTTTCATTCCCTGTATTGGCCACCACGTAAACGCTCCCAAGGGAGTCAAGGTTTATCACTTTTTTGCATTCACTGCAGAATACTGGAGTCTGTGCTGCCGACATGGTTTACTCTACCTATCCGTTCTTATAGGCAAGAATTAAGATTTTAACTTTGCTGTCTGCGTCCTGTTCATGTGAATTATCGAACATTAGTGCTTGATGCGATTGCCAAGCATCCCCCAATCTACAACACTTTCGGTACGTATAAGACGTTGAAGATGAACTATATGGCTTATCCTGGTTTTCAATGTGAACGTGAGATAAGCGAAGCCTAAATCGACTGGAGATCGTCAAGAAGAGTACCGAATTAAAGATCGTTTTATATTGAGGTGATAGGCAAACGGTTTACAGCAGCTGAAGTGAAATCCGGAATAGAAATGCAAGCTTGTATAACCTAAGAAGCTGTTAGAACGAGTTCGTTTAAGGAATTATGAAGCATGCGGTTTGTTAGAACGTTACTCATGTCCGATGCTAGATACATTATCAATTCAAAATCCTTGAGACAAGAGATAAATAATTGAAGTGCGTTGATGGAGTGTGCAAGAGGAGAAGGATCAGAGTAAGAAACAATCAGTCACTATTGCTTCGTATCTTTCGTCCACGGTTGGATCCATCTCTAATTCTGATGTGATCATCCTTGAAGCAAACAGCACTGTTGACGATGCGAGCCATCTTATGAAAGAAAAGAATTCAACTAGTGTTCTCGTATCTGCAAGGGGGGATATTGTTGGCGTAGTCAGCAAGACAGACATTTTATTCAAAGTAATGTCTCAAAACAGAGATCCTTCTAAGATAAAACTTCGAGAAATAATGTCTAGTCCAGTCCTGACAATACGTCCTAATGCGACCGTAGACGAGGCATTATCCAAGATGGCAAAGCGAAATGTTAGACAAATTTATCTTCATGCCTTTAACGCAATCATCGGAGTGGTATCTAGAGAGCAGATCTATAGGAGGATGGAGGAGATTTCTCTCTCGACTGAAAACTTGGCAATAAGTGGGACCCCAGTATGCATTGTGAATTCAAAATCTGTCACTTATATCAAAGATAAAACTAAAGTAAATTATCAATGTCCATACTGCCAGTCACCATTTGATACCACAGAAGGCCTTTCAAAACACATGGACAGATTTCATAACGAATTTGATGCAGGCGTTCTTGAGGGAGACGTCAGGTCAATTTTCGAATAATTCATCTTGTACCTTTAATAGTGATGGGTTTTGAAAATTGTAACTCAAAATCTCTCAATTTAGCTATTTGAGTCTGAACAGAATTCATTGATTGTGACCATTCGTCTGTGCATTAAACTATATTCCAACAGGGAACGCGATATCGAACAATAGAATTTAGTATATTACACTTGTTTACATTTCATGATTCAACAACATACTCTAGAACGGCTAGTTAGATTCCTACTCATTAAAAGTATTCAAACATAAAAGTTGAAACAGATGATATTAGCGATACATATTACATATTCAAGATAACTCATTATTATGAAGTAGTCATATTTTATAATATAGTGACAGATATTTGCAAATTCTTTTAATCCATTTTAACTATTGAAATATTTTCTTATCAGATTGAGATTCTCTTAAGAAAACATAATAATAACTTATACGTATTATTCTGGGTTGCAGAAACAAATGGCTATCCGGCCTTTCAGTATAAGGGAGAAAATGCAGAATTTGAAGAAGGACATTAATAATATACCTAGTGTATTTCTTTCATTTGAGGAGATTTGTCCACAATGGTCCCTAGCGCTGCAATTAGGATACTCAGATAATATCAACCTAGATATCAAAGATGCAAAGAACTGCATAGTTGGAGAGGCTCATGGCTTCAGAAATAGGGGCCTACGATGTTCGAAATGCTGGGAGTATTCTCAGAGCTTTACTTTCTGTACATATGGAAATAAGATGCATAAATACATTGTAACTGACAGTCGAAGATTTGAGGATTTAAAATTCGATTTTGTCAGTCATTTTAATCAAAAACACTCGCTTAATCGATCTCATCGACTAAGCATTGTAGATTTGTCTATTCGAAGAGTACCAAGATTTTTACGTATGCTCAAAAATCTATCAATTTCACTGTTTCTTCGTCAAAATGTTATCAAAGGTAGTAATTTGATCGTATTGAGTCAGAAATAAGTAGTTCAATGTTATCGGTTGGCTTTGAATTAGGTGCAAGTTAATCTGTCTATTTCATTTGGACTGTACTATGATAAGTACCAGCAATGTCCTAGATATCAATTTCTTTTATTGGATCGCATGCGATTCTAAATATCGGGCTTAAATGGGGCCTTAAGATAGATGAATCAACCTTATGTCAACACAAGATCCCAATTACCAGATAGGAAGAGGTCCACTCTTAAAAGCTAACATTTTAGTTGAAACCATTGATAATTGATAATTGAAAGAGTAATTGACTTCAAAAAGTCCAAAGGGGTTTCAAATTATTTGTGGTTAGAAACATATTTTTCCATGTGCACTAATTGGTCAAGGGGGAGGCGATTTTTTTTCTTACCGATTAAGGCTTTATTTGGATAACCGAAACCTAGGATAATGGAGGGAGTCAAATCATTTGGGATCTTAAAGTCGTTTCGAAGATTTGCTTCCTTAATCCCAGTGTACAGCCCGGACCCTACCCCATCATTCCATGCAGTTAGTTGCATGTTTTGAGCAACTCTGCCCGCATCGATTAAATGAAAGCGCAGGGTTGGATTGGTCAGAATCACTATTGCAAAATCTGCCCCAGCGATCCATGCTCCGCTAGTGCTGTCCAAGGCGAGCTGCCTCAGATTTTTCTTGTCCTCAACGAGGATGAACCGCCAGTGTTGCAAGTTCAAACCGGAACCTGTTTGTCGGGCAGATTCGAGAATCCGTTGTTTTATTTCAGGTCCAACTCCTTTTTTCATAAATTCCCTTAAATCAAGTTTTGATATTACGCATTCGAAAGTGTCCATTTCTTGGTGATCCAACACAATATGTTATTTGAGGCATTAAAGGGCTTTCATACCCCTCAGCAGCAGAACTGAGTCTGTTGAATCCAGTTGAACCGATTGTTAGTGGCATTTAGGACTCCGTTTCCCTCTTAGTTATTTGTACCTGAATTCCTTCGTTTTCCGAGAATGATTATTGATACTCGATCCTATGCTCCTTCCTAAGTCATTTTCTCGTTGATGACTAATTTCATTTAATCAATATCCACGGAGGATGAACGAGGATCAAAGCCAACCCGAGGGCATTTCCTACAACTGATCAATTCTCTTCTTCGCTAGTTTCATCTTGAGGCGAGGCACTACCTTCAGACATAGAAGATGGGATTATTTTCAGAAGACTTCCTTGACCTTCGCTTTCCCTATCGTACGTCAGAATGTACAAATTGCCATCGGGACCAGTTTCTATTTCTGTAATCCCTGTAAAGCCTGTTCCAAGTGTAATGCCTAACATCTCATCATCGCTGTCTGCAACTAAATCGCTCAAAAGTGGATCATTTTCCAAACTTATCCCTGTTCTATCGGCGTTGGGCCGGAAAAAGTAGAGCGTCCCTGAGGTTATGTCCCCTGAAAAGATTCCATTTTCATATTTTGAGCCAAACGCCGTTGAATTTAGAAACTCGATGTCAGTTAATCCTCGAGATTCAGCCCAGTTAAAGACAGGGTCAGCATAATGTGAGCCTGGGATATTAACCAAAGCAGATTCAGACACGCCTGCGTTAGCATCCAATGGGCCCATGACCGTTTTCCAACCACTATTAAATCCAGGCTCAACTAGGTTAATTTCATCAAATACATCCTCGCCATTTTCAGCGTCCCAGAGTTTTCCCGTTACGGGATCAAAATCAAATCCGTAACTGTTTCTAATACCATAGGCATAATATCTGCTAACTTCCTCACCGCTACTGACAAACGGATTATCCATGGAGGCAGATCCATCGTTGGGATTCACCCTAAGAATTACGCCGGTATCGTCTGGCGGCGGGCCACTTTGGAAATTTTGAAGCTGCCCTTTCTCGCTGCATTTCTCCGACTACGACATATAACTGCTTGTCCGGTCCAACCTTGAGCTTTCCTCCTTGATGATTAGTGCCTGGAGTAGCTGGCAAATCTTGGAGTAATTGTGGGTCAATTAGAGAGGAGCCATCCCAGGCGTAGCTATACACCCTGTTCCTAACTTCGCCTTCAGTAGATACTCCCTCCACCTGAGCGCCGCTTTCAGTGACAAAAAGGTATACTCTATTACCATCATAAGCTATACCTAATAAGCCACGCTCGTTGTTACTCTCAATTTGTTCGATTTGAAAGACTGGTTCTGGTTGCAAAACACCATTTGAAACCAATCTGACATTTCCTTCCTTCTCCAAAAATAGAATGGTATTATTATCAAGAAAGGCAAGACTGGTTGGGGATACTAGTCCATCTACCACAGATTGAATTGTGAGACTTGGATCGTTAAGCTGCCCTTGGGCAAAGGCCGAATTAAGACTCAAAGGAAAAAGTACGAAAGCAATAATGAATACCACAAAATGCACGGGCCAAGTTACCAAAGAAATTGACATACTATTATCCTAAGACAAGCCCTTGTTTCTTAGATTAACTTTGAGTCTACAAAGTACCACACCGCAAACTAAGTCGACTTTATTAATTATTTCCCGATGAATAAAACGGCCTAACTCGCCTTTTACTCTACTAGTTGGCACTGCCGTCCATGGTATTAAGGAGGGCTAAACATTAGCCTAACTATTCAATGAGCTTTAATAGTAAGAGAAACAACACCTGTCACGCCAAGATAAGACAATACGTTACTTTTCCATGAAATGTGTCAGAACCACAGAGTAGGCTTTTCAAATCAGCGAAGGATAGGTATCAACAAGTTCAAAAATATTAGTAGAAATATCTAGTTTTGCCGTACAATCCATTGTTTGGTTATATTCCTACAGTATCGACCTTCTTAATCTCTAGCGTAACTCTATCTCCCACCTTTAGACCCATGTCCTCGTACTCCCTCATACTCAACTTTATAGTAGGAGATTCGGAAAGCCCCATGCCTCCCATCATGTTTGAAAATGCCTTGGGTAAATTCTTCATCATGTCTTCTGGAGATGTAAAAGCAAACGCATGAGCACCAAAAGGATTCTGAGGTGATCGATGTCTGGTTTCATTTGTAGAAGAAGGGTCGCTAAAGCTCAGATATATATACGGGCTACCGTCTTGGGTTGCTTCGATGCGTGAGACTATAAATTCTTTCTTCATCACTTAATGATTTAATGCAGACACTTTATAGTTTTTTGGGTGTCATTAATCGTAAAACTGGTGAATGAATGGCAGAAATATCATACCATACAAGTACTGAGCGAATGGAATTTTAGAGAATTCATATTGAATTAAACACGGTTTGATAGCAGTAATCTTGGGGACATGATTTCCAAAATAAAGAAAGATCGAGTAATACGCAGCACTCTTCCCATATCCTTGCCTGCTAGAACTCTTTGACGACAGCCGGACTGCCAGATTGGGCCACTTCTCAGCTTCAAAAGAGGTAATGGATGCAGCAGTTTCCTGATCATATCCAAAAAATAAGTAAAATTTGAGTCAAAGAATATCCGTAATTTATACGAGGTGTTGGACAAATCAGTACACGCGCAATAATCTAAGCGTCCATGCGGGTCATGTTGCTGGTATGACAGGGGAAATTTTAACTGTTATCTAGGAATATGATGCGTGAAACAAGAATACATATTTTAGCGTGTCTATATGAATCTTATCATTCGATAAATATTGTAGATCAATCGATATGTCACCTAATCATTATCAGTTGTATATGCTACAAACCAAAAACAAATCCCCAAGATATGAGAGGGCTTGCGCGACGATAAACTATATGCAACGTTCTTTAGATTTGAGTTAGGTGCATTCCTCTATATTGTTAATTGTAGGATTTTTTTCAGAATTCGAACGTGAGAAATATAGGAATAAACATATAAAGTGTAATAGTCTATCAATGAATTCAATTACTAGTGAAAGCCATAGAGAGTAGGGAATCAGGATGTTCACTTGTTTACCTATGCATTTTTTTGGTTCTGGTTTTCATCACGTTCCATGTTTCACATTCAATTCTAGATTACTTCCTGTCTGAGAGTAAATTCGCTAATTCGTTTTCACCTTATGTTATGATAGTACACGCTACGGTAACTGATAACAATATGTCTCAGAGTAACGATGACTGGTGGCCAACAGTTAATCACGATTTGTATGGGACAAGAAGTACCAATCAAAGCATCATCAATAAGGAGAATGTGGATTCGTTGGGATCCAAGTGGCAGATCGTAAATAACTTTGAAATACAAGATCCACCGATAGTTATTAACAACACTGGTTACGTTCAAGATTATGCTGGAAATGTTTTCGCATTTGATATACAAGATGGCCGTGTTCTATGGAATGCTCGTATTGGTTATGGACCGACAATGGGGTTAAGTTATGATAATGGCTTAATATTTTCTAGCACCGCTACGAAGGGCACTGTTGTTGCGATTGACTCAACAGATGGTAGTAAAGAGTGGGAATCTGAAACTCTTGGTAATATCTCAATGGGCTATAGCATAGATTCCTTTCCTATTGTATGGAATGATTATGTAATCGCTGGATCGGGGGGAAGCGGATTGCCACCAGGCCTTGGACTGGTAAAGGGTAACGTTACGGCACTTAACCGTACTGACGGCAGTATACTGTGGAATCTTGAAACAACTACTGGTGAATGGGTTGAAAAGGGCAAGACCCCACCAAATGGAGGGGCAACAGCATGGTCTGGAGGTTCATTTGATCCAGAAGAAGGAATCTTATATTTCCCATTAGGGAGCGCTTCGCCGAACTTTAATGCTTCTACGAGGCAAACACCAAACCTCTATTCCAATCATATGATAGCTGTGAACGTTACTTCTGGGGAGATAATATGGGCAACACCATTTATAGCACATGATACCGTCCTAAGTGATCTTCTAGTTCCAGACACTCATGATTGGGATACCTCATGGGGTAGGCAGCATTAGTAAGGTTTCGTTGCAAAATGGCAGTGAGAAGAAGATCGTGATAGGACACGATAAGATGGGTAATTTAATTGCAATGGATGGCAAGACAGGTGATGAGATATGGTGGAAGACATTGGGAAAACCAGTCAATGTCAATAAAATTCCTTCGCCAAACGGGACCGGTCTCATTTGGGCATACGGCGTCTATAATTATCATGCTGTTGACAACAATAATACACTTTACATTACTGCTACAAACCGGGGTTTAGATTTCTTCACCGATGGTTTGAGTGGCCATAAGAAAGCAGCTCCGGATACCATCGAGCAAGGACTAAAGAATGGGACAATTTATGCGATTGATATCCCTACCGGTAAAGTTAAATGGAAATTTGATACAGAGTTTCCACCGAGAGTGTCTCCTCTAGTTACTAATGATTTACTATTTACTGGCTATATTCCATACGAAAGACAAACAAAATCTGGGACGATTATGGCTCTAGACAAACAGAATGGAAGCAAACTATGGGAATTCAATGTGGATGCGCCCATCGCCCCGGTTGGGCCATCTCTCGCAAATGGTCTACTTTTTGTACCCACAGGCAAATTAGTCTCTAATCCCGCTCAGTCATCTAGTAGCGGTGAAGGTTCGTTGATTGCATTTGAACCTGGGGCGTCTAGTTAAGAATTTCTTTTATAGCCGATGTAAAGCGTTTCCATCATAACTATAATTAGCACATTTTACCATTTGCGATTTATATTCAAATATTATTAATCCAGTCAACAAATCAAATACACCATCACTTGCTTGACGGTCCACATTCACGCTTGGATTCATGGCGAGCCAACTCTTATTGAATTAGCCATTTGACTGGTGCAATGCCCCAATGTCTGAATGTCATGTCTGAGAGCTTTACAAGAATAGCGATAATTGAATCATGAAATACATTTGCGATGAAAGTAAATACAAGGCGAAGTAAAATCTGAAATATGAATAAATACTCAAAGAAATATGTAATTAGACAGCCTACATGAGGAGGAGATTATAGTTGCAAGGTCAATGTAGTAGGTGGGATTCCAACTTTTACTTGAGATCTATTACTCTGTTTGCCTTTACTCTTAGTAGTTGCGTTGCTGCTGTGACGATAGAATCACAAATTATTGATTATTTGCCAGTATATGGAGTATTAGATGCAAGCTGCGGAAGTGTAATTGGTGAATCCACAAAGCTTTCAGCGAACCTTGTTTGTAATGATCATGGATTAATAATCAATGCTTCAGACATATCAATTTCATTGAACGGATATTCCATAATTGGTCCAGGCAGTCAAAGTACAAAATCTGGAATAATTGTCCCAGATATTGCTAACATAACGGTTTATGGTCCAGGGCGCATAGTTGACTTCCAATCAGGAATCTTTGCAACGGGTTCGGACAGGGTAAATATATCTTCGATCTTCCTCGACGAGAATCGAATAGGCGTTTACTTGACTGGTTCCTCTAATTCAATCCTAGAATATAACATGATGAGGAACAATGAATTAGGAATTGCAGCCCATTCTAGCAGTAGCATTTTGTCCAAAGAAAACTATTTTTATAATAATTCTCTAGCCGGAGTTTCTCTGATCAATACAGGAGATTCGTCAATTAGGTTAAACTACATAAATGGAAGCCAAAATGGCATCTTCACGGATCCTTCTAGCATGTCAAATGGCATCACATTTAATTTCTTGCGTAATATTATCGATATTAACAGTGCCAACGGGTTGTCTAATGATATGACAAATAATACATACGAAGGTAATTTCTGTGAGCTTAGCCTACCATCCGGGATATGTAGAGGAGTTACAGATTAAAAGCTCTATTTCGGCTGCCTCTCCCGGTCGAAGACAACAGTTGCAAAGACTATAGGTGATTCCGGATCATAGATACCTGAAGAGAGCAACCTATACTGACCATAGAATCTGGCTGAATGGTCTCGTGAAAGGACTAAAATCAATTATGCATCAGCGCATATCGGTCCTGCAGCATAATATACTTGACGTAACTAGAAAGGAAATATTTCTCCAGTATCTTCTGATTTGCCTTTCTGTCTGCCTTTGGACAGCCCAAGATCTGGTAATTTGTCTTCCATGTTCACTTCCACTACAGCTGAAGCCTCTTCCATAATTTTTGTAATTTCTGCACCATCCGTGCCTATTGGATTCGAGACTAGCTATGCCATTGCCTTGCAAAGAAGAGTCGGAATATGTACTATTTAGTATATCTCCTAGGGATTCCGAAATCTGGGAAAGGGAATGGTCTGCGGTAGGAATGACTGAAGAAAGACCACCTCGCAAATCTTTGATTACAGAAGTGGTTGGAGTCAACGTTGAAGCTACATCTCCTAATTCAGTAACTGTTTCAAGTCTTAGTCTCACCTGTTCTGTTGTGAGCATGGTAGATTTGACTACTTTGTTTATCTTGCGTATTTGGGAGAGTTCGTTTGAAAGTGATTTTGCGTAATTTGTTTCATGACTCTGTACAGCTTCTACAACATTGCTGAAGATCTGTTTGTCACGTTGCTTTAATCTTCCAGAAAACGCATCCATTTTGGAGATTTGCACCTGGAGCTTTCGATGTGCCTGCTCCAATCGAGGTTTTAACGGTTCTGCAAATCTCAAGCTCTCTCTGATCTTATTCTTGAGGTCACCTGAAGCCTTGCCCTTTTTCTTTTCTGGTCCACTCCATCTATCAAAGAAAGACATTCCGACTAGAGTTTTGTTACATGCACACTTAATTTTACCATGTATCAAGAATATTTGCTAAGAAGGTGAACTGAATCTTGTTTCTACATTTTCCTTTTTGCTATGAGATTAAAACCACTGATTAAGCATATTCGAGCTAGGCTAACGCTTAAAGAAGACCTCCATATAGCCGCACAACGAACAGATACAAAGAGTATAGTTACTGTATTTCTTCATGAGGCTTGGGAGGTACTTTTCTATTGACATGGTAGGCTTTAATGGGATCGGTAACGGTACCTTTTTTGGAATGGCTTGAGTTTCTTCTTCAACCTTTCCTTGGCATTTTGGACATTCCTTTGACATGCACAGGGATTAGCGCGTGGAATAATTACGTGTTTGCCATAGTTAAAAACTGGTATCACAAACAATTAGAATCCGTCTAACGGAGATAGTAAGTAAACATATGGTATTAGATTACTGAAACAACTTAGAGTGGACAATACCCTAATTGGAACCTCTCTTCAATAGAACGAGAGCTAAATATGAGAATTTCCTCTACGTGATAATTGCTATTCAGATGAATTCCTATCTTTATTTATGAATGCACTAAATTGTGAACTAATGCAAATTTGAGTACGAGTCTGAACAAATGAAGGATTCGTCCCTTGACAAAAGACTTTGCCAAGTTAAATTAATTATCTCTAAGACCTGCAACACTGAGATCTAACCGTCTACATAGTGAACAAATCCACTTCCCAGGCAAGTCTCACATCTGTGATTTGTCATCGTTGAAACATTTTCACCCGTGTTAGCTTTGACGCTTACTCTCGACGATGAAAAAACATAACCTGTTCCAAAACAGAAGCTGCATCTTAACCACGCATCGGGTATCTTACTAGTAACTTTTAAAAGTTTTTTGCGATTAGCCATAGATACTGACAGATTCCTTGGTGTACGAACGCATAAAAATATACAGGTATCCAGCAAAATCAAAGAATTAAATAAAATGATTTCGATATTAGCTTAGAAGTCAATGACAGCTGGGATTTCTGTCAGCTCTCATCCTCCATTGTCTCTTCCAAATAATTTGGAGATTGCCTCAATTGCTTCTGATAGAGGCGAACCTTGATTGGCTAGCGGCTCCTCTCCCACAGTGTTAACATCTGATAGGTTTTGATGAAGCTGTCCGTCAGTACCTTCTAGCTGGCTCGTTAGATGATCCATTTTCAGGAACTGTCGCTAGATCTGCCAACTGGTCACCATCTTGTTTCTCGGTTGTAGCAAAATTCGTGCCCTGCATGCCTGACGTGTTGCCCGATATGGACATATTACGTTTGGTTTCGTCACTGCCTGGGCCCTGTATCTGGCCAGCCGTAAGATTGGCTGGAGAGGTCGGCATGGTTTGATCTGGAGATTCACCGGTGCTGAAATTATTGGTCAGGGTAATGTTAGGCTCAAGCAAGTCTGTCATTATCAATTGTCTTGATCAAATTTTCAATTGCATTGGCCGTTTCCGTTCCGGTCTCGTTGGACAATGGAAGTTGAGCTTCCTCGTTAAAAAACTTAATAAGGAGTCCTGCCAAGGGTCCGGGCTGCTCTTCAGGAACCCAATGGCCTGAGGAAGGCATTATCGTCGTAGAGACATTATTTGCTAATCGTCCTGCTGATTCTAGACTATAATTCGGTGCAGTATCACTTCCTCCAAAAGGTGAAACTTCCCCGGATACTGCTAAGATTGGTGTGGTGAGATTAGACCTTGACGTTTCATTGTTCGCTGTTGCATCGATAGAAGAAGCCCTGAAATATTCAAATCCTGAACGCATACCCCCAGGAGCCGAATATTGCCTCACATATTCGTCGATAGCTGCCTCGTCGATAGAGTATGGATTGTACGCCAACTGTCGGTAGAACCATGACAGATACTCACGTTCGCTACCTGCAACAAGAGCCTCGGGTAAGTCCAATGCTCTATGAAATGAAAACCACCAAGGTTCAGCAAACGATTCATTGGAAAATAGACTGGGAAATACATAATCTATCACAACAAGTTTGCTAACATTGTTTGGATAAGCTGTAGCATAAGAATATGCAGTTTGAGCTCCTATGTCATGACCCACTATGTAGGTGGTGTTAAAACCCAAACCAGATACCAGCTGATAAACGTCAGAGGCCGTCGTATTCCCATCGTACCCAGCTGCTGGTTTAGAAGTGTCTCCCAGGCCTCTCAGATCGGGTACTATTACGGTAAAGTTGTTCTTAGCTGAGTATCGGCATCATTCCCCTCCATTCGTACCATGTTTGGGGCCAACCGTGCAACAACACAATTGCGTCTCCGTCTCCGCCCATTACGTAATGCATTGTAATGCCATTTACATTAACCCGGTGATGTTTGAACGGGACATTATCGAGTATAAGTGAATCAGAGCCGGCAGTGCGGTTATTGGGCTTGGCATCCTGAGCGACATTAGCCGTCCGAGTGGAGTTACCAGTATTGGCGAGCAAGTTCATCTGACACCTTTAGTGCATCAGAAGGTGACGAAGATTCTTGCGATATGGTGGCGTCTTGAAGTATCATAGCTGTACCATCTCTCGGGGGACTGGTTTCAATTACCTCCCTATCGTCGAGAGACGAGAAGAGAGGCGTCTGGTAAGGGAAAACTTGATCTTGGTTTTTCTGAGCGATCCCCAGATTTATGCTGATAATAGAGGTACTGATGAAAAAGAGAACTAAAAGCGCCGGTATATTTCCAAGGCAATAAAGGGATTTATGCATTCGTTCCCGTATCTCCAGAGTATTATTATAAACAAGACGATCACTATCATGCACTTACCGTCCAAAAAAATTTTACCCAAATTCCAGCAAGTATTTTGCCAATTACGCATAGCAGCTCATTCAGTGGCCAGGTCAATCGATTTCAACTGAACTTCTTTGATGACGATGCAAGGCAATTTTACGGAAAACACTGCGGTCCTTTGCGCATCGGCACATTGCTAAACTTGAAAGAACCATAGAAAATCTAAAAAATAGAGCTCACTCGATATGCGAATATCGAAGATCCTCACAATTCGCAAAGGCGAATAGTAATGCCATTAGATGTGATACTGTCGAATTGTCAATCACAGACGGAAAGGCCAACCAATGTAACATAAGGGGCGAAATTGCAAGAAGAGACCAATCATCGTAATTAATCGCAAGAAAAGAAGTTTTTTCTCCAGGATTTTCTAGTTTAAAGTAGGGAAACTAACAGTGATTGTATATTTTACGAAGTCCCTGTTATTGATGCCCAAAAACCTTACACGAATCGGTCATCACATATCGTGATTTCGGTCGATCGATGCAATGATGGAAGTGTGTAATATTGTGCCGCGTTGTCTTTAATGCTCACAAATCCAACAATTGAGTAGGTACTCGCATTAATTTCATCTTTAGTGTGGATTACCGGGTTCATGCATCGGTTGCAGAAAGGGTTATCCGTGTTGGGCTACAGGCTCAGCCAAATTTTCGCACCAAATGATATTAGTCGGTGTTTTTCCGGGATGAGATGGTTTTTGAGTGTCGTCAATGGCAAAGGTGATGAATATTCTTCAGGACCACTCTATTGATCCGATCCTAATGGATAAAATTATAACTCAGTTGGAATTAAGGGAAAATGAAGGGGGTTCAGATGGATAATGCTATTTACTAAAGTTGGAACTGTGATACTTCTGGTATCTGATATGGAAAGATCAGTGAAATTCTATAAAGAATTGCTGGGGTTGCCGGTTAAGGCCAAGACCCAATCTCCAGATTGGGTTGAATTTTTTAATCGAGAAACAACCCTGTCTTTACATGCGATAAAGAAGGTTAGAGGTAGTGGTAATGTCGACAGCAAGGACACGAAATTGGGGACTGGAACCCTAGTAGGGTTCATGGTTAGCGATATTGATACCACTGTTCAATTTCTAAAAGAAAATAATGTTCGGTTTTTCAAGGAGCTCAGGGAAGAGCCGTTTGGCAAGCACACCATAGTAGAAGATCCCGATGGTCATTTGATCTCGATTGCTCAGCTTAAAAGAACTGCAGCAACGGCAGAGACAGAAGAATTCGATTTGCTAGGATTGCTTGGAGCGGAATAGAAAAGAATACTCGAGGAATTTAAATTACTCTCATCCTAACCTTAAATTTAGTAATACATCCACTTAACAAGTCTTATTAGACGCATCTTTGTACTATTAAACAATGGATTACAAATCTGTTCACGAAAGAATAATAAATCTGGATCCGAAAGTTAGGTTGGTCACCATATGTGACCTGAACGGTAAAATTATGCACTCCGATCACCGACAAGGAGTCGAGAACCTGCTGACCCCGGAAGAAAGTAAAAAATCTTTAGAGTTGGCTGTCAATGCTTGGAAGACCAGGAGCACTCTCCAGTCCAAAATAGGTAAAGGTAAATACGTTCTGGCTGAATACGAGAAAATCAAGAGAATAACGATGCCGTTAGATGAAGAACATATTCTTTACATAACTACAGAGGTGGACGCGGATCATTCAAGGATAATTGATAACGCGAGAAGAGAGGTAAAATAAATCTCTCGTTCTTGACCTTTTCAAATCAAATAATAGTTCTAAAAAGCACTCCTTAGATCAGATGATTTTTGTCTTTCAAAAAATATCTAAATTTCGCAATTTACTTAAATATGATGAATTTCTTTATGAGGAAAGAGGGGTAGAGATTAAAAAGTGGGATTTGGGTCTTTTTTTAAGAAGAAAAAGGATGTAGAGAAGGGTGTAGGCGATGTTGAGAACATGATTAAGAAAGAAGTCCAGCCTGAGAACGAATTGGAAAAAATAGATCACTCATTCACTGCAGAAAAGACGGAACTTGGAGATGCGAATAAAGGATCCAGTGAGACTAACCAATTACAAGCTGACGAAGATAAATCTCTTGAAGGCAGCCAGTCTTCAAATCCCGAACCCGTAGTTTCTCAAACGACGGTCATAGAGGTTACTGTAAATATCGATTCTGAGCTATTGAGTAAAGCACAAGCAAGAGGAATCGATTTGTCCAATATTTTGGAACAACAGCTCAGAAGAATGGTGTCTAATGCTTGACCGTTTCTTCATACCACTAAGATTCGTGCAGTTTCGTTCATGGGAATTTGTGAAATTAGGGGTCCGAGCTAGAAGTTCCTCTCACACTATTGATTGGTGTCACTTACAGACTCTTTTTGAGTTGTTCAATTGTCGCCTAAATAGCCGACCAACGAGAGGGTTTAAAAAGTACGGAAAAGTTTGCTTCAGCCACACTCCTGCACGTACATAGAAAGGAACAATTATCTCAAGACGACTGGAGCAAGCTGCTTTCAGGATTGCTTTCGAAACAGTCTGAGGCTGCAAGAAGAAGCCAGCATAATTTGGTACTTTTGGGCCAAATGAATGGTGATTGAAAAAATCTGTTTTTACTCCGATTGGACTCACAACCGTGATTTTAACACCCGTACCATGTAGTTCATGGTACAACGACTCCGAAAATCCCAAAATCGCGTACTTTGATGCAGAATAGCCAGCCATTCCCGCAACTCCAAAGCTACCTGCGACGGAAGCTATATTTACTATGTGACCAGACCGCCTTTTTAGCATCGGGCCAAGAAAAGCCTTGGTACAATATGCAGTTCCCAGGTAGTTGGTTAGCATGACCAATTCCAAATCTACTGCAGCTTGATCTTCTAATTTGCCATAGATTCCGATCCCTGCATTATTAACCAAAATATCAACGTAACCGAACCTGCCAATGACTTTTTGAGCCAGCTCCGATACTTCCATTTTATTTGACACATCGCAGCTATAAGAAACAACATTGACTTGCCGTACCCGGTTCTCTGCCCTGATAATACCCTCCAATTCGGCGAGCTTTGATTCCGTTCGCGCGACTAGGATTATATCCTTCGCTCCTGCCAATGCAAAGTCTAATGCTGTTTGTTTCCCAATGCCATGAGAAGCGCCTGTGATGAGGACAATTTTCCCTCCGAACCTGTTATGACTGGATTTCATCTTAGTTACACAAATCAATGTTCTAAGGTTGAGATATAACTATTCGTCAATGCTCGAACCTGATTCCTTTCAATGCACCATACGTTGTACTTTGCAATATCAAATTACACCAAAAATGACTACTATGATTCTTGATTTTCTTCGCCGTCATCTTTAGGATTAAAATCCAAGTAGGCCAGTTGGAATAAAAAGTACGTCATGAATAAGGTTCTGACACATACGAGATCAATCTTGTAATGAGCCTCTATGTCCCGGCTTTGTCCACAATGATCTAGTAACAATAATAAAAAACGAGACTATGCCTTGCAGGTTCTTATATGCGGTCCCTTTATTAATTATGTAAGACTAGGTTCAGCTTCAAAATGTTAATGACTACTCTATATTGGTTTTCCCAATCTGGAAAAGGTATTAAGGATTAATTACTTCTTTTGAACAAGAATTGAGTCTATATTTCCAAACAATGTCACCGTGACAAATCTCTTTAGTAATGATGCATGTTGAAGCAATTCGCTCAAATTTAGACAGGCAGTCAGACTCTGTCCTGAGTCCATATTTTGTGCCCCCTCTGCTGAGAAATGGTCCTGCTAATACACATAGGGCTGCAGATTTGATTCATCCGGTACGCTGAGATAGATGTACTTACCATCATACCCTTTTATTCTCGAAATTGGAATAATGTACTCATTGAGTAGTCTAAAACTGCCGAAATCAATGACTACAATGTTATCCCTGTATGTACAGATCACATTCCCGCATGGCATTCCATTGCTTGTCTTTGCGAGAATTCCTAACTCAGATATCGACTCCCAACGCACACACATCTCTGACGAATGGGGATTTCTGGTAACCTCACTCAAGTCTGCCTTATTATTAAAATGGTTCTTGTCTCGAAAGGGTTGTGACGCAAAGGTCCCGTCCTCATATTCGGCCATAGAATATTATGTACTTAGACAATAACACCTTCCTATATACCCCTTTAAGATTAAAAAGATCGAATCTTTTGTTAAATTATTCTATGCATATTCAGATCCTTTGGACCCATCTGGTTACCTCTTCTTAAATGCATAGTTGATTTCAAATAATTTTGTATTGAGAAGGTCGAGCCTAGATCCACAATTTCTGAATCTACGTGCAAATCTACTCATTCATACGAATTAGAACCGCGTGTATTGCGATTTTCTCATATAGTAAGTGTATATCCAGTCATTTCAAGTTGATAACAATTTATGAATTTACATTGAATATTTACCGAACATGCTACTTCAACTGGCTGAAAAAAACTGTCAATTACCATAGTAGTACGGTTGCGATTCTTCTCATAAACTGTATGGGTTCCTTCAACTGTTTTGTTAGAGGCTGCAGATTTATCTATCGAGCAAAGTCTCCTATTCTGCATAATATATTTGAAGCAAGATAGGGCAGCTGCGCTTCTACCATATGTTCGGTCCACTTTTCTGATCGTTCAAATAATTACAATCCTAAATATTTCTTCAATATTATGATAGAACTTAGAGTATAAGTAACAATTAGCCAGTGATATGAAGGCTATTCCGTAAATATAAAGTCGCCAAATAGGATAAATCACTTCATTCCCTTTTGGATAGTGAAAGCGGAAGCGGTAGCATATGGGTCATAGGATCGCGTCAACTATGATTTAGAATAATTATTGTTGTGCACTTTGAAGCTTTTAATTAACAAACAAATGTTAAAGGCAAATAGAAGGGAGGTTAATGAAAAAATATGGGACTCAATTTTGTCGCGGAGTATCTGAAAATACCATTAGAGATCGCAGTTGATTTGAGAAAGCGGCAAGATAGGAGCAGTCAAGCTCAGGAAAAATTGTCACAAGGCACTCAAACCAATGGAACTGAAACCTTTCAATATTATGAAAACTCAACTATGAATAATGGTACTATTCCGCTATCGCCAACACTTTCGGAATACATAGAAAGGCGCTTCATACCAACGCTGTACTGGTATCAAAATAAAGCCAGATCAAATTCGATGAAATTCAATATCTGGAAAATTGTAATAATATCAACTGCCTTGTTTCTGGCAATTCTAAATGCTCTGGCCCTGGGTCTGACTAACCAGAACGTCAACAACTCGCTTGTGACTCTTGCATCTGCCGTCGCAGCCATAGTTATTTTGACATCATTCGCATATCTTCAAGCTTCAAAAATTCACGAAAGTAGAATTCACTTCACACGTGTGAAACAGAGATTAGAGAGGGAATATCAACTTTTTATGTTAAGGGCTAAACACTACGCTAGAAGAGAAGGGATTAGTGATAACTATTCCTCCCAGTTATTTGTTGAGAATGTAGAAAGTATAATAACAAATGAATAATGGCTACAGTCAAAATACACTGATTACTTCGGGATGCACTGATTACTTCGGGATGGAAATGTTCGATTCAACAGCATTAACCAAATACTCTTACCTTAGTCGTTTGAGGTCCAATAGGGCAAAATTCCAGTATATGTCTATCAGTGGAAAGGTTCTTGTGCTCTTAAGAACTATTGTGGGATGTAGGCTTATCCCCATCTATTTTTCTTGTAACAACCTGGACTCTATCCTCCAATGTATGCCTTTTGTCTAACCTTTGGTCTATGCGAATTGTAGAGATGATGCGAGATACTCCTACCTTTTTTACTGCTTCGTGAGCAGCTTCGACAGCGTTTAAAATTGTCTTCAAATTTGTTGACTCTACTTGTGTTCCCATTCCAGTAAGAATAACTTTCAACCCTTTTGTCTTCTTAATAGCCATGAAAGCAACAGCAATCTCGTCACTCATGCTTACTTTGCCCTTTGCGAGAGGAACTAAACTAATCTCGGCAACGACTACCTTACCGCTAGGTTCATGATTAGACATGATTTGATTTATCCTTGTCATCTTTTATTCATTCCCATCTAGAATTGCAACCTAGTGAACTCAAAAGGTTATGGTTCCATAGGCAGATTAGACTATCTTAAGTCTGGCCAGTCCTGCGATTCTCGTCGCCGCCAAACTGAGATACCTTCATTGAGTACTGCGTTCGAAGAAATAATTTGGACGATTGATAGTCTCATAGACGCATTGATTTTTGAGCCTAAGAAATTATCTAACTCGATAATATTAATAGGAAGTATATTCATTGGGCTTGGCCTTGTCTTCATTGCTCAAAGTAGTAGTCTCTTAGGGCCTTCCTCTTCTTTCATGTACAACAATGCAGACTGGACTACATATGGTTCTATAGTGGTTGCGATAGGTATCGTTATGTGTTCAATAGGTTTGTTGACGAGATTTGCTAGAAGGCCACAGAAATGATGATTGCTGGCGGTCATTTATGTTGTGTATTATCTAAACAAATAGCAGCATCCCGCACTATGTATCTTCACTATTTTGTCTTTTTGCTACTTGACTTCTGTGCTGAACTAGTTCTAGTTCTAGGGAAAATTAAACATTGAAAAGAGGCTATAATTTTGATTGAATACCTTAGTCAAAGTTATTCGGTATAGATTTAGACGTAGAACTGTGAGAGCAATTGTCCTAGATTATCTACCTAATGGCGGAGAAATAATTGTCGAAATAATCAAATCCTTCAATTGCAAGAATGATTATCATGGAAAGGGCAATCTACATGAATTCAAATAGAGTTGAAAGTATCTAAGGAGATCCTGAAGGGCCTATGAATCACCACTCCTTACCAATTGTGATCAAATGGATCAAAGGAAGGCAGGTTAAGGATATATGCGATTATGAAATCAGGTATTGCATAGGAATGATTTGGTTAATTCTTGTTTGAATGAATTGATTAGAATCTGAGAAGGAATTCCCACTCCTGGTTCTAAAGTTCGGCAGGCAGCAGAAATTAAGAAATTATAAGAATAAGTTATTCTATAATCATATTGAGAATTTGGCGTCATATGAATTGAGAGAGATCAGATCCGTTTTTCGCGGGTTGCAAACGCTATATGAAACATATTTGCCTAAAGTAGATCCACTTCTTATCCATGATTTGCTTGTTCGCGAGCAAGAAAAATCAGAACATGCCCCATTCTACATGGTTGAAATTTTTACCAAAGAAGGAACGGATTCCGATCTAATGAAGGATAAGATATACCAGAATACTGGAATGGTTCCATCCATCTACGATAAAGGCACACATTATGTAACCAATCAACGATTGAGCCTAGAAAAACTAAAAGAGATAAGTAATGATGAGAATGTGCTGGAAGTTACAGGAGACTATACTGGAACACTTACGGGTAGAGGTGCATCACATGAGCACAAGCATTAACGACATATGGATAATTTTTTTAACACCATTACTTAATCCGGTTCGGTGATATTGTCAACATCTAGCGATCAGGCATTGCGATAGGATTAGTCTGCTGGTCATGAGCACAACTGAAATTCTAGCCGAGGTGGTCAAAGGTATTTTTCTCTATAAGTAAGATTATGAGACGGACCTAGCAACTTAAGAGCAATACAATTTCAGTTACAAACCCAATACAAGAATCAAAGTAGAAATCTAGGAATATTCATGCTTCACAAATTTTTACGTTTGTAGGCTCAAGTTCAATTAAGTAAAACTAGGACTTCGATTGAAAAATATTCATTGCCAAATATGACTCTAATTAACAAGAGTTAGATACTGGAACGTTCTAGACAATCACTGATGTGGTTTCCCCTGCTGACACGCAATAAGGCTAAGGAACACTGCGTGGTTTGCCATAAAGAGTTAATAAAATTCAGGTACAAGCCACGAGACGAATGGGGCATACGTGGTATGCTCTGCGGAGATTGCCATGTCATGAAATCCATGGAATATTCAGGACACGCAGAAGTCAGTAGAAGCGAGAAACGGCAGGACATTGCCGAAGATGAGAAGGAGGTATCTCCAAAATGTGCCATGTGTAATGCTGACATTGATTCTGGCTCAGAACCGCTAAGACCAAAATGGCAGTGGAACATTAACACAGACTTAATCCTTTGTAAACGATGTTATTCCTTGAAGAGCAAAGAATATGAAAAAAGGATCAACTATTGTGCAGTTTGTGGTAACAAAATGTCTTTCTTTTGGTACAATCCCAAACCCAAGTGGAAGATCGATGGTCAACTTTGCAGAAGATGCTGGGACGATTTTAACAATAGGTGGAAGAACCAAAGATAAGACCGAAGGAAATGGTGAAACAGCATTGTGAAAGTTTACTATTTAGTTTTAAATGCTGACAGCCTCACCTCCAATGATTCAAGTCATCCTGATACCTAATTTTAGTTCGATTCCTATTGGGCAATACGCCGTACTTCAATCTAATGCTTGGGTCAGCCAATATTTGTGACCGATATTTACGACTTACTGTAGTATCTAAAAAAAATTGTTAAATCTAAAATAATGCGCTCTGGATAAGTGAGAAGTAAGACCTTTCTTGAATAAGAACTTTCTTCTAAAATTGGGACATATTAACAAAACTCGATCTCCGCAAAGAGAATGGATTTTCTTTTTTTCTTCAATTGAATATTGACTCCACATTCTTGCAACCTTTCAGAGTCGTAAGTTCAATTGCGGAGTTAGCTTTATGCATTATATCTTCGGGTAATGTAGGGACACAAAGCATGCTTATGAATTTCTGAACGCATCAGTCGACTGCTGAGTATGTATAGTCACATTCAGTTGCCTAGAGACAGTACGAATTTTACCAGATTGTCTGTACTTAGCTCCTATGAATGTAGGCGAAGTGACTGGAATTCAATATGCTTTGGCTCAACTACGATGTTCACTGTTATTCTCAAAAGAGATCCGACCGTTCGAATTTGTAATTATGTCTTGCCCATGAGAATGTTGATTGCTCTCTTAAATTCCTCTAGTTGCATGGGCGGCACATTTGCTAACCTGAGATTCTGTTCCACATGTTCTGGTTTTTTTTGTCCTATTAGGGGAGCGATTACTGAAGGCGTGGAACGTATCACCTGTAGTATCTTTGCAACTGGGTCAACCAAATCCTCATTATAATTAGGAATATTGGCCCGAAGAAGCCTGCCCTGAAAAAGAGGAATACTAGTAAAGACTCCAATTCTAAGCTTTGATGCCGCTTCCAAAATTGAAAGATTCTTTTCGTTTCCTACAGTCTGGTTTTTTAAGAGCAAAGGTTCACTATATGCCAAGTTGTAAGGCAGTTGTATAAATCGAAAGCCATGGTTGTTTGAGCCACTTTCATTGACATCTTGTGCTATCTTTACAACCTCTTCTAGTGACAAGTATTCACTGCTATCATTAGGTACCCTAAAGCAAGTCCAAGTAGCCATTCCATAGTAACGTATCTTATTTCTGGCCCTATATTTCTCATAAACCTGAAAAACCTTTCTAAGCATTTCCATAAATTCCTCCCTGCTAACATCCTGATACCAACTTTCAAAAGGATTATGCACGTAGACCAAGTCAATTGTACCCAACTTCATGTTGGATAATGATCTATCTATGCATCTCTCAATGTATGTAGGATTCAGTACATTGTAGCCACTGCTTATATCACTCGGACTAAGAAGCCCAGGAGTAATGTACATCTTTTGCATATATTCCATCATTGCTATAGACGGAAAGTCTCCGTCATTGGTTATGTAACCATTCTTAGTCGAGAGAAAAACTTGATCTCTTGAAATAATGCGATCATTGATTAGGCGTGATAGTGCTCTTCCTATCGATTTCTCCGATTTCATAGCTCGATAGTTGATAGCAGTATCAATAACATTTATTGCACCAGATTTGATGGATTCGTATGTCGCATTTTCGATTGCTTTGTCATCGTAGTCTGTAATATCTCCCAAATAGGTTCCCATACCAAGGCTTGATAAATTTAGATCATTGAAAATGCGAAAATGGCTCTCAGGTCTGCTTTTTTCATTGACAGCATATTTCACATATCGCCTAGTTCCTTCCGTCGTTGCAAATCCGTCAATTAATTCGTGTCTGTTGGCCAATGATAGTATAATCAGAATTGGAAGCTAGATTTTAGGATTACTTGTAAATCGGTTTCCGTTAACTATCCTAGAGAAATATTGTGGACCTAGGTACCATGTGTCTAGTTCTCCCCTGCAAGGCAGGAAATCAATTGAAAGCAAAATATTGCTGCCCCTCATTACTTCTGATCGGATTGATAAGTCATTACCGTCGGCCAATATTTCGTAATGCAGTTCGCCACCCCAATTTTTGCCAATTGGCGCAGACACCTTGAGTCAACCCAGGAGTAGGGAATCTATTTGGTTTCGCCGTCTAGAACCCCCACTAGTTGGAGTGTTTGTGGCTGTAATTCATGAACCATGATAATCATGGGAGAAATTTGTTCTAATATCAATTGTGCCTAAGTTGCCGATCCAAATCAAGTATTAATTATCAAGTTACAAGGCTATTCACGATTACGATTGTTCATGTTCATGGGGTTTTGTTACCAATTGACAATATTTCATCTTCTTGAATATACCTGAATGAAATCATAAACAATACATCATAGTATTCTTCCTTCTAGATCTCTGAAGTACCTTGTCAGAGAAAACCTTTCGAACTTCTACCCTATTGTATTAACTTAGCCATAAAACAGGAAAAAAGCATGACCCATTTAGCTATGGATTCTAGAAACATGTACAACTTGAGGTGGATTAATTAAGGTTTTTTTCTATTCTGCTTCTGCGGATAGAGGGTAATCTAAAATCAAAAACGAACTCAATGTATAATAATCTACTTGATTAGGCATTCTATTATAACAATAACTCGACCATTGATTGATCATCGTCTGTTTCAAGGTAGTAATTGATTGTTGAGCATCCAATGATACAAAACGTCTTAAACATAACGGGGTTGAGTGATCCATCGAGCTATAATTTTCTAGGTTTTTGGTAATGAAATATTTTATGTATTGTCCACGAATTGGACGTGAACTAAACCAACAATGACTGGTTATTTTTGGTCATGCATCACGTATTGTGGTAGCCATTCTTAGCATTAATGGTTAAACTCGGAGATTACAATCAACTAGATAAATGACACGTCTCCTTCCAAAATCAGTCATACACGGACTAGAAGCAAATTAAATGGGACTATATCGCCTAGTAACATAGTCTGACTAACGAAGAGAGTAGAATCTCATCCCCTCTAATATTATCAGTATTGGTCCAATCTAAGCTAAATGAAAAAATATTGCAGAAGAGTATACATTCTAACGAATATTATACTCTTTGCATGAAGCAAAAAAGGATTTGGCTGACATACATTACTTACTTTTAGATTTCTTACCTTTCTTTGCTGCCTTTGTTCCTTTTGCAGTTGTGCTCTTTCTCTTTGAGCTAGCTGCAGTCTTCTTTTTTGTAGATGTCGGCATCTAATTTTGGTATATCATTAGGTACTTATATATATTTTCCTCGATACCAAGTATAGAAACGCACTGTTTCTCTTTCTTTTCGTTTAATTCAAGTCCGATCGTGATTCTATGTATCGGCAGATATCCAAATACCTTGAGTTAAAAAAATAACTATGGCTCAATACATGTAGTTACATTGTCTCATAGTTTTTGTATGGTAGTCAAGAGAGGCATTAGTGTTAAAAAGGAACCCATTGATCTGAGATTATGTTCAATAATTTCAAACATTATCGAAGTTCAGGTTAAAAGCTTTAACCATCTGTATGATTAGGTAAGTCTATGTGAATATCTCAAGGATGTCGGAAAGCCTGCTTCTTCTCTTTACTTGATATCTTGGTCTGATCTAAATCTATCAGTTTATCCGTACCGACCTTTCATCAATGTCTAATGTTCATTTGACACGGGCAGGAACAAATACTCTGAAAGCTTCTTTTGTCTCTCCAATGTGACTGACTAGATTTGAAAACACCAGTATTAGAACATCTTCTAGAATAACTAATTTGTTAGTACAGAGATACGAGAAAGAAATACTTTGCTGATTTACCGTTGATCGATCTGGCAATTACTAAGTTTAAAGTAGATACCAATTGTTCCTTAAAATGAAACAATATCTGGGAACCAATTAAGTCTCTTTTTTTGCCATTATTATTTGAACTCATCGGCTCAATGAAAGTAATTAGAGCTGCTCACAAGCCACCGATTGCATTAAAATGACTAAAAAATGATACTGGCTCTAACTCCATTCCAATCCTGTTATAACACGCCTTTGAAACAGATTCAATATCACTCAGATGGAAATGTTCAAAGGAACATCATTTATTGCCAGTGAAATTGGTAATGATGGGTAATAGAAAGTAAAGATATCATGGATTGCATACCAATAATTTGTTTTTCGGGGAGCTTCCTTCCTATTTCACTACATCATGATCGCTATACAAAGTCTATATTATCACCGCTAGAAGCTACAGTTCAATTTAAAGATACAAGATGGTACTGATTTGCGGGAGAAAACGTGGACTTGAAATATGAATTGGCATGTTCAATAGTTTCTCTTCGCTTTCAGCCCATTTGAAAGCTTAGGCCATCGAGTATTTGTATTTGTACTTGGTAAAGACCATTATTCGAACCTAGCTCAACAATCAATTTAGTGTCGACACCGACATCGAATGCTTCAATCTCTGAACGTAAAGCCTTAGGATATCACTTGCCTATCAATCCTGACGTCCACCAATTAGATTTAGACACCTGGAACGGAAGATTTTATCATTTTCTTCCTTCGCCTACCTCCTTGTTAATCGCGTTTCTGAGCTCTTCATCATTCTTGTTACTATGGTCGATCCCCAACGTGTCAGCTATAGATTCCAATTTTTCTCTATCTATATCAGAAACTTCTGTTCGGTCTTTCAATTGTTCCAACTCTCTATTTGCTTCTATTTTGGATTTTTGGAATTCCGCAGAAGACTTTTCCAAATGATTTAGCTAGTTGAGGTATCTTCTTAACTCCAACAAATAGCATGACGATTACAACGACAATAACTATCCACTCAATTCCAATCACCATCATTAGATTGGCTACTTGGTATGGCACTGCATAACGCCCTGTTTACATAATACTACTAGAGGAGGATTTAAATATTCTTTATTTTAATAATGAGAAAATCGCCTACCGGCTATTACGATATTGGCTCTGAAGGTACAGTTAAAGAAATCATCAAATGAATATATTAGAATAAGCTAGGGAAGTTTGTTCTCGCCGCATCCAAAGAAAAGCCTTCTTCACACAAACTCCATGCTCGTCGCGCTTTCTGAATAGTAAAAGTTTTTGGATTATCCTGGACGTAATTGGTATCATTGATTCGTTTTTGAAATATGTTTAGCAACTAATATCATTATTTGTCTCGTAGTATTAATTAGTTCAGAGAATATAGAGTCTGGTGTATATGGAATTTCTTATACTTTGTGCGTCAGGGATAAAATGAATTAATATGAGTTACAAGAACTGAAATTTTTTACCAACTGAAAAAATTCTTTGAGACTTGTGGCTAACACAAATATCGATGCTCCGAAATGATCACTGTTGTACAACTTCTCAACGATACGGTGCGTAATTCCAAATGGAGTAGTTTAGTAGTTGCATTGTTCGGCGATGCTCAATATTTAGCCTAGCGCATCTCCAGGATTCTTATGCCTCTCCGTTCAGAAATAGTTTGATGAGATTTGAGAATGAAGACACTTTCAGGAAGCTATCGCGATCCAATCACGAGTCAATTTTTGATAGGAGGTATAGTGACGCTATCCAACTAATCAAACGCCAGTTCGGTAGGAAATATCCGTTATTAATTGATGGCAAGGGAATTAGTTCGGTAAAGTCATTTAAACACACTTCCCCATTGGACACCCGGATAGTTTTAGGATACTTCCCACGAGGGAATTTGAAACATCTCAACTACGCAATAGCTTCAGCATCTAAGGCATTCGAAAATTGGAGAAAAATAAACTATAGAGATCGTCTAAAGATCTTTGCTTCCGCTGTTGAAAGCATCGTAACTAGGAAATATGAACTATCGGCGTGGATAACATATGAAAGTGGCAAAAATCGATTTGAGGCAATGGCGGATGTCGATGAGGCAATCGACTTCATAAGATATTACTCTAAGGAGATGGTATCAAACAAAGGTTATGTGGCGGAGACAAAGAGCGCCCGCCCAAGTGAGAAGAGTAAGAGCGTCATGAAGCCCTATGGAGTTTGGGGCGTAATTTCTCCTTTTAATTTTCCTGCTGCCCTTACAATCGGTATGTGCACTGGAGCCCTAATTACAGGCAATACAGTGGTATTGAAGCCTGCCAGCGATACCCCAATTGTTGGGTATCTCTTTACTGAAGTCATGATGAAGGCAGGATTACCTAGAGGAACTCTGAATTTCATTACTGGTAGCGGTAACACCGTCGGAAATGCCATGGTTCAAAGCAACATGGTAGCAGGAATAGCTTTCACTGGATCTAAAGTCGTGGGCGATAGAATATTGGATGAATCCAGCAAAATGAAGTCTAGGGTAGTTATTGCAGAGTTGGGCGGAAAGAATCCAGTAGTAGTCACAGCAAATGCAAATCTGGACGACGCAGTAGAGGGTATAGTTCAAGGAGCATTTGGATACTCTGGTCAAAAATGTAGTGCCACCTCTCGTGTATATGTTCACAGAGACGTTAAGCAGGATTTTACCGAACGGTTGATTCTGAGGACAAATGAACTGTTTGTGGGAAATCCAATCGACTCCAAGACGTTTATGGGTCCTCTTATCAATTCTGCTGCTTTTATCAAATATCAGGAATACTCAAAGATAGCCTCACGGTTCGGGAAAGTATTGGTGGGTGGAAAGATCAAGGAGGCTGGTGATTTAAGGAATGGTTTTTTTGTTGAACCTACGATTGTTGAAGGTCTTTTAAATGACAATATCCTATTGAAAGAGGAGCTATTCGTTCCGATATTATGTATAGCGGAATATACTAAATTCGATGAGGCATTAGAACAGTGTAATAAAACGGAGTACGGCCTGACAGCTGCCATTTACAGTGATAACAAGCAAGAGATCGAGACATTCCTCCAAGATATCCAGGCAGGAGTTGTGGACGTAAATAGAACCAGCGGTGCTACGACCGGAGCAATGGTTGGTTGTCAATCATTTGGTGGCTGGAAGGCTTCAGGGACAACGGGGAAGGGCACCGGTGGCGCATATTATGTGAGTCAATTTTTGAAAGAGCAGAGTCAGACAATAGTTGCAAAAGGAGCCAAATACAGAAAAAAGAAATACTGATCGAACCTTCCTTCCTTTGAATCAAGCCGCCAGCTTTGAGTTTGATTATCTAGACGTATTAAATACGATCAGGTTTTCTTCGATTACCAAGCAATAGAAAATGAAAGTCAATATCTTCTAAGTTTATTGCTTGCGTGTATATTGGCTCGACCTTAATTAAGTTCTGGAATTCATGTCCATGTCAATCTAATTCACACTCTCATGTTTATTAGATATGATTCCTTATTGTTTATTGTGAAATGAATTAGTGGCTGCTAAACACGAATTTCAGGAAAAGAACGAATGGTGGTTAAGCGAGCTGGGTTCATTAGGCGTAAGAGTTAACAGAACAAATGAATTAAATGACGTAAGCGAAATGAGAAACCTAGCCAATATTTTGAAACGACATTACTTCGCGGATTACAAGAGCGTTCGATGCCGCATAGATTGACCAATCCTTTATCGCCATCGTGTGTCCATTTTTAGGCCTTGAACCTTAGATCGTCTTGCAAGTCCTACATTTACCGTAGTAAAACGGATTTCCGCATAGTTTACTTAAACCTTTTACGTATCGGGTATCGTCATAATCACAACTAAATAGTACTGCGCATCGAGTGCATTGATGACGGCACCCTCTATTCAACTGTCTTGGCCCATTAAGACTGCTCAATTGCGCCTGATCCACGGATGTCGTCGCGTTGCTTTATAGTTGGAAATGCAGTCACCGATAGGTAGAATCGAGGACCGCCTATATGAGCAGTAATCAATAAGATTACTTCAAAATAAGCAAGAAAATTATCCACACTAATTTGCTAGTTACAATATCTGTGTCCTGGAGTACACTATGACCAAAGTTGCAAGTTCATATATGCTATTGACTCGATCTAACTCCTTTAAGAGGTAAGATTGAGACGAAAATGTTGTTAGCAGTAAAGGGAGTCAAAGAAATTGAGTAACACGGGATTAGGTCAAATTCGTATGATACTTCGTTTGACTTAGAATACCTTGATCGGTTTTTGGATAAGGCTAGATGGATTTTTTACTTTTAGATTTTTCTCAATACTTTGGCAAAAAACGTGAATTTTATTATATGATCGAAAATGCTTAACCTCTTTGCTGTCATCTAACAATCCGTGGAGACATTGCAAGAGGTGGACAGACGATTCACTTCGAAGGATTCAACTTAGGTGGTAAAATGTCAAATAATAAAGACGCAGGTAGTCTCAGTTACATGACAAAAAAACCCTGTAATCTTGCGAATTTCATGAATCGCGATAGTAACCTTTTTAGCTAACCATGAGAACTTATGCACGAAAAATAAATGGGGGGGAGATAAAGTTAAGAAAAGAGCCAGATTTGGTAACTATTAACGGCCTACAATTTAAGAAATATCAAATGTCGTGGATACGTGATATGGCAAAAAAGTATAACCATGGAAATGTTAATGAGTTCATTATAGATACTGTATTGACCGATCTTTTAATCAAGTTGGAAAAGTTGTATGGAAATGATGCCTGCCGGTATCCATACCCTATCCGTGAGAAATTGAAGGAAGAAGGATATCAAAGTAGTTTAGAAAAGGTATTCAAACTCTCTGGTGCTCGTGGCAAAGTAGTTTTGGACGACTTAGAAGCGCTTGCCTAGAAATTATTTGTAATGGTGTATTTCATGGGACAGTACCTCACAAAACTATAAGGCATTGTCAATGCTTTATTAAGTGTCCAACAACGATAACAAAGGTAACAGAACAGCAATAACGGTTAAAGCGGTAACAGAGTACAAAAGGTATAGATAGTCATGTATTCATAGAATTAGAAATCTATAAGATTGATGTTAATATACAGGAAGAAAAAGGCCAATTTAGTTCTCCAGCAGCTTCATAGCCAAAGAAGACTTATCAGAAAATAGCTCGAGTTGCATACGTCGTTACGTGACATAACCTTGACGATATGAAGTCTATTGAAGGTAAGAGGCCCAGATTATCTAACAGCAGATACTCCCACGCTCCAACCATTATTCAGCTTGGCATAAACACTAGTATGATAAGCTTGATCCTTCGTCTACTGGGACTTTAATGGTATGACCCTTAGTAACATAACTTATGAATTTGCTCACATATGACGCCTTAGGATTCAGAACCCAAAGTATTTAGTCTCTATATAGGTAACAAAGTAATCCGGGTTATAGCCTTCATTAAAGGTATTATTAAGAAGTTACTTTGGGGGCATAAACATATCCATGCTGATGTATTTTTAATCTTAACCATTCCCCAATAGGCTCGAAGTTACCCTTCTTGATGTCTTCTTCGTAGCCCTCCAGATCCTTTCGCATCTTTGAAGCAATGATGGCTGAAACCAAGTTTCCCAAAGTGTAAGTTGGGAAATAGCCAAAGAGGCCACTACTCCAGTGTGTATCTTGAAGCACTCCCTGTGAATCCTTACTTGGTCTCACTCCAAGTAGTTGCTCCATTCTATCGTTCCAGAATTCAGGAATCTCAGAGACGCTGAGCTCATCTCCGAATATCTTTTTCTCTATCTCATATCTTATTGCTATATGTAAATTGTAAGTAACTTCATCGGCGTCAACTCGTATATAGTCAGCCTTGACATTATTGAAATAAAGGTACAATTCGTCATCTGTTGCTTGGTTTGTGAAACTTACTTGCTTTCTAATCAAGGGAGCTATCCATTGAACAAAAGGCATGCTTCTGCCTACAATATTCTCCCAAAACCTTGATTGAGATTCATGGAGCGCAAGTGAGGATCCGCCTTCAAGAGGAGTAACAGACAATGACTGATCGCATTGCAGATGATACAAGGCATGACCAGCTTCATGAATGGTACTAAATACCGACTTTTTGAAATCAGTCCCTTCATACCGAGTAGTTATTCTGACGTCGTTGAGGCCCATAGTCTCAGTGAAAGGATGAGTAGATACATCCATTCTGAAACGTTTCATGTCGTATTGCAGGAAAGTCAAAATATCATGATTGAGTTCATCCACTTTTTGGATATCATACCTTGATTTTCCGAGTTTGCTCTCTCTGCAGAACGGGCTGCCTGACTCTACGAGTTTTTTCAGAATCTTCTGAATACGCGGAGTCAATCCGCCGAATACTCTATTCAAGTCATCTACTGTAAGCTCTTCTTCGAAGGTATCCAGATGCGCATCATATGGATGCTTTTCATAACCTATCTTCTCAGCGATTTGCTTCTTTATTTCTATCATTTTCTCCAAGTGGGGTTCATACATCTTGAAAGCAGATTTTTCTCTCGCTTCCCTCCATGCCATGTTTCCTCTTATTCTTTCCAGAGATTCTGCTTCAGTCAACTCTTTGGGTATCTTGAGCTGCTTGGTTATTTCCCTGTCAAGTACTCGTACAATGCCCTTCTCCATGTCGCTAAGACTCCCAAGTTTCTTCGCTGACTCGACAAGACCAATAAAATCTTTGTTTAACAGAAGATCCTTGTGCAGCATGTGAAGTTGAGAATCGGCCACTCCTCTTTCTTCCGTCCCTTCCCTAGGCATATAAGTCTCAAAGTCCCAACCCATTAGAGAAATGGCATGTTTTAGCGACCACATTGGTTTGTAAGCATCGAGTATCTGATTCATGACAGGGTTCTTGCATCTCATATTGTTACACTTTTATGAACTCAATCAGATCGGTCAATTAATCATTGCTAGCGAAGATTGCATCTTTGATAAATCAAGGCAAATTGTATTAAAGTGAAAATCACATAGTGCAATGCCCATGGCCTAGCTTTTTTACACTGCAGCCGGTAGGTAGAACTCAAAAAAGACTTGACTACCATCTGGTGGGACAAGATACACCGGTCTAGGTAATCCAAGTGTTTTAGCGGGTTCGGTGGTATGTGAGTCAAGTTTGACATAATTTTCGGACTCGTCAGGCTGTGCTTCAACATTCACTTGGAAAATCACCAGAACTAGAACTCATAGATTTATAGAATTCATAGATCGAAGATAACAATGTATAAAAATAATAAAAAGAAAATGAAGATTACGGTTCGGTTTCATCGCCATTATCGCTGTTGCCGTTTGGTTTGTCGTGAGTATTCTCATCATACGGCATGTTTCGCAAATTTCGTAGAGTGAATGTCACGATAGCAACCCTGGCATTAAACTACGGCAACCGAATCATGCGAGTCGATGTGAGTCAAGTTTGACATAATTTTCGAATTCGACAAGATTACATGTTTACAATCTGCTGGGCTAGATCGATGCAAACGATGATGATGAACCTGCCCGAGATCGTTGTACTCGTCCAATCAATATGAGTACGGTACGAAAGTTGTTAACACTTCTTATGAGGGCGCTGATGATGCAATTTGATCGAAAGTATTCAAAATGAAATAAATGTCCAAGACCCGATATTGTTCGAATTTTTGGATAATTTTAACAGTATTATCCGCTAGAAGAAATGTTGCTAAACAATATTTACGTACTAGAACGCACTAACATAAGAAAAATGTATACAAAACTAACAGCACTAGTGCTAGTAGCAGCGATTGCAGCAGTTCTAGTTACCTCAGCAACCATTGCAATGACTGATGATGCAGATGCTAAGAGGAAGAGCCAGAGTTCGGTTCAAATCAATAAGTGTGGATTCGCAGCATGCCAGAGTGTCTCTTCTCAAATCCAGGGTAGCGGCAATAAAGTATTTATCTTTCAAGGCCAGTTTGACTGACATATCATTTTCGCCCTTTTTCTTTTTTTTCATTTGTATAGCCGATTGGGTGAATTTGAGATAACGATCTCAATGCGGTGGTATATGAGTCAAATTTGACATAGTTTACGGGCCCGTCGGGATTAGAATCCCCCAAGTGTTCGGGTTCTACCACATGTAAAGTATGGATCATCTGTCTTGCCGATAAACCCGCATGAATAATATTCTTTTGCATGGTCGATGACCATTACAGGCCAAAGATGGGCTACTACTATTGGGCACCAGACGCACTCGCTAGTAGAATTGGATTATTAGCATACTCTTTAGCTTCTTGAGTTAAATTCTTAAGGGAGACATCTAAAACCGTTTCAAAACCGCTTATTACCCCAGACGAAAAGGTTTTCCATCCCAGGCCAATAAGTGCTAGAATAACCACAACGATAAGAAGCAGTGTAAATAGGCCCATCGTCTATACATTGATAATCAAGTTAATGAGATTTGATGTTCAGTAACTAATTACATATAAAACTATACTGTAAAATTATTAGAGAAACATTTTGTGAACGTTTGACTAAGTTCTAATACTTTTCTTCTTGATGTAAACCCGCTTGCTTTCTTAAATAATTCAGCAGTTCATTATCATCATCTTGGTGTTGTATTTTCAAATACTTTTTCATTCCATCTAACAAATCTTTACTTTCTTTGAAATGTTTATCTGAATCTTTAGTCATCTTATATATTGGGTTTTATGATATAAAAAATTGTGGGTCTTACCGGAAATGAATCTAATTGTACTTTGGAATGTCGCAGTGTTCTAAAAAATCTTCTAACTGTTCGTAACTTTCTAATTCAAGATATTTCATCAGACATTCAACAGTATTGTCGTCGTATTCAACATTTTTGTACTTCTTGTTGTTTAGCGTGGTTTGAATATGCTCGGTTTTTTCGTCCAAGTCAGTATTTCTTAATACCCGTTACGACAGTAGTGTATATAATAGTTTATGAATCATATTTTAATGAAGACGATAGAAAAGAATATTGATTTTTGATATATCACTGAATAATATTCAAGTTAATCTAACAAAACACGATTGCCGATCCAAATCTATAGTCATTTGGCCATGGAGCACAACTCATGTCAATCACGTTTGCACGATTGGGCCAGCAATTAGACCGATGATGATGGTGACAGCTGTTTTCTTGTGTTCCGCGGCTAAATTTCTTAAGCGTCTATCAACTATGAATTAACAGATTTTTCTCGGATGAAATAAATAAATACAAACGACTACGTTCCATGCAAGTGATAATTCGACTACGAAAAAGTCTTCTACAATTATATTTTTATAGAAGATTGTTCTAGTATACTTAGATTGAACGGCTATAACGAGTTTCTCAGAGAAGCGCTGGGCGATTTGTTAACGCGGGTGATTGAATAGTGAGTGGCAAAACCTCGATGGGCATGTGCTATGTGCGGAATGTATTCATCTCGACGGTCTAGTGTAAAGCGTCATGTTGCCAATATCCACAATGGTTTATCGTTTGTCGTGTCATTTATTGATTATATAGCCGGTCGACGCCAAGGCGTTTATTTCCCGAATCCAATCCCCAGTTACTTGAGCCAAGCAACAATTTCAGTCTGAGACGGTTGCAACTTCGCGGACCAGTGGATATTATGAAAGATGAGATGCTTCGGACAGCACTAAGAAAACGGTTTGGATATCATTAAAATCAGAAGCTTTGTATACACGGCATTGGACTGCAGTCAATATTAAGAACTACGGGCCATACTTGGTGTAGAAAATAATAGATATGCTTCAGAAAGCTAGCGGCGTATTCACTTTGGAGCTTTTCTAAAGTCTAACGGTTCTACTGTGTTACTTGGTTTTCGTTCGCCGGTGCTAGTGTCAATAAGCCGCGCCACAGTTCTTACAACTACTTTTTTGACAGAATGAATCACTATTCAGCTTCAGCGTCAACTTTTCCATTGTTCTCCATGTAGCTTTGAACTACTCCAGCAAAGCGACCCCAGAAGATTTGTTTCCCCATCTTTTGTGTTTCTCTGACGATATTAGCGTAATGTTTCACCGGATCGGCCATGATCTTTTCTTCCATTCTTTTGAAATCAGCTAGATTCTCTTTGTATTTTTTCTTTGTCAAGCCGTCTTGATTGTTTACAAGTTTCTTGTATGCTTCTTTTATATTGTCAGTGATGTCTTCGTTGCTGATACTGCATATCTCGTATCTCATATTTGGATCCATGATAACCAATGGTCTCTTACCAAAGTTTTTCGCTAGAGCTTCCATACCAACTTCTGCGATATACCTAGCTGGCCTCTTTTTGTATTCGTTTTACTCTTTTTTGTCATTTTCATTTCTTATCCACCATTTAGTACTGTCGGTTGTGTTACTGTCGGTGTCGGTGTCGATTGTTTCCCCACATTTGATAATACTCACAGTCTAAGTATATCTGTTTAGTTGGTGGATTGTCTCCCCATACATTTGATCTATCTGTCTCTGAATTGCAATCTTCTTCATTCACATCACTTCGTGCCGCATGAGAGATAGAAAATGGTAAGAAAGTGGGTATATACGTAGATCCAAAAAAGAAAGAAACTGGTTTCGGGGATTCATATCAGAGCCAGACAGAACGCAAAAGATAAAGCCAAACTAAAAACAACTAATCCAGCTGGTGTACAATCTGACCCCGAGAATAGTATTCCAATGATCGTGATTGGTGGGTTTAGCTGTGGTGTTAGTATTAGTAGCGAGATAAGATGTCTATTGGAACTTGTTGCAATCCACTCAGTAAATACAAGATAACTCCAGCTTGTAAAAAAATAAAATGTACTAAAGCAGTTAACGCACCAAATAAACCAAAAGCCAAGTGTGCTGGTCTAACCGGTGAAACATTAAAAGCATGTTTAAATCCGCCCCCAAGAAAAAATCAGTTTCAGAATTACATCAACGTGTTCCCGCTGTTCTTACGCACTGTTTTACTCATCAAGTGTATAGTCGTTTTCTGTTGTTTGTGCATATAGCGATAAATGCACCTGAACTAAAAATTAAAAAAAGTTGTGTTACTGTATTTATTCCATACTGAGCCAGATGTAGAGACATACTAATATTTTGCTTTAAAATCTCTAAACGAATTTGGTAGTAAGAGTAAAGCGGACTGTCTGGTTCAAGCTCTTTTTTAAGTAATTGCTTCAGACATACGCGTGGTATAACTATTTCTTTTATAATTGATGGAAGTAATGCATTATGCTCATCATATGAAGAGCCACGGTGGGATTCTGATTCTCTGATATAGTTATTGGATAAAGTCTCGTAGCCAATACTGTGATTGATTATTAGATTGGCATATTCATTATCATAGTCAAGAAAGGCAACGTTCTCATGTAGAACAATTTCTGGTGATATGATCATCCCCGCTTTATCCATTTCAACAATATTTTCTAATGTTCTGACTTGTTCATGGCTCTTTGATACTGATTTCTTTGATGGAATATCATAGCTTCTCTGAAGTAACTCGTACGAAATTCGACTATCAATCAGTCTTATCATTCTGTATTTGGAAGCGAGATTTAGCGGGAGAAAGCTGAACCTTGCTTTCTCGATTAACTCAATGATTGGAGTATCATGTATCGTATCATGAGTATAAATGATCACTTTCTGTCTGGAGCACTCTTTGAAGGTTGAAGCATTATGGGATGAGAGTAAATCATGATCGCCGCAGAACACAATTATGTCGAGACTATTCTCGGTAAGATATAAAACAAAATGCGGATCAGACAGTCCATTAAAGATGATTGGCGACTTTGATCAATTAGCGTACCCTATACGAGAGTTGTAGCTTCTTGCTAAAATGCGTCTAGCTGTCAGAGAAATTAATTATTCATTCTATAAATTGCATAATAACATTTTAAACTCTAAAATCGACCAGTACAAGTATAATCAACTCTTTGAATAGGCCTACTCTCCAGCTTCTGATACATTTTCTTAGTAGAATATCCACAATCTTAATATAGATATTTTTACTATACGCTTCTAATGTCCCAAATCGAAGTTTGGGCAAGCCTATTCTGCGTTCGATGCGCAGATGTCGGACTAGATTGTGATTCTGTTATTTCCGGAAATAGCGAAAAGAAAGTTATGCAAAAGACAATCATGCATATGTTTGAGCATCATGCAATAAATCCAGAAGAAATGACTACGTGTATGAGATTGAAGATAAGAGAGAATACACTTATCGACGAACGGACTTATAGACACCCAAAGACTTCAGAATTTCCGTTTGGTGTATCTCTTGATGTTTTGAACTTCTGGACGCAGATCGCAGTAGTAGAAAGAATGATTATCTAATCTGATTATGTATTTGCACGGCCTTTCTTCTAATGTATGCGTGGGAAGCGATCAATATGATAACTCTGGGTCATCATAAAAGAATTACTATTAATTCTGTAGTCAAGCTATGGCTTGACATTTCGGTATAGAAACTGCAAGAAATCTGGTTAAGAGTTGGGGCCATTACCGTAATGTACGTTACTCTCCCCGCCGTGGTACTCAGCTGGGATATAAAAGTCCGATTCGATAAGCAATTCTCATAATGTCTAAACGTGCTCGGTACTAAACTCGAGCCCCAAAGAACAAGAGTTGAAGATGAGAGACCCGAAACAGCCGAAGAATTTGGACTATCCCATCAGAAAGAAGAAGATTCTTCACATTCAGAATTGGATATAGAGATCGAATGTCCAAGATGCCATGAAATTATGGATCTTCGTTCCGATTTTGATGTATTAGCATACTACTGCGAGAACTGTAGTCTTCTTTCTGAAAGCGTTCTAGGTTCGATTTAAAATTGAGACGTAAGTTACAAAGAGTACAATACCATATTTGATTATAACATATTTCCAATCTCTGAATCTCTTAAATTGATAAAAAGTTGCTGTGGAACCGCTATTATGGGCATCAGAATTAAACATATAGATTAAAGTAGAATCAAAGCTCGATTCATACAAGACGACAAGAATTATGTGGCGAAAGTATGGCTATTTGTCACTCATGATAAGAATCGGTTACGTGACGTTGATAATGAGTCAGTTAACGGCGACATTTCATCCAAAACTTTCCAAGAGTACTTCTTCATAGCTTTGTACCGGGATCTTAATCAGTGAAATGTCTACGCATATCGATTATACTGGGATGGGATTGGGTAGACCCATGATTGAGTGGGTCGTGTCGGTAGCATTTGATTTAGCAAAATATCCGCTTATAGATTAATTATAGTAGAATCAGAGCCCGACAAAACAGAAGTGTATCGGCATTGGGGATTTGAGCCAATAGAAGATTTTGAAGAGAAAAGATTTACTATGTTTCTAGAGATCCCGCCGCATTAAGTCAGTACCAGACTTACAAATCTTGCTTCCCGTCAGTATGATGAAATATGGTGAGTATGTAATTCAAAATCTTATAGTCTGCTTCCGTAATGGGGAATTTCCCATTTACGATAATCTCTATTCATCTTCTCGCAAAATACTTAATAATCATTTTAGTTGCATATCGTACGATGTCCCAGCAGGTCGAAAATACTGCGAGACTATTCTGTGTTCGTTGTGCAGATGTCGGACTCGACTGTAAATATGTTATTGTCTCAAGCGGTGAAAAGAAAGTCATAGATAAAACGGTCATGCACATGTCAGAATATCATGCTATCGATCCAGAAGAAATGACTACGTGTATGAAACTGAAGATTATAGAAAATGTATATACATCGCTCTCATCGGATGGTATTTACCGATCTTAGTACACCGTCAGTTCAACGTTGTTACAATATAATATTGTTGTACTTCTAAAGCGTTAAATGATTACTTTATAAATTTGGATTTTTAAATCTATGACGACTGTACTATACCATTCGTGGACTTAGTAACGAATAACTTATCCATCTCGTTATATACTTGCAGAGCTTGCATGCCTTTTGGAGTTGTCTTAAATGTGCGTTCACTTTCTCTATATTCAATGAGATCATTTTGAAGCAAACGGGTCAAGTATTCTTTTAATATGGAGTATGATGTAAGATATGACTTAGACTGAATCTCAGTTATCGTAGCTCTATTACCATTAGTCACCTGAAGAATAGATGAGATTATTTCGGCTCTGGATCGATGTCTCAGTTGTTTTGACATCTCTAGATTCTATTTTATTATCGAGAGTTATATTTAATTATATACTGGATGATTACTAGTTGAATCTACTAGACATTGACGACAAGACAAGACTGGAACAAAACAAGCGGACCAGCACGAGGTGAATATCGTGATGACTGATAGAAAGTGCGAGATTTGTGGAGCACTTAACAGGCTGGTAGACAGTTTTGCTTATGATGCAGAATATAGCTACGATAATTACTATCAAACTGACCCAGTTAACTTGTAATAGTTGGCTACAGTTCCATCTATTTTAACTCACTTGTTGAGAGTTCAAGCAGTAGCACAATGATCTGGAGTAGTATTTAAGTAGTAATATCCAATTATCCAGATACTTGGAGATGGCTTCACAGCCATTCGGTGTACTTCTGCGGGCTTTATTCAAATGAGCTTATGGACCATTAATTGATTGCTTAAGAAGCGGTTCAAAAGTCTTCCAAAAATCTTCGCCACTAACACTAACCACTGGAGTGTCACTTGTCTTTGTATCGTTTGTTTCTAGCCAAGTCACGATTATTTTTTGTTTGTCCGAGTTTGTAGAATTGCTTTGAGCTGTCACAAATAAAGTTTCATCGACAGCAAAACCAATCATTGCTATCATTGCTATCATTGCTATCATTGCTATGACTATGAATACAAGAAGGTATTTGTCCATGCTACAATTATTTAATATATAACTCAACATTCTATTTACTCACTTATCAGAAAAAAATCATAAAATTCATTATTCTTTTTATAGTAGTAGAATATTATCTTCAAAAGTTCGATTCTCATCGGTAAGTCCAGCTGTATCATCTTTAGAATTCATATCCGCAAATGCATCTTCGGTTGCTAATACTCACACACACAAATCCGAATGAGTCTGATCTTCTGGCACGGTCTCAACTATTAGGCAACGACTATTGAAAAAGCATCAAAAAAAAATCATAGTTCAGCTAAAACATTTGTTGCTTTAGCTGTTGTTGCTTAGCTGGTGCTGTGATTAAGGCCTTTATTCTTCTCCGTAAGCTTGCTGGTCTGTGGATGCTACATCGCTCAGTTGCATGCCTGGACCGTTCGATTCTTGGTCTGTGGATGCTACATCGCTCAGTTGCATGCCTGGACCGTTCGATTCTTGGTCTGTGGATGCTACATCGCTCAGTTGCATGCCTGGACCGTTCGATTCTTGGTCTGTGGATGCTACATCGCTCAGTTGCATGCCTGGACCGTTCGATTCTTCGTTGGGTCCTTGTGAGCTAGCAATAGCCACTCTATTGTCTTCGCCTTGTATTTGTGATGCTGTGTTCTGACACCAAACGTTCAATGGAAGTTCACCATTGCCACAATAGTTCGCTTGGGCTGTTGCTTGGCTCTTTCCATATTTCTTCTTCTTGTCTGCAAAAGCGTCGTCTGTTTCGAATGCTGTTGCTCCAATGAGCATGACTGCCATTGCGGCTACTATGTACATATATTTCGTATTCATTTGGAAGTTTTTCGAGGGATGCGCTTATCTGAATTAAGCACGATTGGGTTCTTACTTAAATCTGATAACTTTTCTGTTAGATACTAACAAGACGCTATTAGATATCTCACTGGAGAAGACAACATATACTACAAGTCATAATCTTGGCCGTGAGATAGTAGTAGCGTGAACTACAACTATCCTGCACGACAAATGAATACCAATATTCATATACAAGATGAATAATTAATAAGGCCTTGGTTTCATATGATTAGTAAAATACTATATGTGATTGTGATGTAGCTGAGCTTATGGATAGATATTAAAGAAAAAATAAAAACATAACCCAATATTATCAGATTGAGTTTCGTTTGTCAGTTAGCTTTGGAAGAGTAAAAAAATAAAAAAATGGGTATGTGTATTTTTTATTTTAGTCGTCGAACTCTTGCTCTGACGCTACTGCCACTGAGTTATCATCGCCTTGAATTTGTGATGCAGTGTTTTGACATCCAACATTCAATGGCAAATGACCATTGCCACAATAGTTGTCTTGAGCTGTTGCTTGACTCTTTCCATATCCACCTTTCTTTGCGAATGCATCGTCGGTTGCAAGTGCTGTTGCACCGATCATCATTACTGCCAATGCAGCTACTACGACCATATATTTTGCGTTCATGTTAGTAAAAGAGAAGAAAGTTGTGTTTATTTACATTAAGCAAGTTCGGGCTCCATCATAAATCTGATATATTTTCTGTTAAATAATAGTAAATCGTCGATAGCCAAGACAACATAACTATCCCAATATACCGTCTTCAGTCAGATGATTCAACTTCTCATCGTCAGATGGTTGTGCCTGCTCCTGCGGTATAGAATTGTGAGCAGCAGTTCCAGGCGTTACAACTATCTGACATGAGAGTATGAACAGCATACTAGTATACAGATCAATAATTAATAAGCCATTAGAATCAACAATGTACTAAAATATTCTATAGATTTGCAATATGACTTAGCTTATGAGTAAACATTAAAGAAATAAATTCATTGCTGGATCATGAATGGTGTTCAGTCAGACAGTGTATGCATGCGGAGCTGCCAGTTTCTTGTTGAAATGTGTCTAACTGGTATTAATGGTTGGTTAGACGCCACACCGCGGCAAATAGTTTGACTAACTTCTAGTATTTAAGCGACAGTTTAGTGAATGATACAGCGGCGAAAAATAAAGTGTCTGGTATGACCAGAATTATTGATAATACATATGAAACTCATCGGTTAGCCAGGGAACTTATAGAAAAAGCTCAGAACGAAATTCTTGTACTCTTTTCTAGCGTAAACGGTTTTAAAAGACAATTCGAAGCTAAAAATGATCAGCTTGTTCTTGAAGCCGCACTTCGCGGTGTTAACGTTACTGCGCTAGCACCCATGAATGAATTTATGAAGAACCAGGCAGAAAAGCTTGAAAAACAGAATGAGAATATCCGTATTACAAGTGTTAAACCATATATCTCATCATCCAGTCGTCCATTTACGACTATATTAGTAGATAAAAAACATGTTCTAGCAATAGAGTTGAAAGATGACTCGAAAGAGAAAGTAGAAGACGCTATTGGTCAAGCAATATACTCAACAAGCAAAAGAACCATAGAAGATTCTATTTTTAAATTCGATATTGTTATGCAACTCTTTCAGGATGAAGATGAATCAATTAAGAAATGGTTAGTTGATGCTTTGAAGATAGTTGATGATAATAAGCATGGAATGAATTAGAATCACTTTCAGATCATCTCGAAGACTATGTAGATTGTATTTGTGCGCTAATCTCAGACTCTACATCTTGAATCTTAATTAGTTTCTTTCTTCTACGCATAACTCGCTGGCTAGCGTCCGCAATATCGATAGCGTGCACTTGATCGCCATATTTTAGATTAAAGAGATGGTCCAAGACACATTTTAAAGTGTCAATTTCATTTACAAAAACTTCTTTTTCTCTATCAGTGGTCGAATCTTCTAATTCTATCTCTAGTTCTTGAATTTTGTCGTATAGCATATTTTCAAATTTCTTAGTGTCTTCTGACTCTGTTTGTATTTTGTTTACGCCAATTTGCTCCCGCCCGTCGAAAGTACGATCTAAAACCCATCTAATAATTCTTGTAGCCCACCGTAGAAGTTCTATCTCGCCTATACGATCTGCTACTTATAGCGGGTTCAATTTCACGTTAGTTGCTATTTCCACTTCTTCGGAAAGCGCCACGACCCGCTCTTCAGTTATTTTTTGGAGCTCAATGAGTTTATGTTTAGACATGAATCATGATTCACCAATTTGTGATATAATCAGTAAAATACCCATAGAGCTGGGGAGAGTATATCAACGTGAATTTGTTGTCTATCGATAGCTAGTCTGGAACTTACGATGTTGACGCTACCGCAGACTTGAGTGACAGTATGACAGTAATGACACCAGTTTATGAAAACTATTTCTATTAGATATTAGTTATTCTATTCACTCCACTTTTTTAGAAAAATACTGTCATACTGTCATACCATCACAAATCAACAAAATAATAACGACCGTTCATCGCTGATGATATCGCAAGTTGGAGTTTGGCATTCGCATTGGAAACTTATGCAATATCTATCTTCTTTTGATAGTTCAGCTGTTATATCTTTCAATTTTGGAATTCTGTTTTAGTATCTTTTTAAACCGAATCCATCGCCCATTACTCTCTTTTCCAAAGTCTACAAGAATATTCGCAGCTTTCAAATCCACTCTTATCATATTGATTTTGCGGCTCATCCATTCTGGAACTTGTGGAAACCACTTAGCATATCTAACATCCAATTTTTTATCTTCTGCAAGAACTCTCAGATCGGAGTATAGTTGCATTGGCTCTATTTTGATCTCAGTTTCTGCACGATGGTAATTGAAAACGTAGTCAATAACGAGTCCAGTAAATGGGTCATTTTGAATTAGAGCAAGGTTCTGCTGCTGCACATTTTGATGCCATGCTTCGAGAAACTGATTATCTGATTTTCCAATCACTCTAGATATTAACTCACCCCAGATAATAAAATCGGCAAGTCTATGATTGGGTTTTACTATGCTTGCGACTTCGTCGTATCTTTTTAAACATTCTGCTAGAACGTCAAAAATATACGCCAGAATTTCGGGTACCGAGCTTTGGATTTCTTCGATGAACTTATTCTCAGATATTAGCTTACTCTCAGAATTTTCATCAAAACCGTCTGGAATGCTCTCCAGATCTGCAATGAATGTTCGGTTTAGAGCATCGGAGTTAGTAATGGGCATATTAATTGCCGTAATACCCAGGGCTCGTTTTGCTGAGAAAATTCGTATCTCATCTGTTGTATATAACTCACGAACGCTCATGGATATGCCGGTCACCCAAGTACATATTTCATCCATTAAATCTGAGCTCAAGTAACTTTCATTGTCAAAACACGGAAAATATGAATTGTAAATAGCAACTCGTCTATCTTTGTCGTCACGCGGAAGTCTCTCGACCAATGCCAATAATGATCTTGGATCCACAATCAGTCGTAAAGATTTTAATAATAGAGATTTCCCGCTAGCGCGCGGCCCCGTCGCCGAAAAAATTGGATGTGAAATATCTGCTACAAATAACGCGATGGTAATCATTTCAGCAATTGTCTGCTGGTATTTATGCTTAAAGTAGAATTTTTCAATAAATTCACGAATCGGTCTTCTATTCTTTAGAGAAAAGACCGGCGAATAGTTCTCTTCAAATGGAAGTCTTGGCTGAACTTGTTTTCTATCTAATTCATTTCTGATGAAAATCATCGGGCTGTGGATAATTTCCCATCCGTCTTTAGATATCTTCACACATTGCCTCTCTTCATTATTTAAGTCATAATATATGGTTTCACCAATCTTTGCAAGTCTATTGTATAATGTTCTATTCTCTGTCGTATATGACTCTAGTAAGCGCTTTGAGTTTTTAATGGTATTCTGTGTAACTACCAAACTATTGGCATCATAGTATAGTCTACTAAGATATCTATCGAACTCGGCGGAGTTTGACTTGAGCATTTCATTATGACCTACTCTTTCGATTACAACATAGAACGCACCAGTCTGGTCTCGAAATTGCTCTTTGATTTGAGATTTTGCTAAATATACCAAGTGCTCAGCATCTTTAACTTTGTGTTTCTTTCTGTCTTCGTCGTAATCTTTGTAGATCTCGGTTAATTGAACATTAATGTCTCTGAGTTGTATATCTTGTAATTGGTAATCTGGGTACAATTCATTGCATCTAGAAATTATGGCATCATGAGTTTTATCTATATTAGTGGGATGAAATGTAACACTGAGATCTGGATCTTCAACTTCGATTACATGCCCAGTTCGCTTAAGTCTCGTAGTAACAGTTTCTTCAAGTGAGTAACTTCTTCCAACCATTCTAATCTTCGATTAACTTGACTTTAAGCTTCCGGCCGATGCTTATGTACGGTTCGAACCCGAGGGCTTCAAATAATCTTAGTACGGCTTGGTGAATTATAATTTCTCTTTTTCGGGGATGACTCAACTTCCAAGTTGTGTCCAAGCTCTGTCTCACTTCGGGCTTTAGATCGGAAGAATATATCAGATATTCCGGGGTTGGCAAAGCAATCGGAATAAGTCGTGCCAAGTGTCTACACTGAGATTGATATTTTCTTATAGTTAGTGTTTGCCCAGTTTTGTTAGTAACCGTCTGTTCGGCTGTCACTAGATTACACAGCAGCCCATCTATTGTTGCTTCAATTGACCATTCAATGTCTGATAGCATAATTACACTGTCCGTCGCTATGCCCGTACAAGATTTGTCTTCCACTGGTACTGCTTGAGTTGTTAACTCAGAAAATCCACTGGACAATTGCTTCTGTTCTGACAACTTTTTTTCTTCGATCAGAAGACCGTGATCGCTGCAGAAGATAGATTTATTAAATGAATTTGTACTACTATTCATGTCTTCGCCTACTATTCTTCTGGTGTGTTGACTCATTTGATGTCATAGATTTGGAGAGTCGGACATCAACTGAATTTTTATATCCACTTTCAATGTCAAGGTCCCCGTGAATCATCTGTCTTTGTGCTTCATTTAAAAGACGAAGCATCTTTGGTATGTAGACGGTCATTTTGCAGCGCGGGCAGCATGCGATATATTTGCTGCTTCCACAATATTGCCACTGGTACCTGCACCGGTGACAAACACATTCTATACTTTTTGTATCTACTTGCATTAATATCTTAGAGTGATAGATAGAATTATTTATACTTATTTTTATCGATACTATCGATAGATATTAGTTATGGGTACGGTCTATCGATAGGTACTATCTTATATTTATAGTTACGTTACTGATTGGCAGTATATTCAAGGTGTTTGAGTCTATCGATAGATACTGGTTATAGGTACAGTCTATCGATAGATACTGGTCATGGAGTAGGTAGAGTCTATCGATAGATACACACGCGAATTTTGGACTTAAGTAATGTGTCTTTTTGTCACTCAAGCGAATAATTCAAGAAGAATAAGATAAACATATTTTTCAACAAACACTCTATTTGATGACCGTAAAATAATGAATCAATCGGTATACGAATAACTTATTTCGAATGTCTTCTTTTTCATCTAAGATCTCTTGATATTCTTTGTCACCGGCTGGGTTAATGACGTCAGAGATGTCATATTTGGGATTGCCATCATAGCATGGCAGTATTATGGTACGCTCGTTGAAACCATTCGCCCTGGATCTGCATTTATGAATAGACTGCAAAAATTCATAGTACACTCAATGTTAAGAGCCGTACTTTCTCGACATATTCATAAACTTGCTGTTCCGACGAAAATGAATACGGGGTGGGAAAATATGACTTCACTGTTTATTGGTAACAAAACTTTATTGCCTGAGATTATGCTACTCTCTATAGATATCTTAGTATTATTTCTACGGGCAACAATAAATGTTGGTTCATTAGCTATTAATGCTGCTTCAGCGAGAAGATGCGATATAGGTATATATACTTAGCGTCGTTAAAGTATGGTTTTGATACTACCCTGTTGTAACGTTATCACCAATGGTAAGATTAATGAGATGGCTGTATATTTGTCTCAATTGTAGTACCAGTAAATCGTGACACGATTATAACCCATCAATTAGCTTCTATCCAACGCTTTGAGCAATTTCATCGAAACCCCGTCATCTGACGCAGTCTGCAGAACCCAGTCATCTTCGCTAATATGCAAATAGTCAACTATTTGCTTATCCAATACTATGAAGAACTTACCGTTCGAATAGCAGACTCGCTTCTCTGCAGACAGATTAACGGTTTCTACTTCGTTTTTCACCCCGATATTTTTACTCATCTAATCTATATAATTAGTTCCGGACCTTATTTAAAGGTCGAAGAACGTAATTCATTGTCAGTTCTTCGAAAGTATATCCAAAAGCTTCTGTGGGTCTTTGAGTAACTGACGCAGATCGTCGTTGTCTTCTCTCATTGTACTTAATTCTTCTTTAAAGCTCTTTAGTTCTGACTCGTACTTTGACTCTATTTCTAGATACTTCTTTTCTTCTTCTTTTTTGTTGGATCTCTTTAATTCCAATAGCTCTTTGGAAAGAATAATAGATTGGTCGTTTATTGTAAGGGCAGGGACAGCTTTCAAATATTCTGCTAATATCATTTGTTCAGTCGGTCTATCATAATTCTGAGCGACCCCCAGGCTGTGTCCAATGGTCTGTTCCACGTAATTGCCAAGCATTCGGGCTTCTTTGGCATAAGTGTCGTAGAATTTCCGGAAGCCATGCGCCGTCTTAAACTCATGTCTCTTGATTCCCGGACTAAGTGGTTTGCGCAAACCGGTGTCTCGTAGAGCACGCTCCAATAGACTTCTAACGCCATCACGGGTGAGACGTTCGGGGGCTGATGCTAAACCCCACCGTGCACCCCAGGGCGTATTGGTGGTCTGCCACAAATTTCGCATTAACCAACTGTCTCCGTTGATCACTTCGCCATAAGAACTGCGATAATCCATCCAAGATTTTAAAGCGTAATATGCTTCCGGAGTTATAAATGTGAAATACTCATCCGGTTCGCCGGCATAAATGATAACCTTGGCAGCTATTATTTCTCCCGTTTCGCTGCTGAATTGCGGCATAACGTGTTTCCACTTAAGCCAATCCCATGCCGCCACTCTAAAGCCGCCAGACGCCATCATGTAGACAATTGGTTTTATTCTGGGGTCTGGGTATTCCACTAATCTTCGAATTTCTTCTTTAGTTGGAACTCTATCATTGGCTGATTTTCTGGATGGTAATAAACCACTTGAAATAAGTTTCCAATTGAGATTTATGGAATTCATATCATAGAATTTTTTAATCGATTTGTAGTAATTTTTTACGGTCCCAAATTCAATCTCTTTTTTTCTTGCTTTTCCATTCATATGGTCCAAAAATTTAACAAGCGACCCGAACGTATAATTCGAGTCATGACGCGCCCGATGTACGAAGTTCTCACACTGTTGCTCAAGTGTAGTGCCCTCAACACTAATGAATTCAAAAAACCGCTTTAGACGAGCCGGATATTGACGTCTCGTGTCGTCTGCTTTCAGACCGTACATGAATAGCGCCAAAGCGCCGGAAGGGAACGGCATTCTATTTCATTTAGATGCACAATGGGTCTAAATAAATGGTCAAGATTGACGCGGGTTCGGTGGGATTCGGACCCACGACATTATAACCCAATTTACAATGACTGGTTAAGAGCCAGACGCTCTACCTGGCTGAGCTACGAACCCATTAGGTGGAGATTCAAGAGATGCGGATATTTAAATCTAATATAGAAGCATCTACTTCTTCGTCTTCGATAAATAGAAAGATATACCACTGGTCCACGTTTGATTTCTGCAAGAAAATGAAATAGTCTTAATTATTATCTACGCTGGGACATTGGTCGCTATTTGGTTCTTATCACGCTCCTTTAATAAGGTGACAATAGCATCCGAAACTGAACAGTGGAGCCTTTCTTTTTCCTTTAATACGCCTCTATATGCATCAAGGGTAATGTAAACTGGTATAGAACCTGTTCCCTCTAGCAACGCCTTTACTCTATACAAACCATTTTCCATACCTCGTTCGGCAGTTTTCTTTAGTTTAACTTTATCCATCAAACCTCCAAGAGGGCCAAAAGGCATATCATAATCAACGCGCATGCTGATTTTAGTAGAACTGCTATTGACTTCTTCAAATTCAACTACTATTTCCCATCTCTTGAACGGCCCATCAATCATCTTTGCTACGATTCGACGGTGGGGCACATAATCTATTGTTTCACAATCCCACTCTAGCTTCTTGCCATCAAAATCCCCGCTTATTCTAAAAATGGTTCCGACCCCAAATCCGTTCTTAACCTCCAAAGGAATGATATTCAATCCCATATTTTCAGGGAATTGATCAGCCATGTGCTCAGGTCTCGCGAAATAGGTAAAAACCTCGTTCAGGGGAGCCTTAATCTCCATCGATTTGCTAATCGTAGTCATTTCCTTATGCTCAGAACCTCGATCACAGAATTTAAAGGTTTCCAGATATGTGACATCGTTCAGGGCCAGCCAAGATAGAATGAACCATGTTATGGTCTAGCGAAGAACCTTTTATCGCCATTATAGTCAAAAACTATTCTCATCGAGCGGGAATTGAGAGGTGACAATAGATAGTACTACGATTGTCAACTGGAATTCGACAGTTCTTAACTGGTATTTATTCGTGAATGTGATACGGTTTCATAAACCCAATTGAAATTGAATCGACTCGTAGGGGTGATTTAACCTCCAATAATGTCAGTCTACCCGGTACTTGGCCTTTCTGACTATGTCCTTCGATATTTGAATAAGAGAACCAAGATCCATCATGTCAGTGTTTAATAAGAAATCAAAAACGGAGAGATCCTTCCCAAATTCAAATCCGTACAAATCCTCATAAATCTGCCTATTCTGATAATCCCTTTCCTTTACGATTTCTGTAGCCTCGGTGATGCTAATATTATCCCTAGTAGCCATCCTAGTAGCCCTATTCTTAGCGGATCCTTGAAGCCATAGCTTGATACATTTATCCTTTACCAACCATGGGAGAGTGTAGCTCGTGATTACTACATTACCGCCTCTCACGATCTCTTTCAACTTGTTATCGACTTCTCTATCGGAGGTCGGATCGCTCTTTCTTTTCTCCATGAATTGTCGGCCCTCCTCGCTATCCCACCAGTCGGTACCAGACGTTTGGTATCCCATGTTTGTAGCGATCTGTTTAAGGATATCACCACCATTGTAAATCTTTAGTCCAAATTCATCAGCTGAGCTTTGCGGCAACGGTAGTTTTGCCAACCGCAGGCCAGCCCGAAACAATTATCGAGAGTGTTTGTAACTTGTTACCGCTGCCGTCGTACTCTGCCTTACTAGCATCACTATTTCCATTACGGACGGACTCTTTCACCTTCCGGTTTCTTTGGTTCAATTTCCGGTAAGGCCAGGCATAGACGTCTTGGTAACCTTAGAAATTATGCCACTAAACGCAAATGACGTAATCAGGAACCAGCCCCACAGAAAAATTTCCCCGGGTATAGAACAAGCACCTTTTGGTTGGCCGTCTGTGTCTTCTTGCTGATCCAACTGAACATTTTCTAGGCTACAGGTAATCCATGGAATTTGAATAGGAGAGAGACCAGCAGTAGAACCAAATATGGCTGGAAAGACAAGTATCCAGACCAACAGTGAAGGCATCATATAGATCAGCATTGGTCTCATTTGCTGCTGCTGCATCTCCATAGTCATCTTATTCACAGATGCTTGCTTCTTTTTTACTCCTCTACTCGAACCTTATCGCGTTTTCTGATAGCATCTGTGTACTGCTTTCGCCATTCGTTGGTTTCCTTCATTACCCTGTTCATCTTGTCAATATCTGTTGTCCGCTTCCTAAGCATGGCCATGGCAAAGTTCATCGCTATAGCAATTAATGCTGCTACAATTAGTGCTGAAATCATGTCAGGGAATAGAGGATTCTTGGTGTAGTGGGGAGTCAGACCAGGTAACTGCATAATGAAAGAGTCGATAATGCTTTGGTACATCAATTTATCTCTCTTTTAATTGACATTACTTCGACTAATTCACTGACAGCATCATGTAACCTATCCCTATGATTAAAAATTATCTTAAAGGGGGCTCCACTTAACACAGAAGATGCCGCTATCATGCTGATCGCAACCTCTAAATCGTTTTTGATACCGTCTATGGAAATTAAATCTCTATTTCTAGTATCGTCTTGCATCCTTCGTGCAAAAATTTCTTCTGGATCTGCAGAAATCATGACCAAATGAGTAGGGGATAATATATCTAAGAGATTCCGTGGCATGCCTGGGTACCTTCCTTCGCTAGTATTGATAAAGAGATGAGTATCGATTATAAGATTATCACTTAGTATAGCACTGATAATCTTGGCTGCCATTTCTTGAAGTTCACGCTGACTGGTGACTGATAGTTTTCGCATTTCATCCCTGTCTTTAATACCCATTTTTTTTGCCTCGTCTAACATTAGCGAACCAAATACCATTACCTGTGTTTTTGATCCAGATTGGTTCAATAGCTCTGCTGCTTTAGTAATGACCGTCGTTTTTCCCACCCCTGGTACTCCAACTACAACCACCCTAGCATTACTATGTATATTATTTCCTGCCAAGTAAGGCCGCCAATTTTGGCATATGTACGTCGACCTGTTCTCTAACGAGTAGATTATAGTAATTAACCAGGATATCCACCATTAAAAGTACTCCTATTCCAGTTCCAAAAACGTTCAATACGTCAGAGGTAGCTGGAAGTAGACCGATTACTACACCTCCAATGATAGTTACTGAAGGGATATACCTATTCAGTAAGGTCTCAATTGATCCTTCAGATCGTCTGAAGCCTGGCACCTGAACGTCTGCATCTAGTAGATTTTTAGCGGCAGCTTTGGGGGACAAACCACCCAGTTCAACCCACAGTTTTCCAAAGATCGTAACTATTGTCGTAAGAAATATTACATAGACAACTGCTCGAACCGGATCTTGTGCTGGAGCTTCAATACTCCTAGGGGGTGTAATGTAATAAAGAATTCCTCCAGTAGGACTCTGAGGATTTTCAGGATCGTATTGGGCTATCCAATTAAATGTAGGATTAGAATTCTGAGGATTATAATTTGCCCATAGCATCTGCCCCATAAATATGGCGTTGGCCAGCAGCGCTGAAGCCAATATGACAGGAATGTTTGAAGTATACAGCAGCTTGATAGGATATACTGCTTTGAAACCTCTATACTTAGTTGAGACGATTGGAATATCTATGTGAATTCCCTGGACGTAAACTATCATAGCTATTACCAAACAAGTAATTATTAGACTGAAGAGACTCGGAAGTTGGCCTGATCTGAATAGTACATCTTGCAGAGTCCCATTCATAGCGGATTCCACCATGAATGGAACAACACCTACACTGCCGCCATCTGGCGCTGGAATTGGACTGAATACGGCCCACCATATACCCTGAGCAACTCCAGCCATTATGAAAAGGCTAATACCCGATCCTAATCCCCATCCTTTCTGCACTAGCTCATCGAGCAGCATAACTATCAAGCTGGCTCCTATCAACTGAACGATAACAATCACAACAAATTCAGGTTGGGCTACCAGCCCTCCATACACACTTCCACCATAGAGCGCCCCCTCCGCTACTATAACTATAATCGTGACAAGTTTAGTTGCAGAAGTAAATAATGCCCTATCATCTGGGTTTTTGAAGTTGAGCTTTATCAGCTCAGATCCCTTCAGAAGTTGCATTAGCAGCCCTGCAGTGACTATTGGACCGATGCCCAATTCCAATAATGTTCCCTGTTGAGCAGCGAAGATTACTCTAGCGAAGGCGAGGAAATCAAATGCAGGATCATCCGTGACACCATAAAGCGGGACTTGTCCCATAATAAGATAAATAAAGAGAGCGATACCACACCATACAAATTTCTCAGTAAGGGTTAATTTTTTTACAGGTTTTTCGACCTGGGGTATGTAAGTAGATACCTTCTTTATGACGCGGCGGAAAGTACTCTCGCTACTTTGAACTGATTTCTTCATTCAGAACTATTTCTCCTCCTGCTAATTCGATCTTTTGTTTTGCAGTCGCAGAAACTTTGGCTACTTGTACTACAATGGGTTTCTGGAGCGTTCCTCCTCCCAAGAGCTTGTCATAACCAATCGATCTCAAATCTAGTATTAACTTGCCATGTTCGTTAGTACTGCCGAAACGCGCTGCCAAATCGTTCACGTCTCTCAAATTAACCCACCGATTTAATCTATTTTGCCGCATAGATTTTGTAGAGTCATGTCCAAAATGATCGGGTTCTTCAATGACAGTTCTGATCCAGAAATGTTTGTGTTTTCCTGCACCGCCAATTCCACCTCGGCTACCAGACTGCCTATGTTGTCCTATCTGCCCCCAGCCACAATACCTGCTCCCCCTCTGTCTTCGACTTTTTCTGAATCTAGTAGCCATAATCAGTTACTTCTCTCCAACGTTCAAATTCAACGTCTTGGTGTTGGAAATGGGTCTAACCTTAAATAAGTCTTGCTCCATGTCCCTCTCACATCATTTTCTTGACGAGTTCGATCAATGAATTATTCTCTCCAAGGATTCCGTTCTGAGTTGTTTGCTTCTTGACAGACTTTTTGAACCCACCGCGAGGTGGATTCAATGCAAACCATGGTTTTATACCCTCTAGTTTGGAGAACACTACTGCGTCATTGGCTATATCATCTGCAAGTTTGTCCAAATTGCTATACTCCTTTGGTAAGTCAGATTCTTTCAATACTTGTGACGCTGTCTTTCTACCTTTCCTATCTAAAAGAGCTTTCACTGTCTCATTATCAACGCGACACCACGCGACAAGCTGCCTTATTCTATTTAGCATTCCCGAATACTCGGTACTTTCTGGCACAATCGTTGCTCTGAATTTCTTTGCAAGATTAAGACTCTCTAAGGTGGTATCGGCCCAATATGGAACATTAACAGTGCCGCGCATTCTAATAACTAAATAAGCCATTACTCTAATCGCACCCTCTATCCTTTACTATAAGTGCTCCGCAATGCGTCAAATATAGCCTTGGTAGTCGAGGACATTGTACTGGTTGATCCAAATGATTTCGTCCATGCGTCAGTTAATCCAGCTAACTTTAGCAGGCTCCGTATATTTTCACCCGCAACCAACCCAAGGCCTCTCGGCCCAGGGATAATTTCAATAGTTACACTGCCGCCTCTTCCTGTCACTTTGAAGGGAACTGAATGTGATTGATTACAACGACACTCCCAACTTCCACACCCGCGCTTTACCGGAATGACGTTTAAGAAGGCGGTATTAGTGGCTTTATCGATTGCAATTCGCATCTGAGATGCCTTACCCTTTCCAATCCCAAACCATCCCGCCTCGTTGCCTACTGCCACGACAGCATTGAATCTCGTCATCTCTCCTGCATCTGTCTGTTTCTGCACAATACCTACGTGCACAACCTGACTTCGTATGTCTGGAAGTAGACGCTTTATAATTTCTGATTCTTGTATCCTGAGTCCATTTTCGTAGACTTCATCCATCGAGTTTATCTTTCCACTGGCCACCAGCAAGCCCAGAGATGTCCTAGGGATCCACTCAGAATGCTGCTGATTTTGTCGGCTCATTTCGAATTACTCCAATTCACTTCTCTTCGCCTGTAACTTTGTTTAATTCGTTTGAACCAGTAATAGCATCTTTAACTTTTTGCACGTAGCTACTGTATTGAGTAGGATCAAAATTATTGGCAATTAACCTTGAAAAGTGACTGTTGTAAACGTCTTTATTCTCATCTTTTAGTATTCTGGCATATTCTGCGATGTGATTCCCCACTAAGCGTTCTTCGGGCGGAAACGAAGAGTCGGATGCGGGAACCTTCATCCCAGAATCAATTACACCCTTAAGACATGCGGCGACTCTAGATGTAAACGAATTCTTTCCTGTGTACAGGATAGCCTCGTCTACATCCTTCCTCAGCGACTTCTTACCTAACAATAAACCTGTCAAGTAACAAGCGGGGAGAGAATTCAGAGAACCATTCCAACCGAATCTTGCGAGCTCTCTGCTGTGTGACGAGGTTATAGTAACATCCCCCTTTGCCATCGGGTACGCAATCTGAGCTTGAACATTCTCATCACTAACGGTTATGGTAACAAACCTTCTTCTTGAGAGAAGGAGAGCAGCCTCTCTTCCTGTAGTTAGTTCGACCATTTCTAATCCTCTTGAGCGTAGCAATGTAACCCATTATATATTCATCTTGCCCCTTTTCACGTAATTATAACCAACGAATGAAAAGCCTTTATAAACGTTTGAGACGCCTAGATCTCCTTGTAGTTGAGTGAGTACTAAGCAGATCATCTTTCTTGTGATGTCTTAACAACATCCTCTTGCAGATCAGAGCACCGAAGGCACCAGCACCTATGCCGTTATCAATATTCATGACGGCCAAGCCAAATGTACAGGTCTGCAACATTGATGTCAGTGCTCCGATACCACCAGATCCCATGCCGTAGCCGATTGACGTAGGCACTCCTATGACTGGGACATCCACTAAGGCGGATATAACTGATGGAAGAGCCCCTTCCATTCCAGCTACTACTACGACAGCTTCTACGTTTTTTTCCATTATGCCCTTTAAAGCTGGAAGCAACCGGTGCATTCCTGCTATTCCTACGTCATAATGAATATTACTGGAGCAGCCCATAGATTTGGCCATCATTCTCGCTTCTTCAGCGATAGGTATATCCGATGTCCCGGCACAAATGATCCCAATCTGAGGAATAGTCTCGTTGAATTTGAGTTCTCTGGTCGATACCAAAATGGTTGTCCCACGCGTGCTGCTGTTTCGACCATATACCGTTCCAATCTTAATTGAGCAGAGAGTTTTGTGTATACGTCCTCTGGTACCTTGCTAATGAGTGCAAGGCCTGTTTTCTCCAACGTCTTTAGGGCAATTTCATGTAGGTCATTGTATTGCTTATCTAAGGCAAGGATAACCTCTGGACAACCCTTTCTAGTCTCCCTCTTGTACATCAAGACGTGCTATGTTTTCTCCTATGTATCCGATATTCTCAATGGAAATTTCTCTTCGAATTTCGTTAATCCCAATCTCGCCATTAGAGTATCTTTTAAGCAATTGGCCAAGATCCATTCTTAACCAATTAACCTTTCGATGATAAAAGTATTATATGTGAAGCTCTCTGATTGCAGATTTAACGCTTGCTACTCCTCTATCAAATTTCTCTGTTTCCGAATTGTCTAGCTTTAATTCAACTATTTTCTCGATGCCATTTGAACCGAGCACTGCTGGAACCCCAATGCAAACATCTGAAGTACCATATTCTCCTTCCAAAAGAGCCGACACTGGTATGATACTTTTTCTATCTCTCACAATAGATTCAAGCATTGCAGCGATGGCATTACCAGGGGCGTGAATTGTTGCACCTTTCAACGAAATAACTTCGGGCAGCGATCTTCTTCGTAGATTCCAAAGTGTTCATGATTTGATCAGGTGACAAAAACGTGGTTAGCGAAATTCCCGATATTGAAGAAAATCTAGGAAGAGGGAGCATGTTCTCGCCATGTTCTCCGATTACCATCGCGCTAATGGAGCCTCTTGAAAAGCCAGTGGTCTCGTGAATAAAACTTTTGAATCTCGAAAGATCAAGCATGTTACCCATTCCCATAACCCTATTTTTGTCTGTTCCAAGAAGTTTTAAAGTCAAATAGGTCATCGGGTCAACAGGGTTTGTGACTACGATCACGATTGCCTGATTAGCCAAGGATCGTATCTTGGTGGCAATATCCTTAATGATATTTGCATTCGTTGTCAAAAGGTCCATCCTGGTCATTCCAGGCTTCCTTCCCACTCCGGCCACCAATACGATGATGTCAGAGCCTTTCAAATCCTCGTACTCATTTGAACCTCTTACTCTACAATCGATGCCAAGTTCAGACAGTTGATGATTAATGTCCAGGGCCTCCCCTTGAGGAAGTCCTTTCACGATATCTAATAATAGAACATCTCCTAACATTCGAAGACAAGCGTTTAATGGGCAGAAGCTCCGACTTTGCCTGACCCGACAACGGTGATATTCATATATTGTTCAAAAATACGGCCCCGCGTCGCGTATAAAAGTCTTTTAATCTAGTCTTGCAGTATCGACATGATTACAAAATAAATATGTATTTGCCCTAATTATATGAGTTAGGCCTTGCCAGGAATTGCAGTGATTGATTCGCAAATTTCAGGTATTTCAGGTGATATGTTACTTTCATCACTGATTGATGCAGGGGCCGAGAAGAAACTAGTTCTTGATTCAATCTATGCTTGTGAAGGGTTATTAGAGGGTGCCAGGATTTTGGAGGCGAACTTTGAAAAGGTGACGTCTACAGGGATCAAAGCAACCCGATTCCTTTTTAGGTCCTCAGATATTAAAAGTAGTAGAAAAGGGAGTGAACTTATTGCTGCGGCCGCTCGCTACTGTAGACAGTTAGATTTAGATCATCAAACTAGTTCATATATTCAGAAATCCATGCAAACTTTGGTTGCGGCTGAATCTAAAATTCACGGTCAAAATATCAAGGATGTTCACCTTCATGAAGCATCAAATATCGATACACTAGTCGATATAGTAGGATCAGGTATTGCTGCCAATAGTCTTGATCTCTTCTCAACGGATGTCTACTCTACACAAATTGCAACTGGAAGTGGGGTCACACATTTCTCCCATGGTATTGTCCCGAATCCGACCAACGCGGTATTACAGATCTTTTTGGGCAGACCGTTTATCCTTACAGCTGGGTACTTTGAAACTGAATCAACTACTCCGACTGGTGCCGCTTTACTTGTCAATCTTTGCATAGGGAGTGTAAATAGATACCCAGATTTCCAACCAGTAAGAATCGGATTCGGCGCAGGTTATAGAGATCTTGGACAAATTGCAAATGTGACAAGATTTGTTATGGGAAATTCTCATTCATCATTCAAGTATGGTAATGATACCGTGGCTGTATTGGAAACAAATGTAGATGACATCACAGGAGAGAATTTGGGAGCCTTAATCGAATATTTAAGTAAAAGCGGGATAAAGGATGTAACCGTAATACCGGGTATAACTAAAAAGAACAGACCGAGCTATACGATAAGAATCATAACTGATTACAGCAGGGTAGATTCTACCTTGGATTTTCTCTTTACAGAGACTGGGACTTTGGGCGTAAGAATTCAAGAAACTAATCGGGTATTAATAGATAGAGACACAATAACCATGAAATTCAAAATATTGAACGACGAATTCACCATACGTGTGAAGGTTTCCAAAGATTCTACCGGAAAGATTGTAAATGCCAAACCAGAATTTGATGACGTTAGACAAATTTCCAGGTCATTAAGAGTACCTTTAAGAGTGGCAAATCAGATAGCTCTATCTGAGATTCAAACTAGGTTTGGAAACAAATTCTATTCACGAACTTGACGGGTCAGTTCAAAAATACGATCTGTTGCTCAGATGGTTCGACGGGATCAATGGCAAGGTAGTTGTTGCCCTCTCTGGCGGAGTAGACAGTGCTGTTGTGGCATTAGCTGCTCAGATGCGATTAGGCCAGAAAGTTATGGCAGTGACGGCAAATTGTGCTACCACCTCGGAAGAGGAATTAAAGAGTGCTATTGTTGTAGCCAATGAACTGGGGATTAGACATGAAATAATTGAGTACAATGTGCTTATGAATCAAGACTTCACAAGAAACGACAATGCTCGATGCTATCACTGTCGAAAGGATTTAGCACTCCATCTTCTTTCCAAGGGAAAACAAATAGGGGCCAAAAGTATTGTCGATGGAACACACGTAGATGATCTAGGAGATTATAGGCCCGGAATAACTGCATTGCAGGAGGCAGGTATAAGACATCCACTCCTCGAAGTTGGTTTGAATAAGTCAGATATTCGGGAGATCGCAAAATTCTTCAAACTTTCTGTCTCCAATAAACCGGCAAATTCTTGTTTAGCATCTAGAATCCCGCACGGGAAGGAAATAACGCAGTCAATGATTTCTAGAATTGAAAAGGCCGAATCCATAATAAAGTCGATTTTTGGTGTAGAACAAGTCAGAGTAAGAGATCATGGTGAGCTTGCGCGGATTGAGGTAGGAAATGATGAACTCCACAGGTTATTTGATATCAGAAAGCTTGGAGAAGCCGACCAAATGATCAAAGAACTTGGTTTTAGATACGTCTCGGTCGACATGAAAGGTTATAGACAAGGAAGCCTGGTTATAGTGAAATAGGATTATAGCAAGAGGATGAACTTGACAATGAATCAGAGTGGCTTGATTTACTTCGACAACGCGGCGACTACTCCCGTTCTTTCCGAAGTGATCCAAGAAATGGTTCCTTATCTTGGAAATCATTATGGAAATCCATCTTCACAGCATTCATTTGGCTTCGACACTTCAAGAGCAATCGAGAAAGCTCGGAGACACGTAGCTCATCTTATAGGCAGCAGTCCTAATGGAATAACGTTCACATCTGGTGGAACAGAAGCGAATAATTTAGCTATTAAGGGTAGTGTATCCAGAATAGGAATCAACAATGATAACGAGCGTACTGTTCTTATTTCAAGTAGCATAGAACATGACTCAGTGCTTCAACCTTTCAATTCCTTAAAAGCTCAGGGATTCATTGGTAAATTTGTCGAAGTGAACAGTGAAGGAATCATTAAACAGGAATCCTTACTTGATATCCTAAGAAAAGATAAGATAATGCTCGTAAGCATCATGCTGGCTAATAATGAAGTGGGGACCATTCAGCCAATTAGAGAGCTAGCAAAAATTACTCATGAAAATTCAAACGCCCTCTTTCATTGTGATGCTGTCCAGGCTCTGGGAAAAATACCAATCGATGTGAAGCACCTTGGTGTGGATTTGCTAACGTTATCCTCCCACAAGATATACGGACCCAAAGGGGTAGGGGCTTTATATGTTCGCGACCGGGACCAGTTGACCGCTTTGATCGACGGCGGGGGTCAAGAAAAATCCTTAAGGTCAGGCACTGAAAATGTGTATGGTATCGTAGGTTTTGGTGAGGCCTGCAGGATCGCTGCGGCGAATTTGATTGATAATGGACGTATCGTTAAGAAACTTAGGGACTATCTCATTGATCGAGTATTATCTGCGATTCCTAGATGCCATCTCCACGGATCAATGAATGAAAGACTACCCAATAATGCTCATTTTAGCTTTCCAGGGGTTAAGGGAGAAGACATCATTGTAAAACTAAACGAGTACGGGATAGCCGCGTCTACAGGGGCAGCATGCTCTTCTAATAAAGGCTAAGCCTTCCCATGTACTCAATGCAATGGGGTTATCATTGTTGGAAATTGAAGGTTCTCTTCGACTTACACTTGGTCACCAAAACACGATGTATGAGGTAGAAAGAGTAGTGTTGGCTTTGGAAGAGATAATTAGGGAGCTTCGCAGACATTCCGGCTTTCCAAATAGCTGAATATTCCGAAATTAATTTATTGTCCTAGAGTGTAGTCTGATTCATGTCTTCAACGTCAACAACAGATTTAGTTCCTAAAATAGGACAGGAAGCGCCAGGCTTTAATTTACCTGATGTTGAGATGAAAGGTCGAAGCCTTGAAGAATTTAGAGGCAAGAAACTTGTACTTGCTTTTTTTCCCGCAGCAGATTCACCTGTTTGTACCTACTGAGATGTGCGCACTGAGGGATTCACTATCCGAGCTAAAATCACATGGAGCGGAAGTTGTTGGAATTTCCGTAGATGGTCCATTTGCTAACAAGATTTTTATGGAGAATAGACACCTTAATTTTCCGATTCTTAGCGATTACAAGCGCGAGGTCATAAACAAGTATGGTATTGTAATGGCCAACTTGGGTCCTTTAGAGGGTTATAACGCAGCTAAGCGTTCAGTGTTCGTGCTGGATGAAAACGGCATAATTAGGTATAGATGGATATCTGACAATCCTCTGATAGAGCCAAATTACGGCGAGATAAAATCTGCCTTGGAAAAATAATGGGTTTGAATTTCACTTTAGTATTCAAGGTTTGTTAAATGTAATGGGGCTGCCACCGTCAAACGGCAGATGTAGGATCCGAGTGAATGAGTGTTACTTTTCATAGTTACTACTCTATGACAGCTATGATGTCATTTCTGGAAACGCTGTTTCCCTGCTTGACTTTTATCTCTTTTATCTTACCATCTTTATGAGATTTTACCGCAACCTGCATCTTCATGGATTCAAGTACTACAATGGAGTCCCCTTTGCTAACCGCGTCACCTTGCTTTCCTAAAACGCTAACAACCCTACCGGGTATCTGACTTGTCAGATTATTTACTCCAGCCGTCTGTGAGATCTTTGATAAGGACTTTTCCAAAACTTCTGAGAGTTTGGAATGCTTGTTTATTTTCATTTCAATTCCATCTATTAGCAGCTTCACCTCAGAAGTACTAGAGTTTAGTATTTTCGCAGAGTGGTAGGAGTTGTCTATCATAAATTCAAGTATGTTTGTAGAAAATCTCAGAACCTTGAGACGGTAATCTTTCTGGTTTATCTTGACCATGGCTTCTGATTCACCCAGGGTGCTTACTAACTCTGCGTTCACGGGCTGTTCTAGGTGTGCTATCTTATATTCCATCAAGAGTACCCTCTCTGTTTATTCCATGCCGACATGTGTTCGGAGGTACGAATATCACCTCGGCTGACCGAGGGGGTTCGCTTAAACTCTGAGTAAAGCAATAGTGCGGCGAGAGCAGGAACCTGGTTTTGAGATGACAAGCCCTTAGTATCTTTGAGAAGCTTATCCATTATGGCATATCGTTCTAGATAATCAGTTGACAACTCTCCTCTTATGAAATGCTCCTCTTTCATTATCGTCTTAAAGAGCGGTATAGTTGTATTCACGCCCTCGACTTCAAATTCATTTAATGCGTTAATCATCCGACTTCTAGCTTCTTCGAAATAATTGCCCCAAGTGATGAGCTTTGCCACGAGGGAATCATAATATCCGGATACACTACAGCCAGGGTATAGATATGAATCCACGCGCACACCGGGCCCGTAAGGTAGATTGCATGACGGAACTAATCCAACTGATGGCGAGAATTCGTTGAACGGGTCTTCTGCGTTTATACGGCATTCAATAGCTGCTCCTCTTAGTTCTAATTCTTCTTGTTTGAACGGGATTTTTTCTCCTTGTGCTATTGAAATTTGCAGTTTCACGAGATCTAATCCTGTTACAAATTCAGTGACTGGATGCTCCACCTGTAATCTAGAGTTAATTTCTATAAAGTAGAAATTTCCTTTGTTGTCCCTTAAAAATTCTGCCGTCCCCGCATTAACGTAATCCACGGCATCAACAGCTCTAACTGCGATTTCTCCTATTTTACTGCGAGTTTTAGCATCGAGAACTGGAGAAGGAGACATTTCGATGAGCTTCTGGTGTCTCCTTTGCACAGAGCATTCGCGTTCGAATAGGTGTCTACTATTACCATGAGTGTCGCGAATAAGTTGATATTCAATATGACGGATGCCTTCAAGGCATTTTTCAACATAAAGTGCAGCCTTCCCAAACGCCGCTTTTGATTCGGCGGAAGCCATTTCGTATTCCTGCCGTAATTCTTTTTCATCCTTGGCGAAGCGAATCCCTCTCCCACCACCACCAAATGCAGATTTGAGGAGAACTGGAAATCCAGAATCCTTTGCTATTGCAACGGCTTCATCAAGATCTTCTACCACGCCGTCACTACCTGGAACCAATGGTACACCGGCTTCTTTCATCACTTCCTTACACTTCATTTTGTCACCGGTGACTTCCATAGCCTCACTTCCAGGCCCTATGAATATTATCCCGTTCTTCTTGCAAGTCTTTGCAAATCCTTCGTTCTCTGACAAGAACCCATATCCTGGATGTATAGCATCTGATCCTGATTGCTTTGCAATCTCAATAATTCGCTTCATGTTCAGATAACTTTCTGTAGCCGCTGCCGGTCCGATGTTGTACGCTTCGTCGGCTCTTTTTACATGTACTGAGCGTGTGTCTTCGTCAGAAAATACTGCGACAGATTTTATACCCAGTTCTTTACATGCACGGACAACTCTTAGAGCGATCTCACCCCTATTTGCAATCAGAATTTTGATTATTGTTTTGGTCGTAAATTATCCACCTCTATAGATTTATGTTCCCATGTTTCTTCCACGGCTGTGTCTCCCTTTTAGTGGAAAATGTATCAAGTGCCCGGATAATCATAGGTCTGGTTTCCATTGGATCTATTACCAAATCGATAATTCCCTTCTCTGCTGCGATATAGGGATTGGCGAACTTTTCTCTGTATTCTTTTGCAAGAGCCTTCTTAGTTTTTGCCAAGTCATCAGATTTCTTGAGATCTCGGCGATGTATTATAGTTATTGCAGCTTCGGGTCCAAGTACTGCAATTTCAGCAGTAGGCCATGCAAAGTTTACATCAGCTCTAAGGTTTTTGCTCCCCATGGCAATGTAAGCACCGCCGTACGCTTTTCCTATTATACATGTGATTTTAGGCACAGACGCCTCGCAATAAGAGTACAACAACTTGCTCCCATGCCGAATTATCCCATTGTGTTCTTGATCGGCCCCAGGTAGGTAACCGGGAGTATCTACCAAAGTAACAATTGGAATGTTGTAGCAATCACAAAATCTAATGAACCTCGGCAGCTTTGTTGGAAGAATGAATATCCAATGCACCAGCAAGATACAGAGGCTGGTTGGCCACGACTCCCACTGATCTTCCTCCCATTCTTGCAAAGCCTACAATAACGTTTTCCGCGAAGAGTTCATGTATCTCAAAGAAATCTCCATCATCAACAATTGATTTGACTATCTGCTTCATATCATATTGTTCATACGGATTTTCAGGTAGTATAGATGCAAGGTTAGAATCAATCCGATTTGAATCATCTCCTGTCTGAACTATTGGTGGAAATTCGCTGTTATTTTGTGGAATATAAGAAAGGAGTTTTTTTATCGTATCAATGCATGCGTACTCGATCTTTTGCTACAAAATGAGCCACGCCAGACTTACTGGCATGTGTTATTGCACCTCCCAGCTCCTCAAATGAAACCTCTTGCCCTAATACCTCATGGACTACCTCAGGTCCTGTAACAAACATTTGCCCTATGCGCTCTACCATAATTATAAAATCAGTCATGGCAGGAGAATAAACAGCGCCGCCTGCGCAAGGACCTATACTGGCAGTTATCTGTGGAATAACGCCCGATGCGAGGGTGTTCCGGTAGAAGATATCCCCATAACCATCTAAACTCACTACCCCTTCTTGAATTCTCGCTCCTCCTGAATCCAGGATTCCGATGATAGGGACACCCATCTTAAGGGCATGATCCATTACTTTTACTATCTTTTTTCCTGCCATTTCACCTAGAGAGCCTCCTAGCACTGTAAAGTCGTAAACGTACACAAACACCTTTCGTCCGTCCACTGTGCCAAATCCAGTCAATACTCCATCTCCAAAATATGCCTTGGTCGAAGGATCATCATTCCTATGGATTACATACTTGTCAATTTCGATGAAAGAATCCTCATCTAATAGAAGGCTAATTCTTTCCCTCGCCGTTAGTTTACCCTTTGAATGTTGAGCGGAGATCCTTTCCGGCCCGCCTCCTTCCTCAGACAGCTTCTTGATCTGATATAATTTCTTTATCTTATCCTCGTGCATGGCCTGAGTCATATGCCAAGAATTAGGTATATAAATAATTACGAAGCATCACTTATTCGTTTATAAGAAGATTATGATTCTCAAGAAATCCGGTCAGGCGTTCTAGAAGAAGAATACATTTATGATCATGATCTCCGATACCTAAAAATTAAAAACATTTAATATACTAGTTCTTTTAAGAAATCGAAATTCTCATTCCCTGAGTCCTGATTTACCCCCTCTCGCTCGCCGAAAATAATTCATTCCTAAGTTGTAATTTTCAAATAAAGTTTCAAGTGTTTCTATTTCATCTGCCAATCTCTGTGCGCGAGTCCTATCCCAATTTTTTGACTTTTTCAAATATTCTAACTCGTCAAGTTTTTCTTGGATGAGCTTTACTACGTTCTTCTCGTACTCGCTAGACATCTCTGCGTGAAGATAAATAATGGTTAGAATAATAAACCTTCTTAATAATATAAGAAGGGTGTCACGTCATTTTTTATGTAAGTCACTCAATGTTAGGTTTTTTTGTAATAAGGCATAGAGGTCTCTCTTATTCAATTCATTGAACCAATATTGGTTGTAATGATTGACGTACTGGAAAAGAAATTCTAAGAACGGTCTAAAGCCGTATTCATGCGGGAGCATATCCAAAGCGATTCTTGCCTCTTCCAAGTAGGTTGAGCTTTTTCTCATCGTAAGTTCGAATGCCTTCTGAACATCCCCAGTGATAATACTATAGTACAGCGGCCATGAAGGGATTTTTATGGATCCGTTCCTGATTGCATCCTGGATCTCGTTTCCACAGCCTACAGCTTCACTGGCCTTAGCCATACCCAAATGATAGATTTCACCAAGTGGTTTCCTATCAAGCGCCATATTTCTAGCTGCTGTGCCCATAATAGCTCGATACTTCTTGTAGCAACCCATCATATTCTCATCTGTAATAGACTCTGGCTTCGCTTTGAGTCTCTGGTCGATATACTGTCCTACTCTAGCATCCTTAAAGCCTTCTTCAAATGATCTAAGTAAAGTGTCTCCTCCGATGGAAATCATTTGTCTTGCAACCTCAAGTATATATGGATTCATTAGCTTATAATCATCCAGATAATCCAAGTCCTCATCTTTGTCAATGATTCTGTCCATTGGTTCGCTAAGATCGATTGCAATTATATGTCCATCAATGATTGTAGTTCTAAGCTCAGAACTAATGCTTTCTTGAAAGTATGCAGCTGCCCCATCAAACAATGCATTTAGAACTGGGAAAGTCATCAAGACAAAATTTGAATTTAGGATGCGTTCTACTCTGTCTGCAAGAATTTCAGGTCGAGAAATTCTCGCCATTACATCTTGTATTTTAGAGTCGTCAAGAACCATCTCTGAAGACCCTATTTCTTCTGCGAATTTTCTAAGAGAACCAGACGGATTTTGGTCAGAAATGATTAGCTTGTGTAGCGATAACAAGTATCGTTTGGTAAAGTCCTGAAATTGTTCTTCAGTTTCACGGCTGTATTTACTAAACTGTTTGTATCCCTTTTCTCTTAACAGAGCTTGCTTGATTATATCTCGTCCTGCCCCGGTACTCATTAAAGTGCTTTTCTTGAATAGGAATTCATCTTTACCATTCATTTATATTGATTTTCACTAGAACCTTGTTATTTAAGTTTCAGCCTAAACACTCAATCGTACATGTAATCTTGGAAGCTAATACTTTTCTGCACAAGGGATGGAGGGGCTATCGCGATGCCATTGCTACTCTTTCTTGCTCGTTCTTCTTTTTAATAGCATGACTGGTCATTTCATTTTGTGAAGCTAAAATAAGTTCTCTCGCAAGAGCTTCTTCTATGGCCTGTGGGTTAGAATACGTTGATTCTCTAACCCCCTCAGCTTATAAATCTGAGAGCAAGATCAACGCGTCTTAGAGGAGCTACGTCAACAGAGACGTGGTATACGACTCCTCCGTAAACGATTCTCGTAGTATCTTCATTAGGAGATGCATTCTCGACAGCTTTGACAAATACCTCTAACGGATTCTTGCCTGTTTCCAAGTGTATTATCTCAAAGGTTGTCTTCAACACGTTTAGCGATTTTGCTTTCTTGCCACCCATCCGGCCAGTATTTTTTGCATATCTTTTTCCAAAATGCATCAACTTGTTGGCGAGCCTTTCCACAATGTTAACCTCCGATTTTTTCAATCTTTGATGTTCATGTCGTCCAAAGGTGATGGGAATAACGGAGTGCTTTAATGAAATCACTTTCTGAAGCCCAATATCGCCGATTTCTATCTTTCTCGTGTCCCACTTGTTGAATAAAAGCAGGTTTGCTTGTTCCTTTCCACTCATATCAATTACCTTCGTGGTTTCTCCTTCCGTCCTAAGACTAACTCATTAAGGGAGACACCATTTACTTTGAAGACTCTCCATCTCACTCCAGGGATATCACCCATTGCTCCTCCCATTGAACCTCCAATCCCTTCGAGCATCACCTCGTCATGCTCATCTACGAAATTCAAGGCCCCGTCCTTTGGTAGGAATGCGGTGATGGTTTTTCCATTCTTTATCAGCTGTACTCGAACGCATTTCCTCACCGCTGAGTTTGGCTGTTTTGACTCTATTCCGACCTTTTCAAGGACAATTCCTTTTGCCTGTGGCGACCCCTCAAGAGGGTTAGCTTTCTTATCCAGCATCAACATTCGCCTCTTGTAATACTTATTCGACCAGCGTGCACGTTTTCTCTTTGTCTTGAGCACACGCCCCGCGAACAAACCTAACGGTGACTTGGCCAACTAATCCATAACCTCGTTTCCAATCATTCTTTCAGATGCACTTGTTATCAGAACATTGGATATTTGAAAGTACCTCTTTGCCAACAATCTAGCCTTCTCAGCATTCCTTCCTTCCTTCCCAACCACTACGCCTTTTCGCTTTGCATCTACTAAAACCACCGCCTGCTTGGAGCCGTCTGTTCTTTGGGTTATCTTGACCTCATTTACCATTTGAGGGTTCAGTATATTGCGGACAAAATCACTGGCGTCATCAGAATATTCTACTAGTTCTACTTTTTTGGCCACAACATTTTGTAATTGTCGAATAGTTGCCCCTCCCTTCCCTATAGCAAGGCCCATTTGGCCCTTGTTGACAATAAAAATAACACGGTCCATCTTATCATCAACTACACAGTCCCTTGCAGTTACACTGGTGATACTTTGAAATAGAGACATTAGTCGTAATTCATCTGAAGTTAATTTGATTTTTTCCGTCAAATCTTAAATCCTCTCATCGTCATAAGTACAAAAAGACCATACAAGCAATTTGCAAATCATGCATCTGATTCATTATCGCCAATTTAAGTCTTCCATGTCATGCAGATGGCTGGATCTCCGAGCGCCTGTCTGGATCAGAAGGATTTGTGTTTGGATTAGATGCACATGACGGAATCACCAAATTCAAAATCTGTGCTAATCCAAGGTAACATTTTTCATGCAATTAAAAGCTTGTGATTAGTTCACTTTTTCAGAGAGAATGTTTCGAATTTCTTCTTCGGTTCCTGTTCGGATGGAAAGCACAGATATCCTATGTGGCCGATTGCAAGCCCTTCCTAAAGTGACCGATGTTCCATGGAATTTAAGCACTGGAATACCCATAGATTTAGCCTGATCTTCAATATTGCCTCTGTTTCCATCACTAACCGAATCAGAAACAAGTATGAGTTTTGATCCTTTGACAAATTTCATTACTTCCTTAGCACCTTTCTTGTACTTGCCACTTGCTACTGCTTCTTTAATCAGCTTCTCTATCGCTTTCAACAGCACTCTCCTCCTCCTTCACTTTCATATAAAGATCAACCATGCCAGTACCAACGGGTACAGTCAGCTCCTACTATAACGTTTTCTGTGACTCCCCTCAAGGTTTCCACCTGACCCTCGAGAGAAGCCCTCGCTATGGTAGGAACCGTGATTTCAAATGCTCGCACGCGCTAGTACTGAGGTTTTTGTCCCTGCAATACCATGTCTTCCTATCTGTTGAAGGTACCCTTTAGATGACATTAAATCGGCCACCAACATGATATGGCGGAGATCAACCTCCAGCCCTTGCTCCTCCAATGTGTTTGTGATTTCCTTCACCAATGCAGTTCTCGCAGCCTCTATCCCTAGTGTCTGCCAAATCTCATAAACATTATTGGTCGATACCCTCCGAGTGTCTACACCAGGTATTTGAACCACCTTCGATAGGTTCGAGCCTGCCGTTTGAATAACCCATTCTTCATCCTGCTTTACGATGGTAACTCTTTCAATATCCGGCACACCTTTGACTCTTGCGTTCAAAAGTTTATTCTTTAACGTCAAGATCGTTTGGGCATCTGGTTCGTCTGGAATTGTGACTCGTATGTGATAGGGCTTATCTTTCATACTAATGTCGTATCTCTTCTTCGAGCCCTTTAGTACATCAAATACCTGTTCAAGTTCACATCCGCGTTCGGCAAGCTGTGCTTTAGAGAAGTAAAAGTTAAGAATTCCGCTGTAGTCGATATCAGTCTTATCTATTAGGTCGGAAACCCGAGTATAAATAATCTCTTTGGCCACTTGTAACGCTTTTTCCCTACTAACCTTGTGTTCCTCATCCAAGTAAATATCCATGGTCGGTGTAACTGGTTTCTTACGTGCGTCTACTAACTCAATCAAACGTGGTAACCCTAAGGTCACATTTCTTTCCTTGACTCCAGCAAAGTGGAAGGTTCTGAGAGTCATTTGTGTACCTGGTTCACCTATGGATTGTGCTGTGACCACCCCGACAGCCTCACCTGGTTCTGCCATGGCCTTTTCTGTGAATTCTACAATCTTTCGAACTACTTTTTCTACCCCTGCCTTGCTCAGTCGGTTATTCAATAGAGTCATCTCTAGATTAGTCCTTACTTTTACATTGAGATTAGCACCAAAAGAACTGAGAATCTTTGCTATCTCAGTGTCGGTGGCTTTCTTACCTTCATCGATAATTGATTCACCTTCAATTAATCTGAGTATATTTACAGCCTCTCCGTGATCACTCTTAGCAGGATCGATCCCGTCTTCGCCGTACAAATACTGGATAATATTTCCATGAGGATCCCTCACAGTCAGGTCATATTCAATCTTCAAGTGCTCTAAAGCATTTATTAACCTCCTCTGCATGTATCCGGACTGTTGGGTCCTAACGGCAGTATCTACCAAGCCTTCTCGACCTCCCATCGCGTGGAAGAAGAACTCCAAAGGACTTAGTCCGTCACGATAATTGGATTTGACAAAGCCCTTCGCGTCAGGATTGGTATCATTTATCCTAAAGTGAGGCAAAGATCTGTTATGATAACCCTTGTTAATGCGCTTCCCTCTAATGGATTGTTGTCCCAAAGCCGCAGTCATCTGACCTATATTCAGTGTTGAACCCCTAGCACCAGTCGATGCCATAATCACACCAGAATTGTCGTCGGGAAATGCTCGATCTGCCGTTTTTCCTGCCCGGTCCCTGGCCCTAGACAATTCATTTACTACATATAGCTCCAGAGCTTCTTCGGGAGACAAACCTCTCGTCAGGGGGAGAGTGCCGTCTTTGTACTGCTTTATCAACTCATCCACCTTTTCATAAGCACGCTGAATAATCGCGCTAATTTCATTCCTAGTTTCATCGTTCAGCCATAGATCTGAATATCCATACGAAAATCCACGTTGAGTCAAATAGGTCTTGAGTATAATCAGGATCGAATCTAAAAATTTCCTAGCTGTATCATTTCCATAGTCCTTTGCAATACGGTGAAGCACACTATCTGGCTCTTCAGCACCAATCGATGCCTTATCTATAACTCCTCCTAGGAGTTGACCGTTTCTAATTACAACATCCTTGCCCTCGCCTTTGGATGCTTTGTTCCACTTTGAGGTGATAACAAAATTGAAATCAGCAGGGAAGAAAAGTGAGAAGAGCTCCCTACCACTATAAAGTTGATAATCTCCATCTTTTGAATTTGCCTGTGGAAGTACTCCCCCATACCCCCCGCTCAAAGCCATATTAGCGAATTCCTCTCTGTTTAGAAATGTATCCTTTGAGGTGAGAATGTAAGCTCCTGTGATGAAATCTCTGATACCACCAATAATGGGTCCGCCATATCTGGGAGATATCAACTGATCTTGGACCCTCATTAACAATGCGGCTTCAGCTCGAGCCTCTTCGCTTTGAGGTACATGTAAATTCATTTCGTCTCCATCAAAATCTGCATTATAGGGTGGACATACAGCTGGGTGCAGTCGAAATGTGCGATAAGGAAGAACCCTAACGTAATGAGCCATTATGGACATTCTGTGCAGAGACGGTTGGCGATTAAAGATCACGATATCGCCATCGGAAAGATGTCTTTCTACAACATAGTTTGGAGCAAGCGATTCCGCAACCATATCCCTATCGCTTACATAATCTAGCCTAATTTTGACGCCGTCAGGCCTAATTATATAATTCGCTCCCGGATATGTATTAGGTCCATTAATAACAAGGGCTTTCAGACGTTCAAGATTCCATTGGGAGACTGTTTCCGGAATAGTAAGCTTCTTTGCTACGTCAACAGGAACACCCACGCTCGAAATTGTCAAATTAGGATCTGGGGATATTACTGTTCGGCTAGAGAAATCGACCCTCTTCCCAGACAAGGATCCTCTAAATCTACCTTCCTTGCCCTTCAATCTTTGAGTAAGAGTCTTCAATGGCCTTCCAGAACGATGATGTGCTTGTGGAATACCGGAAACCTCATTGTCGAAGTATGTAGTAACATGGTACTGCAACAGGTCTACTAAATCCTGAACTATCAGTGGAGGAGTACCGGCCTCTTTACTCTCCTTCAACCTTTGATTAACACGTATGATATCTACTAACTTGTGAGTCAGGTCGTCTTCAGATCTAATCCCTGTCTCCAGTATTATTGAAGGTCTCACGGTAACCGGAGGTACAGGCAGCACTTGCAACACAAACCATTCTGGTCTTGCGGTTTTAGAATCGTATCCAAGCAGGAGAAGGTCGTCATCAGGGATATTCATCATCCTTTCTCTAATGGTGATTGGTAATAGTCGGTTCTCGCCAGCTTCCGTCTTTTCCACGAAAATAGTTGGTTTTGTAAAGACCAACTCGTACTGTTCCTTCTCGCAGTGCGGACATACCTTAACCTTCTTGGCCTTCTCTATTATTTCATCCTTAATATTCTCCAGAGTTATTACGGAATATGCGGCTTTCGCGTTCCGCAAGGCACGATATTTCTCAATATCACTTTGGCCCAGTTTGACTCTGCTACACGATCTGCAACAGGTGATAAGCAGTTTATGAATATCATCCACGAATGCAATATGAAGTACTGGCTCTGCAAGCTCAATATGCCCGAAGTGTCCAGGGCATCTTGCCGATGTATTCCCACATGTTCCACATTTTTGACCTGGTTCCAGGGTGCCAAGCCTATTATCCATCAGGCCTCCTTGAACAGGCATACCGTCTTCGTCATAGGTTTCTGGAGCAGTAATCTCGGCAACGCTAAATTTGCGCACTTCCACCGGTGACCAAATGCTAAATTTTATTCCCCCTAATACTTTCATCGATTCTTCTGTCAAATCAAAAATCTCCTCCTAAACTTTGTCCTTCGCCAATAGGCGAGGAGCAACATTCAAACTCATCATTTCCTGCAACAACAATTTGAAGGCATATGCGATTATGACGGAGGAGATCTTTGCCTTATCCCCACACACCCTACAAATGTATCTGCGCTGTTTAATGTCATAATAAGCTAAGAGACCGCATCGTTCGCATACGTTTATTTCAGCTTTGTCTGACTCTTCTAGAAGACGATCCTTGAGCATCATTGATGCACCATATGCAATGAGGCAATCTCGCTCCATTTCACCAAATCTTAGTCCGCCTCCCCTTGCTCGACCTTCAGTTGGCTGTTTGGTAAGCATTTGTACTTGACCTCGAGCCCTACTGTGGATCTTATCTGCTACCATATGATGTAGTTTTTGATAGTAAACTACACCAACGTAAACATCGGCAGGGAATTTTATACCAGTTCTACCATCATACATTACTTCTTTTCCCGTAAATTTGAAACCATAATCTTGCAGCACATCCTTAAGTTGGTCTAATTTTTCTCCTAGGAATGCTGATCCGTCTACAATTCTACCTCTTAGTGCAGCTGCTTTACCCCCCAGTGATTCCAGAAACTGGCCTACTGTCATACGGGATGGAAATGCGTGAGGATTTATCATAACATCGGGGACTATCCCGTTTTCTGAATAGGGTAAATCCTCTTGATTAACGAGCATACCTACGACACCCTTCTGACCGTGTCTTGATGCGAATTTATCGCCAATTTCAGGAATTCGCATATCTCGCACGCGAATCTTAAACATTTTGCCACCTTCCACAGACTGAGTCATTATGACCGTATCGACAACCCCATTTTCTGAGGGTCTAACTCCTATAGAAGTATCACGTCTGTATGGTCCCTTGACTTCGAATTCCCTATATTCCTCCATGAATCTTGGAGGGGAGGTTCGACCAATCAGAATATCGCCACCCACAACCACAGCTTCATGCATTATGGCACCATCTTGTTCTAAGAGGCGGTATGCCTTTTCGCCTCTGTAGCCGCGTATATTCTCGTCTGATGAAGGTAATTCGAAATTATCTTTCATACCACCTGGATATTGCTTAGCCTCTGCTTCGTACACTCTGTAAAAGAAGGTCCTCCCAAACCCTCTATCTACCGCAGACTTGTTAAATACCACAGCATCTTCTATATTATAACCCTCATAAGGTAGGACTGCCACAATTGCATTCTGCCCAGTTGGTCTTTCGTCCAGGCCTAGTAGATTTATCGCTTTGGTGCTAACCATTGGGGTTTGAGGATATAGCATTAAATGTTGTCTGACATACGTGCTCGCATTCATTAAGGGGGTTGAAAACCCGAGACTTTGTTTAGCCATTGCACTCTCATAGGTATTTCGGGGAGATTGATTGTGTTCAGGGTAGGGTATAATGGATGCCCCAACACCCAAAATGGAGGACGGGAAAACCTCCACATGGGTGTGAGAAAGGCCAATAACGTCGGTACCAATGCTAACGTAACAATTCTCCTCTTCATTGGCGTCAACCAATTCCAATATGCCCGTGTGCAGAAGGTCAGTCCATGAAAGGAATTTCTTTTGAATTTTTTCAATTATTTCCTCTGTGATAAGTGAGCGGCCATCTCTGACTATGATCAACGGTCTAAGCACACGGCCTGAATTGCAACTAATGTAAAGACGCTTAGTTGCATTATCGTTTAATGAACTGTAGAGATATACACCCACATGAGGATGAATCTTGCCAGATCTCCTCATTGTCCTTAATGTGTTAGCTGAAATGGCCGCCGTCCTCCACGTAACCTACAAGCTGCCCATCAACAAATACCCTAGCTCCAATTCTCTTCAAGTTCTCATTTGCCTCGTCAACATGCTCAACACCTAATTCAAAGAGCTTTTCTACAATTTCAGCTGAAGAAACACTTACTGATATAATGGCCGATAGAGCTAAGTTTTTGACCAATCCGCAGTTAGATCCTTCTGGTGTCTCGGCAGGACAAATGCGACCAAAGTGAGTCGCGTGGAGATCCCTTGCTTCAAAATTAGGCTGGCTTCTGCTAAGGGGAGATTGAATACGCCGCAAGTGGCTTACTGTAGACATATAATTTGTCCTATCAAGTAGCTGCGTTACTCCGACCCGACCTCTTCCCCAATTTCCAGTTGCGATTGCGTTATTCAACTTATCGGATATTATTCCAGGTCGGACAGCAGCAGCGACGGCATTAATTCCTCGCTTCTGACCTGACCGTTCGAGCTGGTATTTCATGTCGCGTATCAAATTACGGAAGGCAGTCCGGAATAGATCTGCGAGCATCTGTCCGGCGAACTTTATTACCTTATTACCATAATGATCTTTATCGTCTGCATCAATCCAACCAAGTTTAAGTTCAATCAACTTACTAGCCGCTTCACCAAGGAAGAGTGCTTTTTCATGCCGGTTATCAGGGTTCTTTCCTAAGTGAGGTAAAAGTCCCCAATCAAGAAGGGTTTCTGCTCTCTTGATCTGAAATTCTTCAAGCATACCTGGGGCGATACGTTTGCTGATATAGATTATTGCATCTCTACTAGTAAGCACATCACTCGATTTTTCAAAAGAGGGTTCAAGCTCGTCTTGTATGAGGGTATTCAGTGATACTCCATTTGCAATGTCCCTGTCGGTTTCCAGTCCCAAAGCTCGTACCAATGTGATTAAGGGCACATCTACAGGAGATCCAGGTATCTTCGCTACCACAGATCCATCTGGTCTCATTATTAATTCCAGCTTTGCTCTATAGCCAACAATAGAGGAGTAGACTTTTGCCTTGTACAGGATGGTACCAGTCGCTTCTTCCATATCGACTATAATCTTGTTATACGAAAGATCTTCTAATCCTACAATAACCCGCTCAGAGCCATTTATGACAAAGTATCCACCTGGATCTCGTGGATCTTCAGCCAACTCTATCAGCTTGTGTTCCGGCATATTATGCAATATACAAGCATTAGATTTCACCATCACAGGCATGTCTCCTATATGAATAAATCTAGATTCCAATATTTTGCCATCTTCTACAATGCTACATTCTAACATGATTGGCGAAGCATATGTCAAATTTCTCAACCGTGCCTCCATAGGTGCTACATGAGTAATCGAGCCGTCAAGTTCCATAATTCTAGGCTGCTGAAGCTTTATCTTTCCAAGCTTTATCTTGTACGGATATTCGGAAGTCTCTATCTCGATTTCTGCAACTTCATCGATAATACTTTGAATCCCTTTCTCCATGAATTCATTGTATGAATTCAAATGTTGCCTTGCCACTCCTTCCTTTCTCAAAATGTCATTTATTATAGGCCACAAAATGAACAACCACCACCTAAATTATACCTATCCCTCTACCACATACCGGTAATATACACTTTCACCCGAAGTGGCACTTTTGCGAGTAATTTTTATGATATCTCCAGGCCTAACGTCAAGATCCTGCAAACCTTTATCACTTAACATTATGTACGGGAATTGGCTAGGTTTAGCATTGTATTGTTTCAGGTACAGCACTGGCTTCGGCTCTAGGCAGAATCTCGTGCTTAGGCTGATACATATGATCAGTTATCTTGACAAGCTTCTTTTCAGCTGACAAATCCTCGACTACCTCCGGTACCCAGCAAATGCATATGGGGATATAAAATGAAATACAAATTCTGATACACCTATCCCCTTTCTCAATATATAGGTATATCTCGATCTGGTCTGAAAAATTCTGAAGCAGAATTTGGATAAATTCCCAGATTTTCAAGGGGGATCAGTTTCAATTCGCGCGTTCTGAGTTCAACATTTTTCAGGAGTACTTTGAAGCGAGGTTAGCTACCTACCATTGAACTTGAATGTCGGGACTAATCGAATAAAGAGAGAATATCTGCACCTGAGATTACTAGTACTTTTTGAGATTTGCCGAACTTTGACAAGGCCCTAATGTAACATTCCTTAGTGGACTTGAAAGGAACGAGTCCCAGCTTTAGCAGATAATATTCAGGCAAGGTTGATATTATTCCTAAATCATAATTTTTTGTTAGCTCCTTTAGGAACAAAATATGTTCTAGACCTTCCATGTATTGAAGTTTCTCGTCCAAATGTTTCTGTATATCCAACCTTTCTTGGACATACATCTCTAAAGCCTCACAACCAAGACCCATTTTATTTTCTGAGAGCAAAGCGACTAACCCACCCTCCTTAGCCAATTCCATTACATTCCATAGAGAGTTCAGAGACGAAGATAACGTAAGATGAGATTCGAAGTCGTCACTGGGACTAATTAATGTAGTATGGCACTTTTCTATACCAGTTTTCCGAGCAAGATCTAATGAGCGGGTTGCACCCTCAAATGACTGAGAAATAACTCCATGGTGCAAGCCAAGGATTTTGGGACTTCCAACTACTTCGATAGAAGTAGCATTCAGGTTGTCGACCATTCTCAATGCAATTTCGAGAGGTGAAAGTTTCTTGCGCGGGTTAGGTAGGTTATTTGATCGTGAGTAAAACGCTTCGTTCATTTCTTTTGGGAAGAATTGTCGAAGAAGCAGGGTTGGGGTCCCACCATAACCAAACAATGGATCGTATCTAACTTGGGAAATGCAAAGCACATTTTTGTACTTGCTTAGTAGAGAAAATAGTGAGGAATCCGTTGCCTCGTAAACAGGGTAGGGCTGTTTCCGCAATGAATTCTTTAGCGGTTTTATGTGATTAGTTCTTGATGCAAAAGCAATGCAAGCGTGGTTCTTTAGGACGGATCTTTCTGAGATTTGCTCTACCAAATCCAAGACCGCTTGTGAAGCTGACAAGACAACTAAGATCGTGTTATCAGTAATGTCCATGTTGGAGAGTTCATCCTTTATTTGCTGCTCTGCCAAGTAACCTGTGGATGGAGTTGGATAAATGTGAGCTAATAGATTTTCGTACTTTATGTCCACTACTACAGAGGTTTGGCCGTACTTTAGCCACAGCTCAGGCATGCAATATCATCGCCAAATGATAGCTCGAATCTAGGCTTAAATTAGTTAAGTGGTGATTATTCAAAGGAAAGGCGCTTGCACTTGACTTGACCATTTTTTGAAATGCCACAGATTCCAGACACAACTCTGGATTAAACATCAAATATAGTGATCTAGGCAAAGACCACACATTTTTTGTGAACATAATCGATTCTAAATTTTCACCTTCCCTATTAAGATATGTCAAGGTTTAGGTACATTACGGTAAATTAGGCTATTTAGAAGCAACTCAGAGAAAAGGTTATGAAGGAAAAGTCACATTGCAAGTGAATGATCACTAGAGCATACTTTCGATTGGTGGCCAAAAAATCAGACAAGTGAGATCGTCGTAGCAGAATATTTATTGTATATTAAATTAACGTCTGTAGATAAGAGATGCCTATACTTTCGGGGATGAACTAATTACGGTTCATTTATGGATTGTCCCACGCCATTAATATCGAGTACTTACCCTTCGTAGATCATTAGATTCTTTTCTTCCAAGAGATTGTGGAGATTATGCACTGCTCTGTATACTTCAGTCTCTTTCTTTGCTCCTGTGCAAACTAGTTTTCCAGAAGCGAATAGTAAGATCACTGTCTTAGGATCTAACATTCGATGAATGAGGCCTGGAAACTGTTCAGGCTCATACATGCTCCTGGGGAGTACTCTAGCCTGCTAGCTCGAGATGGATTTTTCCGCCCAAACTTGCTGAAGCAACGATATTCTGTATTTCAATAATAGGTTCATGTTCGATAGAAATGCCTCCTTTTTTCAATTTTTGGACTACATTTTTTACTGCCTTAATGGCTTGGTCTTCAGATTTAGCTCCGGGTACACACCATTTTTCCTGAACTAAAGATCAGAGTGGCAGTCTTCGGTGATTTCAGTCTAAAAACTAATCCTGGGAACTGATCAGGATGATATTCCACATCTGGAAAAATCTGGGTAATTAAATTGAGATTTACTGTTTGGCTGACAGTGGCTGACGCTACTACGTTCTCTATGCTAACTATTGGTTTAGTCTGAGGCATACCCTTATTCAGCCTTTATAAAGGAGAACTATATATACTGTTTACATTGACATTTCATCTAATTTTGGTGAATAAAGGCTCAATCCGTTACCAGAATATTGGATGTATGTTGCAGGGATACTAATGAACGTTAGCTTACGAGAGTTTGAAACTGAAATAGTTGATTGATTTATTCCAAGTGGGGCAGATCTCTATCAGAGAATAACTAGTCTGTAGCATTTTATTATCAAGTTTAGGTATACATTCTTTCTAACTACAAACTGGACCAAATAGAATCAAGGGCAATAATAATGAACTATAATTTTTTCTCAAAATCAGTAGATTAGTCCCGAACTCAATTTGAGCAGCCTTTTTTTTGACATATAATATGGTTTGTCTATTTTCAATTTTTTCGCTATAGTAAGACCAATGTTTTGAATAACGAATATCGAAAATAGAGTATTTTCAAAAGGAGATATTTCTAATCGTGGCTGAAAAAAATAGGTCAGAGCATGGGTCTCTTTCAATTTTTTATGAAAATTCGCCGCCATCGAGTTTTTCACCTTTCCATGGTCGAGAACGAAGACGCGGTCTAGTTTTTTCAAGCTAAATATAGGTGCATGATAGTAGTCATCTAGCAGATATCCAAACGACTTAAATCCAAAAAGCTCATTCATTTTGAGTGCTCCGTAGTTGGCGAGTGGATATGATGTACCGTCTCCAAGGAATAGGATCGACTTGAACATTGTTGGTAAGGCGATATCATATTGATCGACTTGTTCGCAAGCATCTTTCATTACTTGGCCCAAGATGTTCAGGTTGATGTCAATTCCTATCAACGCCATACAGAATATTACTGTGGCGGTGTATTCCAAAATACTACTGTTTGACGATCGGGGATCATCCAAATAATCCAGATTGAATGTTTTGTCACATACCTCTTCTAGAGGACTATTAGACCGGGCAGTAACAGCGCTAGTTTTAACCCCAATTTTACGGGCCATTTTGGCGGCCTCAATATTTGAACGAGTTCTACCGGAGGCCGATATGAAGAAAATTTCATGGTCTGATAGTACTCGTGGACAATTGAGAATAACTGAAGGATGATAGGCAAGCAATCGATGGTCCGATAGATATTCCATTAGAAGAGCACAGGTATAGGAGTCACCCGAACCAACAACTAGCCCGCCCCAAGTACTCATGGGTTTAGGAAGCCTTAGTCCTTGAAGCCACTTTATTTGAGAATATATATCTCTCCTAAATAGGCTAACCCACGCGGACATGTTCAAATGTAGTCATCGGGTTCAAGAGGTTAATAGATTCCATTATATTTAAGAACTCGAGGTAAATGATCGCACTTTTGCGTCCTAATACTCTTCTTCGAATTCCTCCTCGCCTTCTTCTTCAATGTCCTCGATATCTTCATCAAGCTCTTCTCTCTCTTCCGCGCTCTTATAAGGTAGGTCGGTTTCACCAGTTGTGCCGCAGACAGGACATTTGAATTCGATTGTCTGACCTTCCAAGTCTAACAGGAAATCCTTTGAGAAAACTTGGTCGCATTTAGAACAAACCAAAGTAGTTTGAATATTATCCTGGCTGAACTTGTGAGACTGGACTCGAAAAATAGTGCCTGCCATTCTTCTTACCTATAGAAAATACTCTTTTTTATAAGCCTTTGTGATATTTAGAAAAATTTAACGTTCACTCATGTTTAGAAAGATCTCAAACCTGGTTTCGAATTAGAAATAAGAGCGAGAATATTTTCTCTAAGCTCTTTTTGCTCCATCAGACCTCTGTGTGCCATCGTTACAACAACGCTATGATTTCTAACTCCTCTCATTTTCATGCACAAGTGCTCACCCTCAGCTATGACGACGACTCCTTTAACCCCCATTTTAGTTATTTCCTCAGCTATCTGCTTTGTTAACCTCTCCTGTATTTGCATCCTACGTGAATATTTCTCTACAAGACGAGTTAGTTTGGATATTCCGAAAACCTTGCCCTCAGGTAGGTATGCAATGTGAACTTTGCCATAAAAGGGGAGCATATGATGCTCACACATACTATAAAATTGGATATCTTTGGCAATAATAGCATCGGTTTCCTCAGAGAAACTCACATCGAGTCCGGAACTCATTGTGTAACCGGCAAATATCTCCTCAAATGCTTCTGCCATTCTTCTTGGCGTTCCGATTAGGCCTTCCCTGTCGGGATTTTCACCCAATTCTATCAATAGTTTTCTCAGAATCTTCTCGATTTTCTTTTTGTTTAGGGTTCTGCCCTTCTCCTTTTCATGTAACAATATCTTACTATAGGACTCCATCACCAGTACAGATTTGTTCAGATATTATTCTTACTCTATTGATGGAGAAATTTAATCTGCAAAACAATGTGAAAACAAAAGCTAAGTCAGGCTCAAGTTGCATACACCGTTTTATCTGGAATATTTGCTTCGTTAAAACTTAATTTTCGGTTGATGCATGATTCGCACGCACCACAGTGCACTTGTTTGTTTACACTATTTCGTGATTCGTCTGAATAACAACTCCAGGTATCAAATATCTTATCCCCCAGAAGTTCGTACCCAATCTTGACTAGCTCATTCTTGTGGATATTCTCTTTCGCTGGACACCAGATTTCGATCCGCTTTCGTAAACCGAGGTTTATGGCATCAATGTCAGATTGGTTCAACATACTTTCAAGTGAGCTTACGAACACTGGTCGGCAATCAGGATAATTCTGATCGTCAGCATGTGCTCCATACACTAAAACACCAATCTTTAAACTAGCTGCCCAAGCTGCAGCTATCGTCAGGAATACCGAGTTTCTGTGTGGAACAACTATTGACTGGTGAAATCTTTCTGGAATAATTGTGTTCTTTGCGGTTAAGGCGTTATCGTTGCCGTAGAGATCTTTCATGAAGCCTATATCAATCTCCTTATGAACTTTAGAACCTAATAGCATAGAAAATAACCGTGCTCTCCTCATCTCTTCTGTCGACCTTTGACCATAATGAAAAGTAATAGTATATGGGGCAAAATTCCAAACTTGCTTAACATAGAATGCCGAAACTACGGAATCTAATCCACCACTAAGTATGCAAACTGCTTTCGTTGAGACCATATTCTAAATATCAGGCTAGACATTATGGACTTTTCCTCCTCAATGCCTCTCAAATTTGCATTCATTAACTTTTAACTAATTTAAGAAGCATTTTAGATGAAAAAGGATGTTGCGAACTTATAATTAACGTCATTCCTCATTCTGATCACTTTGAGGAACCATTGAAAACAGTAATCATGACTCACGAATTGTACTTGACTATGAAGTATTTTCCACCTCGATGTAAAAGTTGTGATAGTGGGATTTATGATTGCCTTAGGGCGAATTTGTACTAATGGAATGAGTTAATCCGTGAACCCTTGAAGTTACTTTTCTGATACACATGGCCAGCGCCCTGATGCAATCCAAACAATTTCAATACAGATTTCGCTGTTAGAATTTTTCCCCCGCTGAATAGTAGACGGGTAGATTAGATAAGAATATGGGAATAATTTTTATCATCGGTACAATATGGTTAATTAATGATAATAAAAGAAGGATCGTACTGTACTTCTTTACCACTCACCCCAAAAAACTTGGTTAGTAGAGGCAAATACTGGAAAGAAGTTCCACACCCATTTAGGCGTGCTCGATATAGGAGAAGCAGTGGGCTCTGATTTTGGTTCACATCTTTTGTCTTCTAAAGGAAAGAAGGTCGTTCTACTAGAGCCATTAGTATATGATTTCGTGATGAAATCAGATAGGTTAACTCAAATTGTATACCCCAAGGATCTAGCATATATCGGGATACGGAGTGGACTCACAAGTGGTTCACGAGTTCTAGAAGTTGGCACCGGGAGTGGCGGGCTAACGACCTACTTAGGAAGCATCGTTAGACCGTCTGGGCACGTTTACACTTTTGACGTGAATCCAAAATTTAGCGCTATAGCCAAAAAAAACATAAAAAAGGCAAACCTGTCTGATTTTGTAACGTTCCATGACCATACCCAATTCCAAGATGCAAATTATGGTGACATAGATATAGTTATCGTTGATATTGGAGATCCCTGGACGATGATCGAGAAGACTTATGATATACTAAAACCGAGTGGAACCCTTGTAGCGATATGCCCTACGATGAATCAATTAGAAAAAATGTCCTCTACCCTAACTGAGTTCGGTTTTGTATTCGTTGATTCCACAGAATTGTTGATAAGGAACATCGAGGCTAGGGAAGGCAAAACACGGCCAGCGATGAGGATGATAGGTCATACAACCTATCTCATTTTTGGAAGAAAAGCTCTCCAGACTACAGACAGTGGGCATTGAAATAGGTGTGTTAGAGTGTAGTTCCAAAATTCCATTATACCCCCAGGATCTGTTTGAGTAAAGCGCGGTAATCGACTGTTTCTTTGGTGCTTCCAGGTGACGGAAGCTCAAAAACAAGTGGAATTGGCTTTTTGGATCGCAATTCGGTTAATTGATATCGAATCTGCTTGCCGAAATCATCACTAACAAGTATCAGTCCTACATCATCGCTATCACTAATCCTGCCGATCTCATTCAATACATCCTCCGCAGAGTTTGCCTTAATGCCTTCTACACCTGCCAACTGAAAGCTTGTAACAAAAACCCTACTACCTACAGCAACAACTCTCAATCTTGATCAAAAAGACCTTGCTAAGGTCCCCTTTTATTCCTTCTGTGGATGTGCTTGCTTAGGGGCACCCAAAGGCGAATAAAAACCAAGATTGAGGATACATACTCTTCGAAAAACAATCTTCCCGTACAAGTATGTACTCAAAATATAGTTCCTGCAGGCTTTACTAACTACCTACCTGCTCCACAATATGAATGCAACCAACCCAAGTAGGCCAGCAAACAATAACAAAGTAGCCTTCCACAAACTTCCACTAGCTCTGTCGCTGATGTCCCACATACCTCCAGCAAAGTGGGATCGATCGTATTCCTTCTTCAGATGCTCATAGCTATAGACTTGCTCGCCAATCTGCAGGAGGAGTCCATTCAAGGTTAATATTAAATTCCTTATATTTATACTTCCGATCATATTCTTTTCTTGATTGGTCGTCCGATAGAATCTCGTAGGCTTCTACCACTTCCATGAACTTCTTCTTGGAATCTTCCGAGTTTCTGTTTTTATCTGGATGATGCTTTAACGCGAGCTCGCCTAAATGACCTTTTGATATCTTCATGGGATGCCGATTGATGCAGGTTCAGCACGTCATAGTAATCGGACACGATTAAATAATCATGCAGACCCCATAAATAATTATTCTCGTATAAATCAGCTCTTTACGGTCCTGCCAAGAATCTCCTCTTCAACCTGCTCTTTATACTCTTTTTACGTATTTGGTAGATTCTAACTCCATATTTCGAGGAAATCAAATAAATATGCAAAAACTCGCATAAGACGAATCGATGAATGACAGCTTATCCGCAGCAGACCTTAGATGTACCGTTCAGTTACAAGAAGTGGGTCTCAATTTCTCTAAGCTGCACAGAAACTTACCTCCTCCATCATTAATTGAAGCTGCCATTCAGAGGCGCGAAGGAGAACTCTCTACAACTGGGGCTCTTTCCGTCAGAACTGGCAAATTTACGGGCCGATCGCCTGATGACCGATATATTGTGGATGACGACTTGACACATGACTCGGTGGATTGGGGAAAAATAAATCATCCTTTGTCACCTGAGAAATTTGATCGAATATTCAATAGGATGAAAAGATCCTTAGAAGGAAAAGAAGCTTTTGTCTTCGATGGATATGTTGGAGCAGAGAAAGAGAGTAGGCTTTCGATTAGGACAATAACAGACAATGCATGGAACAATCTCTTTGCGATGCAGATTTTCATACGGCCAACCCCATCAGAACTTCTAAGTCATAATCCATCATTTACTATAATATCTATAATTGATTTCCGAGCTTGCCCAGAACTAGATGGGACAAAAAGTGAGACCTTCATCATTCTCAATCTCACAAAGCGCCTTGTACTGATTGGCTCAACATCCTATGCAGGCGAAATAAAAAAATCAATGTTTTCCGTAATGAATTATCTGCTTCCTTTCAAAGGTATCTTTCCTATGCACTGCTCTGCGAACGTAGGACGTGATGGAAGGACAGCTCTTTTCTTTGGCTTGTCAGGCACTGGAAAAACGACTCTTTCTGCCGATCCTGAGAGACGTCTCATTGGAGACGATGAACACGGATGGTCAAAGAATGGCATCTTCAACTTTGAAGGTGGTTGTTACGCAAAATGTATAAACTTACAAGAATCAAAGGAACCCCAAATTTGGAATGCAATAAGATTTGGTTCAGTTATGGAGAACGTTATACTTGACCAATATCGTAAACCCGATTTTGACGACGAGTCGCTGACAGAAAACACTCGGGTTGCTTACCCGATTGAATTCATTCCAAACGCCGTTTTACCAAGTGTAGGAAACCATCCAGATGTCATTATCTTCCTCGCTGCAGATGCCTTCGGAGGTACTCCCTCCGATAGGAAGATTGTCAAAGGAACACGCCATGTATCACTTTATATCTGGTTATACTAGTAAGTTGGCTGGCACAGAGAGAGGCATCACTGAACCACAAGAAACCTTTTCTCATTGCTTTGGTGCACCGTTCATGATGTTGAAGCCGAGAGAATATGCGGACATGCTTGGCGAAAGAATCACCGAGCATAATTCAAAGGTTTATTTGATAAACACAGGATGGGTAGGGGGACCATATGGGGTTGGACGTAGGATGAACCTGCAGCACACCAGGTCAATGGTGAAAGCTGCAGTCAGTGGTGATTTGGAAAAAGTTTCTTATAAACGACACGAAATATTCAATGTGGAGATTCCAATGTCATGTCCTGGAGTTCCAGATTATATCCTTGATCCTATTAACACATGGTCTGACAAGCAAAAGTATTTGGAGTCTGCTAAAAGACTCGCCTCCCTGTTTGTCAAAAACTTCGAGAAATTCGGCAATATGCAGATAGATATCATTAATGCGGGTCCTAGAGACTCAGTAAATGAAGAGTAGCCCGGAGCAGATTCGAACTGCTGTCCTCAGGTTTCTTTTCTTGTAGATCCAGAGCCTGAAATCCCTAGCCCTCAACTGAGTTTGGCCACTAGATTCGGCACACGTTTATGACGTGCTCGACCGGGCTTCCGAGCTGTAAGTATTAGTAAACGAGGACTAATATTTGACTGTAGCGTTCGAGTCTAGTTGAATCCATGACCACCATCGCAAATTCGTCATTTACAGCATGGAGCAAATTTTGAAGAATTACTATACTTAGATTGCTCCTAAAATGCTGTTCTATATCTTCCTTTCAAGTAAGTAATGCCTCTTTTGATATAACCAATAGGTAAGTATGACAATCAAAGCGGCGAGAAAAGCGCCGCTCAGCAATGTGCTCGGATTTTCATACGGCATGCACATATATTCACCAGCATAGCACCCGGCAAGAAAGAATAAGCAATTCCAAACCGAGTGAGATATCACTGCAAACCAACCCTTACCGGAAATCCACACTCGAAAACTGAAAAAAAATGAAGGGGTTACAAATAACCAATTGATATACGCAAGGCTCAAAATGGATAAATCTTCGGTATTAATGAGATGGAGAAAAATCCAAACCAAGCCTCCAATTAATGCAGCGTTTCCATTCGCTAAACCATACAAAGGTATACCAAAAAATAATGACTCTTCAATTGGACCAGCCAGTACTACAGAATCAAGATATCGAGGAATAGTGGGCTCGACATAACCGGGAATAGTCGTTTGTATCAAAAATGTACCGGCAAGGGCAACAAGAAGACCTAAGGAATGATAAAATCCGAACATTAATAACAAATATGTGATCGATGTTCGCTGAAATTTGGACAGCCATCGTAATGGATTCAAGTCGTTTACAAATTGGCCTAGCATTCTGATCTTGCTTCCGATTTTACATCAGCCGTTATAAAGCTGCATTCCTTCTGATTGGTTGAGATCTCCCTCGGGATGGCCTCAAGTTACACCGATATATCTTCATAAAAGAGCACACGGCCTCGCAGTAGTTAAAGTGATGAGCGCTTGTTGTTCCTACCCTACAATATATTACAAGAGTTACATTTTTTCCCACTCTCTACATTTAGCCTAATCCATCTAAAAGAAGGACCCACAGACCGCGCCAGACGATCGACCATATTTCCAATAGCATAGATTATTGGCCAAATCGTTGAGATCATTGTAATGATAATGTTAGATTATGATCTTTATACTTTCTTTTCTGGGAAGCCATAATTGCAACATAATGTAGATACAATATTATTTCGTTACTCTACATGAAACTTAGGTCGTTGAGAATGGATGGCGCTGATAGCACTATTGACGCTATTCCCCGAATCTTCTACAACTATTAGTATTCTTGATGTTTCTTCTTGTGCATCTAAATTGAGAATGTTAATGCCATGCTCACCCACGGTGCTACTAGCCAAAGAGGCAATTCGAGGACTCTTCCACATATTGTCTCCGATCATGGTAACTACACCTCTTTGATATATTATCTCCACCTTTGAGTGTAAGCTCTAAAATATCGCTCATTCCTTCTTATGAATTCCGCATCCAGGAAAAGTATTCTTGAGATTTCGAGGTCATCGACCCTGTAAGGGGATAGTTTCACAAATTCGTGATACTCTCTTACCTTTTCAAGCATTGCCAATAAATGTGAAGCAGAGATTGAATCCATTCTTACAATAGCACAGTTTTTTTTACCTGTAACGATCTTGATTAGATTCTCATCCCCATCATTTGACAATGTTCTCTTTATGATTGTAAAGCGTGAAGGATATGACATATCGGTTACCGTAATAGGGATATCTAGACCGTTATCATCAATCTCTTTTATTGCCACTGGGTCGAGAATCTTCATTCCAAACATACCTGCCAACCTAGACTTCGTTGTAGGATAAATGAGTAACGTAATGCAATTTATTCTTGACTACTTTAGGATCGGCACTTTGGACGGCACCGTCCTTCTCGAAGTCTAATCTTACGTCATACTTGTCGCTAAGAAGGATCGCAATATCTGCAGCAGTCCTATCAGAGCCGCCTCGTTCATATGTAGTTTCAAGCCCATCAGGTGTCCTACCTATGAACCCTCCCATGGTAACAACTTCGTTAGTTTCAATCAGATCTAACAAATGAGAAATTCTTCTTCTAGAATCTTCCAAGCTGAAGTTTGCTCCTTCAAAATTGTCATCCGTGATAATTGGCCAGTGCATAATGCTAACATGTTCAGATCTAAAGCCCTTGCTCTTTAGGACATAATCCATTAAGTATGACATAGGAATTTCGCCACTGTATGCCAATGTCCTTGATCTGACAACATCTACAAAGCGCTTATTTTCTGCAGCTTGTTTAAGAGATACAGTCACCTCATGAAAAAAAGAATTTAAATGATCTACGAATTCCTGACTGTAAGTTGAGCTGAGGTAATTCGATGATAGATCGTCGTATACTCTTCTAAGCGCTCCTAAGTCGACCGGTCGTGAAGACGCAAAACTCTTGCCTTTGCTTAATGCCACATCCGTCATCGAAACATTCATTTCATCGTACCTAATGATGGGTGCGGAAAAAACAGCAACTATTTTTGCATTTTCCTTAAGTTGCCTTATCCGCTCTATGACTGAGGGAAGTAAAGATCCATGCACTCCAAGTGCGCTTCCTCCGAATTTTGCTACTACAACTCCAACCAAATCAGCTATTCGTAAAAATTGCTACATGTCAAACCATATATTTGCTGTCCTTATTTGAATGGGTCTGATCTATTTCCGTAAATCCATTTTCAAGAAATTAAAAATGGTCTTCGACAGTTTAACCAAATAAACATGTAGTTAGATGCAATACATTATACCACCTGAAACAATAGGTATTTTGGTCAGATCAGATAACTCTTTGACCCTAGCCACTATTGCATTAAACCAAAGGCTATCAATTCCCTGGCTCCAAATGGTCACCTTCTTGAATCGTCTCTCCGATCCCCCTGCAAAAAATCCAGTACAATCTTCAGCGGTCATGTTATTGTATTTCTGACCAATCTCAGCCACTATGGTCTCAGCCTCCATTGGCAAGTACAGTATGGTCAATGTCGGGAAAGGAACGGTATTTTGAGTCGAAGAAGTTCCATCTTCCATATGACAGATCTTTCAAAGTCACAGTTATATCTGGATTTCGAGAAGTTGTTCGAAGTCTTACTTTGAGGATTTGATTACATTGTAACTATTAGTATAGGTCTACAATTTTTAAAAAGTGAGACTTCAGTCTGCAGAAGCTACAATTTTCAGAAGGCCCTTGTTCATTGTGAGGATCATGTCTGATCCAAATGGTATTTATACCAATCCGGCTCGAAAAAGCTTTGCTTTTCGCATTCAAAATAAGAGATTTCATGAGTACTATCTGTGCTTGTCAATATCACGAAAGTGTATTATCGATTTAAAGATAAACAATAGACATAGACGTTTCGAGACTATCACAAAATAGTGACTCGGCAAATTATATGACCCTCCACAGGCTATCTCAGAACCTCGCAGATTATTCTAATATGATCCCCATGATGGAATCCAATTTCAAGATTAAAATGAAAGGTATTCCTTCTAGAGTTTATTCTGGGTTGGAAGGAATTACTATCATGCTAAATTTCATTTTGCAAACGTAACCATTAAGTTAACTACCATCTTTAAATCTTGAATATTTACGCATTCAGCGTTGAGGATTAATCTGGCCAAGCTAAAGTATAGGATCAATTACAATCCAATAAATTACGATGTGCAAATTGGCATGTACAATTCCGAATCGGACAACCCTATTCTCTATAAAGATGCGAGAGCGAACCAGTGGATATGTGACAAATGTGCCGGTACATACTCTACCTTCCGAAAGCTCAAATTGCACAAATCCCAATTTCATGCATATTAGATATTTGCAAATAGCGGCTATGAAATCGCTATATTTAACAAACTGAGTTGCATACGTTTCGATAGCATGACTTATGCTGAGTACATATCCCAACTAATCAACTGCACTCCTGCTGAGTTGAAGGGGCCGGAAAAAGATTCATTCCTAAGACTCATAGAGCTAACTAATAAGAATGAAGGGGTACATTCGTATTTATGGTTTAAAAGGCAGTTACCAATTAGCTCCGAGGATGAAAAATTACTTTCTACCCTTGTCGATTGCAATCTAATAGAACTGATTCAAGGAAGTAGGTTTAGAAGAGGTGGCCGAAACTATACATTAACTACTTGTGGATTATTTTACATTCTGAGCGAGAATCAGGTCTTTTCTGGCTTTTTACTCTCGAAATATTGCGAAAATATTATTTTGCAACTATTGTTGTTTCAATACTTGGAAGAGAATACAGTCAAAAATTGGAGTCCACAAGCTGAAACCATAGTCTCTGATTATCTGCATAAATGTTGTGTTACTTCAAAACGTACTGTTGAAAACGTTAGAACCTCAAGGAATTCGGAAGAAAGAGAGAGGTATTTGAAAATACTTGAATTAGACCTGAAAACATTCGCTTTTTGTTTAGGAATGAGGCTAACTCGATTGTACTGCCACTACATGGGCATTTCCAAGGGTAGAGATCTCAAACATGTGAACCAACTAAACAATAAAGAAGATAAAATGTTGATTTTGTTGTTAGAGGATGATAAATTTTCACGATTTCAACTTAGCTTCCTAAAGGAATTAGAAGATGCATTTGAAGAACTCGCTAGATTTAGAGCACAATAGTCTAATGATTTCATGACAATCACCTTTTGACGTACCAATTTTTGAAGGTGACCCATGGTGCAAGCACAACCTCTAGTGGATTGTCCGCAACAATGATAATATCATAAGGGTTGACATTTGGTTAGATTACACGATTGGATACTTGCTTGAATCAATTTACGAAAGTAGGCTTGTCTAAGCTAATGAAGCCATTTGAAAATTCTCCTGATGACTTGTACAAGTTAACCCGAGCCTTCAGCGTGGCTTTCAATATACACGCCGGTCTCTCAAGAAACAACAATAAAAATGACCCATACATTAATCATTGCCTAAGAGTGTCACTTATCCTAAGTGAAGAAATTTGTTGCAGAGATATCATTGCATTGAGTGCGGCTCTTCTGCATGACGTCTTCGAAAAGACAAGAAATCCTTCATACGATTCGACAAAGTTGTTAGCAGACTTTGGCGAGAATATTAGTGATATCATATTTACCTTATCTCGGGATAGCCCAGATAGAAAAGCTGAATATTTACAGCACTATTTTGAAAAAATTGCGTCTAGTTCCAAAATTACTAGGTATGTAATGTTAGCGGACAGGCTAGACAATGCCAGGTTTTTGAGAACCGTTAGCCAGCGTGAAAGGGCATTAAGATACAAAGAAGAAACGGAAAAATATGTGATCCCAATCGCTCAAGCTACAGATGAAAGGTTTGCAGTAAAACTGTCAATAGCCTTATATGAGATAAAGTGATCATTCTCATATCCTATTTGTCCTTTTGAGCACAAAGCCCGTCTCTCCCCTTAGTGTGCTTCATCCAGTGTAATATGCAGCCCATCCATTTGTGCTCGCTACATCCACATATTCTGCATCTTCCATAATCTTTCAAATTGAGGAGATTATATGCTCATACTTATATACCTTCAATCAAATTATCAAATAGAGGAACGCATACCTAAGTTAAGCAATATTGATTGTCTCCAATCTCCTTTAGGCTCCTTACAATTCTCGAACAAAAATATGAATTTTTGATTTTCCATTGGTCGAGGAAAGATAGATATGACCTGAGACAGACTATCGATGAAAAGCTCCGGAGTGTGCATTGGGATTCGACTCGAAACCTCCTCTAATACATTTCATTTCTTGACATCCTTATGCATCCAAATATATCGAAAGAATATCGAATTTGAGTTCTTCCTTGATAGGTCAGTGCTCATAGCCAGTACACGGGTGAAATACGATCATGCAATAATCAATAAAAAATGACATCGCGTCTTTTGTAGAAAGTCTCACGATCTAACATATGCATGTTTTAAGATCTTTTGTTCGACATATTATTACACTCCTTGTACTTTGCACATTAATCTTCTCGCTCGTTCCCTTGGTAGATACTGATAGTGAGTTGACTTTCAGTGCTCTAGCACAATTAGGTGATGGAACTAATCTTACGCCCCCACAGATGGCAAATGATCCAGATGAATTGTTACAGTCCATGGGATCCCCAGGCAGTTTGATGGATTCTGTTCTTGATGAGGTAAGAAATACCAATACCTCTGAAAAAACTGTCGATCAAATTGAGGCAGACTCATATTCGCAAGGAGAGAATATAATACTATCACATCAAATAATACCCGCAAAGGATTTTATTCACCTTTACGACACTTATCCTTTTGGCATAGCAGAAGGATTCATAGCCGCTAAACTTCCTTGTGAGTCTAACAACAGTACCCATCTAAAAGTGATGATAGGTCAAATACCAAAATTACAGCCTGCCAACTTGAGTATGGAGAAAGATCTTTCCAGACCTGGGTACATGTGTCTTTACAACTTAGAGATCCAGCAAAATTCTACAAGTATTAGAAATACGTCAGCAATCACAGACATAGTACTATTTAATACTAGTGGTGAAAGAACTGTTCTGCCTAACACAAGCACATTAGTTATTGGAGTTACCAAACTGTACCCTCTCCAAAATATAACTATCCCAGAGGCATAAGGAAGAATTAATTATACCAGTTAAAGACTCACGAGAACAAAGACTTATCTCAAACTTAATAAGAGTTCCTAATTATAAAATTTTAAATGCCTCGTAAAGGATTGTCATACGCTGAGTCTGGAGTAAGTATTAAGCAGATAGATCTTGTGCATCATTTGATAGGTCGCCTTATAAAACGAACTCACAGGAATACGAATAAGGGACTAGTATTGTCCGGTTTTGGTCATTATGCAGGTTTGGTAGATATTGGATCATGTATTTTGGCTCTTCATTGCGACGGCGTAGGCACAAAATTATTAATTGCCCAGGCGATGAACGATTTCAGCACAGTTGGTATAGATTGTGTAGCTATGAACGTAAATGATCTCATCTGCGTAGGAAATACCCCATTTGCCTTCGTGGACTATATTGCTACGGCAAGACCAGATCCCGATGCACTCGGTAAAATCGCTGATAGCCTCGTAAAAGGGGCAGAAGAAGCAGGGGTTGCAATTATAGGCGGTGAAACTGCGGTGGTACCGGGATTGCTATCAAATGGTCTTAATAAGAATACTATCGAACTTTCTGGAACTGCAATGGGGTTTGTCAAGAATAGATCGGAACTTATTTTAGGAAATAGGATTACGAAAGGAGATATCATATTGGGAGTGGAAAGCAGTGGTCTACATTCCAATGGCTTTACTCTAGTGAGGAGAATTTTATCAAGATTCGATCTTCATAGGAACGTAGCAAATTTAGAAAATTCATTAGGCCACGAACTGCTCACTCCAACGCGAATTTACGTTAGACCGATGGTCGACTTGGTTAGTTCTGGGGTTGAAGTCCATGGCATAGCACACATAACAGGTGGATCCTTTACGAAACTACGTAGAATCAACGATAATGTTAACTATCGATTAGACAATATGCCAGATCCGCCTGAAATTTTCAAATTGGTACAGGCTAAGGGGAAGATTGGATTCGCTGAAATGTATAGAACGTTTAATATGGGAATTGGCTTGTGTGTAATCGCACCCCGAGCCTCCGCTGAAGCTATAGTCTCGAAGTTCGAAGAATTTCGAATGGTAACCTCCAAAGTCGGCATCATAGAGAAGCCAGGCACTGGGAAAGTTTCCTGTAAAGTTGGTAACAAAGTGACTAGACTTCAATAAAATTGAGAAGGCCTTGGCCTCCTGCCATTCAAAGCGGTAAAAGTTGGGCAAAATCCTAGCTGAAACAACAATTAATATTCCTATAGTCGAATAGTTTGCTGCACCAGATATGACCGGATCGAATTTAGTCGAAATATCAGGAACAGAAAATCCAGTTCAGTATGAACTAGCCTGCAAGGAAATCGCAAGAAGAATAATCGAGGTGGATGAATCCAGGTTACCCGGTGTATCAAATATTTTGAGAAAAGTATCGTCGGAGTTCCATTTGAAGCACCTTCCTCGTCGTCATGATTTTATGAAGTATTTGCCAGAGAACTGTTCCTGGAAGAACATGCTAAAGATAAGGCCGGTAAAAACAGGCTCAGGAGTTACTGTAGTAACAGTAATGGCCACACCATACCCATGTCCTCATGGAAGATGCATTTATTGTCCAGGTGGGGTTGAGTTCAATACGCCTTTAAGTTATGTAGGGTCGGAACCTGCCACGAAAATAGCTCAAGCTCATGCATACGATCCCTATGCACAGATAGCCACCAAGCTGAATACTCTTGAGACAAATGGTCATGACACAAGTAAGATAGAATTAATCATAATAGGCGGGACTTTTCCTTTTATGTCGGAAAAGTATCAGTATGATTTTGCGAAGGGTTGCTATGATGCGCTCAATTATGGTATGAAGATAGGCCCCTCAGCCACCCTTCAAGAGGCCATGAGCTTCAATGAAATATCAAATCACAAATGTGTCGGACTAACAATCGAGACTAAACCTGATTACTGCAAGCGGGGCCATATCGAGATGATGCTAAGTCTAGGGGTAACAAGAGTTGAGATCGGCGTTCAATCGCTACGAGATGAGGTTTTCAGGTTAACTAATCGAGGGCACAACTTGGATGACGTAATAGAATCATTCAAGATTGCAAGAAATGCGGGATTTAAAATAGTTGCGCATATGATGCCAGGTCTACCTGGTTCATCTCCTAAAAAAGACCTAGAAGACTTACACCAGCTTCTCTACGACCCTCGCTACAGGCCGGACATGCTAAAAATATACCCTACTTTAGTATTGAAAAATACAGGATTACACAAGATGTATTGTAGTGGACGATTTACACCATGCAATGACGAGGAGATTATAAAGATACTTGTAGAATTGAAAAAGAAAATTCCTCCCTGGATCCGGATTATGAGGATACAAAGAGAAATAGAAACAAAGGATATAATAGCTGGTCCTAAAGAGGGTAACCTTAGGCAAATAGCCTTAAAAAGATTGCATTCGGAAGGATATACATGTAAATGCATCAGATGCAGAGAGATAGGGTTAAGATCTAAAGGGAGATACCGATCAACAATCCTTTAGGTTAGTTAGATTTGATTATAAAGCAGCAGGTGGGCAAGAAATCTTTTTGTCTTATGAAACAGAAGATGGATCGGCGTTATTTGGCTTTCTAAGATTGAGAAAGGTTACTGGATCCATTGAATCTGAGCTTCATTCATATGTGTGCCACGGTAACCGCACTCAAGTTGTGGCTGTTGTAAGAGAGCTTCATGTCTATGGCCAGACGCTTAGTGTTGGAGGAAGGGCAAACAATCTGTCTTGGCAGCATAGAGGTCTAGGCAGATTGCTAATGGCCGAGGCAGAGCAAATAGCTAAATGCGAGTTCGGTGTCGACACCCTATCAGTGATTAGTGCTGTAGGAACAAGAAAATACTATGAAAAACTTGGTTATAGTCGGGACGGACATTATGTTACCAAATTATTAAAGTGAATTTTTTGAACTCAGACACATTCATAGGAAAAGGAACTTGGCTTGACAAAGTTGCATATGAGTTAATTGAGAGAGAAAAAAGGTTAAACAGAACTCTTACTACGATTAGAGTAGAGAGTGGCCTCGGTGCATCAGGAATTCCCCATTTGGGAAGTTTGGGGGATGCCGTAAGGGCTTACGGCATAGCGGCTGCATTGAAAAATATGGGCTTCGAAGCGCAACTCTTGGCCTATTCGGATGATATGGATGGGCTTCGAAAAGTCCCTTCGGGGTTATCGAAGGATTTGGCCTCATACATTGCTAAGCCAGTTTCAAGCATCCCTGATCCGTTCGGATCTTGTCATTCATCATATGGCGAGCATATGACTGGGCTTTTGCTAGACGCATTGGATCGGCTTGGGATAAAGTATACTCATATTAGTGGCCGGTCGACCTACAAGCGTGGGCTACTCATAAATCAGATCGACTTGATTCTCAAGAATCATGAAAAGATCGGAAAGATTATCGCCAAAATTGTTGGACAAGAAAAGTATGTACGTTCCCTTCCATACTTTCCTATCTGTGATAAATGTGGTAGAGTATACGTCGCATCTCCGAAAGAGTATTTCCCTGACAAACATATGATAGAATACAAGTGTGAGGGTGCTAGAATAGGGGAGGTACACATAGAAGGATGCGGTTACCATGGAGAAACATGCTTGGAAGACGGAAATGGAAAGTTACCTTGGAAAGTGGAATTCGCGGCCCGATGGCAGGCCTTTGACATCAGATTTGAGGCATATGGGAAGGATATTTTAGATTCGGTGAGAATAAATGATTGGATATCAGATGAGGTTTTACAGTTTGCTCATCCCACGCATATTAAGTATGAAATGTTCCTAGATAAAGAGGGAAAGAAAATTAGCAAATCGTCAGGAAACGTTTTGACACCTCAAACGTGGTTAAGATACGGAACTCCAGAATCGCTTCTCCTATTATTGTACAAACGCATTTCGGGCACTCGACATATAGGCATAGACGATGTTCCAAATTTGATGGATGAATACGATTTCCTAGAAGATGTCTTCTTTGGTACTGCAAATGAAGAGAATATTGCCAAGCGTACAAAATTAAAAGGGATCTATGAATACATTCACCAACTAAGACCTCCCTCCAGCCCTTCCCCGCACGTTCCTTACAGAATATTAGCTCAACAGGCACTTTTGTTCAGAGAAGATGAAAAAGTGGTGAACAAAGTATATGATCGATTGGTAAAGTACAAGTTGGTAAAGAATAAGAGCGAATCGCTGATTTTGAAGATACAACTGGCATCGAACTGGTCAAAGGACTATCTATCAACAACGCTTCTGAGTACTGAGATAGATGTTTCTAAGACTGAAGAGGAGGCACTGCTTGAACTGATACGCTATCTAAAGAATTTGGAAGTCATCAATGATAAAGGCGAACTTGCTATTACTATTCAGTCAGAGATATTCTCGATCGCTCAGAAGAAAGGGCTGAAACCAAAAGGATTTTTCAAAGTGCTTTATAAAATCTTAATTAACGCTGAGAAAGGACCACGGCTAGGAAATTACATAGTAGACATGGGGATCAAGTGGGCCTATGAACAGCTGATACAGCTTTCGCGCAAGGTCACCGCAGTAAGCCAATGGAGGCAAGAGCTGGAGCCTTTGAAAAATTGAGAAGCATGGCAAGAAGGATCCAGCATGTAGATTTCCCAATATGTCCACTGATCGAACTGCTTGATGTATAGGACAACACTTCTGATCCTTGCCAAGCACCTGTATCTAAATTACCTCCATAGAATAGGAACATCTTCGACTAAAAGAGATTGCTGGTATATACATGAAATCATTGAATTTCCTGTTTAATTAGGTCAGTCAAGATTTTTACCCAATTTCAGTCTCTCAGAGTTCAACAATTTATTTTTATTTATGCATTAGTAAGTTGTGCGGTGGGTATATTAGCTTCTTGTACTAATAAATATATTGTCGTTACTATGAATTTGGAAGATCGTATAATTGCGGCAAATTCTGATGCTAATACCGAATGATGTCAACTCGTTCAAAGAACAAATGACATGGCCCGCCTTGGTTTAGAATAGCCTATTAGTCATGACCTCTACAAGATGCCTGACTCTCGCAGTTTTCGAGGAAGATATGTTTCAGCCAAATATCTGAAACCATGCTTAAAGAAGGCATCAAGTTCACATTTTTCCTTATTCTTGAGAAAGAGACTCAATTCTTTTTGCCATTTCTTATCCTTTAGCCATTGTTTCTTTTTCATGTCATTGGCCCTGTTTAGATCTTCGTCTGATGCCGTAAGTCGAGCAACTTCAGGGATATTATAATCATATATATCAGAAAACATCATGCCCAGTACCTTCGCATCTGGAGTGACTAGTCTATCGCTATCGTAGCTCAGGGATTCGCTACCAATTTTGTATCTCAATGCGATCCCTAATCCCCAAGGATCTGCGTCTGCAAATACCACCACTGGTTTTTTCCACACTTCATTTAAGGTCTTCACCATCATCCTTGTTGCCCTATCGGGTTCCCCTGACCCAGTCATCAAAATCGCATTATATTTTTGGATAAACCCAGATTTTCTAATATTATTCAAAACGGTGTCTTTCTCAACTACCATCACAAAGTCGGCTTTGACGTCAACTATTTCCACATCCATGATATTAGTAGGAATCAATTGTGATGTTGCACGACTACCGAGATTGCAGTCTATTATATCCCCTCCAACACGTAGTAAGATGGGACCTGAAATCATTCCCTTCGGCTTCGAGGTAACAGAAAACTCTTCACGTGGAACTCCAGTCAACAATTCAACAGCCTTGATAGCATCGTCTGATGCGTCTTGGCTTGTCCAGAATTTTTGCTTATTCTTTTCATCTCCTACTGTGCTAAGGGTCGCGTAGTACATTCCTCTAATAGTACTTTCCATTTGCTCATCTAATAATTTCCTAACAGCATTGGACATTACAATATACTGCGAAAACGTTGGAATTTTTTTGGTCGTATCTGGACTTATGTGGACTGTCTTTGTTCCTACCGTAAGCATTCTTTTCTCTTCTGACCAAACCGTGTTATCATAACCAATCTTTGTTATATCAAGAGAAGGCATTCTTTTTTCTGAAAGGACATCATTACTAATATCCTTCATAATTAGCCTTATCTTTTTAATTGTCTCTTTATGGCGTTTGTCCATAGCAGCCATGACTAACCAGATTCCTCTGAAGATGTCATGAAATTCTCGATTTTCTCCTGCGTACTGTCCACACGTTTCAATTTCAAAGATTTCCGCGATTTGGTGACCCAAGATCTTTCTTTAGATGTCGAATCCTTCTGTTGTCCTCGAACATTATTACGCTGTTCTGGGACTGCGTGATCCTCGGCGTTGGCCTTTAGTGATCGCGGGTGAGAGACTTCCTTCTTGATATGCCTATCAACCAAAGTCAAAAAGCTGTTGGTCAGATCTTCAGCGCTAACGTCAATAGATTCAGAAATTGCATTTACTATCAAAGGTATATAATACTTGTAAAGTTTTAGCCTATTCTCTGCATCCTTCAAATGCATTTCATGTCGTATCTGCTTACTCACTTTCCTGTAGAGGTCACTAAGACAGGCTTTCATGTATTTTTTCAATTCACCTTCTGATGCAATACTCTCTTTTCCTGCAGTCTTGTATGGTATTTTTGTAGAACATATATGAAAAAATATATGAATAGGAAGGAGATCTATCGCGCGGTCCGATCGGGAATCGAGACCACTGAATTGCTCTTTAACTTGTTTCTTGGATACACCCATTTTGTTAAGTTCTACCTCCGAAATAACTTCCCTCAGTTACGTCAGATCCTTCATCATAAAGCAGCGGTATCTTGTTCGCAAATCTGTAGAGACTGAAAAAAGAAAGATTACCACCATATGCAAGTCCGCATTCTACTACCGTTGGTCTATTGTTAATTATGCATGCACGTGATGAATATCCTGTTAGTGTGGGTTTCATCTCTCTTGTTGATATTTTTGGCGCTAAGTTGACATCTGAGATCGCGTTTTCTTTCCTAGTAAAGATAAGCTTTTCTGTACTCATTCCTACTGTAAAGATTCGTTCTCCAATTGGGCTCAAATGATCTACATTAGGGGATTGAAATTTAGTTTGTCTGCAAATATTAACAATTTTGATGAGCTCATGCTCACTGTATTTATCAGCCTCTTTTGCTTCAATACCTGCATTTCTGATAATTTCTTTGGCCTTATCAGATGATAGCTTTTGAAAAGAATTGCATAATATACCTTGAATCGTCGTCTTCTGAAGAGCATGATTCCCAATTG